>NZ_CP075691.1:7025281-7627828 GCF_020026305.1 Streptomyces sp. 135 | reverse complement strand
GCCTCGCGCTCCCCCGCCGAGAGGAGGGCGAGCAGCGCCCACGCGGTCTGCGAGGCCGTCGAGGTGCCGTGGCCGACCCAGCCCCGGTCGCGGTAGGAGCGCAGGTCCTCGCCCCAGCCGCCGTCGTCGTTCTGTACGGACTCCAGCCAGCGCACGGCGCGGCGGATCGCGGGGTGCGCGGCGGGCAGCCCGGCCGTGATCAGCGCGGGCACCACCGACCCTGTTCCGTACAGGTAGTTGACGCCCCAGCGCCCGAACCAGGCGCCGCTGGGCTCCTGTTCGGCGAGCAGCCACGCGATGCCGCGCCGGGTGCGCGGGTCGTGGGATCTGCCCTCGACGGCGAGCATCTCCACGACGTGCCCGGTGACGTCGGCGGAGGGCGGGTCGATGACCTCGCCGAAGTCGCAGAACGGCAGCCGGTTGGGGAACGGGCTGGTGTTGTCGACGTCGAAGGCTCCCCAGGCGCCGTTCTTGGACTGCATGCCGAGGTTCCAGCGCACTCCGCGCTCGATCGCCTTCTCCACGCGCTCCTGGTCCGGGTGCGCGACCCGGCGCAGCGCGAGGGCGACCTCGGCGGTGTCGTCGATGTCGGGGTAGTTGTCGTTGTGGAACTCGAACGCCCAGCCGCCCGGGGTCAGTTCGGGCCTGCGCACCGACCAGTCGCCGGGCCGTACGACCTGCTCGCCCAGCATCCAGTCGGCGGCCTTGACCAACTGCGGGTGATCGGCGGGCAGTCCGGCGTCCGCGAGGGCGATGGTGGCCAGGCAGGTGTCCCAGACGGGCGACTGGCAGGCCTCGATCATCCGGGCGCCGTCCTCGCGCCAGACGGCGAACCGGTCCAAGGAGGCGAGCCCGGCCTTCAGGATCGGATGCCCGAGGTCGTAGCCGAGCAGGTGCAGCGCGATGATCGAGTAGACGGCGGGCGGCTGGATGCCGCCCCAGCAGCCGTCGTTCTCCTGCCGCTCGATGATCCAGCGGGCGGCGCTGTCCATCGCGGCCTTGCGCAGCCGGCGGGGCGCGACCTTGTGGTAGGCGTGCAGCGCCTTGTCGAGCCGCTGGAAGACGCCGTCCCAACTCGTCACCGGGGCAGCCGGCTTGACCGGGTTCGGATCGCATGCGTCCCGGTGCAGCTCGTCCAGTGCGAAGGGCGCGGGGCGCACGGGCCGCTTGGCGGAGACGATGGTGAGAGGCACTATGGTCTGCCGGGCCCAGCAGCCGAAGTCGTAGATGTTGAGCGGGACCCACTTCGGGAAGTAGATGAGCTCCGGCGGGAGTTCGGGCAGGTCGTCCCACTTCCACCAGCCGAACAGGGCGAGCCAGATGCGGGTGAAGACCCGGCTCGCGGCGATGCCGCCCTGCTCCCGGATCCAGGCGGCGGCCTTGGCCATGTGCGCCTCGTCGGGCCGGTCCCCGGCCAGGCGCAGCGCGACGTACGCCTCGATGGTGGTGGAGAGTTCGCCGGGGCCGCCGAAGAAGGTGGCCCAGGTGCCGTCCTCGCGCTGTTCGCCGCGGATGAAGAGCGCGGCGGCGCGGGTGGTCTCCTCGTCCCTGATGCCGAGGAACTGCCGCAGGAGGAGGTCCTCGGCGTCCATCGTCACATTGGTCTCGAGGTCGCCTTTCCACCATCCTTCGGCGTCCTGCCGGGAGAGCAGGAATTCGGTGGAACGTTGTATGGCGCGCGCGGCGATGTCACGGGTGTCTGTCGCCGTGGTGGTCGTGGCGGTCGTGTGGGCGGGCTGGCTGGCCGAGGCTGCGCGGGGCGTCACCGCTCCGGTGCTTCCGTCGGTCGTCGCTGTCATGGCTTCCCCTTCGTGCAGTCGGTTCCTCTGCTCTGGGTCCGCCGTCGGCCGACGCGCTGGGCGCCGGCCGGCGACTGCGAGTCATATACGGGCGATAGTGATCATCTCTTTCGTACGACGACGAAGTCGGCGAGCGCGACGAGCTGCGCCCGGACCCGGTCCGGCATCTGGACGGTGTCCAGCGCCCCGATGGCGATGGCGTGCTGGCGCCGGGCCTCCTCGGCGGTCCACGCGCGTCCCCCGGCCTCCTCGATCAGGGCGGCGCGCGCGGCGAACTCCTCCTCGGAGAAGCTGTCGAAGTCGTTGCTCTTGGCGTCGGCGGCGAGCAGGTCGCCGAGGCGCTCGGAGGCGGGGCCGCCCGCGGCGAGCGCGGCGACGACGGGCAGGGACTTCTTGCGCTGACGCAGATCGCTCCACGTCTGCTTCCCGGTGGCGTCCGGGTCGCCCCAGATGCCGAGCAGGTCGTCGACGGCCTGGAAGGCGAGGCCGAGGTGGTAGCCGTACTTCTCCAGGGTGTCGGCGGTGCGGTCGTCCGCGCCGCCGAGTACGGCGCCGATGGAGACGGCGCAGGCGAGCAGGGCGCCGGTCTTGTTGCCCTCCATCTCCAGGCACTCCTCGACGGTGACCCGCTCGCGGTGCTCGTAGGAGATGTCCTGCGCCTGGCCGTCGATCAGGGCGCGCGTGGCGGTGGTGAGGCGGCGCGTGGCGCGGCCCGCCTCGACGGTGCCGATCTCCAGGAGCACCTCGTTGGCGAGCGCGAAGAGGGCGTCGCCGACGAGGATGGCCTGTGCGGGGCCGTGCACCTTCCACACGGTGTCGCGGTGGCGGCGCTGCTCGTCACCATCCATCAGGTCGTCGTGCAGCAGCGAGAAGTTGTGCACGAGCTCGACGGCGACGGCCCCGGGGACGCCGACCTCGGGGGCCGCGCCCGCGGCCTCGGCGGAGAGCAGGGCGAGCGCGGGGCGCACGGCCTTGCCGCCGTCGCCGTCGGACGGGTTACCGGCGGCGTCGATCCATCCGAAGTGGTAGGCGGCGACGGTGTCCATGGGAGGCGCGAGGCGGTCCACCGCGGCCCGCAGCACCGGGGTGGCCAGGGTCCTTCCGCGTTCGAGCAGTGAGGTCACGTCCACCGTGTCGGCAGCCGTTTCGGCCGAGGGCACAGTCGGCACAGTTTCTCCTCTTGTTCCGGTTGTCCCGGTTGTTCCGGTGCGGGTTCGCTGGGGACCTGACCCCAGGAAGTCGAGCTTCACGCCGCCGCCTCCTCGAATGCGAAGAGGTGATCACGGGGGCGGTCGAGGGCGGAGAGGGCGGCTTCGGCCGCGCTGATGCCGCTGCGTACGGCGCTTTCCATGGTCGCGGGCCAGCCGGTGGCGGTCCACGCGCCCGCGAGGTAGAGGCCGCGCGCCTTGGTGCGGGCGCCGGGCCGCAGCCGGCCGACGCCGGGGGTGGGTGCGAAGGTGGCCGTGCGCTCGCGGGTCACGAAGAAGTCCCGCACCTCGGCGCCGTGCGCGGCGGGCAGCAGCCGCTCGAGCTCGGGGAGGTAGCGTTCGCGCAGCGCGGCGACGGGCGCGTCGATCTCGTCGTGCGCGGCGGACTGGGAGAGGGCGAGGTACTGCCCCTCGGTGAGGCCGGACGCCTCGGTCCGGTCGAAGACCCACTGGACGGGCGTGCCGAGGGCGGCGAAGAACGGCCGCTTCAGCACCTTTCTGTCGTAGACGACGTGGACGTTGAGGATCGGCGCGTTGTCGATGTCGAGGAGCCGGTCGGGCTGGTCGAGCGCGCCGTCCGGGAGCAGGTCGTGCGCCTCGTGCTGCGGCACGGCGAGGACGACGGTGTCGGCGTCGATGGCCTCGCCGGGCACGTCCACGCGCCAACCGCCGTTCCCCGTACGGGAGATGGAGGTGACCCGCGCCCTCAGTTCGGTGCGCACGCCCGCGGCGTCGAGCGCCTTGCGGGCCAGCGTGTCGTGCAGTTCGCCGAGGGGCACCCGGGACCAGCCGATGTCGGCGGCGCCCGGGTCGGAGAGCAGCCCGGTCTTGAACACCATCGCCGCGAGTCCGAGCGAGGCGTCGCCCGCGACGGCGTTGAGCGTGGCGACTCCCACGAGGTCCCACAGTGCCTCGATGGCGCGCGGCGACTGGCCGTGCGCGGCCAGCCAGCTGCCGAAGTCCTGGCCGTCGAGCACGGGATCGGCCGGATCGAGCCCCTTGAGGGCGAGCGCCGCGCGCCCCACCTGGGCGCGTTCGGCGACCGACAGATGGGGATAGGTGGCGAGGCTCGCCGCCAGGTGCAGCGGCACGGGCAGCGCGGTGCGCCGCAGCCGTCCGAGCCGGCCCCGGTCGGCGTCGAGCACGGGCACGTCGAGACGTTCCTGCAAGGGGGCGAGGTGCGCGCCTCCCACGCGGTCGAGGAACCACCGGTAGGCGTTGCAGCAGCGCAGGTAGACGTGCTGGCCGTTGTCGACGGTCAGCTCGCCGCGCCGGAAGGAGAACGCGAGTCCGCCAAGGCGCGGCCGCCCTTCGAGCAGCGTCACGCGCAGCCCGGCGTCGGCCAGCGAGAGCGCGGCGGTGACACCGGCGAGTCCGCCGCCGATCACCACGGCGGCCGCCCCACCAGGGCGGCCTTCGGCGTCCGCGGTCAGCCCCTCGGGCCGCATGTCGTCGCTCTTCACGCACCCTCCTTTTCGGCCGTTGCAGTCAGGGACGCGACCTTGGAGCGGAGGGTTGCCCATCGGTTCGCGAGGGTCGTCCCTGCTCCCCCACGACCACTCCGGTCGCGCGTCACGCACGCCTCCTGACGGTCTGCCGTGAGACGTTCCGCGCGTCGAGACCGGACAGGCCGCGCACGGCGACGTACGCCTTCTCGTGGCCCGGCAGTGAGACGCGGCCGCGCAGGACGGCCTCCGGTTCCCGCTCGATGCGGTCGAGGAGGCGGCGGTAGATGCCGGCCATGGCGGCGACGCAGGCACCGCTGCGCCGGTCCAGCATGGGAAGCAGCCGGTAGCCCTCGGCGAACAGGGCGCGGGCGCGGCGGACCTCGAAGTGGACGAGGCCCGCGAAGTCGGATCCGGCGGGCGGCTCGGAGCCGGAGAACCCGGCGGAGCAGCCGAATTTCGCGAGGTCCTCGGCGGGCAGATAGGTCCGCCCGCCCTCGGCGTCCTCGCGAACGTCCCTGAGAATGTTGGTGAGTTGGAGCGCGAGGCCGAGCGTGTTGGCATACTCCGGCGCGCGCTCGGCATGGAGCGCCCCCCGTTCCGTACCGAACACGCCGAGGGAGAGCCGCCCGATCGCCCCGGCGACGCAGCGGCAGTACGCCTGCAGGTCCTCCCAGGTCTCGTACGTCTCGCCGCGTACGTCCATCAGAACGCCGTCGATGAGTTCGTCGAGGCCGCCCATCGGGATGGGGAAGTGCGTGGCGGCGTGCGCGAGGGCGACCGCCACCGGGTCGGTGTCGTCCTCGCCCACGGCGTCCTCGCGGATCCGGGCGAGGAGTCGGCGCGTTTCGTCGAGCCGCTCCGCCTTGACCTGCGGCGCGAGCGCTCCGTCGCCGATGTCGTCGACGCGGCGGGAGAGGGCGTACAGCGCGGACATGGCGCGCCGCTTGGGCGCCGGCAGCAGCCTGATGCCGTACGCGAAGTTCCGCGCCTGCTGTCCGGTGACGGTCTCGCAGTAGCTGTACGCGGCGAGTACCGGCGCGGACACGTGCTGGTCCGGCTCCACCTCCCGGCTCACCCCTCTCCTCGCAGAACCGCCCCCGCCTCGCGCAACAGGCGGGGCCTGGTGGGCTTGGGCGGACCGGGAAGTACGTCGTGTCCGGCGGCGGAGATCGCCTGGACGGCCGCCCTCCCCCCTGCCACGAAACCGGCCAGCAGCAGCTTCAGCCTGCCGTGGACGCTACCCACCAGGGGGGTGCCTTCATTCAGGAGGCCGCGGGCGCGTTCCGTTTCGTATGCGACCAGTGCGCGCACCGATGCGCCTGCTGTGGGCGCGGCCAGGTCGGCCTCGCTGACGTGGAAGAGCGACATGTCCTCGATGGGCAGGTAGATGCGGTCGCGTCGCAGGTCCTCGGCGACGTCCTGGATGTGCTCGACGATCTGGAGGCCGGTGCAGACGGCGTCCGAGCGGCGGAGGCGTTCGGGGGTCTCGGTGCCGGTGATGGCGAGGACCAGGCGGCCGATGGGGTTCGCCGAGAGCGCGCAGTACGCCACGAGGTCGTCGTACGTCTCGTAGCGGGAGACGTGCTGGTCCTGGCGGTTGGCCGCGATCAGGTCGAGGAAGGGGCCGGGGGTGAGGACACCGCGCTCGGCCGCCGGTCCCAGCGCCCGCACCAGCGGATGGCCCGCGACGCCACCCGCGAAGACCGTGCCCAGGTCGGCCTCGACGGCGTCGAGCATCCGCAGCGGGTCGCGGGCGTCGGCCGGGTCCACACCGAGGCAGCGGGCGTGACCGGCTGCGGGGGCGAGGTCGCCGTCGCCGATGTCGTCGATGAGCCGCACGACGCCGTAGACGGCCATGAGCTCCTCGCGCCAGGCACGGGGCAGGAAGAAGGGGGCCACGGGGAAGTTCTCGTGCGCGGCCTTGTCGAGGACGGCGGACGCATCGCGGAGCCGGAGATCTTCCGTAGCCATTGCCGTCACATCTCCCGTTCTACACTGCCGACCCAATACATCCTATTTCGGACACGCCGCCCAGCCCTGGCCGAGACGGGCCGTGGCCCGGCCGGGGCGCCGCGCGATATCGCCCCACTTGCCGCGAATCAGCACCGGTACAGCTTACGTTGTACAACCCCGCACGCATCGTCGGGGTGTTCGGCACATCACAACAGCACACCGATTGGCGTCAACCTTCCCCGTACGCCGACGAGTTGGGAGCCGGGTGGGGCGCGGCGGGACCGGAGACACGGCAGGGCCCCGCCGGGAAGATCCCTGCGGGGCCCTGCCGCCGAACGAGTACGTCCGCGATGGCGCAAACGGACTACTTGCCCGTGAACTTCTCGTACTCCTTGATGACCTCGTCGGTCGGGCCGTCCATGCGCAGCTCGCCGCGCTCCAGCCAGAGCACGCGGTCGCAGGTGTCACGGATGGACTTGTTGTTGTGGCTGACGAGGAAGACCGTGCCGGCCTCCTTGCGCAGCTCCCGGATGCGGGCCTCGGAGCGCTTCTGGAACTTGCGGTCGCCGGTGGCCAGGGCCTCGTCGATCATCAGGACGTCGTGGTCCTTGGCCGCCGCGATGGAGAACCGCAGGCGGGCCGCCATACCGGAGGAGTAGGTCCGCATCGGCAGGGTGATGAAGTCGCCCTTCTCGTTGATCCCGGAGAAGTCGACGATCTCCTGGTAGCGCTCCTTGATCTGCTCGCGGGACATGCCCATCGCGAGTCCGCCGAGGATGACGTTGCGCTCACCTGTCAGGTCGTTCATCAGGGCCGCGTTCACACCGAGCAGGGAGGGCTGGCCGTCGGTGTAGACCTTGCCCTGCTCGGCGGGGAGCAGGCCCGCGATGGCGCGCAGCAGGGTGGACTTGCCCGAGCCGTTCGAACCGATCAGGCCGATGGCCTCGCCGCGGTAGGCGGTGAAGCTGACGCCGCGCACGGCGTGCACCTTGCGCACACCGCGCTCCTCGCCGCGCCGGAGGATGCGGCTCAGCGCGGAGGTGGCGCTGCCCTTGCCCGTCTTCGCGCCGTTGACGCGGTAGACGATGTGCAGCTCGTCGGCGATGACGGTGGGGATGTGCCCCTTGTCGAAGTTCTTGCCGGCGCTGTCCGCGGCACTCTTGTCGGCGCTCTTGTCGTCAGCCACGGCCGTACCGCTCCTCAGCCTTCCAGAAGTACACGAAGCCGCCGACGGCGAGCAGCACGGCCCAGCCGAGTGCGACCGCCCAGACGTGGTTGGGCAGGTAGTCGTTGCCGTAGCCGTCGATGAGCGCGAAGCGCATCAGGTCCATGTAGATGGCCGCCGGGTTCCACTGGAGCACGTCCGCGATCCAGGCGGGCTTGCCCTCCAGCATGACGGGGATGGAGAACATCACGCCGGACGCGTACATCCACGTACGCATCACGAACGGCATCAGCTGCGCGAGGTCGGGGGTCTTGCTGCCCAGCCTGGCCATGATCATCGCGAGGCCGGTGTTGAAGAGGAACTGCAGCGCCAGGACCGGGATGATCAGCAGCCACGACAGCCGGGGATAGTGGCCGAAGCCGATCGTGATGACGAACAGCACGATCATCGAGAACAGCAGCTGCTGGAGCTGCTGGAGGGAGAACGAGACCGGCAGCGAGGCGCGCGGGAAGTGCAGCGCGCGCACCAGGCCGAGGTTGCCCGAGATCGACCGGACGCCCGCCATCACCGAGCTCTGCGTGAAGGTGAAGACGAAGACGCCCGTCACGAGGAACGGGATGTAGACGTCGCGCTCGAAGCCCCGGTCGGCCTCCAGGATCAGGCCGAAGATCAGGAAGTAGACGAGCGCGTTCAGGAGCGGCGTCGCGACCTGCCACAGCTGGCCGAGCTTCGCCTGGCTGTACTGCGCGGTCAGCTTCGCCTGGGAGAAGGCGAGGATGAAGTGGCGCCGTCCCCAGAGCTGGCGGACGTACTCGAAAAGTCCGGGCCGTGCGCCGCTGACGGTCAGACCGTACTTGGCGGCGAGTTCGGCGCGGGAGAGCCCGTCATCGGGCGGCGGTGTCGACGGGGATGCTGTCACCGCGACTCCGCCGTCATGCGTTGTCTCACTCACGAGTGGAAACTTTCGTCTTCAGATGCGCAGCCGGTCGGGCGTAGGCATGGGCCAGGGACCGGGGTATGGCCCAGATGCTCTCAGATCCGAGCTTGTCAGATGACAGGAGGTCGGCCCAGTCGCGTCAGCCGCCACACCGTACGCCACTTCATGGGAGTACGCGGGCCGCACGGCGTCGTCCAGCCCTCCTTGAAGCCGCCGAACCAGGCCTTCAGGGCCGGGCCCGAGGGGCGTCGGGCGAGGGTGAGCAGCAGCCAGACGCCCAGGTAGACCGGGACCAGCAGGGCGGGGAGGTTGCGGCGGGCCAGCCAGACGCGGTTGCGGGCCACCATGCGGTGGTAGACCGCGTGCCGGGAGGGGGCGGTCGTCGGGTGCAGGAGCACCATGTCGGACCGGTAGTCGATCATCCAGCCGGCGTTCAGCGCGCGCCAGGCGAGGTCGGTCTCCTCGTGGGCGTAGAAGAACTCGCCGGGCAGCGGGCCGACCTCGGCGATGACCTTCGTGCGCACCGCGTTGGCGCCGCCGAGGAAGGTCGTCACGCGCGAGGAGCGCATCGGGTCGGAGGCCCGCAGCCGCGGCACGTGGCGCCGCTGGGTGACGCCCGTGTCCGGGTCCGCGATGCGGAAGCTGATGATGCCGAGCTCCGGGTCGGCCGCGAAGGCCTCGCGGCACAGCTGGGCCGTGTCCGTGTGGGCCAGCAGGCCGTCGTCGTCCAGGAAGAGCAGGATGTCGACGTCGGTGCCGCCGGGGCCGAAGGCCTCGATGCCGACGTTGCGGCCGCCGGGGATGCCGAGGTTCTCGGGGAGCTCGACGGTGCGGACGCCTTCGGGGACGTCCGGCACCGGGGCGCCGTTGCCGACCACGACCACCTCGACCCGCTCGCCGTCCTGCTTGGCGACCGAGTCGAGGAGGGCGCGCAGCTCCTGCGGCCGGTTGCCCATCGTGATGATGACGGCGCCGACGGTCAGCTCTTGTGCCGGGGTGTTCACTTCAACCTGCTCGATACGAGGATGGACACGAGGTGGAGCAGGGTCTGGAGCATCGCGATGCCCGCGAGGACCGCGACCCCGACGCGCGAGAAGAACAGGTCGCCGCGGGCCTGGTCCACGATCGCGAGGACCAGGATCAGCAGGGACGCCTCGACGCCGAGGATCAACCGGTGGAACTTCAGCGCGGCGGCCGCCTTGCGGGCCAGCGCCATCCCGGAGGAGCGCGGCTCGGACGCCGACTCCTTGACCGGCTCCTTGCCCGTCTGGTGGCGGGCGACACCGACGAGGTCGGTCTCGGCCTTGATCAGGATCGCGCCGAGGGCGGCCAGGGTGCCGAGGAAGGCCCACAGCCAGTCGATGCGGCCGCTGCCCCACAGGTCGGCGGCGCGCAGGCCGAAGCCGACCAGGACCGCGGCGTCGCACAGGTAGGCGGCGACCCGGTCGAGGTAGACGCCCGCCATCGAGTACTGCTTCTTCCAGCGGGCGATCTCACCGTCCACGCAGTCGAGCAGCAGGTAGAGCTGGACCGCGAGCACGCCGAGCACGGCGCCCGTGATCCCCGGCACCAGCAGGGCAGGGGCGGCGAGGGCGCCGGCGACGGTCATCACGTAGGTCAGCTGGTTGGGCGTGACCCGCGTGTTCACCAGGTGCCGGTCGATGCGCAGGGAGACCTCGCGCATGTAGAGCCGGCCGGCCCAGTGTTCGCCGCTGCGCCGGTCCTTCACCCCCGGGGGGTGAACGACCGGGCGGAGCTCAGCTACCGATGGCTTTTGCATAGTCGGCGTATGCGTCCCTGATCTGGTCGGTGGACAGGTCGAGGTGTTCCAGGATCGTGTAGCGGCCCGGGCGGGTCTGCGGAGCGAACTCCACGACCTTCACGAACTCTTCCACGGTGAAGCCGATCTCCTCCGGCAGCACGGGCAGGCCGTGGCGGCGCAGCACCGAGGCCATGTACGCGGACTCCTCGCGGGCACCGCGCAGGTGCATCGCGAAGGCCGCGCCGAGGCCGCACTGCTCGCCGTGGCTGGCGGCGCGCTTGGGGTAGAGGAGGTCGAAGGCGTGGTTGATCTCGTGGCAGGCGCCGGACGCCGGGCGGGAGTCGCCCGACACGGACATCGCGATGCCGGTGAGGACCAGGCCTTCGGCGAGGACCTGGAGGAAGCCGTCGTCGCCGACCCCGCCGGGGTGGCGCAGGACGGCCTCGCCTGCCTGGCGGGCCATGGCGGCCGCCAGGCCGTCTATGTCCTCGCCGCGCTCGCGGGCGGCCAGCTCCCAGTCCCGGATCGCCGAGATGTTGGAGAGGGCGTCGCCGATGCCGGAGCGGACGAAGCGGACGGGCGCCTCACGGATCACATCGAGGTCGATGACGACCGCGATGGGGTTCGGCACGCCGTACGAGCCGCGGCCCGCGTCGTTGTCGAGGGTCGCGACGGGCGAGCAGAGGCCGTCGTGCGACAGGTTCGTCGCGACGGCGACCAGGGGCAGGCCCACGCGCGCCGCGGCGTACTTGGCACAGTCGATGATCTTGCCGCCGCCGAGGCCGACGACCGCGTCGTAGCGGCCCTTCTTCATGGCGTCGGCGAGCTTGATGGCGTCATCGAGGGTGCCGCCGCCGACCTCGAACCACTCGGCGCCGGGCAGCGACGGCTTGAGGCGGTCGCGCAGGACCGCGCCGGAGCCACCGCTGATGGCGATGGCGAGCTTGCCGGTCGACGAGCAGATCCGCTGGTCGGCGAGGACACCGGCCAGGTCGTCGATCGCCCCCGGCCGGATGTCGACGACGACCGGCGAGGGGATGAGCCTCGTCAGTACTGGCACGCGATCTCCCGGCCCTTGGCGAGGTCGTCGTGGTTGTCGATCTCGACCCACTTGACGTCGCCGATCGGGACCACGTCGACCTTGAAGCCGCGGTTGACGAGCTCCTGGTAGCCGTCCTCGTAGTAGAGGTCGGGGTCCCGCTCGAAGGTGGTCTTCAGGGCATCGGCCAGCTCGTCGGCGGCGGAGCCCTCGATGAGGGTGACGCCGATGTACTCACCGGTGGCCTCGGAGGGGTCCATCAGCTTGGTGATGCGCTGGACGCCCTTGGCGTCGTCGACGATGACCTTCATCTCCTCGTCGGCGAGCTGCTTCACCGTGTCGAGGGCGAGGATGATCTTCTGGCCGTTGCCGCGGGCGGCGAGCAGCGTCTTCTCGACGGAGACCGGGTGCACGGTGTCGCCGTTGGCGAGGATCACGTCGTGCTTGATGGCGTCACGGCCACACCACAGGGAGTAGGCGTTGTTCCACTCCTCGGCCTTGTCGTTGTCGATCAGCGTCAGCTTGAGGCCGTACTTCGCCTCCAGGGCCGCCTTGCGCTCGTAGACGGCCTCCTTCTTGTAGCCGACGATGATCGCGACCTCGGTCAGACCGATCTCCGCGAAGTTGCCGAGCGTCAGGTCGAGGATGGTCGTGTCGCCGTCGACGGGCACCAGGGCCTTGGGCAGGGTGTCCGTGTAAGGGCGAAGACGCCGTCCGGCGCCGGCCGCCAGCACGAGGCCGATCATGCGGGTTCTCCTTCATCGTGTACGGCGGGTGCGCCACGCTTGTGAGCGGTCACCCAGAAGTGGATGCTCTCGACGAGCACCACCAGTGCCACGGCCACGGCGAGTGCCGTGAGCGCGACGGTGAAATCTGTGGCGGACAGCAGGGCCGCTGCCAGCGCGACCACGAGGGTCCTGCCCTCCTGGCCGCCGATCGCGCGCACCAGCCAGGCCGGCGGCGCGCCGGTACCGCCCTTGATGCGGTACACCGTGTCGTAGTGATGGTAGGCGACCGCGGCCACCAGTCCGAAAGCCGCCGGAAGCGCCCCGTTCACATCGGCTTTGGCCGCCAGGACCAGGACCGTGCCGTATTCGGCGGCGCGGAAGAACGGCGGGACCAGCCAGTCCAGGGGCGCCTTGAGGGGCATGACCAGGGCGAGGCCGGACAGGGCGACGTACAGCGCGGCGGCGGCCACGACAAGGGGGCTGCCGTAGGGGTTGCTCAGCGCCGCGCCGACGAGCACGGCACCGCCGACGAAGGCGAGCACGGGGGCGGCGCGCAGCCAGGCCCCGGGCTTGAGCGCGGCGAAGGCCGAGGCCAGCGGGCCGTTGTCGGCGAGGTCCGCGAGGGCTCCGGCGGCCCGGTCGGTGCGGGTGGCCTTGCGGGTCAGCGAGCGCAGGACACGGCCGGCCGTGGTGTAGCAGGCGGCGAACGCGCAGCCGATGAGCAGGACGACGAGGGTGATGCGCGGGGTGGTGACCGCGGTGAGCACGGCGATCATCGCCCAGCGCTCACCGATGGGCAGCACGATCATCCGGCGCACCCAGACCGTCCACCCGACGCTGTCGAGCTTGTCGGAGATGGCGGCGGTGGGGCTGGTGTTGGCGGTGGCGTCGTGATTCGCCTCGTTGAAGGAGAAGTCGACGACGTGCCGGCAGGTCTGGAGCACCATCGCGCCGAGCGCCAGCGCCCATACGTCGTCTCCGCCGCGAGCGGCGCCGAGCGCGAGGCCCGCGTAGTAGGCGTACTCCTTCGCGCGGTCGAACGTCGCGTCGAGCCAGGCGCCGAGCGTGGAGTACTGCAGGGAGTAGCGGGCGAGCTGCCCGTCCGTGCAGTCAAGGACGAAGGAGAAGATCAGCAGCAGACCGGCCGCGACGAAGCCGCCGCGCGTCCCGGTCGCCGCGCAGCCCGCCGCGATCAGGGCGGTGAGCAGCGAGGCGGTGGTGACCTGGTTCGGGGTCAGACCCCGGCGGGCGCACCAGCGGGCGATGTAGCGGGAGTACGGGGAGATGCAGTACGTCGTGAAGAAGCCGTCCCGCGACTTGACCGCGGTGCGCAGGCGGACGGCCTCGTCGTCGACGGCGGCGACGGCCTGGCGCGCTTCGTTGCGGGTCTGCGGGTCGGTGGGGACGGTGGCCACGAGGGTGCCGAGCTCGGGGCGGTGCACGTCCGTCGCGCCGGACTCCATGGCCGCGGCGAGGGAGTCCGGGAGCGGGGCGGTGGCCTCGGCGCTCGTCCGCAGCGCGTGGGTGAGGGCCGTGCGCGCCTCCGGCTTGGCGGTGACGGCGCCGGGCACCGCGGAGGCGGCGAAGCGGGGGTCGGTCAGGCCGAGGCGCAGGGCGTGGACGTGACCGACGAAGCGCGCGTCGACGACGGCGACCCGCTGGTCACCCGGCACGGCGGCGAGCAGCGTCTCGACGTCCGCCGCGTCGGAGGCGACCCGCACGTCGAAGCCGAGGGACCGCAGATCGCCTTCGAGCGGCGACCCGGGGACCGGCTGACCGGTGAGGATGGCGGTCGACAGACGAACTCACTCCTTGATTCCCGGCGCGGCTCGCGCCGGGCACGTGCGTAAGGGGGGCGCCCCTGGCCACAGCGGCCGGGCGGCACGTCGGCAGAGGCTATCGGATGATGAGAAGCGGGCGTTCACCACCCGTTCACGCCCCGATAAGGGCGGCCTGCGAGGGCCTCGGCCTTCGCGATCATCATGGTGGATGGGGGGCCGCCCCTCCAAACCGTGCCCGGATCGCGCCCGGCTTGCCCCCATAGCGTTGGCTTAGGGTGGGCGCCCATGACTTGGCTGATCACCGGCGGGGCCGGATATATCGGGGCACATGTGGCGCGCGTCATGGCCGGCGCCGGGGAGGACGTCGTCGTCCTGGACGACATCTCCTCGGGAGTGCCCCGGCGGCTGCCCGCGGACGTCCCCCTCATCAGGGGTTCGGCGCTCGACGCCGAGTTGTTGCGCCGCGTCCTCGCCGAACACGGCGTCACGGGTGTGGTGCATCTCGCGGCCCGGAAGCAGGTCGCGGAGTCCATGGCCCAGCCGCTGCGCTACTACCGGGAGAACGTGGGCGGCCTGGCGACGCTGCTGGAGGTGGTGGCCGAGGCGGGCGTGCGGCGGTTCGTGTTCTCCTCGTCGGCCGCGGTGTACGGCAACCCGCCGGACGTGGATCTCATCGGGGAGGACACGCCCTGCGCGCCCGTCAGTCCCTACGGCGAGACGAAGCTCGTCGGGGAGTGGCTGGTGCGGGCGGCAGGGCGGGCGCACGGCATGGGGACGGTGTGCCTGCGCTACTTCAATGTGGCGGGCGCCGCGGCCCCCGAGCTCGCGGACACGGGGGTCTACAACGTGATCCCGATGGTCTTCGACCGTCTCACCCGTGACGAACCGCCGCGCATCTTCGGCGACACCCATCCGACGCCGGACGGGACGTGCGTACGCGACTACATCCATGTGTCCGACCTCGCGGAGGCGCACCTGGCGGCGGCCCGGCGGCTCACGGGCGGCGCCACGGGCGACCTGACGGTGAACATCGGCCGCGGCGAAGGCGTTTCCGTACGCGAACTGATCGACCTCATCGGCGAGGTGAGCGGTGACCGTCGGCCGGCGCTGGTGGAGCCGGTGCGCGCCGGTGACGCGCCGCGCGCCGTGGCCGACGCGCGGCGGGCCGCCGAGGAGCTGGGCTGGACGGCTCGGCGCGGGGTGCGCGAGATGGTCGAGTCGGCGTGGGCGGGCTGGCGCCTGCACCACGCTCCGGCCCCTCGCGACTGATCATCCGATCATCGGGGCGCCCTGACCTTCACCCCTTCCCCAGACGGCAATCATTGCCATTTTCGCAGGTCAGGGAGATGACAACGGTGTTCAGTGCCGCGTTGCCAGATACCCCCCACCCGTAGTTCACTGTGGTCGCGCGACGACCGAACAGCAGACCGACGACCGACACGGGAGGCGGGCTCCATGGGGGCTGGGCACGATCACGGACACACACACGGGGCAGCGGCGACGGGGACGGCGGCCCAGGCCCACAAGGGGCGGCTCCGGATAGCGCTCGCCATCACGGTCATCGTGATGTTCGCCCAGATCGTGGGCGGCCTCATGGCGGATTCGCTCGCGCTCATCGCGGACGCCACGCACATGGCGACGGACGCGCTGGGGCTCGGCATGGCCCTGCTCGCCATCCACTTCGCGAACAGACCGCCCACCGAGAGCCGCACCTTCGGCTACGCCCGCGCCGAGATACTCGCCGCGCTCGCCAACTGCCTGCTGCTGCTCGGCGTGGGCGGCTACGTCCTGTACGAGGCCATCGAGCGGTTCGTCACGCCCGCCGAGACCCAGGGCGGCCTCGCCGTCTTCTTCGGCGCCTTCGGTCTGGTCGCGAACATGATCTCGCTCTCCCTGCTGATGCGCGGCCAGAAGGAGAGCCTCAATGTGCGCGGCGCCTTCCTGGAAGTCGTGGCGGACACCCTCGGCTCGGTCACGGTCATCGTCTCGGCGACCGTCATCATGCTCACCGGCTGGCAGGCGGCGGACCCCATCGCCTCGCTCGTCATCGGCGTCATGATCGTCCCGCGCACCGTCAAGCTCCTGAAGGAGACCCTGAACGTCCTCCTGGAGTCGGCCCCCAAGGGCGTCGACATGGCGGAGGTGCGGGCCCACATACTCGACCTGCCGGGCGTCGAGGACGTCCACGACCTGCACGCCTGGACGATCACCTCGGGCATGCCCGTGCTCTCCGCGCACGTCGTCGTGGGCTCCGACACCCTCGACTCCATCGGCCACGAGAAGATGCTCCACGAACTCCAGGGCTGCCTGGGCGACCACTTCGACGTGGAGCACTGCACCTTCCAGCTGGAACCGAGCGGTCACGCGGAGCACGAGGCGAAGCTCTGCCACTGAACGGCGCGACCGGCGGTGCTATATTCGTCCGAACTTTTGGGATCCGAGGAGGTGGGTCGATGTCTGCCGTGGCCGACGCCGCCCTGCGCGGCGACACGTGCATCCCCGCTTCCCGGGCTCGCGCCTGACGTTTCTCGCACGTCCGCGGGCCCCTTACCCAAGGGTTCCCCACGTTGACCGACAACGCTTCCCTCACTGAGATCACCGACGCCTTCTTCGCCCTGCACCACGGCCTGCCGCGGCAGGGCCCGGGCTCCGACGACACCACCCGGCGGCTGCTCTCCCTCGCGGGGACGCTGCCCGAGCGCCCGCGCGTGCTGGATCTGGGCTGCGGGCCCGGCCGGGCCGCGCTCCTGCTCGCCGCCGAGGCGGGTGCCGAGGTGACGGCCGTCGATCTGCACGAGCCGTTCCTCGACGAGCTCCGGGCGTCCGCGCGGGCGTGCGGGCTCGCCGGCTCGATCACCGCCGTCAAGGCCGACATGGCCGAACTCCCCTACCCCGACGGGTCGTTCGACCTCGTGTGGGCCGAGAGCTCGGCCTACAGCATCGGCTTCGACAACGCGCTGCGTGCCTGGCGCAGGCTGCTCGCACCCGGCGGGACGCTCGTCGTCACCGAGTGCGAGTGGACGGCCGCCGAGCCGTCCGCCGCCGCGCGCGCCTTCTGGGAGCGGCACTACACGCTGCGTACCGGCGAGGAGAACGCCCGCGCCGCCACCGCCGCCGGGTACTCCGTGCTCGGGACGCACCAGCAGCCCGAGTCGGACTGGGACGAGTACTACGGTCCCCTGGCCGCCCGCGCGGACGCGGCGGACCCCGGCTCGCCCGGTATGGCCGAGGCCCTCGCCGCCACGCGCGAGGAGATCGCGATGCGGCGTGAGCACGGGACGGAGTTCGGTTACACCGGCTACGTCCTGCGTCCCGTCGCGTCCGGCTCCTGGCCGACCCGGCCGGAGAGCGCCGCCGACGCGGCCGCCGTGCACGCCGTGAACGGCGCGGCGTTCGAGACCGGGGCGGAGGCCGACCTCGTGGAGGCGCTGCGCGCGGACCCGGAGGCCTGGCTCCCCGGTCTGTCGTACGTCGCCGAGGCGCCGGACGGCTCGGTCGCCGCGTACGCGCTGCTCACCCGCTGCCGGGTGGGCGGGGCGCCCGCGCTGGCCCTCGCGCCCGTCGCCGTACGCCCGGAGCATCAGCGGACGGGGGCAGGATCGGCCGTCGTCCGTGCGGTGCTGGACGCGGCACGCGCGCGTGGGGAGCGGCTGGTCCTCGTACTGGGGCATCCGGCGTACTACCCGAGGTTCGGTTTCGAGCCCGCTTCGGGATACGGGATCAGGCCAGGGTTCGAGGTTCCCGACGAGGCCATGATGGCCCTTGTCCTGAACGAGTCCGGTGATTCCGCGCCGCTGCCACAGGGCACGATCAAGTATCCGGCCGCTTTCGGGGTCTGAGGCCCCTCCGGGCGCCCTCACGGGTGGTGTCCGGCCGGCATGTCCCGGCGCGTTGGTACGCGCCGGGACATGCGGCCCCCGGAGTGCCTGGAGTGTCCGGAACGTACGGCAGACTTGAGGCTCGAAGACCGAAGCGAAGGATGGGTATGCCGATCACACCTGCCACCGCGGCGAACAGCTCGTCGAACGGCACCGGAGAAGCGATCTTGCTCGAACTCGTCGACGAGGACGGCAGGACGATCGGCACGGCGGAGAAACTCTCCGCTCATCAGGCGCCCGGGCAGTTGCACCGGGCGTTCTCCGTT
Source organism: Streptomyces sp. 135 (assembly GCF_020026305.1). Classification (NCBI taxonomy): domain Bacteria; kingdom Bacillati; phylum Actinomycetota; class Actinomycetes; order Kitasatosporales; family Streptomycetaceae; genus Streptomyces; species Streptomyces sp. 135. Next base: position 7,609,864 of record NZ_CP075691.1, on the reverse strand, counting down.
TTCCTCTTCGACGAGCGGGGGCGGCTGCTGCTCCAGCAGCGCGCCCTCGGCAAGTACCACTCCCCCGGCGTCTGGTCGAACACCTGCTGCGGCCACCCCTACCCGGGCGAGGCGCCCTTCGCCGCGGCCGCCCGGCGCACGTACGAGGAGCTGGGGGTGTCGCCCTCGTTGCTCGCCGAGGCGGGCACCGTGCGCTACAACCACCCCGACCCGGACTCGGGTCTGGTGGAGCAGGAGTTCAACCACCTCTTCGTGGGGATGGTCCAGTCGCCGCTGCGCCCGGACCCCTCCGAGGTCGGTGAGACCGCGTTCGTGACGGCCGAGGAGCTGGCGGCCCGGCACGAGAAGGGGCCGTTCTCCGCCTGGTTCATGACTGTGCTCGACGCGGCGCGGCCCGCCATCAGGGAGCTGACGGGCCCCTCCGCGGGCTGGTAGCCGCCGGGCTTCGGGGGCAGGGCTTCAGGGGCAGGGCCGCCCAGATGACCTTGCCCCCGCTCGCGGTGTGCTCGACCTCGCAGGCGCCGCCCGCCTCCCGCGTGATCTCGCGGACGAGGAGGAGTCCACGGCCGCCCGTCTGCCCGTGGTCCGCCTCCAGGGCCGTCGGGCGGTAGGGGTGGTTGTCCTCGACCGAGACACGCACCCATTCGGCGCCGACCGCGACCTCCACCGCGAGCATCGGCGAGAGCAGGGCAGCGTGGCGCACCACGTTGGTGACCAGCTCGGAGACGATGAGCAGCAGCCCTTGGATCAGCTCGTCCGATGCCGGTACGCCCTGCCGGGCCAGCAGGTCGCGCACCGCGTGCCGTGCCTGGGGGACGGAGGCGTCGACGGAGGGGGCGGTGAAGCGCCACACCCCTTCGTACGGCACCCGTGCGTCACCGCTGGGAAGTGGGCCCGGCCCCCTCCCGTCGTTCTCCATCGTCCGGTCGCCGCCCTCGCGCTCGATTGTCACCACACATCGAGTGTTGGGAAGGCACTGGTTCGGACCGCGCTACTGACCAGAAGTCAGCGATTATCGACGCGATTTGATCGGGGGCGTATGACAGCGTCAGTCGTACGACTGATCCTGCCCCCCTTGTTCGCCCTTCACGGTTTCTTCAGGTTGTACGAGGCTGACGATCCCGCGGCCCCCGATGCCGGTGGCGATCAGTCCCAGGCCGTCGAAGAGCAGCGCCAGGGAGAAGAAGCAGCCGATGACGTACTGGCTGCTGCTGGGCCATTCGGCGAGGACGAGGATGCCGAGCAGCAGGCCGAAGGCGCCCTGCACCAGCGTCCAGCCGAACTGCGGGCCGCGCACCACCAGGCTGCCGACCAGGCGGAACACCCCGCCCGTGAGGAAGAGCAGCGCCGCGAACATGGTCAGCGCCTCCGCCGCCACCTCGGGCCGGCGGATGATCACGACGCCCGCCGCGAGGTTCAGCGCCGCGACCACCACGCCCAGCCAGAAGAAGCTGCTGCCGCGCGACTGGACGGCGTGCAGCAGGCCGACCAGGCCGCCGACCAGCAGGAGCCAGCCGAAGAGCAGCATCGAGGTCAGCGTGGCGAGACCGGTGTAGACGAGGCCGATGATCCCGGCGACCGCCAGGACCACGCCCAGCACCGCGAGCCAGCCGAAGCCACGGCTCAGACGCTTGCTTTGGGCCTGCGCCGTCGTGTTCCGCGGCCGCACGTACTTGGGGTCCTTGCGTCTGGCCATCAGCGTCTCCGTATCGCTCGGCGCCCCTTCTTGATCGTACGTTCGAGGGGTGCGGATAGCATCCGGCGCATGGAGCCCCAGCTGAGGCACACCGTCACGGACGGCGTCGCCACCGTCGTCATCGACCATCCGGCCAAGCGCAACGCCATGACCGAGGACATGTGGCGCCGGGTGCCGCCGCTGCTGGCGGAGCTGGCCGCCGATCCGGCCGTACGCACCGTCGTGCTCACCGGCGAGGGCGGCACCTTCTGCGCGGGCGCGGACATCTCCTCCCTGCGGGGGTCGGCGCAGACGGCGCAGGACCTGGCGGTCCGGGCCGAGGAGGCGCTCGCGGCCTTCCCCAAGCCGACGCTCGCCGCGGTGCGGGGCTACTGCGTGGGTGGCGGCTGCCAGCTGGCCGCGGCGTGCGACCTGCGCTTCGCGGACGAGGACGCCTCGTTCGGGATCACTCCGGCCAAGCTCGGGATCGTCTACTCGGCGTCGTCCACCCGGCGCCTCGTCTCTCTGGTGGGGCCGGCCACCGCCAAGTACCTGCTCTTCTCGGGTGAGTTGATCGGCGCCGAGCGGGCGCTGCGCGCCGGCCTCGTGGACGAGGTGCTGCCCTCGGGCGGCCTCGACAAGCGGGTCGCGGAGTTCGCCCGGACCCTCGCGTCGCGCTCCCGGCTGACGCAGGCGGCGGCCAAGGAGTTCGCCGCGGGGCACACCGGCCGGGAGGCGTACTGGCGGGACCAGGCGCGTGGCAGCGGCGAGACCGCCGAGGGGGTCGCCGCCTTCCTGGAGCGCAGGCAGCCCCGCTTCACCTGGCGCGTTCAGGCCGACTGAGCGGGCTTTCGCGGGCGCTCGGCGCCGTCCGACGGGCCGTCGAGCACCGGGCCCAGGCGGGCGAGCGGGGACGCCGACATCAGCACCGGGGAGAGCATCATCCCCGCGGCCGTCACCAGGAGGGCGGTGCGCGGCCCCCACTCCTGCGCGAGGAACCCGCCGAGCAGGGAGCCGAGCGGGGTCATGCCCATGCCGACGAAGGTGACCGTCGCGGCCGCGCGGCCCTGCATCCCGGCGGGTGTGAGGGCCTGGCGCACCGCCATCACCGTGACGTTCACCAACTGGCCGAAGGTTCCGAACACGAAGTTGACCGCGAGGAGCACGGCCAGGGTCGTCGCCGATGAGCCGTGCAGCGCCGGCACGCACAGCAGCACACCGTCGCCGAGCGCGGCCGCAGTGACGAGCACCGGGCCGTGCCCGAACCGGCCCGGCAGGCGTGCGGCCAGCACCGAGCCGAGGAGCGCGCCCGGCCCCGTCGCCGCGAGCACGAGTCCGACGGCGGTCCCCGTCAGGTGCAGTTCCCTCGGGAGGAAGAGCAGGTAGGCGGTCATCATGGCCGCGAGGAAGAGCTGGAAGGCGGCCGAGGCGAGACACACGGTCCGCAGCGGGCTCGTGGCGACGAAGCGGAGGCCCTCAAGGATCCGCCGTCCCGTCCGGACAGGACGTGCCGACCGCTCCGGGATCTCTTCGCCACGGCGGACCCGTCTGATCGACAGGAACGACAGGGCGAAGAACAGCGCGCCGGAGACGGCGGCGACCGGCACCGACAGGAGGGACACCAGCGCTCCGCCGAGGGCGGGGCCGCCGATCTGCGCGGCGGACCGGCTCCCCTCCAGGGCGCTGTTGCCCCGTACCAACTGATCGCGTCTCACCAGCCGTACGAGCGACGACTGATAGGCCACGTCGAAGAAGACGGACAGCGCGCCGACGGCGAAGGTGACCGCGAGGAGCGCGGGCAGGCCGAGCCCTCCGAGGAGGGCCGACACGGCGGCGGCGCCGAAGGCCAGGGCCCGGCCGGCGTCCGCCCACACCATCACGGTGCGGGTACGCCACCTGTCCACCCACGCGCCGGCGAGGAGCGAGAGCAGCAGGATCGGCGCCTGGCCCACGGCGCGGAGTGCGCCCAGCCGATCGGCGCCGACGTCGAGGGTCAGGACGGCGTAGAGCGGCAGGATCACCAGACCGGCGTGTTCACCCAGCTGGGAGGCGCTCTGGCCCAGCCAGAGCCGGCGGAAGTCATTGTCCCGCCACAGGTCGCGTCCATCGGACGTGGCGGGTACATCGGAGGAAGCGGACGGCACACGGACCCCTGGGAACACAGGCGACGAGGCCCGCCGCCCGGCGCGTGGGCGGTGCGGGCGGGGAAGGGCTCGCTGTGCCGCGTATCAGGGGCAGCACGCGATGACAGGCCGGTCAGGGCCTACGACGTCAACGCGCGCTCGGGCGACCGGGCATGTCTCGGCTCCTCATGTCCTCACGTCCTCATGGGTCACTCGGTGTCCCCGCACCCTATTTCCCGAAGGGCCCGGCGCGAAAGGCGGTTCTTCGCGGCTACTGCTCGAAGCGGCTGCGGTCGCGGAAGCGCGCCACGAGGTGCGCGGGGGCCTTCTCCGGGGAGCCGGCGTCGTAGGGCGGCTGCGGGTCGTACTCGGTCAGGAGCTGCACGCTCTGCGCGTGCTCCTCGCCCGCGATCCTGCCGGCCAGCGTGAGCCCCATGTCGATGCCCGCCGAGACACCGGCCCCGGTGACGTACTTCCCGTCGAAGACGACCCGCTCCCCCGTGGACCGCACGCCCAGCCGGTCCAGCATCGGCAGCGCGAGCCAGTGCGAGGTGGCGCGGCGGCCCGTGAGGAGGCCCGCGGCGGCGAGTGCCAGGGAGCCGGTGCACACCGAGGTCGTCCAGGTCGTGGTGGCGTCGACGGTGCGGAGCCAGCCGAGGAGCTGCTCGTTCTCCATCTGGTCGCTCTGTCCGGGGCCGCCGGGGACGACCACGATGTCGGGGCGCGGGACGTCCGCGAAGGACTTGTCGGCGACGAGCGCGAGGGTGCCGCTCTCGTCGCGCACCGGGCCCGTCTGTTCGGCCACGAAGACGGTCTCGGCGCCGGGGAGGTCCTTCAGCGTCTGGTACGGACCGATGGCGTCCAGGGCGGTGAAGCGTTCGTAGAGGGCAATGGCTATCTGCATGGTGTGTCCCTTCCCTATGGGTGTGGGCGAGTGGGGGACGTGGTGGTCGTGCCGGTCGGCGCCGTGCCGGGGCGGAAGCGGCGGCGGTACTCCGCGGGCGCCGCGCCGAGCGCCTTGACGAAGGCGCGGCGCATGGCCTCGGGTGTGCCGTAGCCGCACGCGCGTGACACCTCCTCCACCCCGTCGGAGGTGTCCTCCAGGAGCCTGCGGGCGTGTTCGACGCGGACGCGCTCGACGTACTTGCCCGGTGTCAGGCCGGTCTCGGCCTGGAAGGCGCGGGCGAAGTGGCGGGGCGAGAGGCGGGCCCGCGCGGCGAGCGCGTCGACCGACAGGTCGCCCGCCGGATGCTCGGTGATCCACTGCTGGACGTCGCGCAGCGGTTCGCGCCGCGCCGTCTGGGCGCAGAGCTGGGCGCTGAACTGCGCCTGGTTTCCCGGGCGGCGCAGGAAGACGACCAGGTGCCGGGCGACGGTCAGCGCCACCGCGCGGCCCAGGTCCTCCTCCACGAGCGCCAGGGCGAGGTCGATCCCCGCGGTGACCCCGGCGGACGTCGCGACGTGGCCGTCGCGCACGTAGATCGGGTCGGGGTCGACGTCGACGCCGGGATGGTCCTCGGCGAGCTTGGCGCAGTACGCCCAGTGCGTCGTCGCCCTGCGGCCCTCCAGGAGGCCCGCCTCCGCGAGCCGGACGGCACCGGTGCAGACCGACACCAGGCGCCGGGCGCGCGGGCCGTGGACGCGCAGCCAGCCGGTCAGCTCCGGGTCCGGGGAGCGCGTGCCCGTGCCACCGGGGACGAGCAGCGTGTCCGGAGCCGGGGCGTCCGGGGCGGCGGGCAGCGCGCAGTCCGGCACCAGCGTCAGGCCGCTGGACGTCCGCACGGGGGCGCCGTCCAGGGAGGCGGTGCGGACGACGTATCCGCCGTCGGCGCCGTCGAAGCAGCGCGCCGCGCCCGTGAAGACCTCCACCGGGCCCGTGACGTCGAGGCTCTGGACGCCGTCGAAGAGGACGACCAGGACGGTTCGTTGCTCCATGCCCCGATTCTTGGCCTCGGGGAGGATGGCCGCAATGACGAGTACCCCACCTTTCCTGCCATCCGGCGGCCACCGAGGAGCGCCATACCAACCAGTAGGTACCGTGCCCCCATGACCTCTTCGACGTCCTCCTCGACGACTTCTTCGACGACCCCCTCGACGACCTCGTCCTCGGCGGCCACGCCGCACCCGCGCGCGGGACGCCGCTGCCACAACGTCCTGAACTCCCTGCACTCGACGCACTACTTCTCGCCGGACGTGACGCGGGAGCTGGCCGGGCTCGGGATAACGCATCCCAGCGCCGTCAACTTCGCCGTGCGCGCGGCGGCCTTGGGCGCCGTCGGCGCGGGCACCGTGACCGCCGCCTTCTACAACTACAAGCACGACCTCGTCGCGGCCCACGTCCCCGAGGTGTGGAGCACCGCCGCGCCGAAGGAGGTCCTCGCCGCGCGCCTGCGTGCCGTCGACGCCACGCTGCGCAGGCTGCTCGGCGAGGAGGCCGTCGCCTCACCGGAGATGGCGGAGGCCGCCGGGCTCGCGCTACGTGCCGCCGAGGCCTGCACCCGCACCGCGCGTCCCCTGTACTCCGCGCACGCCGATCTGCCCGTCCCCGAGGAGCCGCACCTCGCGTACTGGCACGCGGCGACGCTGCTGCGCGAGCACCGCGGCGACGGACACCTGACCGTGCTGCTCGGCGTCGAACTCGACGGCCTGGAGGCGATGGTGACCCACACCGCCACCGGCAAGGGCATCGCCCCGAAGTGGGTCCTGAAAAGCCGCGGCTGGTCCCAGGAGGAGTGGGACGCCGCCGAGGAGCGGCTGCGCGGGCGCGGACTGCTCGGCTCCGAGGGCGAGTTGACCGAGGCCGGCGTGGCGCTGCGCAAGGACATCGAGGCGGAGACGGACCGTCTGGACCGGGCACCCTACGCACACCTTGGCGCGGCTGGTGTCGAGCGTCTGACGGAGCTGGGGAGCGCGTTCATCGGCGCGGCGCTGCGGGCCGGGGCGTTCCCGGCGGATCTGGTCGGCAAGGGCTGAGGCGCACTCCTGCGGGCACGGCGGCATGGCCCAGCGGCTGCGAGGTACCCGTCCGTCTCCTGGCCGCCACCCCGGCCGCGCCGGGAGACGAAAGGGGAATCCTCATGTTCCGTGCCATCGCGGACATACTGCGTCAGATCGCCGGCGCCATCGCCACCGTCGTCACGCTGCCGTTCCGGGCGGTGGCCCGGCTGTTCGGCGGAGCGTCCAGTTCCGCGGGGCGGGGCGGCCGGAGCGCCGGCCGAGGTTCCGGCCGCATGGGCCGCACCCGCCGGGTCTGATCACCCACTGTCAGCGCCACCTGCCACAATTGCCCGGCAACCTCAGTGAGAAGGCGGTACCGGAACGTGGCAGCTTTGACGACGTCCACTCCCTCGTCCATCGAAGGCAGGATCGCCGAGGAACTCGGCGTGCGGGAGCGGCAGGTGAAGGCCGCCGTCGACCTGCTCGACGGCGGCTCGACGGTGCCCTTCATCGCGCGCTACCGCAAGGAAGCGACCGAGATGCTCGACGACGCGCAGCTGCGCACGCTCGAAGAGCGCCTGCGCTACCTGCGTGAGCTGGAGGACCGGCGCGCCGCGATCCTCGACTCGGTCCGTGAGCAGGGCAAGCTCACCGACGAGCTGGAGGCGCGGATCCGCGAGGCGGACACCAAGGCGCGCCTGGAGGACATCTACCTGCCGTTCAAGCCGAAGCGGCGTACCAAGGCGCAGATCGCCCGCGAGGCGGGGCTCGAACCGCTGGCCGACGGTCTCCTCGCCGATCCGGGAGTGGAGCCGCAGGCCGCCGCCGCGGCGTTCGTGGATGCCGACAAGGGCGTCGCGGACCCGCAGGCCGCCCTTGACGGAGCGCGCGCGATCCTCGCCGAGCGCTTCTCCGAGGACGCCGACCTGATCGGCGAGCTGCGCGAGCGCATGTGGGTGCGCGGGCGCCTCGTCGCGAAGGTCCGCGAGGGCAAGGAGGAGGCGGGCGCCAAGTTCGCCGACTACTTCGACTTCGCCGAGCCCTTCACGGAGCTGCCCTCGCACCGCGTCCTCGCCATGCTGCGCGGCGAGAAGGAGGAGGTCCTCGACCTCGTCCTCGAGCCCGAGGAGGCCGACGCCGCGCCGGGGGTGCCTTCGTCGTACGAGGGGATCGTGGCCCAGCGCTTCGGCATCGCCGACCGCGGCCGCCCCGGCGACAAGTGGCTTCAGGACACGGTGCGCTGGTCCTGGCGGACCCGCATCCTGGTCCACCTCGGCATCGACCTGCGGCTGCGGCTGCGCACGGCCGCCGAGGACGAGGCGGTGCGGGTCTTCGCCTCGAACCTGCGGGACCTGCTGCTCGCGGCGCCCGCGGGTACGCGCGCGACGCTGGGCCTCGACCCCGGTTTCCGTACGGGTGTGAAGGTCGCCGTCGTCGACGCCACCGGCAAGGTCGTCGCCACCGACACGATCCACCCGCACGTCCCGGCCAACAAGTGGGACCAGTCCCTGGCCACGCTCGCGAGGCTCGCCAAGGAGCACGCGGTCGACCTGATCGCCATCGGCAACGGCACGGCGTCGCGGGAGACCGACAAGCTCGCCGCCGACCTCATCGCGAAGCACCCGGAGCTGAACCTCACCAAGGTGATGGTCTCCGAGGCGGGCGCCTCCGTGTACTCCGCATCGGCCTTCGCCTCGCAGGAGCTGCCGGACCTCGACGTGTCCATCCGCGGCGCGGTCTCCATCGCGCGGCGGCTCCAGGACCCGCTCGCCGAGCTGGTGAAGATCGACCCGAAGTCCATCGGCGTCGGCCAGTACCAGCACGACCTGTCGGAAGTGAAGCTGTCGCGTTCGCTCGACGCCGTCGTCGAGGACTGTGTGAACGGCGTGGGAGTGGACGTGAACACCGCCTCCGCCCCGCTGCTCGCCCGGGTCTCGGGTATCGGCGCGGGCCTCGCGGAGAACATCGTGGCCCACCGCGACGCGAACGGCCCGTTCAAGAGCCGCAAGGGCCTCAAGGACGTGCCCCGGCTCGGCCCGAAGGCGTACGAGCAGTGCGCCGGCTTCCTGCGCATCCGCGGCGGCGACGACCCGCTGGACGCCTCCAGCGTGCACCCGGAGGCGTACCCGGTGGTGCGCAAGATGGTGAAGTCGGCGGGCGGCGCGGTCTCCTCGTTGGTCGGGAACACGGCTGTGCTGCGCTCGCTGAAGCCGGACGATTTCGTGGACGACGTCTTCGGGCTGCCCACGGTCACCGACATCCTGAAGGAGCTGGAGAAGCCCGGGCGCGATCCGCGTCCCGCGTTCAAGACGGCCACCTTCAAGGACGGCGTCGAGAAGATCTCCGATCTGGCCGCCGGGATGGTGCTCGAAGGCGTCGTCACGAACGTCGCGGCGTTCGGGGCGTTCGTGGACGTCGGTGTCCACCAGGACGGTCTGGTGCACGTCTCGGCCATGTCCAGGAACTTCGTCAAGGATCCGCGGGATGTCGTCAAGCCCGGCGACATCGTCAAGGTGAAGGTCATGGATGTCGACATCCCGCGCAAGCGGATCTCGCTGACGCTGCGGCTCGATGACGAGGCGAGTCCCTCGGGTTCCGCGGGTTCGGGTTCCTCGGGCCAGGCCGGTGGGGAGCGGCCGAAGCGCGGCGGGCGTCCGCCTCAGCAGCGGCGGCAGGGGCAGGGTGGCCAGGGACAGCGCGGTGGTCAGGGCCAGCGTGGGCAGAAGCCGCAGCGGCAGGGCCCGCCGCCCGCCAACGACGCGATGGCCGAGGCGCTGCGGCGGGCCGGTCTGCTCGATCCGAAGCGGCGCTGAGTCCGGGGAGGGGCGGAGGTCAGAGTGACAGTTCCGTCACTTTGCCCTCCGTCACCTCCAGGCGGCGCGTCACGCTCACCGCGTCCAGCATGCGGCGGTCGTGCGTGACCAGCAGGAGCGTGCCCTCGTAGGCCTCCAGAGCCGACTCCAGCTGCTCGATCGCGGGCAGGTCGAGGTGGTTGGTCGGCTCGTCGAGGACCAGGAGGTTGACGCCTCTGCCCTGGAGCAGGGCGAGGGCCGCGCGGGTGCGTTCGCCGGGTGAGAGCGTCGCCGCCGGGCGCAGGACGTGGTCCGCCTTCAGGCCGAACTTGGCCAGGAGCGTGCGGACCTCCGCGGGTTCGGTGTCCGGCACGGCCGCGCAGAACGCGTCGAGCAGGGACTCCTCGCCGTGGAACAGCGCGCGGGCCTGGTCCACCTCGCCGACGAGGACGCCGGAGCCGAGGGTCGCGTGGCCCGCGTCGACCGGGACGCGTCCCAGGAGGGCGCCGAGCAGCGTCGACTTGCCCGAGCCGTTCGCTCCGGTGATCGCCACGCGGTCCGCCCAGTCGATCTGGAGGGTGACCGGGCCCAAGGTGAAGCCGCCTCGGCGCACCTCCGTGTCGCGCAGGCTCGCGACGACCGCGCCGGAGCGGGGCGCCGCCGCGATCTCCATGCGGAGTTCCCACTCCTTGCGCGGTTCCTCGACGACGTCGAGGCGTTCGATCATGCGCTGGGTCTGGCGGGCCTTGGCGGCCTGCTTCTCGCTGGCGTCGCTGCGGAAGTTCCGGCCGATCTTGTCGTTGTCGCCGCCGCCTGCCTTGGCGGCCTTGCGGCGGGCGTTCTTGACTCCCTTGTCCGCCCAGGAGCGCTGCATCTGGGCGCGGCTCTGGAGCGCCGACTTCTTGTCCGCGTACTCCTCGTACTCGTCACGGGCGTGGCGGCGGGCCACCTCGCGCTCCTCCAGGTACGCGTCGTAACCGCCGCCGTAGAGGTTGATTTCCTGCTGGACCAGGTCGAGTTCGAGGACCTTGGTGACGGTGCGGCTGAGGAACTCGCGGTCGTGGCTGACGACGACCGTGCCGGCGCGCAGGCCCCGGACGAAGCCCTCCAGGCGTTCCAGGCCCGCCAGGTCGAGGTCGTTGGTCGGCTCGTCGAGGAGGAAGACGTCGTAGCGGGAGAGGAGGAGGGAGGCGAGGCCGGCACGGGCCGCCTGGCCTCCGGACAGGGACGTCATCTCCTGGTCCAGGCCGACGGTCAGGCCGAGGGACGCGGTGACCTCCTCGGCGCGCTCGTCGAGGTCCGCGCCGCCGAGGGCCAGCCAGCGCTCCAGGCTGTCCGCGTAGGCGTCGTCCGCGCCTGGTGCGCCGTCGACCAGGGCCTGGGTGGCGTCGTCCATGATCCGCTGGGCTTCGGCGACGCCGGTGCGGCGGGCCAGGAACGCGCGGATCGTCTCGCCGGGGCGGCGGTCCGGCTCCTGAGGGAGGTGGCCCACGGCGGCGGACGAGGGCGACAGCCTCAGGTCTCCCGCTTCCGGGGTGTCCAGGCCGGCGAGCAGCCTCAGGAGGGTGGACTTGCCCGCGCCGTTGGCGCCGACTAGGCCGATGACGTCGCCGGGGGCGACGACCAACTCCAGGCCGGAGAAGAGGGTGCGGTCGCCGTGGGCGGCGGTGAGGTCTTTGGCGACGAGGGTTGCGGTCATCAGGGGGGTGATTCTACGGGTGGGGGGTGCTCGGTCTTTCTGTGCCTCAGGGGCGTCCGTGGCTCGGGCGCCTGAGGGTGTTGGGTGGGGCGGGGGCGGGTAGGTCCGTGCGCGTCCCCTCCGGTGCGGTCGCGGCTACGGGACGTCGTCAGGGCGCGTCCTCTGCGGGGCGGTCGCGGCTGCGGGGCCTTCTGGGGCGTGCCTCGGGTCGTCTTGGGGGCGGGGCCGCGGGGGTAGGTCCGTGCTCGCCATCTTGGCGCGGGGCCTTTGCTGCTTCGGCGCCCTGGTGACCACCACTGTGCTCCGCGCGCACCTACCCCCACGTCCCCTCCGGCGCGCTCGCGGCTGCGGGACGTCGTCGGTGCGCATCCCCTCCGGCGCCGTCGCGGCTGCGGGGCCTTCTGGGGCGTGCCTCAGGGTGCCTTGGAGGCGGGGCCGCGAGGGTAGGTCCGTGCTCGCCATCTTGGCGCGGGGCCTTTGCTGCTTCGGCGCCCTGGTGACCACCACTGTGCTCCGCGCGCACCTACCCCCACGTCCCCTCCGGCGCGCTCGCGGCTGCGGGACGTCGTCGGTGCGCATCCCCTCCGGCGCCGTCGCGGCTGCGGGACGTCGTCGGTGCACGTTTCCTCCGGTGCGCTCGCGGCTGCGGGACGTCGTCAGTGCAGCCTTCTCCGTCTCGCTCGCGGCTGCGGGGCGTCGTCGGTGCCCGTCCTATCCGGTGCGCTCGCGGCTGCGGGCGGGCTATGGGGTGGCGGTGGGGGTCACCAGGACGCTGGTTGTTGTGCGGGCCACTACGTAGGAGTCGCCCTTGGTGGCCTTCGGGGTCAGGGGGACGCGGTGTTCGCCGGGCTCCAGGACCTCGTCGAAGATCTCGTGCACGTGGGTGCGGGACAGGCGGTCCATGCGGTAGGCGATCAGTTGGACCCGGCACGTCGAGGTGACTTCGAGCCGCGCCGCCTCGCGGCACGCCGCCAGGGCGGTGAGGCGGCGCTGTTCCTGGGGGCTGCGGTCCAGGGCGTGCTCGATCTGGGCGACCAGGAGCGGCACGATCGGGGCGAGGCCATCGACGTACGCCACCTCGGCCCCCGCCCGGTCGAACGCCTCGCGCACGGACTTCCTGGTCTCGTCGGGGACCGTGCGGCCGAAGGCGACGGCGCCGTAGGTGCGCAGCTCGTCGGGTGGGACGCCCGCCGCGTCCGCCGCGATCTCCGCGCCGATGCCGATCGTGCGCAGGGCCGCCGCCAGCTTGGCGAGGAGCGCGACGCGGGCGCCGATCAGCAGGACCCGGCGGCGGGTCTGCGGCTCGTCGGCGGCGAGCAACTGGCCGAGCGCCTCGCGGTATTCGGTGCCTCGGAAACGGAAGGGCCCTATGCCTTGGTAGCCGTTGAGCTCCAGGTCGGCCGGTTCCGCGGTCTGCCAGGCGAAGTCGCGCCAGATGAAGTCGTCGCCGTCCGGGGCCTTCTCGATGACCGCGGTGACCGCGCCGCAGGCCAGGTCCTCGCATTCGGGGCAGCCGTAGATGACGTAACGCCCGTCGCGCAGCGGTGCTTGGGCCTCCAGGAGGAGACGGCGTACGTGTGCCGTGAAGATGGCGGGCGGGATGTCGGCGGCCAGCGGCGACACCGCGTCGAGGTCGGAGAGCTGGAAGAGCAGGGGGCGCCCGTTCACGATGAAGTCGACGAAATCCCGGTGCACTTGGAAGTCGCCGTTGGCGAGAACTCCACCGGCGCGCATGGCCGGTGCCAGACCGAAGGTCGCGTACTCGGCAGACATGCTGTGAGTATCCCCACCCGGAGGGTGATGTGAGCACGGCATGACAGATTCGGAGGCGGCACGCGTCGGGCGTGCCGCCTCCGGGGGCGGTCAGGTGGTCTTGACCGGGTCGTTGTCCGTCTCCAGGCCGTCGCCCTCGTCGTCCTGGGCGGGGCCGATACGGATCTCGAAGTCGCCGTCATACTGCTCGTGGCCCGCGATCACGGCCTTCTCGACGGCTTCCGTGCCGTGCTCGCCGCGCACGATCAGCGGGTCGTGGCGCAGGTCCCTCATCAGGGACACGCACATTCCGATCATGACGAGCGTGAAGGGTGCGGCGACCAGGATCGTGAGGTTGCGCAGGCCGGTCAGCGCGTCGCCCGTGCCGTCACCGATCAGCAGCATGATCGCCGCCACGGCGCCGGTCACCATGCCCCAGAAGATCACCATGAACCGGCCCGGCTCGAGTGCGCCCTTCTGGGAGAGCGTGCCCATGACGATCGACGCGGCGTCCGCGCCCGACACGAAGAAGATGCCCACGAGGATCATCACGAGGAGGCTGGTGACGGTGGCGATCGGGTACTCGTGGAGCAGGCCGAAGAGCTGCGCCTCCGGGGTCGTCTGGTCCTTGAGGCCGCCGCGGTCCGCGACCGTCATGGCGCTGCCGCCGAAGACCGCGAACCAGATGAGGCTGACCGTGCTGGGCACCAGGATGACGCCGCCGACGAACTGACGGATCGTACGGCCGCGGCTGATCCGCGCGATGAACATGCCGACGAAGGGCGTCCAGGAGATCCACCACGCCCAGTAGAAGACCGTCCAGCTGCTCAGCCAGTCCGCGACGCCCTTGCCGCTGGAGGCCTCGGTGCGGCCGATCAGCTGGGGCAGGTCGTCGAGGTAGGCGCCGAGCGACGTCGGCAGCATGTCGAGCATGATGACCGTGGGGCCCGCGATGAACACGAAGACGACGAGCAGCAGCGCGAGCACCATGTTGATGTTGGACAGCCACTGGACGCCCTTCTCCACACCGGAGACGGCGGACGCCACGAAGGCCAGGGTCAGCACGGCGATGATCACGACGAGCAGCCCGGTGCCCGCGTCCTCCATCCAGTCGAGCACCTCGATCCCGCTGCCGATCTGCAGGGCGCCGAGGCCGAGCGAGGCGGCCGAGCCGAAGAGCGTGGCGAAGATGGCCAGGATGTCGATGACCCGGCCCCAGGCGCCGTGGGCGTGCTTCTTGCCGATGAGCGGTTCGAAGACGGCGCTGATGGTCTGGCGCCGGTTGCGCCGGAAGGTGCTGTACGCGATGGCGAGACCCACGACCGCGTAGATCGCCCACGGGTGGAGCGTCCAGTGGAAGAGGGTGGTGGCCATCGACGTCTCCATCGCCGCGGCCGAGTCGGCCGGGTCGGTGCCCGGCGGTGGCGCGGTGAAGTGGGCCAGGGGCTCGCTCACTCCGTAGAACATCAGGCCGATGCCCATACCGGCGCTGAACATCATGGCGACCCAGGAGACGGTGCGGAACTCCGGTTCCTCCCCCTCCTTGCCGAGGGTGATCTTCCCGTACCGGCTGACGGCCAGCCAGAGCGCGAAGACCACGAAGCCCGTGGCGGTCAGCATGAAGAACCAACCGCCGTTGTGCATCAGGCCGTCGAGCATGTCCGTGGTGACGTTCTTGAGCGAGTCCGTCGCCACCGCGCCCCAGACCACGAACGCCAGGGTGACGGCGGCGGTCACGCCGAACACCACCCGGTCCGTGCGGGGGGACCGGCCGTCGGGGGCGGGCGCCATGATTTCCTGGGACCCTCCCCCGTCGTCCGCCTGTCGCTGATCCTGCGTCACAAGTGACACCTTTCAAAGGGGTCGATCGAATACGTCGAGACTTTGTTCCCGCTACCCCCTACCACATGTGACGCACATCTCCCCGCTTCAACAGCTCATGTCGGGCCGAGCTGTGACCATGTGATACGGCGCACGTTCGTCCAGCAGGAGCGGCACGAGGGCCCGCGCGGACTGTCGCAGCGGGACGTAGGCACCGGACTTCTGGCGCTTCACCGTGACGCCGTGCAGCGCCAGTTCGTCCTTGATGTCGGCGTACTGGGCGGCGTCCAGGCGGTAGCCGCAGGGCGGGTCCTGGATGACCTCGGACGGCTCGGCGGGGTCGTTGTCGGCGCCGCCGAGGTAGACCGGACCGTGGTCGCGGTAGCCCTCGGCGCGGGCCGCGCCGGTGGCACGCTCCAGGCGGGCGCGCCGCTCGTCCGAATAGTCGAAGAGCCCGTCGAGTGCGGAGACTTGGGACTTCACGCGGCGGCGGTTGTTGAGCGCCTCGTCCTTCTTCTCGGCCTCGGTGACGGGGTCGACGCGGCTCTCGATGAGCAGGCCCGCCGCGTGCTTGATGCCGGAGACGTTGCGCAGGATGCGCTCCTGGCCGTCGCCCGCGGTCTGCTTGACGGGTTCGCCGGTGACGGGGTCGGTCCAGATGCCGTAGGTACCGGTGGTGTATCCGTCGGCCTCGGCGGCCGGTCGTACGTACGCCTTCGAGAGGGTCTGCGCCTCCGTGTGCACCGCCTCGTCGGTGTTGAGGTTGCGCGGCCAGAGGTCGAAGAGGTCCTTGTCGTAGTACTTGGGGGTCGCGCCGTACTCGTGCAGGTCGTAGATGACGTCGGGCTCGCGGTCGCGGATCACGGCGGCCAGGGCGCGGCCCTCGGCGGTCTTCAGGGCGATGTGGTCGCGGTTGATGTCGACGCCGTCGGAGTTGCCGCGGGTGTCGGCGGCGCGGCCGTCCGGGTTGGCGGTGGGGACGACGAGGAGCGTGGTGCGCTCAAGGAAGCGCCGGGTCTTCTTGTCCTTCGCGTACGCCAGGTCGCGGACCGTCGACAGGCAGGCCTCGCGGCCCGAGGGTTCGTCGCCGTGCTGGCTGCATATCAGCAACACGGTGCTGCGGGTGGGGCGTTCGGCTATGCGGACCAGTTGCAGGGGGCGGTTCTGCTTGGTGGTGCCGATGCGGGAGACGGAGACCCGGTCGCTCGCCTTGTCGACGGTGGTCAGGAGCCCCTGTTCCTCGGGCTGGCTGGTCCAGCGGGCGCCGTCGCTTTCCTCGAAGCCGGTACGGGGTGGCGTCGGCGTCGCCTGGGCGGGCGCCGTCAGGAGCGGCGCGGCGAGCGCGGCGGTGGCGCAGGCCAGCGCCAGGGTGCGGATGCGCGGTGTCATGAAGTACTGCCTCCCGGGACGGGGTTGAGCGGACGCGGCGGGGCCACGCCGTCGAGACGGGACTCGCGGGGGGTGACGGATGTGGAGGTGGCGAACGCCTTCGCGCCGCCGACCAGGGGCACCTTCGCCCAGGTGCGGGCCAGGTCGATGGTGAGCGTCGGCGTGTCGGCGGGCGGTTCGATGAGGTGCCTGTCGGTGCCCGCGACGATCAGTGCGAGGCGGTGGCCCTTGGGCACGACGTGGTCGCTCGCGGCGAGGTTGAGGGTGATGGTGTGGGGCTTGCCGGGGGTGAGCGGCCGGCCGCGGTCCGCGTCGGCCCAGTTGCCGAGGTCGGCCCAGCCACGGCTGAAGATCGTGTGTTCGACGGTGGCGGTCTTCGCCTCCGTCTCCTTGAAGCAGGCGCTGTCGCCGGTGGTGCTCGCGCCCCAGCAGGTGCGTTCGGGGAGCGTGGTGATGCCCTCGTCGTCGTGGGCGTAGTCCCGGATGGTGGCGGGGCCGAGGTCGACGAGGACGGCGGAGAGGTGGGCGGTGCGGGTGGTGGGGGTCGCCGTGACCGTGACCGTGGAGGAGCCGGACAGGCGCAGGTCACGGGCGAGCGGCCTGCTGATGAACCCGGCCTTGGCGGGGGTGGTGGTGTGGACGCGCTCGGCCCAGTCGGTCTCGTTCAGGCTCGGGTCGTCGGTGAAGGTCTCGGTGCCCTTGCCGGGGCGCGGGCCGAGGGTGCCGACGCCCGGTGAAGTGCCCTTGGCGGGGCGGAGCTTGACGGTGTCCGTGCCGCGCGGGGGCCAGACGCGGTCGGTGGTCCAGCGGTCGGGGGCGCGCTCGATGTCGGCCATCGGTTCGCGGTCGACGCCGTTGTCGACGCCGAGGAGTTCGTGGTCGAACCAGCGGTGCAGGGTACGTACCCACTCCGCGCGGCGGAAGTCGAAGGGGTCGACGTGGCCGGCCTGGCTGAGCCAGAGCTTGCGGTCGACGCCGTGCTCGGCGAGGGCGTCCCACCACTGGCCGAAGTGCTTCATGCGGACGTTCAGGTCCTGCATGCCGTGTACGGCGAAGACGCTGGCCCGCACCTTGCCGGCGTCGGGGACGTGATCGCGCTCGCTCCACAGGCGGGTCCAGTCGCCGCTGCGGGGCGCGCCGTCGACCAGGCGCTGCTTGACGGCGCCGCAGCGGGCGCGGGCCTCGGGGCTCTCCACGGCCCGTGCGAGGCCGTCGGGGCCGCTGCCGAAGAGCGGGGCGCCCTTGGCGAAGTAGTAGTCGTACCAGGAGGAGATGGCGCCGATCGGCACGATCGTCTTCAGGCCCTTGACGCCGGTGGCGGCCACGCCGTTCGCGACGGTGCCGTCGTAGCTCTTGCCGATCATCCCGGTGCGGCCGTTGCTCCAGGACGCCCGCGTGCGTTCGTCGCCGGTGCGGCTGGTGTAGCCGCGGGCGCGGCCGTTCAGCCAGTCGACCACGGCCTTGGCCGACTGGACGTCGGAGCGGCCGCCGATGTCGACGCAGCCGTCGGAGCGGTTGGTTCCGGCGAGGTCGACGGCGACGTAGCCATAGCCGCGGGGGACGAAGTAGTTGTCGTAGTAGAGCGGGAAGCGGACCGGGTCGCCGTTCTCGTCGTACGTCTTCTTCTGGCTCTCGTTGCCCCGCCCGCAGCACGCGTAGTACGGGCTGGCATCCATGATCACCGGGATGCGGCGGCCGGTGCGGTCCGTTTCGCGGGGTCTGATGATGTCGACGGCGACGCGGTCGGTCCTGCCGTCCGCGTCACCGTCGATCCTGGTGTCGACCCAGGCGGATTCACGTATGGCGTCCTCGTACGAGTACACGGGCCGGCTCTCGCCCGCGCGGCGGGGCACCTGGTCCGGCGCGCCCGAGGCCTGCGCGGCGCCCGGGGACATGAGGGTGGCCAGCAGGGCGGCCAGGGCCGCCAGCAGCAGCGGTCGCCTGAGGAGGCGGGCGCGTCGCGCACGTATCGGCATGGCGCGGAAGGTACACCGGTGAACTGCCGCGCGACAGAGGGCCGCACGGACCGCGACAGGCGCATGGGACATCGAGGCACATGTCGGCCGAATGGCGATCGTGTGACAGTCGGGACCATGGACATGACGCATGCGGGAGGGGCTGAATAGGGTCGTCGATCAAGACGAAACGTTTTGTGCCCCTACGACTTGGAGCTTGACGTGCACCGCAGACTCATCGCCCCGGGCGCGCTCGCGGCCTCCCTCGCTCTGCTGGCGATCCCGGCATCGGCCGCGGACTTCTCCCCCGGGGCCCCGGGCATCGGCGATCCCTATTACCCGGCCAGCGGCAACGGCGGTTACGACGTCTCACACTACGACCTGAGGCTCAAGTACCAGCCCGCGACCGACCTCCTCGAAGGCACGGCGACGATCAACGCCCGCACCACGCAGAACCTTTCGCGCTTCAACCTCGACTTCGGCCTGAAGGTCTCCGAGGTACGGGTCAACGGCAAGAAGGCGAAGTTCGAGAAGACCGGCGACCAGGAGCTGGAGATCACCCCGACCGCCGGCCTCACCAAGGGCACACCGGTCACCGTCGTCGTGCGGTACGCGGGCAAGCCGTCCGAGACGAAGATCGGCGGCTACACGGCCTGGCACCGCACGCCGGACGGCGGCGTCGCGGCGCAGGAGCCGGAGGCCGCCGCGTGGTGGTTCCCCTCCAACGACCACCCGCTGGACAAGGCGACGTACGACATCTCGGTCTCGGTGCCCGACGGCACCCAGGCGATCTCCAACGGCGTCCTGCAGTCGCAGAGTTCCCGGCTCGGCTGGACCCGCTTCAACTGGCGCTCCAACAAGCCGCAGGCGAGCTATCTCGCCACGCTCGCGGTCGGCAAGTTCGACATCACGACCGACAAGACCGAGAGCGGCCTGCCGGTCCTCAACGCCTACAGCAAGGACCTCGGCGACAACGCGGGGGCGGCGCGGGCCAGCATCGAGCGGACGACCGAGGTCGCCGAGTGGCTGGAGACCGTCTTCGGCAAGTACCCCTTCAACGCGCTCGGCGGATACGTCCCGAACGTGAAGACCAGCTACGCCCTGGAGACCCAGACGCGGCCCTTCTACAGCCCGGCCGCGTTCGCGAACGGCTCCAACGCCTCCATCGTCGTCCATGAGCTGGCCCACCAGTGGTACGGCGACAGCGTCTCCGTGCACGGCTGGAAGGACATCTGGGTCAACGAGGGCTTCGCCCGCTACAGCCAGTGGCTGTGGTCGGAGAAGGAGGGCGAGGGAACGGCGCAGGAACTCGCGGACTACGTGTACGCGCAGCGGTCCGCTGACGACCCGTTCTGGACGGTCAAGCCGGGCGACCCGGGGCCCGACAAGCAGTTCCACATCGCGGTCTACGACCGGGGCGCGCTCGCCCTCCAGGCGCTGCGCAACGAGATCGGCGACGAGGACTTCTTCGCCATTCTCAAGGGCTGGCCGCAGCAGTTCGCGTACGGCAACGCCAAGGTGGGCGACTTCGTCAAGTACGCCGAGAAGATCTCGGGCAAGCCGCTCGCCGAGCTCTTCGACACGTGGCTGTACCAGCCGTCGCGGCCGGACGCGCCGACCGCGCGGGACGCCGGGTTCGCCCGGTCGGCCGTGGCGCCGGCCAAGCCGAAGTCGTGGAAGCAGATCGCCGACACGAACGGTGTGCACGACCACGGTGACGGTCACGACCACTGAACGGTGGCCGGCGTCCCCGGCGGTGGCGTGAGCCGCCGCTGAGGGTGTGGTGAACCGCGCCGCCCGGTCTCAGTGCCGGGCGGCGCGGTGCCGTGCGCGGGCCCGCCGCGCGAACGGCAGGTAGCGCAGTCGCTCCGGCAGCAGCGGGACGAGCGTGCGGACCACGAGGCCGAAGCGGCGCAGGGCGCGTTCCTGGCGGGGCGTCCAGGGCAGGCCGAGTGCCTGGCGTGCGTCCGGGGGCATGAGGCCGATCGTGAGGAAGCGGCGGAAGCGGGCCAGTGGGGGCAGCAGCAGCGGCCACGCTGCTCTGACCAGGGCGCGCACCGGGCGCGGGCCTCGGTCCGGCGGCGGGACGGAGGCGTCGGTGGCGGTCAGTTCCCGGGCCACCGGCGTCAGTTCGAGTTCTTCGGCCAGGATCTTGCGGTAGTACGGCCAGAACTCCTCCGGCGTCCGGGGCATGTCCCGGTCGTGGATGCCGAGGATCCGCCCGACCTGGAGCCACTCCGCGTACAGCTGCCGCTCCTCGGCCTCGGTGAAGGGGCGGCCGAGGTAGCGCTGCGCGTGCCGGTAGACGGGGAAACCGGTGGCGTGGACCCAGGCGTAGGCAGCGGGCATGAGCGCGTGGTAGCGGTGGCCGCGGGTGTCCGTGCCCTGGATGGTGCGGTGCAGCGCGCGGAGCCTGCGGCCCTCGACGGCCGCCTCGTCGCCGCCGTACACCCACAGCAGGACCGAGCGCACGGAGCGCTCACCGCGGCCCCACGGGTCGGTCCGGAACACCGAGTACTCATCGACGCCCGCACCGACCGCCGGGTGCGCGACCTGCATGGTGAGCGCGGAGGGCAACATCAGCAGCGCGCGAATGTCACCCGCGATGGTCCAGAGGATGCCGCCGGGTGGGGGTGGGGTGGGGTCTGAACGGCGTGTGCGGGTGCGAGTGCGGTGGGTGTGGTGAGGGTGACGGTGGGGGCGGGGGTGTGCGTCGTTACGGGCGCGGTCGTGGTGGTCGTCGTCACTGCCGGTGCGTACGTCACCGCCGACGCTGCTGGCGCCGTCGCCACTGCCCACGCCACCGCCACGATCCTGGTCGCTGTCGCGGACATGGTCGGGCTTCATGCGACGTGCTCCTCGGCCTTGCGGGGTCGGGCCCGGCTGCCGGAGCGGATCTGGGCTGCGGGTGCCGTGCCCGGTGGTGCGTGTTCCAGTATGCGACCGGGAGTGCGTCAGCTGTTGGCGGGGGCGGAGGGTGAGGGAAGGGAAGCCAGGGTATCGCGCCGCCCCGCGCGCGTCGGATCACCGCGCGGCCGCGTACGCCTCCACGATCGCGTCCGCCACGGCGGACGGTTCCCGCAGCGTCGGGAAGTGGTCGCTGCGCACGAGCCGTACGAGGCGGCAGCCGGGGATGCGCTCGGCCATGATCTCGTTCACCCGGACCACCTCGGGCTGGTCCCGCTCGCCGAGGACGAGGACGCACGGGACGTCGAGTTCGCCGAGCCGGTCGAAGGCGGGCGGGTCGGGCACATGGTGCGGGTGGCCGGCGAACCAGGCCGGGATCGCCGACCTGATGTGCGCCTCGGCCTCCGGGTCGTCCCCGGAGCCGCCGGCGGCCGAGGTGCGCAGCACCAGCGCCACGATGCCGTCGACGTCCCCCGCCACGGCGAGCCGGCCGACCTCGGCCGTGAACTCCCGCGAGACAAGGTCCTCGGCGCCCGTCACGCCCGGGACCATCAGCGCGAGGCCCGCCACCCGCGCCGGGTCACGGAGCGCGAGGCTGATGGCCGTCGCGCCGCCCATGCTCGATCCGGCGAGGACCGCCCGGGCGACGCCGAAATGGTCGAGGACCGCGATCAGGTCCTCGACCAGGGAGTACGGCGCGGTGGGCGCCGGGGACCTGCCGTACCCCCGCGCGTCGTAACGGATCACGCGGTACCGCTCCGTGAGGCGGGGCAGGACCGGGTCCCAGAGGCGGGAGTCGCCGACCCCGGGATGCAGAAGGACCAGGGGCAGGCCGTTGCCGCCCGCACCGCCGGGTCCCCCGCCCGGTGCGCCCGAGTCGTGCGCCCAGACTTCGCCGTCCTTGACCGACACCATCGCGTCCATATGCCGAGTCTGTGGCGGCGATGGCGAGGCCGCCAGGGGCCGCGCCTCGCGAGGGCCCGAACGCGTACGTCCATGACCTGAACCCGCCGGACCGGCACGTGAGGGAAGCCTTCGAGGCCCCGCCGAACAGCACGGTGGCGCCACCCCGGAGAGACGTGATCTCCGGCGTGACGCCACCGTTCCGCCAGTCCGGCTCTACCGGTCCGGCTCTACCGGTCCCGCTTCTCCTGCGGCCCGGTCAGACCCTGCGGCTCCGTGAGGCCCTGCGCCTCACGGTCCACCCGCTTCCTGACGCCGAACCAGCCGACGACCAGGGCCGCGCCCACGATCGGGATCAGGAACAGCGTCTTGCGGCCCACCTCGGCGTCCTTCCACATCAGGCAGAGGACGGCCAGCAGGAACGCGATCGTCACGTACTCGGTGACCCCGCTGCCGGGCAGGCGGAACTTCGGCCGGGTGATCACGCCCTCCTTCGCGCGGCGCACGAAGGCCAGGTGACACACCATGATCATGATCCAGGTGCCGATGATGCCGAGCGACGCCACGTTCAGGACGATCTCGAAGGCCTGGTCCGGAACGATCCGGTTCAGGCCGACGCCGAGCACGCCGATGGAGGCGGTGAGCAGGATGCCGCCGAAGGGCACCTGGTTGCGGTTCATCTTCGCCGTGAACTTGGGGGCGGAGCCCGCCATCGCCATCGAGCGCAGGATGCGGCCGGTGGAGTACAGGCCGGAGTTCAGCGAGGACATGGCCGCGGTGAGGACCACGAAGTTCATCACGTCACCGGCGGCCGGTACGCCGATCTTGGACAGCACCGTCACGAAGGGGCTCTGGTCCGCCGAGTACACGGAGCCCGGCAGCAGCAGCGCGAGGAGGACCACCGAGCCGACGTAGAAGAGGCCCACGCGCCACATGATCGAGTTCACCGCGCGGGGCACGATCTTCTGCGGGTCCTTGGTCTCGCCCGCCGCGACGCCGACCAGTTCCAGGGAGGCGTACGCGAAGACGACGCCCTGCATCACGATCACGACCGGCATCATGCCGTTCGGCAGGAAGCCGCCGTGGTCGGTGATCATGCTCAGGCCGGGCTTCCCGCCGCCCACCTCGTGCCGGCTCGCCAGCAGGAAGACACCGATGATCATGAACGCCGTCAGCGCGGCGACCTTGATGATCGCGAACCAGAACTCCATCTCGCCGAAGTACTTCACCGAGATGAGGTTCACGGAGAGCACCACCGCGAGGGCGATCAGCGCGAGCACCCACTGGGGGATGTCGGTGAAGAAGCTCCAGTAGTGCGTGTACAGGGCGATCGCCGTGATGTCGGCGATGCACGTGGTCGACCAGTTGAGGAAGTACATCCAACCGGCGAAGTACGCGCCCTTCTCGCCGAGGAACTCACGCGCGTAACTCACGAACGAGCCGGACGACGGACGGTAGAGCACCATCTCGCCGAGGGCGCGGACGACGAAGAACGCGAAGATGCCGCACACGAGGTACGCGAGGGCAAGCGCGGGGCCCGCCGAGTGGAGGCGGCCGCCCGCCCCGAGAAAGAGCCCAGTGCCGATCGCGCCACCAATGGCGATCATGTTGACGTGACGGGCCTTGAGGTCCTTGCTGTAACCGGCGTCGCCCGCGTCCGCGGGGGCCTGGGACGCATCTGTGCGGGATGCGTCCAGGACGGCCGAATCTACGGCTTCCTTGCTCACGTGGGGGATCTACTCTCTGGTGCCCGGAAGAGCTCCGGGGTCCGGATGGTGCTCCGGCCCACGACACCCCTGACGCGCGCGGACCGACGGGACACCTTCCCTCAGAGATCGGCGTCCACGCGGTGGCGCACGTCACATAGCGGCACTTCTCACATGCTGGTCAGGGGGTGTACAGGGCATCGATGACCTGCTCGTACTTGTTGCGGACGACCCGGCGGCGCAGTTTCAGGGACGGGGTCAGCTCGCCGGTCCCGGGGCCCCATTCCTCCGCGAGGAGACGGTGGCGCTTGACCTGCTCGGTGCGGTTGAGGCGCGCGTTGGCGGCGGCCACGGCGCGGTCGATCTCCTCCCGTACGGCCGGGTGGGAGACGAGTCCGGGGAGGTCGCCCTCGATGCCGCGCGCGGCGGCCCACGCGGGAGCCAGCTCCGGGTCCAGGACGAGGAGCGCCACCAGGTAGGAGCGGCCGTCGCCGTGCACGAAGGCCTGGCCGATCAGGGGGTGCTCCTTGAGCGCGTTCTCGACGAGGGCGGGCGAGACGTTCTTGCCGGTCGAGGTGACGATCATTTCCTTCTTGCGGTCGGTGATCCACAGGAAGCCGTCCTCGTCGATCCGTCCGATGTCGCCGGTGGCGAACCAGCCGTCGGCGTCGCGGGCGCTGTCGACGCCGCCGTCGGGCCGCAGATAGCCGTCGCAGACCGTCTCGCCGCGCACGAGGATCTCGCCGTCGTCGGCGACACGTACCTCCAGGCCGTCGAGCGGGCGACCCACCGAGCCGAGGCGGAACGCGTCAGGGGTGTTGGCCGTGACCACTCCGGAGGTCTCGGTGAGACCCCACGCGTCCATGATCACCAGGCCGAAGCCGGCCCAGAAGCGGGCGACGTCCAGCGGCATCGGCGCCGAGGCGCTCGCGGTCCACACCAGGCGGTCGAAGCCGGCCGACGCGAGCAGCGGGTCCAGTACGTGCTCCTTGGCCTGCCGGTACGCGGCCTCCAGCTCGGCGGACGGTTCCTCGCCGCGCTCGCGGCAGGCGACGTGCGCGCGTGCCGTCTCGTTCGCCGCCTCGACGGCGCGCCGCCGCTCCTCGGGCAGCCCGGCGAGCGCCGCCCGCACGGACGCGGCGAGCTTCTCCCACACGCGCGGGACGCCGAAGAACTGGAAGGGGTGCAGCTCACGCGCGGTGGCGGCGACCTGTGCGGGGTCGGCGCACAGGTAGACATGCGCGGCGCGCAGCGTCGGCAGGTAGATGCCGAGCAGCCGCTCCGCGATGTGGGCGAACGGCAGGTAGCAGATGTGGCCGACGTGCGCGGGGAAGTCGACGACAGCGTCCAGGGCGATGCCGCCCACGAGTACGTTGCGGTGGGTGAGGCGCACGCCCTTGGGGTCGCCGGTGGTGCCGGAGGTGTAGACGACGGTCAGCGCGTCGCCCGGCCGGATCGCGCGCCAGGCCTTCTCGAAGGCCTGGGGGTCGAAGAGGCGGCTGCCCGTGGCGTGCAGCGAGCCGTACGTCCGGTGCTCCCCCGCATCGGCGGCCTCCACCACGACGAGGCGCTCCAGAGGGGCCGTGGCGTCCGTGAGCAGCGGCTCCCAGCGCGGGCGTTCCTGGGCGCCCTCGACGATCGCGAGGCGGGCCCCGCTGTGCCGGACGATGTGCGCGATCTGCTCGGGTGCCGAGGTGCCGTACACGGTGACGGGGACGGCGCCGAGGTGCGTCAGGGCGAGGTCGCTCAGCCAGTGCTCGGGGCGGTTGCCCATCATCATCAGGACGTGCTCGCCGCGCTCGACGCCGAGCGCCTCGTACCCGGCGGCGAGGACGGCCACCTTGCGCCGTGCCTCGCGCCAGGTGAGCGTCGACCACCCCTTGCCCGAGCGCCAGGAGAGCGCCGGGAGGTCTCCGTGGTCCTCGGCATTGCGGAGCAGCAGGGCGGGGAGCGTGATGCCGGCGGGGTCTGAGGGAAGTCTCAGGATCGTGGTCATGACCGCCTCCTGGTGCCATCGGCTGGGGCGTGAGCGGACGCGCGACTGCGGCTTCGCCGGCCGCACGACGGAGCATGTGACTGGCCCGGAGGGTTTCACAACACTGGTGTGCCAGCAATACTGTTGGACCGGATTGCCGCACGACCGGCGAGAGGTCCGCCGGAGCCGGCCGGGGAGGGAGGGCGCTGCGATGACGACGGACACCGAAAGCGTGTCGACGGACGCGGGGGCGGCGCGGCCCGGCGCCGAGGAGCCGACGCTCACGGTCGATGAGCTGGCCGCGCGCGCGGGCGTGACGGTCCGCACGATCCGCTTCTACAGCACCAAGGGTCTGCTGCCGCCGCCGGTGATCGGCCCGCGCCGCGTCGGGCACTACGGCCAGGACCATCTGTCCCGGCTCGCGCTCATCGAGGAGTTGCAGCACCAGGGGATGACGCTCGCGGCGATAGAGCGGTATCTGGAGCAGCTGCCGCCCGGCCTGAGCGCGCACGACCTGGCGATCCACCGTGCTGTGGTGGCCTCCTGGGCGCCGGACTCCGCCGAGGACATGCCGCGCGCCGAGTTGGAGCGCAGGGCGGGCCGCGCGCTGGGCGAGGAGGACCTGGACCGGCTCGCGGCGATGAGCGTGATCGCCCGGACACAGGTCCCGGGGACGTACCGCGTGGATCTGGGGCTGCTGCGCCTCGGGGTGCGGTTGCTGGACGTACCCATCGCGCACGAGACGATCCTGGCGGCGCGCACGGTCCTGATGGAGCACACGCGTTCGGCCGCGCACGAGCTGTCCCGTCTCTTCCGTGACGAGGTGTGGGGTCCTTACCGCGAGCGTGAGTCGGACCCCGAGCACGTGGCGGCGATGCGGTCGCTGTCGGCCCATATGCAGCCGATGGTGGTGCAGGCGCTGGTGACGGCGTTCCAGCGGTCCCTGAAGGAGGAGCTGCGGGAGTGGCTCAAGGAGAGCTGAACGCACAGCCCATAAGGAGCTGAGCCACCCCCGCGCAGGAAGCCACGAGGTCAGTCGTCGCTGAACTTCTCGCCCTTCTCCGCCTTCTCGACGAGCAGTGCGGGTGGCGTGAACCGCTCTCCGTAGCGCTCGGCCAGCTCACGCGCGCGTGCCACGAAGCCGGGGAGGCCGCCTTCGTAGCCGTTGATGTACTGGAGCACGCCGCCCGTCCAGCCGGGGAAGCCGATGCCGAGGATGGAACCGATGTTGGCGTCGGCGACCGACGTCAGGACGCCCTCCTCCAGCAGGCGCACCGTGTCGAGCGCCTCGGAGAAGAGCATGCGCTCCTGCATGTCCTGGAACGGGATCTCGTGCCCCGGCTTGGTGAAGTGCTCGCGCAGACCGGGCCAGAGCTTGCCGCGCTTGCCGTCCACGTAGTCGTAGAAGCCCGCTCCCCCGCTCCTGCCGGGGCGCTCGAACTCGTCCACCATGCGGTCGATGACGGTGTCCGAGGGGTGGCCCGCCCAGGTGCCGCCCGCCTCCTCTACGGCCTTCTTCGTCTCGTTGCGGATCTTGCGGGGCAGGGTGAGGGTCAGCTCGTCCATCAGGGAAAGGACCTTCGCCGGGTAGCCCGCCTGGGCCGCCGCCTGCTCGACGGAGGCGGGCTCGATGCCCTCGCCGACCATCGCGACGCCTTCGTTGATGAACTGCCCGATGACGCGCGAGGTGAAGAAGCCGCGCGAGTCGTTGACGACGATCGGCGTCTTGTTGATCTGGCGTACGAGGTCGAACGCGCGGGCGAGCGCCGCGTCGCCGGTCCGCTCGCCCTTGATGATCTCGACGAGCGGCATCTTGTCGACGGGCGAGAAGAAGTGCAGGCCGATGAAGTCGACCGGGCGCGTGACGCCCTCGGCCAGGGTGGTGATCGGCAGGGTGGAGGTGTTGGAGCAGAGCAGGGCGTCCGGCTCGACGATGTCCTGGATCTCCTGGAACACCTTGTGCTTGAGCGAGGTGTCCTCGAACACCGCCTCGATGACGGCGTCGCAGCCCGCGAGCGCCTGCGGGTCGGCGGTGGGCGTGATGCGGGCGAGCAGCGCGTCAGCCTTCTCCTGTGTCGTACGCCCCCGCTGGACGGCCTTGGCGCAGAGCTTCTCCGAGTAGCCCTTGCCCCGCTGCGCGGCCTCGGCCGAGACGTCCTTCAGGACGACCTCGATGCCCGCGCGGGCGCAGGAGTACGCGATGCCGGCGCCCATCATCCCGGCGCCGAGGACGGCGACCTTGTGGACCTGGCGCGGCTCGATGTCCTTGGGGCGGTTGGCGCCGGAATTGACGGCCTGGAGGTCGAAGAAGAACGCCTGGATCATGTTCTTGGCGATCTGGCCGGTGACCAGCTCGGTGAAGTACCGGGCCTCGATGGTCAGCGCCGTCTCGAAGTCGACCTGGGAGCCCTCGACGGCCGCCGCGAGGATGTTGCGCGGGGCCGGGTAGGGGGCGCCCGCCGTCTGCTTCTTGAGGTTGGCGGGGAACGCGGGCAGGTTCGCCGCGAACTTGGGGTTGGCCGGGGTGCCGCCGGGGATGCGGTAGCCGGGCTTGTCCCAGGGCTGCTGCGACTCGGGGTTGGCGTCGATGAAGGCGCGGGCCTTCTCGATCATCTCCTCGGGGGTGGCGGCCACTTCGTGGACGAGGCCGTTCTCCAGGGCGCGCCTCGGGTTGTACTGGGTGCCCTGGAGGAGCACCTTCAGGAGCGCGTCCGTGATGCCCATCAGGCGTACGGTGCGGGTGACGCCGCCGCCCGCGGGGAGCAGGCCGAGGGTGACCTCGGGCAGGCCGATCTTGGAGCCGGGGGCGTCCAGGGCGACGCGGTGGTGGGAGGCGAGGGCGATCTCGTAACCACCGCCGAGCGCCGCGCCGTTGATGGCGGCGACGACGGGCTTGCCGAGGGTCTCGATGCGGCGCAGCGACCTCTTGATGGCGTTGCCCGTCTCGAACGCCTGCTGGGCGTTCTCGGGACCGACCTTGATCATGTCCTTGAGGTCGCCGCCCGCGAAGAAGGTCTTCTTGGCGGAGGTGTAGATGAACCCGCGGATCGCGTCCTTGTCGGCGGCGACGGCGGCCTCCGCGCGGTCGGCGATCGCGGCGATGGAGTCCTTGAACGCCTGGTTCATGGTGTTCGCGGACTGGTCGGGGTCGTCGAGGACGAGGGTGACGACGCCGGTGTCGTCCTGTTCCCAGCGGATGGTCGTGCTTGTGGTCATGTCTCTGTCTCCGTGAAGTCTGTGGCAGGCGGGGTCTGGGGAGGGCGGTTGGGGTTCATGGCCGGCTGACCGCCGGTGGGGGCTGGTCGCGCACACGCGGCGGAGCCGCATATGTCACAGCCCCGCGCCTCATGAAGGCGCACGCAGTGCGTCCTTCAGGGGCGCGGGGAACTGCGCGAGCAACCACGACGCACCGGCGGCCGGCGACGCACCCGCACCCCTACGGCGCTACACCCGTTCCACCACCGTCGCGATGCCCATCCCGCCGCCCACGCACAACGTGGCCAGCCCGTACCGCAGATCCCGCCTCTCCAACTCATCGACCAGCGTGCCGAGGATCATCGCCCCGGTCGCACCCAACGGGTGCCCCATCGCGATGGCGCCGCCGTTCACATTCACCTTGTCCAGGGACAGACCCATGTCCTTCACGAAGCGCAGCACGACCGCCGCGAACGCCTCGTTGATCTCGACGAGGTCGATGTCGTCGATGGTGAGCCCGGCCTTGGCCAGCGCCTTGCGGGTCGCGGGCGCGGGCCCGGTCAGCATGATCAGCGGCTCGGAGCCGGAGACGGCCGCCGAGACGATCCGCGCACGCGGCGCGAGGCCGTACCGCTCACCGACCTCCTTGGTGCCGACGGCGACCAGCGAGGCGCCGTCGACGATGCCGGAGGAGTTGCCCGCGTGGTGGACGTGGTCGATCTCCTCGATCCAGTGGTACTTCTGGAGCGCGACCGCGTCGAAGCCGCCCATGTCGCCGATGTCCTTGAAGGACGGCTTCAGGCCCGCGAGGGAGTCGGCGGTGGTGCCGGGGCGCATGTGCTCGTCGTGGTCGAGGACCACGAGGCCGTTGCGGTCCTTGACAGGGACGACGGACCTGCCGAAGCGGCCGTCCTTCCAGGCCTCGGCGGCGCGCTCCTGCGAGAGGGCCGCGTACTCGTCGACGTCACGCCGCGAGAAGCCCTCGATGGTGGCGATGAGGTCGGCGCCGATGCCCTGCGGCGCGAAGTTGGTCTCGTAGTTCGTCATGGGGTCGGCGAACCAGGCACCGCCGTCGGAGGCCATCGGCACCCGCGACATCGACTCGACGCCACCCGCGAGGACGAGGTCCTCCCAGCCCGAGCGGACCTTCATCGCGGCGAGGTTGACCGCCTCCAGACCCGAGGCACAGAAGCGGTTCTCCTGCACGCCCGCCACCGTGTCGGGCAGTCCGGCCGCGATGGCGGCGATCCGCGCGATGTCGGAGCCCTGGTCGCCGACAGGCCCGACCACGCCTAGGACGATGTCGTCGATGGCCGCCGGGTCGAGGCCGGGGAAGCGGTCCCGGATCTCGTGGATCAGGCCGACGACGAGGTCGATCGGCTTGGTGCCGTGCAGGGCACCGCTGGCCTTGCCGCGTCCGCGCGGGGTGCGGATCGCGTCGTATACGTACGCTTCGGTGGTCACGCGTGAGCCTTTCGGGGGTGTCCGGGAGGGGTGTGGAGGTGCGGGGGCTCAGTCGAGCAGGGAACGGCCGATGATCTCCTTCATGATCTCGGTCGTGCCGCCGTAGATGGTCTGGATGCGTCCGTCGGTGAAGGCCTTCGCGACGCGGTACTCCGTCATGTAGCCGTAGCCGCCGTGCAGTTGCAGGCAGCGGTCCGCGACACGCTTCTGCAGCTCGGTGGCCCACCACTTGGCCATCGACGCGTGCACCGCGTCGAGCTCCCCGTTCGAGTGATCGACGATGCACCGGTCGAGGAACGTACGGGTGACGGCGCACTCGGTGGCCATCTCCGCGATCTCGAAGCGGATGTGCTGGAGCTTGGCCAGCGGCCGCCCGAAGGCCTCGCGCTCCTTCACGTACGCCGTGGTGATCTCCAGGAGGTGCTCGGCGGCGGCGATCCCCGCCACGGCGATGCCCATGCGCTCCTGCGCGAGGTTGGTCATCAGGTGGACGAAGGCGCCGTTGAGCTCGCCGAGGAGGTTCTCCTTGGGGACGCGTACGTCGTGGAAGAACAGCTCGGCGGTGTCCTGGGCCTTCTGGCCGATCTTGTCGAGGTTGCGGCCACGCTCGAAGCCCTCCATGCCGCGCTCGACGACCAGCAGGGACAGGCCGTGCGCGCCGCCTTCGGGGGACGTCTTGGCGACGACGATGACGAGGTCGGCGAGGATGCCGTTCGAGATGAACGTCTTGGAGCCGTTCAGCACCCAGTGGTCGCCCCGGTCCTCGGCCCTGGTGCGGATGCCCTGGAGGTCCGAGCCCGCGCCGGGCTCGGTCATCGCGATGGCCGTGATGATCTCGCCGGTGCAGAAGCCGGGCAGCCAGCGGCGCTTCTGCTCCTCGGTGGCGAGCGAGGTCAGGTAGGGGCCGATGATGTCGTTGTGCAGGCCGATCGCGAGCCCGGCGGCGCCCGCGCGCGTGAACTCCTCGGCGAGGACGGCGGAGTAGCGGAAGTCGGCGTTCCCGCCGCCGCCGTACTCCTCCGGGACGGCGAGGCCGAGCAGCCCCTGCTTGCCGGCGGCGAGCCACGCCTCGCGGGACACGATGCCGTCCTTCTCCCACTGTTCGTAGTGCGGGAGGACCTCCTTGGCGAGGAAGGTGCGCACGGTCTCGCGGAACGCGTCGTGCTCGGCGGAGAAGAGCTGCCGTTTCATCGGTACGTGGCCTCCTGGGGCCCGGTGCGGGCCTGCCCTTGGCGGTTGACGGTCATCATGGCCGCGTCGGCCGCGTGAGGGCCGGTACGTCCCAGTCGCGGGCCACGTCGGCGGTGTCGGCCCCCGGCTGCGCGGGGCCGCTGCGCACGCGCGTGGGGGTGGCGGAGAAGCGGGGCGCGGGGGCGGGCTGGGTGATGCCGCCGTGGTCGGTGAAGGTGCCGCGGGCGGCGAGGTGGGGGTGCGCGGGCGCCTCGCGCAGGGACAGCACCGGCGCCACGCACGCGTCGGAGCCCTCGAAGGCTTCCGTCCACTCGTCGCGCGTACGTTCCTTGAAGCGGGCGGCGACGGCCTCGCGCAGTTCGCCCCAGCGGGCCGGGTCCTTGCGGGCGGGGGCCACCTCGGTCAGGCCGAGCAGCGCGATGAACTCGTCGTAGAACTGCTGCTCCAGGGCGCCCACGGCCATGTGGCCGCCGTCGGAGGTCTCGTAGGTGCCGTAGAAGGGGCAGCCGCCGTCGAGGAGGTTGGCGCCGCGACGGTCCTGCCAGCCGCCGGCCGCGAGCATGCCGTGGATCATGGCGGAGAGGTGGGACGCCCCGTCCACGATCGCGGCGTCCACGACCTGCCCCTCGCCACCCGCGCGCGCGTGGGTGAGCGCGGCGAGGACACCGACGACGAGGTAGAGCGAGCCGCCCGCGTAGTCGCCGACGAGGTTCGCGGGGATGGCGGGCGGCTCCCCTTCGTTGCCGATCATGCCGAGGGTGCCGGTGATGGCGATGTACGCGATGTCGTGCCCTGCGCGGGGTGCGAGCGGCCCCTCCTGGCCCCAGCCGGTCATCCGGCCGTAGACGAGCCGCCGATTGCGCGCGTGGCAGGCCTCGGGGCCGACGCCGAGGCGCTCGGCCACGCCGGGGCGGTAGCCCTCGATGAGGACGTCGGCACGCTCGGCCAGGTCGAGGACCTGCGCGGCGCCGTCGGGGGCCTTCAGGTCGACGACCACGGAGCGCTTGTTGCGGTTGGTGACGTCGTACGCCGGGTCGATGGCGAGGCCGCCGCCGC
This sequence comes from Streptomyces sp. 135, assembly GCF_020026305.1. Taxonomy (NCBI): domain Bacteria; kingdom Bacillati; phylum Actinomycetota; class Actinomycetes; order Kitasatosporales; family Streptomycetaceae; genus Streptomyces; species Streptomyces sp. 135. Next base: position 7,577,324 of record NZ_CP075691.1, on the reverse strand, counting down.
CCGGCCGGTCCACGCGTACGACGTCGGCGCCGAGGTCGGCCATGAGCATGGCCGCGAACGGGCCGGGCCCGATGCCCGCCAGCTCCACCACACGCACCCCGGCGAGCGGACCGTTAACGCCCTTGCCCGGTACTGCCATTGAGCCCCCAGCACTACGACACATATGACACAACTGATGTAACACCAGTGATGCTAAGAACGTGTTCCACGGTGCACAAGCCCCTGGCGAGCAAGCGCTTAGCGAATTCTGCCGCCCGCCCTTGCCCGGCCCGGCGGCGCTTAGCCTGAGGGCATGGATTCCGTACTGGTCAGCGCGTGTCTGCGGGGAGTTCCGTGCCGCTACGACGGACGCGACAAGGCCTCGCCCGAACTCGACGCGGCCGTGGCGGGTCGCGAGGTCGTGTCGTTCTGCCCGGAGGCCGCAGGCGGGCTGCCGACGCCGCGCCGCCCCGCCGAGCTGGTCGGCGGCGACGGGCACGACGTGCTGGACGGCAGGGCGCGGGTCGTCGAGGACACGGGGCGCGACGTGACGGCGGCGTTCGTGGACGGCGCGCGGCGGGCGCTGGCGGCCGCGCGGCGCGCCGGTTGCACCGAGGCCCTGCTGATGCCGCGCAGCCCCTCGTGCGGACACGGGGCGGTGTACGACGGGTCGTTCGGCGGGGAGTTGGTGGCGGGCGACGGAGTGACCGCGGCGCTCTTCGAACGCAACGGCATCGTGGTGCGGCCGGCCCCGGGGGTGTAGCCGCGGTGTCCGAGGGGGCAGGCTAGCCTCGGGCACCCACGACCGCCCCGGCGTACGACGGAGAGGTGCCATGACCAGTCAGCACGGCGAGAGCAGCGGGGACGACAGGAACAGCGGGAACACCGCGAGCGGTGCGAAGAGGGAGCGCGCGTACGACATCGTGCTCTTCGGAGCGACCGGCTTCGTGGGGGTGCTCACCGCGGAGTACCTCGTCGCGCACGCGCCCGAGGGGCTGCGCTGGGCGCTCGCGGGGCGCGACACCGCGAAGCTGGAGAAGCTGCGCGAGCGGCTGGCCGCGCTCGACCCGGCGTGCGCCGAACTGCCTCTGGTGCGCGCCGATGTGGCGGACCCCGCCTCGCTGCGGGAGATGGCAGGCCACGCGCGCGTGATGGCCACGACCGTCGGCCCCTACCTGACGTATGGCCAGGAACTGGTCGCCGCGTGCGCGGACGCGGGCACGGACTACGTGGACCTGACGGGTGAGCCGGAGTTCGTCGACCTCATGTACGTGCGGCACGACGCCCGCGCGCGGGAGACCGGGGCCCGCCTCGTGCACGCGTGCGGCTTCGACTCGGTCCCGCACGACCTGGGCGCGTACTTCACGGTGAAGCAGCTGCCCGAGGGCGTGCCGCTGCGGGTGGACGGGTTCGTGCGGACCAACGGGCGGTTCTCGGGCGGCACCTTCGCCTCCGCGCTGAACCAGTTCGGGCGGGGGCGGCAGATGCTGGCCGCCGCGAAGGAGCGGCGGCGCCACGAGCCCCGCCCCGTCGGCCGCAAGGCGTACGCCCCGCCGAGCCCGCCGAGGTACGCGGGTGAGGTCGGCGCCTGGGCACTGCCGCTGCCGACGATCGATCCGCAGGTCGTGCAGCGCTCCGCGCGCGCCCTGGAGCGGTACGGGCCGGACTTCCGCTACCGGCACTACGCGGCCGTGAAGACGCTGCCGATGGCCCTCGGCGGCCCGGTCGCCCTCGGCGGTCTGCTGGCGGCCGCGCAACTGCCGCCCGTACGGCAGTGGTTGTCCGGCCGCCTCAAGCCCGGCGACGGACCGAGCAAGGAGGTCCGGGACCGGACGTGGTTCTCGGTGCGGTTCGTCGGCGAGGGCGGCGGCAAGCGCGTCTTCACCGAGGTCTCGGGCGGCGACCCGGGGTACGACGAGACGGCGAAGATGCTGGCCGAGTCGGCGCTGTGCCTCGCGCTCGACGAGCTTCCGGCGGCCGCCGGACAGGTCACCACGGCCGAGGCGATGGGCGACGCGCTCATCGCGCGCCTGGACGCGGCGGGGCTCACCTTCCGGGTCGCCTCGGTGCGCTGACCGGAGTCGGGTGCCCCGCCCCGCGCGGGGCGGGGCACCCATGAGGATTACGTGCGGATCAGGCGCCCGGCACCGGGTACGTCGGGTACTCCACCCCGGAGACGTGCTGGACGACGCGGATGACCTGGCACGAGTAGCCGAACTCGTTGTCGTACCAGAGGTAGAGGATCGCGTTGTCGCCGTCGACCTTGGTCGCGCCCGCGTCGACGATCGAGGCGTGGCGCGAGCCGATGAAGTCGTTGGAGACCGCGTCGGGGGCGCTGGTGAAGTCGATCTGGCGCTTGAGCGGCGAGGTGAGCGACACCTCGCGGAGGTAGTCGAGGACCTCCTCGCGGGTGGCCTCGCGGCCGAGCGTGAGGCTCAGGATGGCGATCGAGACGTCCGGTACCGGGACGCGGATCGAGCTGCCCGTGATGGGCGCCTTGAGGTCCGGCAGCGCCTTGGCGACGGCGGAGGCGGCACCGGTCTCGGTGATCACCATGTTGAGCGGCGCCGAGCGGCCGCGGCGGTCCGCCTTGTGGTAGTTGTCCAGGAGGTTCTGGTCGTTGGTGAACGAGTGGATGGTCTCCACGTGGCCGCGCAGCACGCCGTACTCGTCCGCCATCGCCTTCAGCGGCGGGACGATCGCGTTGGTGGTGCAGGAGGCGCAGGACAGGATCCGCTCGTCGGGCTTGATCATGTCGTGGTTGACGCCGTGCACGATGTTGGGCACGTCGCCCTTGCCCGGGGCGGTCAGGACGACCTTGTCGACACCGGGGCGCAGGTGCTTCGAGAGGCCCTCGCGGTCGCGCCACTTGCCGGTGTTGTCGATGAGGATGGCGTCCTTGATGCCGTACGCCGTGTAGTCGACCTCGGAGGGGTCGTTGGCGTAGATCACCTTGATCTCGTTGCCGTTGGCGATGATCGTGCTGTTCGCCTCGTCCACGGTGATCGTGCCCTGGAACTGGCCGTGGATGGAGTCGCGGCGCAGCAGGGAGGCGCGCTTGACGATGTCCTGTGCGCCGCCCTGGCGGACGACGATCGCGCGCAGCCGCAGGCCGTTGCCGGAGCCGGCCTTCTCGATGAGGAGGCGGGCGACGAGGCGGCCGATGCGGCCGAAGCCGTAGAGGACGACGTCGCGGCCCTCGCGGCACTCGATCTTGTTCTCACCCGTGGCGCCGGCGACGGCCTCGGCGGTGAAGTCCGCCACCGACAGGCCGCGGTCGTCGGTCTTGTACGTCGCGGCGAGCATGCCGATGTCGATCTGCGACGGGCCGAGGTCGAGCGCCGTCAGAGCCTGGAGGAAGGGCAGCGTCTCGGTGACCGACAGTTCCGCGCCGGCGATCTGCCGGGCGAAGCGGTGGGTCTTGAGGATGCTGACCACCGACTTGTTCACCAAGGAGCGGCTGTGCAGCAGGACCGTCACGTCCCGCTCGCGGTGCAGCTTCCCGATGAGCGGGATCATCGACTCCGCGATCTCCTCGCGGTGCTTCCAGTTGGTGAACGAGTCGTCGTTGACAGTCACAGGTTTCTCTTTCGAGCTAGGCGGCGCTCATATGCTAACCCGCTCCTGTTTTGATCGTTCAACCGGTCGCTTCCCGCAGCGCCGACCGGCACAGGGCGTCCGCGCGGCGGGTGGTTTCCGGCAGGCGGTAGCGAGGGGTGAGCCGCAGGGCGTGGGCGCACGCGTCCGCCAGCGTCACCCGGTGGCCCACCGACACGAAGACGGGTTTCACGCCCTCGCGCGTGCGCAGCGCACGGCCGACCTCCTCCGTGCCGTCGAGGAGGGGTGAGGCGCTTCCGCGCGGGGCGGCCGGAGCCTCGTACGAGAAGGTGAACGGGTTCTTGGCGACGCCCATCGTCGCGAGGCCGGTCAGGACCCCGAGGTGGCTCGCGAGGCCGAAGCGGCGCGGGTGCGCCACGCCGTAGCCGTCGCAGACGACGAGGCCCGGGTCGGCCGTGAGGCCCCGGAGCGCGGTCAGCACGGTGGGGATCTCGCGGAAGGCCAGCAGCCCGGGTACGTAGGGGAACGCCACCCTGCCGACCGCCGTCGCCTCCTCGACCACGTCGAGCGTGGCCGCGTCGAGCACGACGACGGCAGCGGCGACGATGTCCCGCTCGTCGTCGTACGCGACATCGACCCCGGTCACGTGTCCGGTGCCGGGCGGCGGGCCGGGTTCGTCGAGGACGACGCGGGCCCGCAGTTCGTCCTGGACGGCGCGCGCCGTCTTCTCGTCGGTGGGCCAGTCCCGGGGCAGTGAGCAATTGATCATGGTGCGGGCCAGCCTAGTGGGGCGCCCCTCGGCGCCGACCGGCATTAAGGACGCGTAAAGATTGCCGGAAACAGGCAATGTGAGCGGCCGTACCGGCATGCCAGGATCCTTCCGTACCGAGGTGAACGGCATGACGGGGGAAGTGGTCCGATGACGGTCTTTCTGGGTCTCGGCATCGCGGGCATCGTGCTGCTGGTGCTCTCGCTCGTCCTCGACGGAGTGCTCGAAGGGCTCTTCGAGGGAGCGGGTGTGCTGGACGGGCTCTTCGACGGGCTCCTTTCACTGCCGGTCGTCGCCGGGTTCGTGTCGATGCTCGGCTTCGGGGGAGCGATCGTGCTCGGTACGACGGGTCTCGGCGCGGGTCCCGCCACTGCGGCGGGGACCTGCGCCGGGGCCGGGGCCGGCTGGCTCACGTTGAGGCTGACCCGCGCCTTGATGCGCGACCAGAGCGCGCCCACACCGCGCGGCGACGACCTCGTCGGCACCGCGGGCTCCGTCGTCACCGCGATCCCGGCCGACGGCTACGGCGAGGTGCTGCTGCGCCTCGGGGGCCAGCCCGTGAAGTTCGCGGCGCGCAGCTCCGTGGCCGTGGCGCGGGGCGCCGAGGTCTGGGTCGACGCGTCGCTCTCGCCGACCTCGGTGACCGTACGGCCCGTGGAGCGCTGACCCCCGGCCCGTACCGAACACCACTGCACTGCACCGCACCGCACCGCACCGCACTGCACTGCACCGACCACCATCACGTAACCGATCTGCCGTCCCCGGATGGCAGGGGGGAATGCACCATGAGTCCAGTCCTGACCGCCGTCATCGGCGTCGTCGTACTCGTCGTCCTGCTGGCGCTCGTCGTCATCACGCGCTACAAGGTCGCGGGGCCCAGCGAGGCCTTCATCGTGACCGGGCGGCGCGGCAAGAGGTCCACCGATCCCGACACCGGCCGTGTCATGACCGACAACAGCGGCCAGAAGGTCGTGGTCGGCGGTGGCGTCTTCGTCGTGCCGTTCGTGCAGCAGAAGTTCACGCTCGACCTGTCCTCGCGGCACATCCCGATCGCGGTGCGCGGCGCCGTCACGCTGCGCGGCGTGAAGGCCAACCTCGAAGGCGTCGCCATCGTGAAGGTCGGCGGCACCGAGGACTCCATACGCGCCGCCGCGCAGCGCTTCCTCGTGCAGCAGGACGGCATCGTCGGCTTCACCCAGGAGGTGCTCTCCGGAGCGCTGCGTTCCATCGTGGGGCGCATGTCGGTGGAGGACATCATCCGTGACCGCGCCGCCTTCGCCGGGCAGGTCGCCGAGGAGGCCGAGGCCAGCCTGTCCGGGCAGGGCCTGGTCCTGGACGCCTTCCAGATCCAGGACATCACCACCGAGGGCTCCTACCTGGAGGACCTCGGCCGCCCCGAGGCCGCCCGCGCCAAGCAGGAGGCGGACATCGCCGAGGCCGTGGCGCGCCGCGCCGCCGAGCAGGCGCGGCTGAAGGCCGAGGAGGAGATCGCGATCGCCCAGCGGACGTTCGCGCTCAAGCAGGCCGAGATCAAGGCCGAGACGGACGAGGCGGCGGCGCGGGCCGGCGCCGCGGGCCCGCTCGCCGAGGCCGCGCGGCAGCAGGACGTCCTGACCGAGCAGGAGAAGGTCGCCCAGCGCCAGGCCGCCCTGACCGACAGCGAGTTGGACACCAAGGTCCGCAAGCCCGCCGACGCCGCGCGCTACCAGGCCGAGCAGGAGGCGGAGGCCCGCAGGATCGCCCTGGTCAAGCAGGCCGAAGCGGACGCGCAGCGGGCCCGTCTCACCGGTGAGGGCGAGAAGGCGCACCGTGCCGCGCTCGCCGACGCCGTACGTCTGGAGGGCGAGGCCGAGGCCGCCGCGATCGGCGCGAAGGGTGCCGCCGAGGCGGAGGCGATGCGCAAGAAGGCCGACGCGTTCGCGCAGTACGGTGACGCCGCCGTCCTCCAGATGGTCGTCGAGGTCCTGCCGAGCGTGGTCGCGAAGGCGTCCGAACCGCTCAGCGCGGTGGACAAGATGACGGTGATCTCCACGGACGGGGCGAGCCAGCTCTCCCGCACGGTCGCCGACAACGTGGCCCAGGGCATCGAACTGCTCGGCTCCACCACGGGAGTCGACCTCGCCGAGCTGCTGCGGGGCATCACCGGCGGCAAGGCCCCGACCCCCGCCGAGGCCGCTCCCGTCGGCGCTCCCACCGCGGCCAACGGCAGGATCGACGTCACCGACTAGGCATACTGCCGCCATGAGTTGGAACCTGCGCCCCGCGAAGACGGCGGACATAGAGATCATCGCGGAGCTGCGCGCGACGGTGATGCGGGCGGATCTGGAGCGGCTCGGCCGGTTCGATCCGCACCGCGTGCGCCGGCGGCTGCGGGACTCCTTCTCCGCGGAGCACACCTCGGTGATCGAGACGGACGGCGCCTTCGCGGGGTGCGTCACCCTGCGCCCCGCCGAGGGCGGCCACTGGCTCGAACACTTCTATCTGGCCCCGCACCGGCAAGGGCGGGGCCTCGGCTCCGCCGTCCTCGGCACGCTGCTCGAGCGCACCGACGCGGAGGGCTCCACCGTCCGCCTGGACGTGCTGCGGGGCAGCGCCGCCCGGCGGCTGTACGAGCGGCACGGGTTCACGGTGGAGGACGAGGATCCGGTGGACGTGTTCATGGTGCGGGCGCCCCGGGCCGCCGCCGGGCGCCCCGGGTAGCCTCGCGATCATGTTCATTCTCGAATTGACCTACACCGCCCCGGTCTCCGCCGTCGACGAGCAGCTGGCCGCCCATGTGGCCTGGCTCGACGAGCTGTACGAGGCCGGGGTCTTCATCGCCTCCGGACGCAAGAACCCCCGGGACGGCGGCGTGATCATCGCCGTCGCGGAGGACCGCGCGCGGATCGAGGAGATCACCGCCGCTGACCCGTTCGTGCTGGCCGGCGTCTGCGCGTACCGCATCACGGAGTTCTACGCGACGAAGACGGCCCCGGAGCTCGCCCCGTACCGCGAGGAACTGCCCTCCTGACACGACCGGGGCCCTGTCTCAGCGGGGCTCCAGGCGGGCGATCCTGCCTTTCTCGCCGGACGCCCAGCAGCCCCGGTCCGCGGCGCAGTCGACGGTGTCGAACGACCCCGCGTCGACCGTCCGCCAGCTCCGCCCGCCGTCCCTCGTGACGTCGGTGCCCGTCGGACCGACCGCGAGGGCCGTGGCACGGCTGTGCGGGAACCACGCGACCCCCGAGCGGTATGCGGGCGGCGGGCGTCCGGCCGGGGTCCAGGTGCGGCCGCCGTCCCCGGTGACCGCGGCCGCCTCGGGCGAGGCCTGTCCCGGCCGGTAGTCGCCGCCGGCCGCGATGCCGTGCGTGCGGTCGCGGAAGGCGAGGCCGAAGACGCCGCGGGCCGGGTCGCCCGCCGGGATCGGCGCGTCGGTGGCCGTCCAGGTCAGGCCCCGGTCGGCGGAGTGCAGGACACGCGCGCGTGCCGCCCCGCCCGTGGCCAGCCACACGTCACGCGGCCCGGAGGCGACCAGGCACTGGCCGCTCGCCGCGAAACCGGCCTCGCCCTCCAGCGCCGCCGGCATGCCGGCGCTCGGCAGGACCTTCCAGGAGCGGCCGCCGTCGGCCGTGGACAGGATGCGGTACTTCCCGTCGACCGGGTCGCTCATCGCCAGGCCGTGGCGGCGGTCGAAGAACGTCATGCAGTCGTAGAACGCCTTGGCGTCGGTGTTGCGGAAGGACTCCGTCCAGGTCGCGCCGCCGTCGTCGGTGCGCAGCACGCGGGAGGCCTCGCCCTCGCCGATGGCGAGCACCACCGCGCGCCGGCCGTCGAAGGCCTCCACGTCCCGCAGTTCGAGACCGGCGCCTTCCGGTGGGGACACATCGCGCCAGGTCCTGCCGCCGTCCGAGGTGCGCAGCACGGTCCCCTTGGTTCCCGCCACCCAGGCCGTGTCACGGCTGACGGCGGCGAGGCCTCGGAAGCGGGCGTCCGTGCCGCTGTCCTTGAGCCGCCAGCTCAGGCCCTTGCCAGGGGCGGCCCCGGGCCCGGCAGTGCTCGTGGTGGTCCCGGTGGTCGCGGTGGCGGGGGCCGTCGGCACGGCCGCGGCGAGTGCCGCCCCGCACAGTCCCACCAGCACCGCACGACGCATCGACTTCGACTTCCCCATGGCCCTCATGGCGGGCGAAGCTAGCCGACCCGCCGGGCCTCGTCCAGATGGCCTGAAGGCGTCCCCCGCACCACCGGCTCCGGGAACCACGGGCGCTCCCACGGTGTCGCGGTGACAGAGGTCACTCGGTCTCACCCGCCTTTCGTGTGCACGGATCGCGTCATTCCGTCGTCTATTCAAGTGCCGACCCCAGTCGTCCAGCAGTCAGTGAGGGAGCAGGCGTTGTCCACCGTCATCGAGCAAGCCGTAGAGGCCCGCCTGGTCGCCGCCGCGCCACGGATGCCGACCATTCCCGCAACGCTCCACTACGACCGGCGCGACCCCTTCGCCGTACGGATGAGCTTTCCCGCCCCGGCGACGCTGGAGGGCGTCGAGGTGTACTGGACCTTCGCCCGCGAACTGCTCACGGGCGGCGTGGAGCGCGCGGTGGGCGACGGCGACGTGCGGGTGCGACCGTACGGCTTCGACCGCACGGTCGTGGAGTTCCACGCGCCCGAGGGCACCGCGATCGTCCACATCCGCACCGGGGAGCTCCGCCGCTTCCTGCGCCGCACGACGGCCCTGGTGCCGGTCGGCCATGAGCACCACCACGTCGACCTGGACCAGGACCTGGCCGAGCTGATGCGGGACGCGTGCTGAGGCGCTGACGCGCATGCCGGTGAGCGCCCGCCCCACCGGGCCTCTCACGGCCCGCCCCACCGGGTGCCTCCCTCAGGCGCCGCCGATCAGCGAGTTGAGCTCCCCGTAGTCGAGGCCGCCCGCGAGCGGCCCGTACGTCCCCTTCGACAGCAGCTCCAGCGCGGCCTCCCGGACGACGGCGTGCGCGGCCTGGGCGATGCCGGAGCCGACGCTGACCCGCGCGACCCCGAGCGCGGCGAGCTCCGCGACGGACGGTGCCCCCGGCCCCGCCATCACGTTGAGCGGCCCCTGGACGCCCGCCACGAGCGCCCCGACCGTCTCCGGGTCCACGGCGCCGGGCACGAAGATCCCGTCCGCTCCCGCCTCCCGATAGGCCGCGGCCCGCTCCAGGGTGAGCGCCAGCCGGTCCGCCGGCTCCCCCACGCCCCGCAGATACGTGTCCACGCGAGCGTTGACGAACAGCGGCACGCCCGCCGCGTCCGCCGCCTCGCGGGCCGCGGCGATCCGCTCCACCTGCCCCGCCACCGGCCTCAGCGGCGCGTGCCCCTCGTACGCAGCGTCTGCGGCGTCTGCGGCGTCTGCGGCGTCTGCGGCGTCTTCGATGTTCACGCCCACCGCCCCCGCCGCCAGCACCGCCCGCACCGTCTCGGCGACGCCTGCCGGGTCCGCGGCATAGCCGCTCTCGATGTCGGCGGTCACCGGCGCCTCCACCGCCGCGGCGATCGTGGCCACGGCGTGGAGCGCGCGGTCCCTGTCGAGCCGGTCGCCGTCCGCGGCACCGAGGTCCCAGGCGACGCCCGCGCTGGTGGTGGCGATCGCCGGGGCGCCCGCGGCCGCGATGATCCGGGCGCTGGCGGCGTCCCAGGCGTTGGCGAGCACGAGGGGGCGGCCGGCGGTGTGCAGGGCATGGAAGGCGAGGGCGGCGTCATGGAGGTTCGTCGTCATGCGGCGTACTCAATCAACGCCGCACGCCCGGGGTCTGGCGAGAATCCGACATCTGCGTCGGGGGCCGCGGCGGTTTCAGCCACCGCCTGCGCCACCGACGAAGGTGCGCAGCCTGCCGGTGGCCGCGCACACGACGAGGGCCGCGTCGCCGGGTGACACCGGTGCAGGCCGTGCCACGGGCCCTCGGCGCGCCGCCCTCCGCGCTGGTCGAGAAGGGAGGCAGCGCGTCGGGGAAGGCCCGACGCAAGGGTCGGCCCGGGGTCAGGGGCGGCGCGGTACCCGCGGCTGGCCGGTGACTCCCATCACCAGCGAGTACAGCGAGGTCGTCGCGGTGATGAAGAGGCGGTTGTTCTTGGGGCCGCCGAAAGCGATGTTGGAGACCGGCTCGGGAATGTTCAGGCGGCCGATGAGCGTCCCGTCCGGGGCGTAGCAGTGCACGCCGCCCTCCATGGCCGCCGCCCACAGCCGGCCGCCGTCGTCGAAACGGATGTTGTCGAAGCTGCCCACGCCGTCCGTGGCGCGGGCGAAGACCTCGCCGTCGGAGAGCGTCCCGTCGTCGCGGACGTCGAAGACGCGGATGACGCGGGCCCGCGTGTCGGAGACGTACAACTGCCGCTCGTCGGGCGAGAAGACGAGTCCGTTCGGCGCCTCGAAGCAGTCGGCGACCAGGCGTACCTCCCCCGTCTCCGGGTCGATCCGGTAGACGTTCAGGCCGTCGAGTTCGCGTTCGGCGCGGAAGCCCTCGTAGTCGCTGGTGATCCCGAAGTCGGGGTCGGAGAACCAGACCGAGCCGTCGGAGCGTACGACGGCGTCGTTCGGGCTGTTGAGCCGCTTGCCGTCATAGCGGTCGGCGAGCACGGTCACCGTGCCGTCGGGCTCGGTGCGGGTGACCCGGCGGTTGCCCTGCTCGCAGGAGATCAGGCGGCCCTCGCGGTCCAGTGTGTTGCCGTTGCTGTGCCCGGCCTGGCGGCGGAAGACCGAGACGGCCCCGGTCTCCTCGTCCCAGCGCAGCATGCGGTCGTTGGGGATGTCGCTCCAGATCAGCTGGCGCCAGGCGGGGAGGTAGAGGGGCCCTTCGGCCCAGCGGCAGCCACCGTGCAGCTTTTCGAGGCGGTCGTCGCCGCTGGCGCATTTCCCGGTGCGGAACCGGTCGTCCAGGACCTCGTACAGCGTGGCGTCATTGGAACCGGACATGCGTACCCCCAAGCGTGCTGCGACTGAATGTCGTATGGCTGGCGTGGACTATGCCAGAACGCTATATGGTTCCGTCATGGGGATGGTGAACGACATGGGGGAACGGTGAACGACATGGACGACGTCGACCGGAAGCTGATCGCGGCGCTCCAGCGGGACGCGACCACCGCGTACGCCGCGCTCGGCAAGGAGGTCGGTCTCTCGGCGGGTGCCGCCCACGAACGGGTGCGCAAGCTCCGCGAGCGGGGCGTCATCCGGCGCACCACCATCGAGGTGGACCCGGCGGCGCTCGGCCGGCACGTCCTGGCCTTCGTGATGGTCGAATCGGCCGCCTGGATGGGGGACTCGGCCGACGCCTTCGCCGCGATCCCGGAGATCCAGGAGGCCCACGTCATCGCGGGCAGCGCCTCGGTCCTGGTGAAAGTGCGCGCCGCGACGACGGAGCAGCTCCAGGACGTGCTGCGCAGGCTGTACGCGATCCAGGGCGTGAGCGGGACCCAGGCGACGGTGGCCCTGGAGACCTTCTTCGAGCGGCCGGTCCCACCTCTGCAGAGCCCATAGCCATAGCCCATAGCCATAGCTCATAAAAGCGTTGACAGGGTCCAGCGGCCCTTCTTACCGTGTACTCGGTTCTGTTGCCGTCGATAGGAGAAGGACGTTGCTCGTCTGAGGTCATGAGACACCGCGTCACGCAGCTTCCGCTGCCGTGTACGTCGCGTGCGACCTCGGCATACGAGCCGTCCCGTCCCCCGGCACAGGCCTTTTTCCTTCCATGGCCTCAGCACCGCCGCGGTGTCTCGAACGCGTTGCCCCTGACCGCGCTCCACACCACGCAACCGCGAGGCCCGTATGTCTACTTCCTCCACCTCCCCCACCTCCGTCACCTGCACGTCGCTCACCTTCGCCTGGCCGGACGGCACCGGCGTCTTCGACGGGCTCCAGGCGGCCTTCGGACCCGGCAGGACCGGCCTCATCGGCATCAACGGCTCGGGGAAGTCAACCCTGTTGAAGCTGATCGCCGGTGAACTGACGCCCACCGACGGCGCGGTCAAGGTCGCCGGCGAAGTCGGTTACCTGCCGCAGAACGTCACCCTCGACACCGGACTGCGCGTCGACGAGGTCCTCGGCATCGCCGCGACGCGCGCCGCCCTGCACGCCATCGAGGCGGGCGACGCGCGCGAGGAGCACTTCACCGCCGTCGGCGACGACTGGGACGTCGAGGAGCGCGCCCTCGCGACCCTCGACCAGCTCGGGCTCGGCCATATCGGTCTCGACCGCACCACGGGCGAGGTCTCGGGCGGCGAGTCGGTGCTGCTGCGCCTGGCCGCGCTGCTTCTGCGCCGACCGGACGTCCTGCTGCTGGACGAACCGACCAACAACCTTGACCTGTACGCCCGTCGGCGCCTGTACGCGGCCGTCGAGGCGTGGCACAAAGTCCTCGTCGTGGTCAGTCACGACCGCGAACTCCTTGACCTGGTCGACCAGATCGCCGATCTGCGCGAGGGCGAGGTCAGTTGGTACGGCGGCAACTTCAGCGCGTACGAGGAGGTCCTCGCCGCCGAGCAGGAGGCGGCGGAGCGCATGGTGCGCGTCGCCGAGTCCGACCTGCGCAAGCAGAAGCGCGAACTGGTAAACGCCCACCTCAAGTTGGCCCGCCGCAAGCGGTACGGCCAGAAGATGTGGGACCAGAAGCGCGAGCCGAAGATCGTGATGGGCGCCCGCAAGCGGGCCGCGCAGGAGTCCGCGGGCAAGCACCGCATCATGCACGAGGAGAAACTCGCCGAGGCCAAGGAGCGCCTCGACGACGCCGTGGAGGCGGTTCGGGACGACGACGTGATCCGCGTCGACCTGCCGAACACCCTGGTGCACCCCGGCCGCACCGTCCTCACCCTCGGCGGTCTGGAACTGTGCTACGGGGCCCGCGTCCAGGGCTGGTTCGAGCTGCGCGGCCCCGAGCGGATCGCGCTGATCGGGCGCAACGGCGCGGGCAAGACGACGCTGCTGCGCACGATCGCCGGGGAGCTGCGACCGGTCTCCGGCGAGGCACTGGCGCACGTACCGCTGCGCTTCCTGCCCCAGCGGCTCGATGTGCTCGACGACGACCGTACCGTCGTCGAGAACGTGGCGGCGTACGCTCCCGACGCGAGCAACAACCGCGTCCGGGCCCGCCTGGCCCGCTTCCTGTTCAAGGGGGCCAAGGCCGATCAGCGGGCGGCGACCCTGTCGGGCGGCGAGCGGTTCCGGGCGGCGCTCGCGGCGCTGCTCCTCGCCGAGCCGGCGCCGCAGCTGCTCATGCTCGACGAGCCGACGAACAACCTCGACATGGCGAGCGTGAAGCAGCTCTCGACAGCCCTGGAGTCGTACCAGGGCGCGCTGATCGTGGCCAGTCACGACCTGCCGTTCCTGGAGTCCATCGGCATCACGCGATGGCTGCTCCTGGACGGCGAGCTGAAGGAGATCACCCAGGAAAAGAAGACAGAGGCTGTCGGGTATTCCGGCTAGCTTCGCGCGTATGCACCCAGACACCCGACATGACACACACCAGCACATCACCATCGCCGGAGCCCGCGAGAACAACCTCAGGGAGGTGGACCTGCGCATCCCGAAAGGCCGCCTCACGGTCTTCACCGGGGTGTCGGGCTCCGGCAAGTCGTCGGTCGTCTTCGACACGATCGCGGTCGAGTCACAGCGCCAGCTGAACGAGACCTTCACCTGGTTCGTGCGCAACCGGCTGCCGAAGTACGAGCGGCCGCACGCGGACACCATCGAGGATCTCTCGCCCGCGATCGTCGTCGACCAGAGGCCGATCGGCGGCCACTCGCGCTCCACCGTGGGCACGATGACGGACATCTACTCCGTGATCAGGGTGCTCTTCTCCCGGCACGGCACACCCAGCGCGGGCCCGGCGACGGCGTACTCCTTCAACGACCCGTCGGGCATGTGTCCCGAGTGCGACGGCCTCGGCCTCAGCGTGCGGCCCGACTACGACCGCATCCTCGACCCCACCAGGTCCCTGGCGGACGGCGCGATCCTCTTCCCGCCGTTCGCCGCGGGGACCTGGCACGGCCAGACCTACACCAACACGCCCGACCTGGACCCGCACAAGCCGGTCGGGCAGTTCACCGACGCCGAGCGGGAGTTCCTGCTGCGGGGCGGCCGCGAAGGGCGCGGAAAGCCGCGCGCCAGGAAGGTGCCCGTCCACAACACCGGAGGCTCCCGCGACACCGACTACGAGGGCCTCGCGGACCGCTTCGAGCGGCTCTACCTCAACCGCGACCTCTCCTCCCTCTCCCAGAAGACCCGTGACGTGGCGCAGGCCTTTCTCCACGAGGGCCCCTGCCCGGCGTGCCGCGGCGCCCGCCTCAACCCGGCGGCGCTCGCCACCCGGATCAACGGCCTGGGGATCGCCGACTGCACGCGGATGGAAGTCACCGACCTCATCGAGGAGTTGGGGCGCATCGACGACCCCGTGGCGGGCCCCATCGCCGCGGCGGCCGTCGCTGCGCTGGAGCGGATCGAGGCGATCGGCCTCGGCTACCTCAGCCTGGACCGCGAGACGTCCACGCTCTCCGGCGGCGAGGGGCAGCGGCTGAAGATGGTGCGCCATCTCGGCTCCAGCCTCACCGGCATGACGTACATCTTCGACGAACCGAGCGTCGGTCTGCACCCGCGTGACGTCGGGCGCCTGGGCGACCTGCTGCTGCGGCTGCGAGACAAGGGCAACACCGTCCTGGTCGTCGAGCACGACCCGGACGTGATCGCGATCGCCGACCATGTCGTCGACATGGGCCCGGCGGCCGGTACCGGCGGCGGCCTGGTCGTCTTCGAGGGCACCCCGGCCGAGCTGCGGCGGGCGGACACGCTCACCGGCCGCCACCTGCGCCGCGTCCGGGGCGTCAAGGAGAATCCGCGCCGGGCGACCGGCGGGCACTGGATCAAGGACGCCGGTCTGCACAACCTCAAGAACGTCAGCGTGCGGGTGCCGGCCGGGGTGCTCACCGCGGTCACCGGCGTCGCGGGATCGGGCAAGAGCACGCTGGTGTCGAAGGCGTTCACCGAGGCGCACCCGGACGCCGTGGTCGTCGATCAGTCGTCCATCGGCATCTCGGGCCGCTCGACCCCGGCGACGTACCTCGGGATCATGGACACCGTACGCAAGCTCTTCGCGCGGGAGACGGGCGCCGAGGCGAGCCTGTTCAGCTTCAACTCGCGTGGCGCGTGCGAGCGTTGCCAGGGGCGCGGAATCATCTACAGCGACCTGGCGTTCATGGACCCGGTGACCACGACGTGCCAGGCGTGCGAGGGGCGGCGCTTCAAGGACGAGGTGCTGCGCCTGACCGTCGACGGCCGGTCCGTCGTCGACTTCCTGGCCATGACGGCCGAGGACGCCCTCGACTTCACCGCACGCTTCGACGACACGGCGCTCCGCCGCCGGCTGGGCGCCCTGCGGGACGTGGGGCTCACCTACCTCACGCTCGGCCAGCCGCTGAGCACCCTGTCCGGCGGGGAGCGCCAGCGGATCAAGCTGGCCACGCAGCTGCACCGCACCGGCACGACGTACATCCTGGACGAGCCGACCACCGGCCTGCACCTGGCGGACGTGGACGGGCTGCTCGCGCTGCTCGACCGGCTCGTCGACGCCGGGAACACGGTGTTGGTCGTCGAGCACAACCTCGATGTCGTCAAGCACGCGGACTGGGTCATCGACCTCGGCCCCGGCGGCGGCAAGCACGGCGGGCGGATCGTCTTCGAGGGGACGCCCGCCCAACTCCTGGATGCGGAGGGGTCGTTCACCGCCGACCATCTCCGAGGCGCTCTGGGCCAGGAGCGGGCGGACGCTGCATGATGTGCGGCACTGCCCCGCCCGCGTGAGGAGAGTGCCGTGCCCAGCAAGAAGGCCCTGGTCCGCCGCCCCAGCCCGCGCCTCGCCGAAGGCCTGGTCACCCACCTGGAACGCACCCCGGTCGACGTGGAACTCGCGCTGCGGCAGTGGGAGGCGTACGTGGGGGCGCTGGACGCCCACGGCTGGGAGACGCTGGAGGTGGAGCCGGCGGACGACTGCCCGGACTCGGTGTTCGTCGAGGACGCGGTGGCCGTCTTCCGGAACGTGGCGCTGATCACCCGCCCGGGGGCCGAGCCCCGGCGGGGCGAGACGCCGGGCGTGGAGGAGGCCGTGGCGCGGCTCGGCTGTTCGGTGAACTGGATCTGGGAGCCCGGCACGCTGGAGGGCGGTGACGTCCTCAAGATCGGCGACACGCTCTACGTGGGGCGGGGCGGCCGGACCAACGCCGAGGGAGTGCGGCAGCTGCGGGCCGCCTTCGAACCGCTCGGCGCGCGCGTGGTCACTGTGCCCCTCGCCACACCCTTCAGCGAGATCCTGCACCTCAAGTCCGCGGTGACGGCGCTGCCCGACGGGACGGTCATCGGGTACGAGCCGCTGGTCGGGAGCCCCTCCCTCTTTCCGCGCTTCCTGCCCGTGCCGGAGGAGCCGGGCGCGCACGTGGTGCTCCTCGGCGGGGGAAAACTGCTGATGGCGGCGAGTGCGCCGAAGAGCGCGGAGCTGCTCGCCGATCTCGGATTCGACCCGGTTTTGGTGGACATCAGTGAATTCGAGAAGCTCGAAGGCTGTGTGACGTGCCTCTCAGTCCGGCTCCGCGATCTGTACGCCTGACCAGTATTGAGGCCTCTGTTGCGGGGGAGACGGGCGGGGGCCGGTTTCACTGCCTCTTTACGGAGGGCTTAACCTACGGCAACGTAACCTACGACACCGTAGGTAGTGCACCGCTCGCACTGCTCGTAAGTACTCCCGTCCCGCTATGGAGCCCACGTGACGATCACCTCTCCCCACCTCGGCAGCACGGACAGCTGGACCGATGCCCGGCTGCTCTACGCGCTGGAGGAAGTGGTCGAGCAGGAACTCAATCGCCACCTCAAGGTGGCCAAGGACTGGATGCCCCACGAGTACGTCCCGTTCTCCGACGCCCGCAACTTCCCCGGCTTCTTCGAGGACGGCGAGGCGTGGGAGAAGGGCCAGTCCCCCGTCACCGACATCGGGCGCATCGCCCTGGTCGTGAACCTGCTGACCGAGGACAACCTCCCCAGCTACCACCACGAGATCGCCTCCCTCTTCGGCCGCGACGGCGCCTGGGGCACCTGGGTGCACCGCTGGACCGCCGAGGAGGGCCGCCACGGCATCGTGATGCGCGACTACCTCCTCGCCTCGCGCGCCGTCGACCCGGACGAGCTGGAGCGCTTCCGGATGGTCCACATGAGCGAGGGCTTCGAGTCGGACAACCGCCACTCGATGCTGCACTCGGTGGCGTACGTGGCCTTCCAGGAGCTGGCGACCCGCATCTCGCACCGCAACACCGGACATCAGTCCGGCGACCCGGTCTGCGACCGCATGCTGGCGCGCATCGCCACGGACGAGAACCTCCACATGGTCTTCTACCGCAACCTGCTCAAGGCCGCCTTCGAGCTCGCGCCGGACCTGACGATGCAGGCCGTGCGGGACGTGGTGGTCAACTTCCGCATGCCGGGCCACGGCATGCCGGGCTTCGAGCGGGCCGCCGCGCAGATGGCCATCGGCGAGGTCTACAACCTGCGTATCCACCACGACGACGTGCTCCAGCCCGTGCTGCGCTTCCTGAAGGTCCTGGAGATCGACGGGCTCGGCCCCGAGGGGCTCCAGGCCCAGGAGGAGCTGGGCTTCTACATGGGCGGTCTCGACTCGGAGGCGTCGAAGTTCGACGAGAGGCTGGCAGCTCGCAAGGCCCGGATGGCGGCACGCAAGGCCTGATCCGCCCGCGAGGGCCCGCGCCGCGCGACCTGTGGGCCGTCCAGCCCGGGTCGTGCGGCGCGGCCCGGCGGGGCCACAACGGGTACGCGGCAGGGCCACGCGGCGTGCAGGGCCTGGCCCGGCCGCGCCGCACGCCCTGTGAGCGTTCAGCGGAAGTCGCGCCGGGGATCCGCAACAGATACGGAGGCAGCGCCGCCCAGCACGCAAGGCCCGAAGCAGGCGGCACGCAAGGCGCGGCCCCTTCACACCCAGCCGCGCCGCGTGGCCTGTGGGCGTCCAGCCCGGGTCGTGCAGCGGGCCCGCATCGATGTACGGGGCAGAGCAAAGGCGCCGATTCCGCCCGGCGGGCGCGAGACCTACCGCTCAGCACCGGCGGGCCGCCGGGTCAGGGCAGCCGGCGAGCCCCAGACACGTACCGTCACACGCGAGGCGCCCACCACGCGAGTGACGGCGCCGCCGCCCGCAGGGCACACCGTCGAACCCCAGGGCACCGGCGCCACGCCCCGCCGAGCCCGAGGCCCCCGGCGCGCACAAGGCACACCATCAAGCCCAGGCCCAGGCCCAGGCCCACGCCCCAACAAGGCACACGCCCACGCAAGGACGTATCAAGGGCGAGTCACGTGCGAGGCACACGTCTGAGGGCGTAGCGCTCCTTTTCGGAGAGGCCGCCCCAGACGCCGAACCTCTCGTCGTTGGCGAGTGCGTACTCCAGGCAGGCCGGGCGCATCGCGCACATCCGGCAGATGTCCTTCGCCTCGCGCACCGAGCTCCCGGGCTCGGGGAAGAAGAAGTCCGCTCCGGTCTGCGCGCACAGCGCCTGCTCCTGCCAGGCGAGTTCGGGCTGGGCCGTCATGTCGATCTGCATGCCGTCGATACTGCCCCGGCGCGCGAAACAGACGATCAACGAACGATCAACGACCGCCCGGCCCGCGTTTCGCTCCCGGCCCGGGCTAAGGGCCCGATCACGATCGCACACCGCCGGGCCGTCCGGCGCCCCGATAAGCGCTGCCCTTCGGACACCGCCGCGAAACCCTCACCCCGGAGCCACCGGACAACCCACCCCCCCGGCGGCTACGGCTCCATCTGCTCGCCGGGAGGGGCCGGTTGAAGCACCGCGAACCGTGCGCCCGCCGGGTCCGCCAGCTTCGCGAAACGGCCCACCCCGGCCATCTCCACCGTCGCCATCCGCACCGAGCCGCCCGTCCGCCCGGCCTTGGCGACCGCGTCGTCGCAGTCCGCCACCTGGAAGTACGGCAGCCAGTACGCCCCCTCTTCCGAGGGGTCGCTGTCGAGCGGCACGATGCCGCCGAACATGTCGTCCGGGGTGCCGTCGGCGGGATGCACCATCGTGTACGTCCCTCCGGGGAAGGCCATCTCGGTGGTCTGCCAGCCGAAGACCGAGCCGTAGAACGAGGTGGCCGCGGAGACGTCCGGGGTGTACAGCTCGCTCCAGACCAGGCCACCCGGTTCGTTCAGGACATCGAGGCCCTCCAGCCGGCCCTGCTGCCACACCGAGAACGGCACACCGGCCGCGTCGGCGAGGCCCGCCATGCGGCCGAGGTCGAGGACGTCCGCGGCCTCGAAGAGCGACCTGCCGCCGGCCTGCTCGACCGACTTGACCGTGGCGTCCGCGTCCGCCGTGCGGAAGTAGAGCGTCCACGCGGGCGGCGCCTCGTCCACGGCCATCGCCATCGCTCCCGCCGCGGTCCTGCCGGAGAGCTGGAACTGGCTGTAGCCCCCCACCTCGGGGCCGCCCTGCTGGAGCTCCCAGCCGAACAGCTCACGATAGAAATCGCTGACGGTGCCGAGGTCGGGGGCGCACATGTCCGCCCAGACCGGAGCTCCCACAGCGAAACGGGTAGTAAGCATGATCGACTCCTTTGTCGCATCTCTGCCGGTGTCGTGCCTGTCTGATCCCTGCCGGTGTCGTGCTGTCTGTCCACCGCTCTTCGAGTCTGGCATCCACCACTGACACTCCGCCTGCCGTCACTTCGTGAACGAGCAAGATTTTTGAGAGCGCTCTCAGTCACAACTCTTGACGCCTCAATCACCCGCCGCGACAGTGGTGCACCACCCCCCACAACCGTGCAGGAGACCTTCCGTGATATCGCGTCGAACGTTCCTGACCACCACCGCCGGCGCCGCGGGCGCCCTCACCTACCCCCTCTGGGGCAGCACTCTCAGCCCCAGCGCGCGGGCGGGCGGCAAGGCCGCGCCCGCCACCTGCGAACTCGCCCTGAAGAACAAGTCGCTCCCGGGCCGGGTACACGCCTACGTCACCGGCCACGAACAGGGCACCGGCCGCTGGGTACTGCTCAAGCCCGACGGCGGCGTCTACCGCCCCGACTCGCCGTCGGCACCGCAGACCCCGCTGCCCGTCGACTGCGCCATCCCCCTCGGCGCGGCGGGCTCGACACCGAGGGTATTGACGCTCCCTCAGATGTACGGCGCGCGCGTCTACTTCGTGCGCGACGCCAAGCTGGACTTCTTCCTCAACCCGGGCCCCTCACTGGTCGAGCCCGCCTTCGCGACCCGGGCGGACCCCAACTACGGCCGCACGTGGTCGTTCTGCGAGTTCACCTTCAACCCCCAGCAGCTCTACGCCAACATCAGCTACGTCGACCTCGTCACCGCGCTGCCCATCGGCCTGACCCTGGAGGGCGACGGCACCCACACCGTCGCCCCGCTGCCCGACGGCGCCGTGGGCAGGATCGCCTCTGATCTCGTCGCGCAGGCGGCGAAGGACGGGCAGCCGTGGGACGACCTGGTCATCAGGGCCGACGACGGAGGCGTGCTGCGCGTCATCTCGCCGCAGAACCTCATGGCGCCCTACTTCGACCGGCCGGACCAGATGCCCTTCCGCGACGTCTGGAACCGCTACATCGACCAGGTGTGGGACAAGTACCGCTCCACCGATCTCAGGATCGACCTCCAGGGCGGCCGGGGCGTGTTCACCGGGCGCGTCAGCGGTGACGTACTGACGTTCAACGGCGGGCACTCCTTCGCCAAGCCGACGTCGAAGGACATCTTCACCTGCAACCACGGCCCCTTCGCCAACAACCCGGGCGACCCGGACGACAAGAAGGGCCTCCTCGCGCGGCTCGCCGCCGGGTTCAACCGCAGCATCATGCTCACGCACCCGCAGCAGCCGGGCGGCGCCACCGCCGCCGACTACTACCGGGGCGAGGTGACCAACCACTGGTCACGCGTCGTACACGCCAACTCCCCCATCGGGTACGCGTTCCCGTACGACGACGTACGTCCCGACGGGCAGCCGGACGTGTCGGGGGCGGCGCACGACGGCAACCCGCGGCGGTTCACGGTGAGCGTGGGGTCCTGACCGCGCGGCCCCTCGGACGCCGCATCGGCCTCACGCCGAGGCCCGGCGCACCAGGGCCGTGGGCAGCACCACGTTCGCCGGTTCACAGGCGACGTCCTCGCCGTCCCTGCCCCGCAGAAGCATCCGGGCCATCAACCGGCCCATCTCCTCGATGTCCTGACGGACCGTCGTCAGCGGCGGATCGGCCTGCTCGGCCACCGGCAGCATGTCGTCGAAGCCGACCACCGCCACGTCGTCCGGCACCCTCCTGCCCCGCTCCCTGAGCACCCGGAGGGCGCCGGACGCCGACAGGTCGTTGGCCGCGAAGACGGCGTCCAGCTCCGGCGCGCGGTCGAGCAGTTCCCGCATCGCCCGCTCCCCTCCCGCGGGCGTGAAGTCACCCTCGGCGATCAGGCACGGGTCCACGTCGCCCAGTACGTCCCGGTAGCCGTCGAGCCGGTCGACCGCGGAGGTCTGGTCGAGGGGGCCCGTGATGTGCGCGACGCGGCCGCGGCCGAGTCCCACGAGATGGCGCACCGCCTCGCGCGCGCCGCCGCGGTTGTCGCAGTCGACGTACGGCGCTGCCCGCTCGTCCGCGGCGGCGTCCGGCCAGCCGGGGCGGCCGCCGAACACGGTCGGCACCGCGGCACACCGGATGATGCCGGGCAGCGGGTCGTCGAGGTGCAGGGAGAAGACGAGGGCGCCGTCGACGTGACCGCCGGCGAGGTAGCGACCGACCCGCTCATGGTCGTCCCGCCCCTCGGTGAGCAGCAGGACCAGCTGCACGTCCCGAGCGGTCAACTCCTTGCTGATGCCACGCAGTTGCAGTGCGAAGAACGGGTCGGCGAAGACTCGGGTCTCGGGCTCGGCGATCACCACGGCGACCGCGTCGTGGCGCCGGGTGACCAGGCTGCGGGCGGCGCGGTTGGGGACGTAACCGAGTTCGTCGACCGCGTGCCGCACTCTCTCGGCGAGCGTCTCGCGCACCCCGGGGTCGCCGTTGACGACGCGGGAGACGGTGGCTCTGGAGACCCCGGCGCGGGCGGCCACGGCCTCCAGGGTCGGGCGCGGTTCCTCGGTCACCTTCGGTCACTCCTCCCTGACGGTGTCAGGGGGCATCCTCCCGTATCGGCTCGGCGGCCGCCTCGGCGAGGGGTGCGGGCGCAGGGCCTACCGTGAGGGCATGTCAGACGATGAGTACCGCGTGGCCGTGGAGGACGGCATCGAGTTCCCGGTCCCCGCCGACGGCGAGCGCTGGGCGGTCGGGGCCGTCATCCTCAACCGGGACGGCGCCGCCTTCGCCCAGCGACGCGGCCCCGGCCGGCGGCTCTTCCCCGACTGCTGGGACATCGTCGGAGGCCACGTCGAGCCCGGCGAGTCCCTGCTGGACACGCTCGCCCGCGAGGTCGCCGAGGAAACCGGCCGGCACCTGCGCCGCGTCCGGCGCCACCTCGGGACCAGCACACCGCTTACGGCTGGTTCGGCCCCGACGACCTCCCCCGCCTCAAGGAGAACCGGGCCCCCGGTGAGCACCTCGTCCACGACCTGATCGCGAAGGCCCTGCAAGCCCGCCCTGCCCAGTGAGCCCGCCCTGACCAGCCCTAGTGGTGAGCGTGCCCCCCAGCAGCAACCCGCGACGGCGCCCCGGACTTCGACGACGCCCTTGACTTCGCCGCACCCCCGCCCCGATGGTGCGGCTCATAGTCCGGAATCGTCCCGTCCGCCTTCTTCACCAGGAACAGCCCCGCCATCCCCATGTCCGAGTGGCTCTGCACATGGCAGTGGTACATCCAGGCCCCGGCGCCCACCCCTTCACCCGCGACCACCTGGAAGCCGAAGGAGTCGCCCGGCCCCGTGATCTTGTCGTCCAGGATCTGGCTGGGGTCGTCGGGGCCGGTCAGCATGCCCGTACGGTTGTCCGCCCAGCGGTGACCGTGCACGTGGAACGTGTGGTAGTACTCGCCGTGGGTGATCGAAACGAACTCGACCCGATCCCCCACCGTGGCCTCGAAGTTGGGGCTGTCGTGGCCGGATCTGTTGTTGATCGTCATGTCGTTGAAGACGATCGTGAACGTCTTGTCGGGCAGCAGATCGCCCTTGCGGCGCACGATCAGCGGACCGTAGAGCCCCTTCCGTACGCCACCGGTGCCGTGATCCGTGCCGACCACGTGGTCGTGGTAGTGCCAGTACCCGGCGGTGCCGGGCCGCCAGGTGCCGTCCTTGCGGCGGCCCGGGGCGTGGGTGCGCCAGGTGTAGGTGCGTCTGCCGCCCGGTTCGACATCGCTCCTGGTGTGCTTGGTGCCGTCGCTGGAGATCTCGTAGTCCATGCCGTGGACGTGCAGACTGGCGGCCACGTCCATGGTGTTCTCGAACTCGATGTGCAGGGTGTCGCCCTCGTTCAGCTCGATGAGCGGGCCCGGGATGGTCGCCTTGCCCTTCTCCAGGCCGTAGCCCATCTGCCCGTCGGGGAGCTTCTCCGCGTACATCTTGATGCGCTTGACCTCGCCACCCGCGGGCGCCGTCCGCGGGGCCTCGGCCGTGCTCGCGTCGGGCGCGCTCACGACCGACAACGATGTCACCCCGGCCACCGCCGCGCCGCCCGCGAGCACCCTCCGGTTGAAGCTCCGTCTGTCCATGCCGAACTCCCCACTGCGGTACGGAGACTGACGGGGCACAGGAGGCCCCCGGACGGCCACACGGTATCGGCCGAGTCTTTGTTTATCCACACGCAGGACAAAGTTCGTGCTATCGCGGTGATACCTATTGGCGAGTTGCGAAAAGAGGTCTAGCTTCGTCGGCGCTGTTGCTGTGACCGACGAGGGGTGGGTGTACTCATGCGGCGCACACCGCATCAAGAGCCCTTGACCGTACGAGGGTTGAGCAGGAAACGACGCAGACCGAACCACTCACGCCGGGCCTGGACGGCCGCACTGCTGTCGGGAGCCCTGGTCACCGGGGCGCTCTCGGCACAGGCCGCCTCCGCGCGGCCGTACCCGGAACCCGCGGCCGTACCCGGAACCGCCGCTGACAACGATGTCCCTACCCTCGCCGCCCGGCGGCGCCAACGTCAAGGTCCTCGTCTTCCACGGCTCGGCGGCGGGCGGCGACGAGTCCCCCGTGGTCAACGCCGGTATCGAGGCGATCGAGGAGATCGGCCAATCGGGTCCGTCCGCCCAGCGGTTCAAGATCGTGGCGACGGACGATCCGGCCGTCTTCACGGACGAGCGCAGACTCGGCACCTTCAACGCCGTGGCCTTCCTGACCGGTGGCGGCGACATCCTCGACCCCGAGCAGGAAGCGGGCCTGGAGGCCTACATGGAGGCCGGTGGCGGCTTCCTCGGCGTCCATGACGCGGCCCGCGCCGAGCCGTACTCGACCTGGTTCACCGGCCTGATCGGCGCCCGGCCCGCCGACGCGAGCCCGGCGGACGTCCAGCGGGCGACCGTCGAGGTCGGCGACCGCGAGCATCCGGCGACCAAGGGTCTGCCCCTCCAGTGGAAGCGGCCCGACCGGTGGCTGAACTGGACGAAGAACCCCTCGGGTGACGTACACACGGTCGCCCGCGTACGGGAGTCGACGTACCGGCCCGGCACCGGCAAGAACGGCTGGGACCACCCGGTGTCGTGGTGCCGCGACTACGACGGCGGACGCTCCTTCTACACCGGCATGGGCGGCACCGCGTCCTCGTACGACGAGGCGGACTTCCGCGGCCATCTGCGCGGCGCCCTGCTGTGGACGACCCGCATCGCGCGCGCCGACTGCAAGGCGACGATCAACGCCAACTACAAGGCGGAGCGCCTCACCCAGGCCAATCAGCCGGGGCAGAACGACCAGATCGGCGAGCCGCACGGCCTGGTCACCGCACCCGACGGGCGGGTCCTCTACATCGGGCGCGGCGGCGCCGACTCCTCCCAGCCGGTGATCACCGACTGGAACAACCCGGACATCGGCAAGGGCAGGGGCGAGGTCCACGTCTACGACCCGAGGACCAAGAAGGTGACGCTCGCGGGTGCCGTGTCGGTCTTCGGCAACAAGGGCGGCGGCGATGAGCTGATCAAGGTCGAGGAGGGCCTGCTCGGCATCGAGATCGATCCGAAGTTCGAGCAGAACGGGTGGGTGTACCTGCACTACACGCCCCACGCGAAGATCAACCGCGAGACGCACATGGCCGAGCGGTACGTCTCCCGCTTCACGCTCGACCGGGCCACGAACAAGCTGGACATGGGCAGCGAGAAGGTGCTGCTCAAGTGGCCGGTGCAGATCCACAGCTGCTGCCACTCGGGCGGCGGGATGGCCTGGGACTCCAAGGGCAATCTGTACATCGCGACCGGCGACAACAACTCCTCGCGGTTCACGGACGGTTACTCGGGCAACAACCCCGAGCCGAACTTCAAGGGTGTCTCCTTCGCCGACGCCCGCCGCACGGCCGGCAACACCAACAACCTCAACGGCAAGATCCTGCGCATCCACCCGGAGCCCGACGGGACGTACACGCTCCCCGAAGGGAACCTCTTCACCGGCCAGGAGCAGGACGAGGGCGGCGGCAAGACGCGCGGCGAGATCTATGTGATGGGTGTCAGGAACCCCGCGCGCATCTCCATCGACAAGAAGACCGACACTCTGTACGCGGGGTGGGTCGGCCCGGACGCGTCCGCGCCGTCGACGACGTGGGGCCCGGCGAAGTACGACACGTTCGCCGCGATCACGCACGCCTCCAACCGCGGCTGGCCGTACTGCATGGGCAACAACCAGCCCTATCGCGACCGCAACCTGCCGGACCCGTCGAAGCCCCTCGGCTGGTACGACTGCGAGAACCTCAAGAACGAGTCGCCGAACAACGACGGCCTGGTGAACATCCCGCCGGCCGAGCCCAACAACATCTGGTACTCGCCGCAGGGCGGTGGCATCGACTACCCGCGCGACGCGAACGGCGTGCCGAGCTACAAGACCGAGGAGCAGAAGCAGCTCCTGCCGTGGCTCAAGGGCGGCGGCCAGGCCACGATGAACGGCCCGGTCTACCGCTACGACGCGGCGGGCGCGAGCGCCGACACGTGGCCTTCGTACTGGGACGGCAAGTGGTTCGTCGGCGACTTCTACGACGGCGACCAGCCGCGGCACGCGGTGCTCACCGACCCGAAGACGGTCGGCGACGGCGGTCTCCCGGTG
This sequence comes from Streptomyces sp. 135, assembly GCF_020026305.1. Taxonomy (NCBI): domain Bacteria; kingdom Bacillati; phylum Actinomycetota; class Actinomycetes; order Kitasatosporales; family Streptomycetaceae; genus Streptomyces; species Streptomyces sp. 135. The sequence goes on along the minus strand of NZ_CP075691.1, from coordinate 7,550,809 downwards.
CACGCCGAATCACTGAAGAAGATCATCCCGATCGGCAACGACGGCATCAAGAACCTCATGGACTGGAAGTTCGCGCCGGACGGCTCCCTGTACGTCCTGGACTACGGCCGCGGCTTCTTCACCTCGGATTCCAAGTCCGCGCTGTGGCGCGTGACGTACAAGGGCGGCGGGCCGACCCCGGCCGCCGGCGATCTGGCGAGGAGGGCGGGATGAGGCGTTCCCCGATGGCTGGCTTCGCGGCACGGACCGTGCGGGAGCGAAGACTGTACACGGCGCTGCTGGCCTCGCTCCTCATGGTGCTCGGCCTGACGTCGACGGCGGCCACGGCACGCGACGACAACAACGGTCTCGCGGCGGCACAGACACTGACCTGGACGGCCGACAACGACATCAACAAGTACAAGTCGGCGCCCACCACAGCGGTGGCGGGACCGACGACGATCGTCTTCGAGAACAGTGAGGCGACCGGCAACACGACGGGCATGCCGCACACACTGACGTTCGACGTCTCGGACCCCGAGTACAACAACGACGTCCCGCTGAACATCCTGGCCAACCCCAACGACGACCAGGGCGGCAAGCACACGGCCGAGGTCACTCTCACCCCCGGCCGCTACCGCTACTACTGCACGATCCCGGGCCACGGAGCGATGCAGGGCATCCTGGTGGTGACCGAGGGCGGCGGCGAGGACACCACGGCTCCCCAGACGTCGGCGAAGGTGGAGGGGCAGACCAACGCCGACGGCGCGTACGTCGGTTCGGCCTCGGTGGCCGTGAGCGCCACGGACGAGGGCTCGGGCGTCGAGAGGATCGAGTACGCGCTCGGGGCGGACGGCGCGTGGCAGCCGTACACCGCGCCCGTGGTCGTCGACCAGGTCGGCTCCCACAAGATCCGTTACCGGGCCTCGGACCGGGCGGGCAATGTGGCGGCGGAGAAGTCCGTCGACTTCAAGGTCGTCGCGCCGTCGACGGACGACAGGACGCCTCCGGAGACGTCGGCCACGGTGTCCGGCGAGAAGAACGACCAAGGGCAGTACGTCGCGATGGCCACGGTCACGGTGACGGCGTCCGACACCGGTTCCGGCGTCAACACGATCGAGTACGCGATCGGTGACGGCGGCGCCTGGAAGGCGTACACCGGCCCGGTCATGGTCCACGAGACGGGCACCCACAAGGTCCGTTACCGCGCCGCCGACAAGGCGGGGAACCAGGCGGCCGAGAAGTCCGTCGAGTTCACCGTGGTCGCGCCTCCGGTCGAGGACAGGACGCCTCCGGAGACGTCGGCGAAGGTCGAGGGCGACAAGGACTCCGACGGCGCCTACCTCGGCAGGGCCAAGGTGACGGTCACCGCGACCGACTCGGGCTCGGGGATCGCGAAGATCGAGTACTCCTTGGACGGCGGCCCGTACCTGGCGTACGAGGCGCCGGTCGTCGTCGACCGCGTGGGGCGGCACACCGTTGCGTACCGGGCGAGCGACAAGGCGGGCAACACGGCCGAGGCCAGGACGGTCTCCTTCACGGTCTCCGAGGGCGGCGGCGTCCCGGCGCCCACCTGCCCGGAGTTCGACGAGCGGTTGACGGTGATCGTGGGCACGGTCGACACGGGCGTCCCCAACCGCGTCACGAACAACCGCTGCCGCATCAACGAACTGATCGAGGACGAGAAGGAGTGGACCTCGCACGCGCTCTTCCTGAAGCACGTCAAGACCGTTACCGACAGGCTTCTTAAAGAAGGCGAGATCGACCAGCGCGAGTACAACAAGATCAACCGCGCCGCCAAGCAGTCGGGCATCGGCAAGCCGGGCCAGACGGACGGCTACCGCAAGATCTTCGACGGCACCAAGGAGTCCTTCGACAAGTGGGAGCAGGTGGGCGGCGGCAAGTTCGGGCTCAACGACGACGGCACGATCACCAGCAGCACCACCGTCCAGGGCATGGGCATGCTGTGGTTCCCGCAGCGGAAGTACGGCGACTTCTCGCTGAAGCTCCAGTGGCGCGACGACGCCCCGGGCAACGGCAACACCAACTCCGGGGTATTCGTGCGCTTCCCGCAGGTCCACGACCACCCGGAGGAGTCGCGTCCGGAGTGGGTGGCCATCAAGTACGGGCATGAGGTGCAGGTGCTCGACCGGCCCGACGGCGACATGTACAAGACGGGGTCGATCTACGGCTTCGACCGGGTGGGTCTGGCCGGCGCCGGCGTCACCCCGAAGGGCACGTGGAACGACTACGAGATCCGCGTGGTGGACCAGCACTACTCGGTCTACCGCAACGGCGTCCTGCTCAACGAGTTCGACAACGTCGGCGGTCAGGACTTCACGCCGCCGCGCGGTGACGACCCGGGCACGGACGGGCGCCGTTACGCGTCCGGCTATCTCGGGCTCCAGGTCCACGGGGTGACGGACGTGGTGTCGTACCGGGACATCAGGATCAAGGAGCTGTAGAGCGTCGTAGCCGCGAGGCGTCGCGCCCCGGCGCCCCCGCCCCGCCCGGGGTGGGGGCGCCGTGCGTTGTCAGTGGTGTGCGGCATGCTGTGATCGCGCCCCGCGTGCGTGCGCTGATGACGGGGGCCGAGGGCTGCCCGGCGTAGGTGGCGATCACTCTGTGGCACATACGGAGGGACGCGGCGGAGGTGCTTCCGGTCCTTCTCGACCAGTGGACGACGACCCCGGGCTCCCGCCCCACCACGGCCGCCTGCTGGACAGCTGCCCGCGCCTGACAGCTGCCGCCGCCTGACGGCTGCCCCGGGCTAGTCCTCGTGCTTGGCGCGGCTCGGCTGCACCCGTTTCGGTTCGCCCGGCATCTTCGGGTACTCCGGCGGGTACGGCAGGTCGCCGAGCCCGTGGTCCTTCTCGTCCTTGGTGGCGAGTTCCAGGAGGGCTTCGAGGGAGTAGGCCCGCTCCTCCATGCGCGCGTGGACGTCGCCGACCTCCGCGAAGCGTCCCGGCATGGTGGCGATGTCGAAGTCCTCGGGCGCCGCGTCGTCGACCTCGTCCCACCGCAGGGGCGCCGACACGGGGGCGTGCGGGCGGGCCCGTACCGAGTAGGCGGAGGCGATGGTGCGGTCCCTGGCCGTCTGGTTGTAGTCGACGAAGATCCGTTCGCCGCGCTCCTCCTTCCACCACGCCGTCGTGACCTGCTCCGGCATGCGCCGCTCCAGCTCGCGCCCGCAGGCGATCGCGGCCCGCCGCACCTGAGTGAAGGTCCAGCGCGGTTCGATGGGCACGAAGACGTGCAGTCCCCGGCCGCCGGAGGTCTTGGGCCAGCCGGCCAGGCCGCCGAACTCGTCGAGGACGGCCCGCAGTTCATGTGCGGCGCGTACCGCGTCGGCGTAGTCCGTGCCGGGCTGCGGGTCGAGGTCGATGCGGAGTTCGTCGGGGTGGTCGATGTCGTCGCGCCGTACGGGCCAGGGGTGGAACGTGAGCGTGTTGTACTGGGCCGCCCAGATCACGGCGGCGACCTCGGTGGGGCACATCTCGTCGGCGGTGCGGCCGCTGGGGAAGGTGATGGTGGCGGTGGGGATCCAGTCGGGGTGGTTCTTCGGCGCCCGCTTCTGGTAGAAGAACTCGCCGGCCGCCCCGTCCGGGTAGCGCTGCAAGGTGGTGGGGCGGTTCCTGAGCGCGCGCAGGATGCCGGGGCCGACGGCCAGGAAGTACTGGGCGAGGTCCAGCTTGGTGTAGCCGCGCTCGGGGAAGACGACCCGGTCCGGGCTGGACAGGCGGACCGTCCGCTCCCCCGTGTCGATCTCCACGGCCGCGCTCTTGCCCTTGGTTTCACCCATGGAGCAACGCTAAACGGCCCGGTCATTCACCGCATACCGGGCGATATGCGGTGGACCACCGCAGAATCGGAGTATGGATCTGCCGGTGATGCCGCCCGTGAAGCCCATGCTCGCCAAGCCCGTGGCGAAGATCCCGCCGGGCATGCAGTACGAGGCCAAGTGGGACGGGTTCCGTGCGATCGTCTTCCGCGACAGTGACGAGATCGAGATCGGCAGCCGCACGGGCAAGCCCCTCACCCGCTACTTCCCCGAGTTGGCGGCCGCGCTGCGGGAGCGGCTTCCGGCGCGATGCGTGATGGACGGCGAGATCGTGATCGCCAGGGACGGACGGCTGGACTTCGACGCGCTCACGGAGCGCATCCACCCCGCGGCCTCGCGCGTCGCGACGCTCGCCAAGCGCACCCCCTCGTCCTTCGTCGCCTTCGACCTGCTCGCCCTCGGGGACGAGTCGCTGACCGCCACCCCCATGGCGGAACGCCGCGAGCGCCTGGTGACGGCGCTGTCCGGGGTGACACCGCCCGTCCATGTCGCACCGGCGACGACCGACACGGAGGTGGCGCGGCGCTGGTTCGAACAGTTCGAGGGCGCGGGTCTCGACGGGGTCATCGCCAAGCCGCTCGATCTGCTCTACCGCCAGGACGAACGCGTCATGTTCAAGGTCAAGCACGAGCGCACGGCGGACTGCGTGGTCGCGGGCTACCGCCTCCACAAGAGCGGCCCCGTCGTCGGCTCGCTCCTCCTCGGCCTCTACGACGAGGGGGGCGCACTCCAGCACGTGGGTGTCGCCGCGGCCTTCACCATGAAGCGGCGGGCGGAGCTGATCGACGAGCTGGAGCCGCTGCGGATGGAGTCCGCGCAGGGGCACCCGTGGGCCGCCTGGGGAGACGAGGCGGCGCACGAGACGGCACGGCTGCCGGGCGCGCCGAGCCGCTGGTCCGGGAAGAAGGACCTGTCGTGGGTGCCGGTACGCCCCGAGTGGGTGTGCGAAGTGGCGTACGACCACATGGAGGGCGGGCGGCGCTTTCGCCACACGGCGCGGTTTCGCCGGTGGCGCCCCGACCGTGGACCGGAGAGCTGCACCTACGCCCAACTGGAGGAGCCGGTGCGGTACTCGCTCACGGACGTGCTGGGCCCGCCGCCGGGCTGAGCGCCGCCCACAGGAGTACACGCAGGAGTACCCACAGGAGTAGCGCTGCCAGGAGGACAGTCACGGCCGCGCACCGCACACTCGAAAGAGATGTCCGGTTTGTCGCAGCCGAGGGGTTGGGGCCATGCACAGTGTGCCGTTCTGGCTATGGATGGTCTTCGTCGTCACCGTGCTGGTGTCCTTGGCGGTCGACCTCCTCGCGCACCGGCACGCCCACGTCATCGGCTTCCGGGAAGCCGCCGCCTGGAGCGGGGTCTGGGTCGGGCTGGCCATCGCCTTCGGCGCCGTCGTCTTCCTCGTGGTGGGCACGACCGCCGGGGTGGAATACACCACCGCGTGGCTCCTGGAGAAGAGCCTGTCGGTCGACAACCTCTTCGTCTTCGCGCTGATCTTCGGCTATTTCAAGGTGCCGCGCGCATATCAGCACCGCGTACTGTTCTTCGGCGTACTCGGCGCCCTGGTCTTCCGCGGCATCTTCCTCGCCGCGGGCGTGGCCGTGGTCAGCCGCTTCACGGCCGTGCTGTTCGTCTTCGCGATCATCCTCTTCTACAGCACCTACAAGATCCTCAAAGAGGAGGAGGACAGTTTCGACCCGGGCAAGAGCATCGCCGTACGCCTGCTCCGCAAGGTCATTCCCGTCCGGGACGAATACGCTGGCACGCGTTTCTTCGTGAAGGAAGCCGGGAAACGCGTCGCCACCCCCCTGCTGGCCGTCGTCGCCGCGATCGAGGCCGCCGACCTCGTCTTCGCCGTGGACAGCGTGCCCGCCGTGCTGGCCGTCAGCAGTGACGCGTTCATCGTCTACACCAGCAACGCTTTCGCCATTCTCGGTCTGCGTGCCCTGTTCTTCATGCTCGCGGGCCTGCTCGACCGCTTCCATTACCTCAGCAAGGGCCTGGCCATCATCCTCGCCTTCATCGGCGTCAAACTCGTGTTGCAGGCCTCGCACAAGACGGTCAGCGACGCCATCCCCGAGATTCCGTCACCGATCAGCCTTGCCGTCATTTCCCTCGTCCTGGCCGTCTCCGTAGGCCTCAGCCTGCTGCGCCCGAAATAGACCGCAAAAGGATGCCAAAAAACACCAAGTAACAGTAAAGTGATGCTATGAACGGCGAGCGGAAACACCGGACGACGACCGCGTCAGGGCATGTCTGCGGCTCGTGCAAGCAACCTGTCGACGCCGTGGTGGTGCGCCACAAGAGCCTCGGTGTCTTCGTCCCCGCCTGGGTGGCGGGGCCATGCCAGAATCCGCGCTGCGAGGAGTACGTCCCCGAGTCCGCGCACATCGTCTGGACGCGCAGCGGCTGGGAGCGGAAGACCGGCCGGGTGCGCCGCTGACGCGCGACGGCGGGGACGGGGAGGTGGCCGATGTCGCACGACTCCCGCTTTCACCTCGACCGGGGAGGACACTCGATCACCGTGTGCGTCGGCGGCGCACGGGACCCGGTCGAAGTCCTGGTCGACGGCAAGGTCGTCGCCACCTGCCAGAAGCGCCGTCGCGGCGTCACGGTGCTGACGGCCGAGACGCCCGACGACGAGCCGCGGCCCTTCACGCTCCGGGTCGACTGGTCCGCCGCGACCGACGGCGGACCGGCGGTCCTCCTGGAAGCGGAGGACGGCCGCACACTCATCCCTCGGGTGTCCCCCACCCCTTCGCGAACGCCTCCGCGAGGCGCCTCCCCGACACGTGGCCCCCTACAGCGGCTGCTCCGGCTCGCGCGGCGGCCCACGGGACGCCACTAGGCACGGCCCCGCTGAGCCGGCACACCGCGCGGCGGCTCACCACGAGGCACTACTGAGGCGGCAAACCCTCCCGCCACCGGAATCACGCCAATGTGTGAAGCTGCTCCCCCGCATCTTCCCCCTCACCCCTCACGACCGTAGGCTCCTGCGCCTGACACGTCAGTTACCGACGGTAAGGGGGGCTGGGGCATGGGGCACAGTCGTGCCGAGGGAAGCACACGGCGGGGGTTCGTCGCGGGGGCCGCCGCGGTCGGCGGGGCGACCGCGCTGGGCGTGGGAGTGGGAGTGGCCGCGGTGCCTGCCGCCGCCGCGGCGGGAGCACCGCGGGCGAAGCACTCCGTGGCCGTACTCGGCGGCGGTGTCGCGGGGCTGACGGCCGCCCACGAACTGGCCGAGCGCGGCTTCGCCGTCACGGTCTACGAACGCCGGGCGCTCGGCGGCAAGGCCCGCAGCATGGACGTGCCGAACAGCGCCAAGGGCAACCGCAGACCGCTGCCCGGCGAGCACGGCTTCCGCTTCATCCCGGGGATCTACCACAACCTCCCGGACACCATGCGCCGCATCCCCTTCCCCGGGAACGCCAACGGCGTGTGGGACAACCTCGTCGCGCCCCGCGAGATGTCGTTCGCGCGCACCGGCCGCGAGGACCTGCGCATGCCGATCCCGTGGTCCGGCAGTCAGCCGGAGCAGGTCAGCCTCGACGACATCGCCCGCGCGCTCACCGCTCTGCTCGACACGGCCTTCAACCTGCCGGCGCACGAGGTCGCGTACTTCGTGAACCGCGCCCTGGTCTTCCTGACCAGCTGTGACGAGCGCCGCGACGACGACTGGGAGTCGACGCCGTGGTGGGACTTCGTGCGCGCCGAGAAGATGTCGAAGGACTACCAGCGCCTCCTCGCGATCGGCGTCACCCGCAACATCGTGGCGACGAAGGCCGAGGAGGCGAGCACCCGCACGGTGGGCACCCTCGGCGAGGCCTTCGTTTTCAACGCGCTCGGCCAGGGCGCCGACGGCCCGCCCGACCGGATCCTGAACGCGCCCACGAACGAGGCGTGGATCGACCCCTGGGTGACCCACCTGAAGTCGCTCGGCGTCGAGTTCCGCGTCGGCTGGACGGTCCGCGAGCTGGCGTTCGGCGACGGCCGCATCACCAAGACCGTGATCGAGGACCCGGGCGGCGTACGGCGTGACATCACCGCCGACCACTACGTGCAGGCCATGCCGGTGGAACACGCGCGCAGGACGTGGAGCGCGGCGATGAAGGCGGCCGACCCGCAGCTGGCACGCTGCGACAAGCTGCAGACGGACTGGATGACGGGCATCCAGTTCTATCTGACCGAGCGCCCGCCCCTCGTGAAGGGCCACTTCAACTGCGTCGACTCGCCCTGGTCGCTGACCGGCATCGCGCAGGCGGGCCACTGGCCCGAGCGCGACTTCCCTGCCGACTACGGCGACGGGGTGGCGGTCGACTGCCTGTCGGTGGACATCTCCGAGTGGGACAAGCCGGGGGTGCTGTACGGCAAGACGGCCAAGCAGTGCACCCGCGAGGAGGTGGCCAAGGAGGTGTGGGCACAGCTCAAGGCGGCGCTCAACGACACCGGCAAGACGGTCCTGAGCGACGGCAAGCTGCACTCGTGGTTCCTCGACCCGGGCGTCGACGGCCTCGGCACGCCGAACCCCACGAACGAGGACGAACTCCTCATCCACCCGGTGGGCACCCTGCACAACCGCCCGTCGGCCGCGACGAAGATCCCCAACCTCTTCCTCTCCGGTGACTACGTGTCCGTGGACATCGACCTCGCGACCATGGAGGGCGCCAACGCCGCGGCCCGCCAGGCGGTCAACGCGCTGCTGGAGCGGGTGGGCTCCGACCAGAAGCCGTGCACGGTGCGACCGCTCTACCGCGCCCCGGCCATCGAACTCGCCAAGCGCCACGACCGCACCCGTTACCGACTCGGGCTGCGCAACGCGCTTGATTTCGGCTGATAGCGGGCATCGTCGGGGTAAGACGTACGCATGAGACGGTTGATGCGGACGCGCGCAGGGCTCGGGGCGGTGGTGCTGGTCGTACTGGCGGCCGGCTGCACGGTGGAGACCGACAAGCCGGAGCCGCCCTTGGGCGGCCCGAGCGGCGGCCCCGGCGGCAGCCCCGCCGGCGCCGCCGCGGTCGCCGTGAAGATCGACAACGTTCCTCAGGCGCGCCCGCAGACGGGCCTGGACGCCGCGGACGTCGTGTACGCCGAACAGGTGGAGGCGGGGCTGAGCCGCCTGATGGCCGTATACGCGTCCCGGCTGCCGCCCGTGATCGGGCCGGTGCGCAGCGCGCGGGAGACGGATCTCGAACTGCTGCGCCAGTTCGACGCGCCCGTGCTCGCGTTCTCCGGGGCGCAGTCGAAGCTTCTGCCGCTGATCGCGGACGCGCCCCTGCGGGCCGTGCCGCCGGACAAGGCACCCGGTGACGCGTACTACCGGGACGACGCCAGGGCCGCGCCGCACGATCTCTTCCTGCGCCCCAAGGCCCTGAAGGTCACCCCACACGCGGACGCCCTGGAGAGCACCGGTTTCCGGTTCGGGCCCGCGCCGGCGGGGGGCACCCCGGAGACGCACCGGACGGTCCGCTTCCCTTCGGCCCGCTTCGCCTTCGACTGGGTGGAGTACGAGGGCCGTTGGCGCATCACCATGGACGGCGAGCGGGCGCGTACCCCCGACGGCAAGGAGCTGGCCGCTTCCACGGTCGTCGTGCAGTACACGAAGGTGCGGCAGTCCCGCTTCCACGACCGTTCGGGCAACATCTCGCCGTTCACCGAGACGGTCGGCGAGGGCAGTGCGCGCGTCCTGCGGGACGGGCGCGCCTTCGACGCACGCTGGAAGCGCGCGGCGGCCACGGACGGCACGGCGTTCGCGACGCCCGACGGCAAGCCGCTGCCGTTCGCGAAGGGGCAGGTGTGGGTGGTGTACGCGCAGGCGTGAGCGCGCTCACGCCTGCCGGGACGCCGGCGGCTCCCCTGGGTTGCGCAGGCTCTCCGCCGCGTCCGCGACCCGCCGGATCAGGTCGAAGAAGACGCTCTGCTCGTCGGTGGAGAGCGGGGCGAGGAACACCTGGTTCATCCGCGCGGTCCGCACGGTCAGTCTGCGGTGCGTGCTCCTGCCCTCGTCGGTGAGGCGCAGCAGATAGCGGCGGCCGTCCTGTGGGTCGCGGACCTTGTCCAGCAGCTCACGGCGGATCAGTCGGCTGATGACCTCGGCGACCGTGGACCGGTCGAGGCCCACCCGCTCCCCCACGGTGCGCTGGTCGAGGCCGGGCTCGGCGACGAGGGCGTTGAGGACCGCGAACTGCGGTGAGGTGATCTCCTCGGACACCATGGTGTTCCACAGGAGGTAGTGCGCCTGCTGGAGACGCCGGGCCAGGTGCCCGGGATGGGTGGCGAGGTCCACCGCGGCCATGGGGCCCTCCGCTTCTCCGGGACTGTTCATCGGTGCACTGAACATTACCCGCTCCCAACCCTGTATGCCGCCCACTCTTGCCAGGCAGTTGGGCGGCTCCTATCCTCGCAGAATTACTCAGTGCCCTGATTAATTGCCCCATGGGTCGACCTGATCGATGCGGGCCGGGAAGAGAGGGGGGTGCGCGGATGGACAAGGTGGTGGCCACGGCCGCCGAGGCGGTGGCCGATGTCTGGGACGGGGCGTCGCTCGCGGTCGGCGGCTTCGGTCTGAGCGGCGTACCGAACGAACTGATACGGGCGCTGCACGTCTCCGGGGCCTCGGACCTGCGCGTGGTGTCCAACAACTGCGGCGCGCTGGACTCGGGCCTCGCGGTGCTCCTTGCGGCCGGCCGCATCGCCCGCGTGACCGGCTCCTACATCGGCGCCAACAAGGAGTTCGCCCGGCAGTACCTGGGCGGCGAACTGGAGGTCGAGATGATCCCGCAGGGCACGCTCGCCGAGCGGCTGCGGGCGGGCGGGGCCGGCATCCCGGCGTTCTACACCCCGGCCGGGGTCGGCACACAGGTCGCCGATGGCGGCCTGCCGTGGCGCTACGACGGCCAGGGCGGCGTCGCGCTCGCGTCACCGGCCAAGGAGGTGCGGGAGTTCGACGGCACCCCGTACGTGCTGGAGCACGGCATCCGCACCGACTTCGCGCTGGTGCGGGCGGCCAAGGGCGACCGGCACGGCAATCTCGTCTTCCGCAAGGCCGCTCGCAACTTCAACCCGCTCGCGGCGATGGCGGGCCGCGTCACCGTCGCGGAGGTGGAGGAGCTGGTGGAGCCCGGCGGGATCGACCCGGACGCGGTGCACCTGCCGGGGATCTTCGTGCAGCGCGTGGTCGCGCTCACCCCGGAGCAGGCGGCGGAGAAGCGGATCGAGAAGCGGACGGTGAGCGGCTGATGCCCTGGACCCGTGAGCAGATGGCCGCCCGCGCCGCGCGTGAACTGCGCGACGGCCAGTACGTGAATCTGGGCATCGGCCTGCCCACACTGATCCCCAATCACCTCCCGCCGGGCGTCGAGGTGGTCCTGGAGTCCGAGAACGGCCTCCTAGGAGTGGGCCCCTACCCCGCGGAGGCCGAGGTCGACCCCGACCTGGTCAACGCGGGCAAGGAGACGGTGACCGTCCTGCCGGGCGCCTCCTTCTTCGACTCGGCGCTCTCCTTCGGGATGATCCGCGGCGGCCACATCGACGTCGCCGTGCTCGGCGCGATGCAGGTCTCCGCACGCGGGGACCTCGCCAACTGGGCGGTCCCCGGCAAGATGATCACCGGGATCGGCGGGGCGATGGACCTGGTGCACGGCGCCCGAACCGTCATCGTCGTCATGACGCACACCACCAAGGACGGCTCCGCGAAGATCGTCGAGGAGTGTGGGCTGCCGCTGACCGGCAAGGGATGCGTCGACCGGATCATCACCGACCTCTGCGTCCTCGACGTGACGGAACGGGGCGAACCGGGCCTTGAGCTGGTCGAGTTGGCGCCGGGGTGCACGGTGGAGGACGTCGTCGCGCGTACCGCCGCTGAGATCCGCCTTCCAGCGGGCTTCACGTCTTGAACACGGGAATGACGACCTCTACTTCGGAGACGCGGTACACCATGACCACGACGACCTCCTCCCCGTCCGCCGGGCCCCTGCCCGACGGACTCAGCCAGGACGCGATAGACACCGAAGTGGCGAAGGCGCAGACCACGTCGGCCGGCGGGCACCACCCGCCGCGCGACTACCCGCCCTACCGCAGCAGCCACTTCCGTCACCCGAAACAGCCGCTGGTCCCGCTGCGCGACCCCGAGGCTGTGGAGCTCAGCGGTCCCGCGTTCGGCGTCACGGACGTCACCGCCCTGGACCGGGACCTGACGCGCCAGCACCAGGGCGAGCCGCTCGGCGAGCGGATCACCGTCAGCGGCCGGGTCCTTGACCGCGGGGGGCGGCCCGTGCGCGGCCAGCTGGTCGAGCTGTGGCAGGCCAACGCCTCCGGCCGGTACGCCCACCAGCTGGACCAGCACCCGGCGCCGCTGGACCCGAACTTCACGGGCTTCGGCCGCTGCCTGACCGACGACGAAGGAACGTACTCCTTCACGACCGTCAAGCCGGGCGCCTACCCGTGGCGCAATCACGTCAACGCCTGGCGTCCGGCACACATCCACTTCTCGCTCTTCGGCACGGCGTTCACCCAGCGCCTGGTCACCCAGATGTACTTCCCCGGGGACCCGCTCTTCCCGTACGACCCCGTGCTGTGCTCGGTGACCGACGAGTCAGCGCGCCGACGCCTCGTCTGCGCCTACGACCACGCCCTGTCCGTTCCCGAGTGGTCGCTCGGATACCGCTGGGACATCGTCCTGGACGGCCCGTCCGCGACGCTCTTCGAGGAAGGCGACCACCACTGATGCCCGCGTCCGCCGCCACGCCGCTTCCCACGCCCTCCCAGACCGTCGGGCCCTTCTACGGTTACGCGCTGCCCTTCGCGCGCGGCGGTGAGGTCGCCCCCGTCGGCCATCCGGACACCATCACGCTGCACGGGTACGTGTACGACGGCGCGGGGCAGCCCGTCCCCGACGCCCTGATCGAGACCTGGCAGCCCGCCCCGGACTGCTCGCGCACGGGCGCGCCGGGTTCGCTGCGGCACGACCCCGTGACGGGGCGGGTCATCGGGCGCGACGGCGTCGCGTTCACCGGCTTCGGCCGGGTGCCGACCGACGCGGACGGCCACTGGGCGGTACGGACGCTGCCACCGGGCGGTGTCTCGTACATCTCGCTCGCCGTCTTCGCGCGCGGGCTGCTGCATCACCTGTACACGCGCGCGTACCTCGTGGAGGAGCCCGGGGACGCGCTGCTCGGCTCGCTGGACGCCGACCGGCGCGCCACGCTGATCGCCCGGAGCGAGGCGCCCCGCACGTACCGGTTCGACGTCCGGCTCCAAGGGGCGGACGAGACGGTCTTCCTGGAGTTCCCGTGAGCGGCCTGTTCTCTCCCGGGTGGGTCGGTTCCGCCGCCGAGGAAGCGACCGGCGACCTCGCCCTCCTCCAGGCCCTGCTGGACGCCGAGGCGGCGCTGACCCGCGCCCAGGCGGCGGTGGGCCTCGCCCCTCCGGAGGCGGCCGCGGCGGTCACCAGGGCGGCTTCGGACGCGACCCGCTTCGACGCGCGGGACCTCGCGCTCCGCGCGCGGGAGGGCGGCAATCCGGTGATCCCCTTGGTGGCCGACCTCACGGCGTCGGTGCCCGCCGACGCGGCACCCTACGTCCACCGGGGCGCGACGAGCCAGGACATCCTCGACACCGCGCTGATGCTGGTCGCCGCACGCACGCTGGACCCGCTCCTCGCGGACCTGTCCCGCGCGGAACGCGCCCTGGCCCGCCTCGCGTCGCGGCACCGGGACACGGTGATGCCGGGCCGCACGCTGACACAGCACGCGGTGCCGACGACGTTCGGGCTGAAGGCCGCGGGGTGGCGCTCGCTGGTGCTCGACGCCCGGGACCGCCTCGCGGGGGTGCGGGCGGCGCTGCCCGTGCAACTGGGGGGCGCGGCGGGAACGCTGGCGGCCTTCTCGGCGTACGGGGGCGGGGAGCCGGCCGTGCGCGGCGAGGAGCACGAGCAAGGGCCGCCCGGAGCGCTCGTGGCGGCCTTCGCGCGTGAGTTGGCGCTCGTCGAGCCGCTGCTGCCCTGGCACACCCTGCGCACGCCCGTCGCCGACCTCGCGTCCGCCCTCGCCTTCACGGCGGGGGCCCTCGGCAAGGCGGCGGTGGACGTGGCGACGCTCTCCAGAACCGAGATCGGCGAGCTCTCCGAAGGCTCCGGCGGGGGCTCGTCCGCCATGCCCCACAAGGCGAACCCGGTCCGCGCCACGCTCATCGCCGCCGCCGCGCGCCGCGCGCCCGCCCTCGCGGCCACGCTCCTCGGCTCACTCGCCGCCGAGGACGAGCGGCCCGCGGGTGCCTGGCACGCCGAGTGGGAACCCCTGCGCGACCTGCTCCGCCTGGCCGGTGGCGCCGCCCGCGACGCGGCCGAGCTGGCCGAAGGGCTGCGCGTCCACCCGGAGGCCATGCGCGAACACCTCGGCCTGACCGGCGGGTTGCTCGTGTCCGAGCGGCTCGTCGCCACCCTCAGCCCGCTGCTCGGCCGGGCCCGCGCGAAGGAACTCGTGGGCGAGGCGGCACGGCGCACCCGCGCCGAGGGGCGCACGCTCGCGGAGGTCATCGGGGAGATGCTCGGCGAGATCCTGGCCGAGGAACCCGCTCCGAAGGGGACCGACCTCTCCGCACGCGCCGCCCTCGCTGCCCTCTGTGATCCGTCCAGTCTCTCCGAACTCGCCGATCCCACCCGCTACACCGGCTCCGCCGGCACCTTCACCGACCGCGCCCTGGAGCGACGTTGACGACCCACCCGACCGGCAAGCTGCCGCACCACACCATCGAGGGCCCGGACAGCGCTCCCCCGTTCCTCCTCGGCCCGTCCCTCGGCACGTCGACCGCCCTGTGGGACGCCGTCGCGCCCGAACTGGCCACCGCGCGCCGGGTCGTGCGCTGGGACCTGCCCGGCCACGGCGGCTCCCCCGCGGAGCTGATCGGGCCCGGCGCCACGGTCGCCGACCTCGCCGGACTCGTCCTCGCGCTCGCCGACGCGCTCGGCATCGACCGCTTCGCGTACGCCGGTGTCTCGCTCGGCGGTGCCGTCGGACTGCACCTCGCGGCCCGCCATCCGGAGCGCGTGACGAGCCTCGCCCTCGTCTGTACGTCGCTGCACTTCGGCGGCGCGGATGCCTGGCGGGAGCGGGCCGCGACCGTGCGCCGCGAGGGCCTGGCCGCGCTCGCGGAATCGGCGCCGCGGCGCTGGTTCACGCCCGGATTCACGGTTCCCGCCCTGGTGGCCGACCTCTTGGCCGCCGATCCGGGGGCGTACGCGGCGTGCTGCGACGCCCTGGCCGCGTACGACCTGCGGGACGGCGTGGCGTCGATCACCGCGCCCACGCTGGTGCTCGCCGGGCGCGAGGACCCCGCGACACCGCCCGCCCACGCACGGGAGATCGCCGACGCGGTGGCGGGCGCGTCCCTGGTGGAACTCGCGGGCGCCTCGCATCTGGCGCCCGCGGAGCGCCCCGCCGCCGTGAGCGCGCGCTGCGCGCCCACTTCGCCGGTCCGGCGGCCGGAGGTGGCGCGGCCGTGCGCCGCGCGGTGCTCGGCGACGCGCACGTCGACCGCGCGCAGGCCGCCACCACGCCCTTCACCGCCCGCTTCCAGGACTTCATCTCCCGCTACGCGTGGGGGGAGATCTGGACCGATCCCACGCTCTCGCACCGCGAACGCAGCATGATCACGCTGACCGCGCTCGGGGCCCACGGCCACCTCGCCGAGCTGGCCCTGCACGTCCGCGCGGCCCGCCGCAACGGCCTCACGCCCGAGGAGATCGGCGCGGTCCTGCTCCAGACGGCGGTCTACTGCGGGGTGCCGGCGGCCAACGCGGCGTTCGGGGTGGCTCAGCGCGTGCTGGCGGAGGAAGAACAAGAAGCGGGGCCGCAGGGACGTGACTGAGGTCTGGACAGCGTGTCCCGTATACAGGCCGGGGCTCAGCGTGCCCCGTACACAGGTCGGGGCGGCTCGGCGTCGGTGAGGAGCTTGCGGGCCGTCCCGCCCGCTTCGGCCGGGGTCCAGCGGGCCCCCTTGTCCGCGGTCGGCCCCGGGCGCCAGCCCTCCATGACGGTGATGCGGCCGGCCTCCGCCTCGAAGACGCGGCCGGTGACCCCGGCGGAAGCGGTGGAGCCGAGCCAGACGACGAGCGGTGACACGTTCTCCGGGGCCATCGCGTCGAAGGCTCCGTCCTCCGGGGCGACCATGGTGTCGGCGAACGTCTGCTCGGTCATCCGGGTGCGGGCAGCGGGCGCGATGGCGTTCACGCGTACTCCGTAGGCGGCCAGTTCGGCGGCGGCGACCAGGGTGAGGCCGAGGATCCCCGCCTTGGCCGCGCTGTAGTTGCCCTGCCCGACACTGCCCAGCAGGCCCGCTCCCGAGCTGGTGTTGACCACGCACGCGTGCGGCACGCGTCCGGCCTTCGCCTCGGCCCGCCAGTGGGCCGCCGCGTGCTTCAAGGGGAGGAAGTGCCCCTTGAGATGGACCCGCATCACCGCGTCCCAGTCGTCCTCGTCGAGGTTGACCAGCATGCGGTCGCGCAGGAAGCCCGCGTTGTTGACGAGGGTGTCGAGGCGTCCGTACCTGTCGAGGGCGGCGTGCACCAGCGAGGCGGCGCCGTCCGATGTCGCGATGTCACCGCCGTGCGCGACCGCGTCGCCGCCCGAGGCGCGGATCTCCTCGACGACGGCGTGCGCCGGCCCGCCGGACCCCCCGGAGCCGTCGGGCCCCACGCCGAGGTCGTTGACGACGACCCGGGCGCCCTCGGCGGCGTACGCGCGCGCGTGGGCGCGGCCCAGCCCGCGGCCCGCCCCCGTGACGATCACGACGCGGCCCGCACAGATCCCGGATGTGGCGGCTGAAGTCATGGGGCAGCTCCCTATTGAGGCGTTCAGCGGTTGACCGAGGCGGCGTCCAGGAAGGCGGGGCGCTCGCCGCCGCCGTGCAGGTGGAGGGCGGCGCCGCTGATGTACCGGGCCTGTTCGGAGGCGAGGAAGACGCAGGCGTCACCGACGTCCGCGGGGTCGGCGAGGCGGCCGAGCGGCACGGTGGCGGCGACCCTGGCGACGCCCTCTTCGTCGCCGTAGTGGAGGTGGGCGCTCTCGGTGCGGGCGAGGCCGAGAACGACGGTGTTCACGCGCACGGCCGGGGCCCATTCGACCGCCATGGTCCGGGCGAGGTTCTCCAGGCCGGCCTTCGCCGCTCCGTACGCCCCGCTGCCGGGCGAGGGCCGGGTGCCGCTGACACTGCCGATCATCGTGATGCTGCCGCCCGACCGCTGGGCGCGCATCACGTCGTACGCGGCGAGCGAGGCGTAGAGCGGGGCGAGGAGGTTCAGTTCGACGATCTTCGCCTGCCGGGCGGGGGCCGTGTCGGCGAGGAGACCGAACGGCGTGCCGCCCGCGTTGTTCACGAGGGCGTCCACGGAGCCGTGGTCGGCGGCCACTTGGCGGAAGAAGGCGTGCCCGGCCTGTGCGTCGCGCAGGTCCAGCGGCCGGAACTCCGCCGTGGCGCCCGCCGCTTGGACCGGCTCGTCGGGCGGCCTGCGGGCACAGACGACGACATGGGCGCCGGCGGCGAGGAAGCCGCGGGCGATTCCGGCGCCGACGCCGCGGGTGCCGCCGGTGACGACGGCCACCTGTCGGGTGTCAGTCATCGCTGCTACCTTTCCAACTAACAAATGTTTGGTTGAAGGCGTGTGGTCGAAAGGTAGCGGATCCTCTGATGTCTGTCTCCACCTCCGTCCCGGAGCCCACGCAGGGCGTGGCGGTCGTCACCGTCGACTATCCACCGGTCAACGCCCTTCCTGTGCGGGGTTGGTATGCCGTGGCGGACGCCGTGCGCGCCGCCGGGCGCGACCCCGCCACACGCTGCGTGGTGCTGGCCGCCGAGGGGCGGGGGTTCAACGCCGGCGTGGACATCAAGGAGATGCGGCGCGACAGCGGCCACACCGCGCTGATCGGCGCCAACCGCGGCTGCTACGCGGCGTTCTCGGCGGTGTACGAATGCGAGGTGCCGGTCGTCGCCGCCGTGCAGGGCTTCTGTCTGGGCGGCGGGATAGGCCTCGTGGGCAACGCGGACGCGATCGTGGCGAGCGAAGACGCCATGTTCGGCCTGCCCGAGCTGGACCGGGGCGCGCTGGGGGCCGCCACCCACCTGGCCCGCCTGGTGCCGCAGCATCTGATGCGCGCGCTGTACTACACCTCGCGCACCGTGACGGCAGCCGAACTGCACGCCCACGGCTCCGTGTGGCAGGTCGTCCCGCGTGCTGAACTGCGCGATGCCGCCCTGGAGTTGGCGCGCGAGATCGCCCGCAAGGACGGCACACTGCTGCGCTTCGCGAAGGCCGCCATCAACGGCATCGACCCGGTCGACGTGCACCGCAGCTACCGCTTCGAGCAGGGCTTCACCTTCGAGGCGAATCTCAGCGGCCTGGCCGACCGCATCCGCGAGGACTTCGGGACGCGAGGGGAAGGCGGGACATGAGCGGCAGGACAGGCAAGATCATGACGCCCGAGGAGATCGTGGGGCGTCTGGAGAGCGGAATGACCCTCGGCATCGGCGGCTGGGGCTCGCGCCGCAAACCGATGGCGCTGGTGCGCGCGCTGCTGCGGTCCGGCGTCACGGGCCTGACCGTCGTCTCCTACGGCGGCCCGGACATCGGCCTGCTCGCCGCAGCGGGCCGCATCCGCAAGCTGATCACGGCGTTCACCACGCTCGACTCGATTCCGCTGGAACCGCACTTCCGCGCGGCACGCGAGCGTGGCGCCTTCGAACTCGTCGAGCTGGACGAGGCGATGCTCATGCAGGGCCTCACCGCGGGCACCCAGCGGCTGCCGTTCCTGCCGATCCGCGCGGGCCTCGGCTCCGACGTGCTGCGGGTCAACCCCCAGCTGCGTACGGTCACTTCGCCGTACGAGGACGGCGAGGAGCTGGTCGCGGTGCCCGCCCTGCGGATGGACGCGGCGCTGGTGCACATGAACCGCGCAGACCGGTTCGGCAACGCCCGCTATCTGGGCCCGGACCCCTACTTCGACGACCTGTTCTGCGAGGCCTCCGACACCGCGTACGTCTCGTGTGAGCAGGTCGTCGACCCCGGGCGGCTCTCCGAGCACGCGGCGCCGCAGTCCCTGCTGATCTCGCGGCACACGGTGACGGGCGTGGCCGAGACGCCGAACGGCGCGCACTTCACGTCCTGCGTGCCCGACTACGACCGCGACGAGCCCTTTCAGAAGGCGTACGCCGACGCCGCCGCGGACCCGGAGGCCTGGGCGGCCTTCCGCGCCCGCTTCCTGGCCGGCACCGAGCGGGACTACCACCTGGCCGTCCGGACCTGGCACAAGGAGCAGCGATGACCCCGGCCGCCGAGCGGACCGTCACCCGCGCCGAGTACTGCGTCATCGCCTGCGCCGAGGCCTGGCGGGACGACGGCGAGATCCTCGCGTCCCCCATGGGCACGATCCCGTCCATCGGCGCGCGCCTCGCCAAGCTGGCCTTCTCCCCCGACCTGCTGCTCACGGACGGCGAGGCGCTGCTCATCGGCGACGTCCCGGCACTGGGCACCGCGTCGGGCGTGACCGAGGGCTGGCTGCCGTACCGCAAGCATCTGACGATGGTCATGGGCGGGCGGCGGCACGTGATGATGGGCGCGAGCCAGATCGACCGCTTCGGGAATCAGAACATCTCGTGCATCGGCGACTGGGCGCGCCCCCGACGGCAATTGCTCGGTGTGCGCGGCGCCCCGGCCAACACGATCAACAATCCGGTGAGTTACTGGATCCCGAGGCATTCGACGCGCGTCTTCGTCGAGAAGGTCGACATGATCAGCGGTGTCGGGTACGACAGCGCGGCCGCCGCGGGCCCCTCCGCGACCCGCTTCCACGACCTGCGCCGCGTCGTCTCGGACCTCGGCGTCTTCGACTTCGCTACGTCCCATCACGCGATGCGGGTGGTCTCCCTGCATCCGGGGGTGACGCTCGGCCGGGTGCGGGAGGCCACCGGTTTCGCGCTCGCCACTCCGGACGGCGGTCTGCCGTACACCCGCGAGCCGACGGACGAGGAGCTGCGGCTGATCCGCGAGGTGGTGGACCCGCGGGGTCTGCGCGAGCGCGAGGTGCGCGCGTGACGGCGGCCCCGCCCGTCATCGAGACGCCGCTGACGAAGCTGGTCGGGGTGCGGCACCCGATCGTGCAGACCGGCATGGGCTGGGTGGCGGGCCCCCGCCTGGTCTCGGCGACGGCGAACGCCGGGGCGCTCGGCATCCTGGCCTCCGCGACCATGACGGTCGAGCGGTTGCGCTCGGCCGTGCGCGAGGTGAGGTCCCGTACGGAGGCGCCGTTCGGGGTCAATCTGCGGGCCGACGCGGGCGATGCCCGGGAGCGTGTCCGGGTCATCGTCGAGGAGGGCGTGCGCGTGGCGTCCTTCGCGCTGGCGCCGTCCAGGGAGCTCATCGCCGAGCTCAAGGACGCGGGCGTGGTGGTGATCCCCTCGGTCGGCGCGCGAAGGCACGCAGAGAAGGTCGCCGCGTGGGGCGCGGACGCGGTCGTCGTGCAGGGCGGCGAGGGCGGCGGTCACACCGGCGAGGTGGCCACGACGGTCCTGCTGCCGCAGGCCGTGGACGCGGTGGACATCCCGGTGGTCGCCGCGGGCGGGTTCTATGACGGACGGGGCCTGGTCGCCGCGCTCGCCTATGGCGCGGCGGGCGTGGCCATGGGCACGCGTTTCCTGCTCACCTCGGACTCGCCGGTGCCGGACGCGGTCAAGGCGCGCTATCTGGCGGCCTCCGTGAGGGACGTCACGGTCACCACGCGCGTGGACGGCCTTCCGCACCGGATGCTGCGCACGGAGCTGGTGGCCGGCCTGGAGAAGTCGGGCGGCCTCGCGTCCCTGGCCCGGGCGGTGCGGCATGCGGCGGCGTTCCACAGGCTCTCCGGGCTGGGGTGGGCCCGGATGGCGCGCGACGGCCTCGCGATGAGGCGCGGCAAGGACCTGACGTGGAGCCAGGTCCTCCTCGCGGCGAACACGCCGATGATGCTGAAGTCGGCGATGGTCGACGGCCGCCCGGACGCGGGGGTGATGGCGTCGGGCCAGATAGCCGGCCTGATCGAGGACGTGCCGTCGTGTGCGGAGTTGGTGGAGCGGGTGATGGTGGAGGCGTGGGAGGTGATGGGGCGACTGGGGGCGAGGGGGTGAAGCAGTCGGACCTGGCGTCAAGCTCCGGGCCTTTCGAGGCAGGGCCGGATCAAGGGACGCGTAGGCCTCCTGAGTCCCGCCAAGGGCCACCCCGCGCCGGGGCGGCGGGCCCCGGACCCGCCCGAGGTGAAGCCGACGCCCAGCTGCCCCGCGGTGCGGCCCGGCGTCAGCCCTTCACCAGGGGCATGTGTGCGAGCGCCCGCTCCGCGAGGCCGTCGGCTCCGCAGGTCCGTGCGAGGGTGAGACCGCGTTCCAGCTCCGGCACGGCGTCCGCCGCGATGCCGTACTCGACTCGGGCCACCGCGTGTTCGTACGCACAGGGCGACGCCTCCAGGTAGGTCGCCGCCTGGCGGTACAGGGCGATGGAGCGCGGGCCCGTCTCCAGGGCGGCCGCACACCGCAGGGCCTCGCCGATCGCTGTGTCCGTGCCGAACCGCTCGGCCTGCATGCGGGCGTCGGAGACGAGGTGCGCGGCCCGCTTCGGGTCCTCGTGCGCCAGGGCGCGGGCGAGGTCGTACGCCCACGGCGCGAGCACCGTGTTGTACTGGCCGCGCGCGGTCAACGCCTTGGCGGTGGCCTCCAGTTCGTTCAGCCCCTCGTCCGTGCGGCCGAGCGCGAGCAGCAGTCTGCCGCGTACGGTCATGGCGTCCGGGACGTAGATCGTGGAGGCGGAGGGCGGCGCGAAGCCGTAGCGGTCGGCGATGGCGCCCGCCTCGCCGATGTGCCCGCGCGCCAGGAGCGTGTCGATGAGCATGCTGGCCGCCTCCCAGTGCATGGGCAGGCCCTTGCCGACGCGGTCGGCAAGGCGCAGGCTCTCGCGCAGGGAGTGCTCGGCGTCGATCAGCCGCCCGCGCCTGCGGTACACATAGCCGAGGAAGGCGTGCGCGAGGGCGAGGTGCCCGCCGCTCCAGCCCGCCGTCTCGTACGCGCGCACGGCCTCGGTGAACAGGCTCTCCGCGCGGTCGAGCCGGTCCGCGAAGGCGTAGGAACCGCCGAGCATCAGACGGAGCTCGAAGCTCCACTCCGTGTCGGTCCAGCCGAGTCCCGGCGCGAGGCGGCCGTTGACGAGGGCGCGGTCGCAGAGTTCGACGACCAGTTCCGCGTTCTCACCGCGGGTCATGGCGTCGAAGGCGCGCAGGATCAGCAGGGCGCGCTCGGAGTTGTCGCGGCCGGTCAGCGGGCCCGCGAGCTTGGCCAGCCGCCGCGACCGTGCCGGGGAGTCCTCCTCGCCCGCGTGGATGCCCTCCCACATGTAGTGCACGGCCTGGAGGCGCAGCAGCGCGGGCCCCTGGTCGAGCCGTGCCGATTCCTCGGCGATGGCCCGCAGTCCCTCCCCCCGCTGGTCGTTGTGGACGAGGGCCTGCGAGAGCCGGCAGACGGCGTCGACGCGCAGCTCCTGGTCGAGGCCACGCATGGAGAGCGCCTCGCGCAGGTGCTTGATGGTGGTGGCGGGCGAGGTGAGCAGCGTGGCGCAGCCCAGTTCGTAGAGCACGCGGGCGTGGATCTCGGGCAGCGGTGGTTCCCGCAGGGCGCGCTCCAGGCAGCGGCGGGCCGCGTCGGGCGCGCCGACGGCGAGATGTTCGGCCGCGGCCTGGCGCAACTGCTCGACCAGGTCGGGATCGTCCTCGGGGTGCACCTCCAGGAGATGCCGGGAGGCGGCCGCGGCGCCCCGGCCCTCCTGCGTGACGACGGCGGCGGCCACGCCGTGCATGGCGGTGCGGGTGGCCGAGGGGATGGAGCGGTAGATCGTGCTCTCGATCTGGGGGTGGACGAACTCCAGGCCGTCCTCGTCGCGGAGCAGGATGCGCGCCGCGCAGAGCTGCTCGGCGCAGCGCTCGGCGGTGGCGCGGGGCATGCCCGCGAGCCGGGCGGCCATGTCCAGGGAGATGGCGGTGCCGAGGATGGCGGCCGCCCAGGCGAAGCGGGTGGCGTCGGTGCCGAGGTCTTCGAGGCGGGCGATGAGGCCTTGGCCCTTGGCCGTGCGGTTGAGGGCGCGCAGGGTGTCCGCCGAGCTCTCCACCGGTTCGAGGTCACTGTCCTGCACCTTGGCGAGCAGTTCGACGGATTCGTAGGGGTTGCCGCCGGTGACCGCCCACACCTCGCGGCAGAACGGGGCGTCGGCGTGCTCGCCGAGCGTGGCGCGGGTCAGCCCCGCGGCGGCGTCCGGGGTAAGCGCGTGCAGCGTGCTGAAGGAGCGGGCCGACGCGGCGACCGACGCCAGATGGCGTGCGCTGTCTCCCCCGGCCTCGCCGGGCCGGTGGGCGATCACGACGAGCACGGACAGCTCGGGCAGGCGGCGGGTGAAGGCGGCCAGCCAGTGCAGGGTCTCCTGGTCGGCCCAGTGCGCGTCGTCGATGAGCAGGACCAGCGGCCATTTGAGCTGCGCCAGCCGGGAGACCACTTCGACGAGGCCGTCGCAGACACCTTGGGGATCGGCCTGCCGGCCGCCGGGCTCGACTACGCCGAGGGCCGGGCCCGCGATGTCGTACCAGTCGCCGAGGTATTCGCGTTCCTCCTCGGGCGTGAACGACACCAGTGCGGGCTGGAGGAGCTGGCGTACGACGTTGAAGGGGACGGAGGTGACGGCTTCACCGCCGCGTGCGTACCAGACCGTGGCGCGGCGTGCTTCCGCGATGCGGCGCACTTCGGCGAGCAGCGCGGTCTTGCCGATGCCGGCCTCGCCGCGGAAGACGAGCAGGCCGCCCGCGCTCATGGCGTCCGCGCAGAGTTCCTCGACGGCCTGGGTCGCCGCGGCGAGTTCGGCGTCGCGCTCCCACAGTGGGGCCCAGGCGGCTCCTCCGGGCCGTCCCTGCGTCATCGCGCTACCTCCCGGAGTCGCTCGATCGACGTACAGAAGTCGAGACTAGCCGGGTCGGGGCCGGTGTGGAGCGCTGTCGGCGCAGGTACTCCCGCAAGGGGTGAGGAAGAGTCCGTTTCGTGGACGCGGAGGGGTTTCCGCATGGCTGCCGGGAGCGGTACGGACGGGGTGTCAGAGGCGTTCGATGATCGTCACGTTCGCCTGGCCGCCGCCCTCGCACATCGTCTGGAGGCCGAACCGGCCGCCCGTGCGCTCCAGTTCGTGCAGGAGCGTCGTCATGAGCTTCGCGCCGGTCGCGCCGAGGGGGTGGCCGAGGGCGATCGCACCGCCGTTGACGTTGACCTTCTCCGGATCCGCGCCGGTCTCCTTCAGCCAGGCGAGGACGACCGGGGCGAACGCTTCGTTGATCTCGACGAGATCGATGTCGTCGATCCGCATGCCGCTCTTCTTGAGGGCGTACGCGGTGGCGGGGATCGGTGCGGAGAGCATCCGGATGGGGTCCTCGCCGCGTACGGAGAGGTGGTGGACGCGGGCGCGAGGCGTCAACCCGTGTTCCGCCACGGCCCGTTCGCTCGCGAGGAGCATGGCCGCGGCGCCGTCGGAGACCTGGGAGGAGCAGGCGGCGGTGATCGTGCCGTCCGCCAGGACGGGTGCGAGGCCCGCCATCTTCTCCAGGGTCGTGTCGCGCCGCGGGCCTTCGTCGGTGGTCACGCCGCCGTACGCGACGACTTCGCGGTCGAAGCGGCCCTCGTCGATGGCGCGTACGGCGCGTCGGTGGGAGCGGAGCGCGAACTCCTCCATGTCACGGCGGGAGATGTCCCACTTGGCGGCGATCAGCTGGGCGCCGTGGAACTGGTTCACGGGCCGGTCGCCGTAGCGGGCGCGCCAGCCTTCGCTTCCCGCGTATGGGCCTTCGGTGAGGCCGAGGGGTTCGGCGGCCTGCCGGGACGCGAAGGCGATGGGGATCATCGACATGTTCTGTGTGCCGCCCGCGACGACGAGGTCCTGGGTGCCGGACAGGACGCCCTGCGCCGCGAAGTGGACGGCCTGCTGGGACGAGCCGCACTGCCGGTCGATCGTCACGCCGGGTACCTCTTCGGGGAGTCCGGCCGCGAGCCAGCTGGTGCGGGCGATGTCCCCGGCCTGCGGTCCGACCGTGTCCAGGCAGCCGAGGACGACGTCTTCCACGGCGGAGGGGTCGATTCCGGCGCGCTCGACCACCGCCTTCAGGACGTGGGCGCCCAGGTCGGCGGGGTGGACCCCGCAGAGGCCCCCCTTGCGCCGGCCGACGGGGGTGCGGACCGCTTCGACGATGTAGGCCTCGGCCATGACTGCGTGCTCCTCGGTCGTGGGGCGCCGCGTGGCGGCGTGCCTCTTACATACGTACGGAGATGCCGTCCAGGACCATCGACAGGTACTGCCGGGCGATCTCCTCGGGGCTGTGGCCTCCGCCGGGGCGGTACCAGGACGCGGCGACCCAGACGGTGTCGCGCACGAAGCGGTAGGCGAGCCGGATGTCCAGGTCGTCGCGGAAGACGCCTTCCGCGACGCCGCGCTCCAGCGTCGTCAGCCACGTCTTCTCGAAGCGCTGCTGGGAATCGGACAGGTACTCGAAGCGCTGCTGCGCGACCAGGTGCCTGGACTCCTTCTGGTAGATCGCGACGGCGGCGCGGTGCCGGTCGATCTCCCGGAAGGACTCGGTGACGAGCGCTTCGAGCGTCGCGCGGGGGTCGAGCCCGGCCTGCAGCACGGTGTCGTACCCGTCCCACAGTTCGGTGAGGAAGGTGCGGAGGATCTCTTCGAGCATCGACTCCTTGGAGTCGAAGTGGTAATAGAGGCTGCCGGCGAGCATGCCCGCGGCGTCGGCGATCTTGCGGACCGTGGTGGCGTTGTACCCCTGTTCGGCGAAGACTTCCGCGGCGATGCCGAGGAGTTCGCGGCGCCGCTCGGGGGAGGGGCTCACCTGGGGCTTCTTCTTGGTGGTACCGCTCGGCCCGCCGGTGCTCCGGTTCTTGGCGCTCTGGTTCTTTGTGCTCTGGTTCTCGGTGCTCTGGTTCGATTTCGACACACGGTCATTCTCCGCCTAGGCGTGCTGGCTGCTGACCGAGACGGTCTCGCCCGTCATGTACGAGGAGTAGTCGCTGGCAAGGAAGACGATGACGTTGGCTATCTCCCAGGGCTGCGCGAACCGTCCGAAGGCCTCGCGGGCCGTGAGCTCTTCGAGGAGCTCCGGGGAGGTGACCTTCGCGAGGTGGGGGTGCACGGCGAGGCTCGGTGAGACCGCGTTGACCCGGATGCCGTGGGGGGCGGCCTCGATCGCGGCGCAGCGGGTGAGGGCCATGACGCCCGCCTTCGCCGCGGCGTAGTGGGACTGGCCGGCCTGGGCGCGCCAGCCCAGCACGGAGGCGTTGTTCACGATCACGCCGTGGCTCTGGCCGGAGTCGGCCCGAACGCTCGCCCGCATGCGGCGCAGGGCGGCGCGGGTGCAGCGGAACGTGCCGTTCAGCGTCACGTCGATGACCTTGTCCCACTGCCCGTCGGTCATCTCCGTCAGCTCGGCCGTGCCGCCCAGTCCCGCGTTGTTCACGACGATGTCCAGGCTGCCGTGCCGCCGCTCCGCCAGCTCGAACAGGCTCTGGACCTGTGCCTCCTCGGTGACGTCGCACGGAATGCCGTCGATCCGGTCGGCGCCGAACTCCTCGGCGAGCGCCGCCGCCGTCTCCTTCGTGCGGCGCGGGTGGGCGTCCCCTATGACGACGCGCGCGCCCTCTTCCAGGAAGCGGCGCGCGGTGGCGCCGCCGATGCCCGCGCCGGCGGCCGCCGTGATCACGGCGGTGCGGCCCGCGAGCAGGTCGTGTCCCGGCGGACAAGCGGGTGCGTCCATGAGCGGCCCTCCGTCTCGGTGCTGGCTCGGCGAGCGCGACTTGTCGTCGCGAGCTTGTCGCAGGCTTGTCACGGGCCTTGGCTCTCGACTCCCGCACTGCCTTCACGGTAATCTACCAAACACTTGTTAGGGAAGAGATAAGCACCGGGCGGCCAGGAGGAGGTGGGGCGCTGATGGATCTCGACTTCACCGCCGGGGAGGGCGAGTTCAGACAGCGGGCGCGCGACTGGCTCACCGCGCATGTGCCGGGCGTGCCGCTGCCCTCCCTGGAGACCGAGGAGGGCTTCGCGGCCCACCGGGAGTGGGAGCGCGAGCTCGCCGCCGGCCGCTGGTCGGTGGTCTCCTGGCCCGAGGAGTACGGCGGTCGGGGCGTCGACATCGTCAAGTGGCTGGTGTTCGAGGAGGAGTACTACGCGGCGGGGGCGCCCGGCAGGGTCTCGCAGAACGGCGTCAGCCTGCTCGCCCCGACCCTCTTCGACTTCGGCACCGCCGAGCAGCGCGCGCGGGTGCTGCCCTCCATGGCGACCGGCGAGGTGATCTGGGCCCAGGCCTGGTCGGAGCCCGAGTCGGGCTCGGACCTCGCGTCACTGCGCTCCACCGCCCGCCGCACGGAGGGCGGTTGGCTGCTTCAGGGGCAGAAGACGTGGTCGTCACGGGCCGCCTTCGCGGATCGCGCGTTCGGACTCTTCCGCAGTGAGCCGCGCGAGACCGGCGCGGAGACCGTGAGCAAGCCGCATCAGGGCCTCACGTATCTGATGTTCCCGCTCGACGCCGACGGTGTGACGGTCCGCCCCGTGGGCCGCCTGGACGGGAAGCCGGCCTTCGCCGAGCTCTTCCTCGACGACGTCTTCGTGCCCGACGACGACGTGATCGGCGAGCCGGGTCAGGGCTGGCGCATCGCCATGTCCACCACGGGCAACGAACGCGGCTTGATGCTGCGCTCCCCCGGCCGCTTCCTCGCCTCCGCGGACCGCCTCGTGCGGCTCTGGCGGGCGCACGGCGACCCGGCGGACACCGCGCTGCGCGACCGTGTCGCCGACGCCGTCATCGGGGCGCGCGCGTACGAGTTGTTCACGTGGGCCACCGCGTCGCGCTTCGCGGCCGGGGAGCGGATCGGCGCCGAGTCCAGCCTCAACAAGGTCTTCTGGTCGGAGTACGACATCGCGCTGCACGAGACGGCGCTGGATCTCCTGGGCGCGGACGGTGAGCTGGTCGACCGCGCGACGGCGGAGGCCGGCCTCTCGCGGTCCGACAACGTCGACTGGGCGGAGGGCTACGTCTTCTCGCTCGCCGGGCCCATCTACGCCGGCACCAATGAGATCCAGCGCGACATCATCGCCGAGCGGCTGCTCGGCCTGCCGAAGGGACGCCGCTGATGAGGTTCCTCCTGGACGCGGAACAGCGGGAGTTCGCGCGGACCCTCGACGCGATGCTGGCGGCGGCCGACACGGTGACGGCCACGCGCGCGTGGAGCACCGGCGACCACGCGCCGGGCCGCGCGGTCTGGGCGCGGCTCGCGGAGGCGGGGGTCTTCGCGCTGCCGGTTCCGCAGGAGTACGACGGCGTAGGCCCGCTGCCCGTCGAAACGGCCGTCGCCTTCGTGGAGTTGGGCCGGCACGCCGTGCCTGGTCCGGCCGTCGAGACGGTGGCCGTGGCGGCGCTGTTGACACGCCTCGCCGAGCTGGGCGAGCCCGGGCCGACCAAGCGGTTCCTCCCCTCGCTCGCCTCCGGTGCCGTGAGCGCGACGCTGACGCTGCCCGGCGGGGGGCCGTACGCGCTGGACGCGGACACGGCGGGCCTGGTCCTCGCCGTGGCCGACGGTGAACTGCGGCTCGCGCCCGGCCACGCGCGCGTGCGGCGCTCCCTCGACCCCGCGCGCCGCCTCGCCGCCCCGCTGCCCGGCGGTGAACCACTCGCCACGGGCCCGGCCGTGGCCGACGCCGCGCGGCACGCGACGGACTGGGCGGCGCTCGCCACGGCCGCGCAGGCGCTCGGTGTCGGGGCGGCGCTGCTCGACAGGACCGTGGCGTACGTGAAGCAGCGCGCCCAGTTCGGGACGCGCATCGGGGCCTTCCAGGCCGTGAAGCACCGGCTCGCGGACGTCCTGGTGCGGCTGGAGTTCGCCCGCCCCCTGGTGCTCGGCGCGGCGCTGACCATGGCCCCCCGGGACATCGCCGCCGCCAAGGTCACGGCAGGCGAGGCGGCATACGGAGCGGCCCGCGCCGCACTCCAGTTGCACGGGGCGATCGGATACACCGCGGAGTTCGACCTCTCCCTGTGGCTCACCAAGGCGAGGGCGCTGCGGAGTGCGTGGGGGGACCCGGGGGTGTGGCGGGGGAGGGTCCTCACCGGGGGCGCGTGATCGGTGCGCGCTGCGGCGAACGCGGAGATCTCGGCGGTGCGTCCGGCGTTGCGGCGCGGAGATCTCAGCGTCGCGCTCGGATCGCGGCGCGGAAATCTCGGCAGTGCGTCCGGCGGCGCGGTGGGGAACTCAGCGGCGCGTCAGGCAGCGTGGCCGGGAAACTCAGCACTGCGCCCGGCGGCGCGGCGCGGGAATCTCAGCACGGCGCCCGGCAGCGTGGCGCGCACCGCCCAGTCGGCGCGGCGTGAACAGCCCAGTTGGCTCGGCGCAACAGCGGAACTAGGCGCTGCGCAAACAGCCCACGTCGGCGCGGCGCAAACCATCCAGCCAGGCGCGGCGCCAGATGCGGAGTTGGGCACGCGGCGCGAACAAGCGAGTCGGACGCGGCGCGCACAGCACAGCCAGGCGCGGCCCGAACAGCCCACGCGGGCGCGGCACGACATGCAGAGTTGGCTCGGCCCGAACAGCCCACTCGGGCCCAGCACCGACAACCCAGTCAGGCACGGCACGACATACGGAGTTGACCCCGCGGCGCAAACAACCGACCTGAACGTAACGCGAACACCCCAGCCGGACCCACTTCGCCAAACGCCACACCCCCTGAGCCCACCCCACCACCAACCGCACAGCAACGCCCTCCACCGCCAATCCGCCCCCGCCCAGCAGGCGCGACGCCCACCCAAAAGGCGCCCCACCGCGCCCCACCCCGCGCGGCCGCGCGTAGCGCACGGCGGATGCGCGGCGCAGAGGCCGGGCGCTCGGCCGGGCCCCCGCGCGGGAGACTCTCTTCGCGCCTCGTCCGCCCTCACGGCCGCGTTCCGTGCGACGCTGGAACACGCTCCACGGCCCGTGTCGCACGCTCCGGCGGGTCTCCGTCCGGCCGGGATGCCTCGACCCCGTTCCGCTTTCCGGGGAGGCGCGTTGAGCCCCGTCGGCGGGATGCGATGATCAAAATCATTGGCGAGCCGACCGAGAAGGAGGCCCCACGTGCGCGTGATCGGGCTCATGTCAGGGACCTCGTACGACGCGATCGACGCCGCCGCGGCCGATCTGGCCCTCGACGGGGACCGGTTGACGCTCACGCCCCTCGGGCTGATCAGCCGCGGCTATGACGAACGGCTGCGCGCCGGCCTCGCCGCGGCGATGCCGCCCGCGACCACCACGCTCGCCGACGTCTGCCGTCTGGACACCGCCATCGGCCGCGCCTTCGCCGCCGCCGCGGTGGAGGCGGACCGCGAGCTGTGCGACGGGCGGGCCGAGTTGGTCGCCTCGCACGGCCAGACGGTCTACCACTGGGTGGCGGACGGGCAGGTGCACGGCACGCTCCAGATCGGCCAGCCCGCGTGGATCGCCGAGGCGACGGGGCTGCCGGTGGTCGCCGACTTCCGCCCGCGCGACATCGCGGCGGGCGGCCAGGGCGCGCCCCTGGTGAGCCTCGTGGACCGGATGTGGCTGCGCGGCCGCCCCGGCGTCCCCGCCGCGCTGAATCTCGGCGGCATCGCCAACATCACCGCCGCCGACGGCACGGCCTTCGACACGGGCCCCGCCAACGCCCTGATCGACGCCGCGGTGAGCGAGGCCACCGGCGGCCGCCTCGCCTACGACCTGGACGGCGAGCTGGCCGCCCGCGGCGCGGTACACCCAGGGCTCCTTGACCGCCTCCTCGCCGAGCCGTACTACGCCCTCGCGGCACCGAAGACGACCGGCAAGGAACTCTTCCATCTGCCCTATCTGCGTACGGCGTTGAAGGGGTACGAGGCGCTGTCCACCGAGGACGTCGTCGCCACGCTCACGCGGCTCACCGCCCGCACGGCCGCCGACGCCGTCCGCTCGGTGCGGGCCTCGGAGGTCATCGTCTCCGGCGGCGGCACCCGCAACCCCGTGCTGATGGCCTTCCTGCGGGCGGAGTTGGGCGGCGGCATCCCCGTGCGCACCTCCGACGAGCTCGGTATGCCGGCCGCGGCGAAGGAGGCGTACGCCTTCGCCGTCCTCGGATTCCTGACCCTGCACGGGCTGCCGGGGACGGTCCCGACGAGCACGGGAGCACGCCACGCGAGCGTGCTGGGCTCCATCACGCCGGGGCGACGGGGCACTCCGTGGCCCGAGACGCTCCCGGAGAAGGAGGCCCCGACCCGCCTGGTCGTCAACGGCCATGGCAGCCGGGCGCGGTAGGCGGCGGGGCGACCGCCCCACCGGCAGGAGGAGGGTGGCAGTGTCCCTTTCCGGGCCCCTCTCATGCCACTTTCACGCTGTACTCATACGCTGGCGCCCATGACGCAGATGACTCCTCCAGGCTGGTACCCCGATCCCGGCCAGGCCGCCGGCGGTCCTCCCACCGAGCGTTGGTGGGACGGGAACGTGTGGACGGATCAGGTGCGCGCCGCCGCGGGCACGCATGCCTACCCGACCCAGCCGGCCTTTCCGGCCCACCCGGGGCAGCCGCCCGCGCCACGGCGCGGACTGCGCGTCGCCATAGCCACGGGCGTGGTGCTGGCCGTCCTCGCCGGGATCGGCGGCGGGGTGTACGCCCTGACCTCCGACGACGACAGCGGCGGCGACGGCGGCTCCGCGGCCAAGGAGCCGTCGTCCGGAGCCCCGCGGGAGCCCGGGGATTCGCAGGCGCCCCGGTCGCCGGACGGCCCGGGCGGGCCGGACACACCCCGGACGCCGGGCCAGGAGTCCGGCTTCGTGAGCGATCCGGTGAACGGCATCCAGATACCCGTACCGGACGGCTGGACCGGTGGGAGGACCCGGGTGGGCGCCGGGGTGCAGACGGAGCCGATCCCCTGTCCGGGCAACCCGGACGAGCGGTGCACGCGCGGCAGCGCGTACTCCCAGTCCGCCGAGGAACTGGGCATCGACGCGAAGACCCCCGAGGCGGCCGCCAAGGCGGACATCAAGAAGAACGCCAAGGAAGGCTACGGCGGCAAGACCTACGGCAAGATCACCTCGCACAAGGTGCTGGCCTCCAGGTCGATCACCGTCGCGGGCCAGAAGGGCTACTACGTCCGCTGGAAGGCGGTCACGGAGAAGAGCGACGACGGCTACGTCGAGTCGCTCGCCTTCCCCTCCCCCGCCAAGAAGTCGAAGATCGTCGTCGTCCGCATGGGCATCGACGACAACCCCAGGGCGCCCTCGCCGTCCTACATGGACCAGATCGCGAAGGGCATCAAGGCGGGGCCCGCCGGGGAGGGCGGCGGAGCCGGGCAGGACGTGTAAGGAGCGCCGACGGGACGTGGTCCCGATGGGCCGGGCGGGGTTCCTCGCCGCTCAGGAGGAACCCCGCCCGGCCCGGGGGTGCGCGCCGCCCCCGTCCCCACGGTGCGGCGCGGGCAGGCCCGAGTCCCCCATCCAATGGACTCGGGCCCACGATCAGGTGAGGCCGAGCGCGGGCAGCACGCAGGCCTCGACGAAACGGGTCAGATACTCCTCGTCGGCGTGGGCGCCTTCGATGATGGGCCTCGCCCGCAGCACGCCGAACAGCTGCACCGTGACGAACTCCACCGCCGGGTGCCCCTCGGCGATCTCGCCGCGCTCCACACCGCGCCGGATGATCGCGTCCATGGCCTGGAGCTCCGGCTCGACCAGTGTCTCGCGCAGCACCCGCTGAAGGTCCACGTCCTGGAGGACCGCGTGGCTGAGCGCCTGGACCAGCATCGTGTCACGCCCCGACTGCTCGCCCGCTGCCCGGGCCGCCGCCCGCAGGTCCCCGGCGAGGCTCCCGGTGTCGATGCCCTGGAACCGCACGCAGCGGTTGGCCCGCAGCGCAGCGGCCACGAACTGGGGCTTGGACTTCCACTGGCGGTAGAGCGTGGACTTGCTGCACCGGGTGCGGGCGGCGACACCCTCCATGGTCAGAGCCTCGTACCCGCATGCGCGGAGCTGGTCGAGGACGGCGTCGTAGAACTCCTGCTCACGCTCGGGCGTGATCTTCGAGCGGCTCGACGTCGACGTCATGGCTCTTCCCCTCGGTACGGCGGCCGGATCAGCTCGATCGACCCTTCGTCGACTCGATCAGCCCTCATCGATACGCCAGTGTACCGGTACGCCGCCGTATCGGTACACTGGCGTATCGATGAGTGAGGCGCTTCCTCGCTCCGCACCGCACTACCCAGTCATCATGCAAAGGGGCCGGGGGATGGATTCCCGAACCGAGCCTGCCGAACGGGAGCCGGACACAGCTGTCCGGCCACCCCTCGTCCGCGAGCTCCTCCTCGTCGTAGGGCTTTTCCTCGTCTACAAATTCGGCAGGCAGCTCGCCAACGGCCACACCGGCGAGGCGTTCCACAACGCGCACCGCGTATGGGACGCCGAGCGGACGCTGCGCCTGCCCGGCGAGGGCGCCGTGCAGGACGCCCTGCTGAGCGGCGACACGCTGATCCACGTCGCGAACACCTACTACGCGACCGTGCACTTCCCGGCGACGCTGCTCTTCCTGGTCTGGCTGTACCTGCGCCGGCCCCGGCACTACGTCTGGACGCGGCGGGTGCTCGCCGTGCTGACCGCCGCCGCGCTCGTCCTGCACCTCGGCTTCCCGCTCGCGCCGCCGCGGATGCTGGACGCCGCGCACCTCGTGGACACGGCGCAGGTGTACGGGCCCTCGGTGTACGCCGCCAAGCCCGCGACCGACACCATGGCCAACCAGTTCGCGGCCATGCCCTCCCTGCACTTCGGCTGGGCGCTGATGCTGGCCATCGGCCTGATCGTCGCCACCTCGACGCGGTGGCGCTGGCTGTGGCTGCTGCACCCCCTGCTGACGCTCCTTGTGATCGTCGGCACCGCGAACCACTACTGGCTCGACGCGATCGTGGCGACCGCGCTGCTCGGCGTCGCGCTCGCGGTCATCCGCCTGCCGCGCCCCGCCCGGTCGCTGGTCGTACGGCGCTCCGGGGATGCCCGTCCCGAGCCGGAGCCCCGGGCCACGGTCTCGGCGGACCCCCTCCCCCGTACGCCGGAACTGATCACCTCGGGGGCCGGTCAGTGAACGCCACTCTTCTCGCCGTCGCGCTCTCCCTCGTCTCGGCGGGTGCCTACGCCGCCGCCGCGGTCGCCCAGGAACGGCTCGCCTCACGGATCGCCGAGGGCGAGAGCGGGGCCCTGCGGATGCTCGGCAGCGGCGTCTGGTGGTCCTCGGTGGGGCTCAACGCCGCCGCCGCGCTGCTGCACGTGGCCGCCCTGAAGTACGGGCCGCTCACGCTGGTCCAGCCGCTGGGCGCGCTCACGCTCGTGGCCGCCGTGCCGCTCGGCGCGCGGCTCGCGGGGCGCCGGGTCACGCGTCTGGAGTGGCGCGGCACCGGCCTCACGCTCATAGGCCTCGGGGCGCTGCTCCTGACCGCTTCGGGACCGGCGCCGAACGACACGCTGACGGTGCCCGAGGCGCTGGTCGTGGCCGCCGCGACGATGGCGGTCATCGGGATGCTGTCCCGCCCCGGCACGCGGCCGGGACTGCGGCACGCGACCGCGTCCGGCTTCGCCTCCGGGGTCGCCTCGGCGCTCACCCAGACCGTGACGGTGGCCGTGACCGACCGTACGGGGCCGCTGCTCGGTCCGCAGGTCGTGATCGTGGCGCTGCTCGTCGCGGCGTTCGCCGCCGGTGGTCTGCTGCTCTCGCAGACCGCCTACCGCGGCGGCCTCGGCGCACCGCTCGCCGTGGTGACCCTGTCCAACCCGCTGGCGGCCTCGGTCATCGGCGTGGCCCTGCTCGGCGAGCGGCTGCGGGGCGGCGCCGGCGGGATCCTCGCCGCGGTGGCGGGCGCGATGGTGGCGGCGTACGGAGTCGTGGTGCTCACCCGGTCGCCACGGAGCCCCGCGGCCGAGCCGGCGCGGGAGTACCTGCCGTCGATCCCCGGCCCGTCCGTGGAACCGGCGGCGCTGCGCCTGTCACGGCCCTGACCGGGCGGCGTACGCACGCGAAACGGCGTCGGCCGCCCTCCCTGCGGGAGGGCGGCCGACGCCGTTTTCATACCTGCGCCTACCGGCGCGGCCCGGTCACCCGAAGCCGCGGGAGTCCTGCTTGAGGGCCGTGTCGACCGTCAGGGCCGTCGCCACGACGAGGCTCAGGAGCGGCTCGGGCAGCTGGTAGTGGATCTGGAGGACGTAGTTGTCCGCGGTGGTGAACATGGTCTTGGCGAGACCTTCCCAGGTCTTCGTGATCCGGGCGACCTCGTTGTCCGCGTGGTCGACGATCGAGAAGTTCCAGGCGCGCCAGTTCTCCGCCTTGATCGCGCCGACCTGCCGGCCGTCCGCCATCATCGCGAAGTTGATCTTGCCGATCATGTTCTGCTGGACGATCTCGCCGACCGGCTGCCCGTCGGCGCGCTCGACGATCACCCGCGACTTCATGAACTTCCGCGGGCGGGTCAGCAGCATCTGCGGCTGGCCGTACGCGTCGCGGATCTCCAGCTTGTGCGTCATGAACTGGTCGATGCTGGCGACGAAGCGAGCGATCTTCTTCAGCGCGCTCTGGCCGACCTGCACGACCGAGCCGAGCGTGTTGCCCGCCTGGTCCATCACGCTGTACTCGTTCGTCAGCTCGATGAGCTTGGCCTTCTGGTTCACCACCAGGACCGGCTCGGTGAACAGCGTGCCGCCGCCCTGCGCCGACGGCGTGACGCCCGCCTGCTGCTGCACCTGACGCTGCACCTTCGCCGGGTCGACGGCCGGGGGCGCGACCGGCGCGGCCTGCGGCCGGCCGAACTGCCCCTGCGGGGCCTGCGGCTGCTGCGGCACCTGCTGGGCCTGGGCCTGCGCCGGCTGGCCCTGCGGGGCCGGGCTGGTGTGCTCCGTCCACTGGGAGCCGTCCCACCAGCGGAGGAGTTGCGGCGCCCCGTGCGGGTCCGGGTGCCAGCCTGCGGGTGTGTTCGAATGCGTTGTCACCCGGGTGACCCTACCCTCCGGATATGGGCGGTCCGCCAGCCCCTTGCGAGGTCGTGACCTCCCCGCGAAGCCGTCGGGACACTCACAGCGTGACCTCGACCTTCAGGGCGCCCTGCGCGTCCCGCAGTTGCACCGCCGCGATCCGCCCCGCCGCCCGGACGTCGTCCGAAGCCGCCGCGAAGCGGTCGAGGGTCGCTCACTCCGCCGTGACCAGCACCCCCGCGGCCTCGGCCCGCATCGAGAGCCGGGCCTGCGACTTGGCCTTGCGGACCGCCGCGATGGCCTCGGCCGCCGTGGCGAGGACCGCCGCGTCGCCCGCGTACTCCCGCAGTGCGCAGGCGTCCGGCCAGGCGGCGCGGTGCACGGAGCCGTCCCGCCACCAGGAGACTTCCTTGCCACGCATGCGCTGGCAGCGCGTGACGGCGTCGGTGTGCGTGTACGAGAAGACGAATACGCCCGACTCGTCCCAGCGCCGCGACCACTTCTCTTCGAGCCCGTCGAGGACGGGCTTGTCGGGGGCCCCGGAGGGGCGGGGAGGGGGTGTTCGTCATGCGCCCCGACGCTAGCCGTGGCTCCGACGCGACTGCCTCCCCTTTTCGCTGCGCCTCCCGGGGCCCCGCGCCCTCAGGCGGTGATGATCGCCGGATCGCTCACGCCCGCCGCGCCGGTCTCCACATGGCCCGCGAGCCGCCGCAGGAAGCCCGCGTCGGCGTCGGACTTCACGGTGACGTCGTACCAGCGCTTGCTCGCCCGCAGGTCGACGGTGTGCTGCACGGTGGCGCCCGCCTTGACCTTGAAGGTCTGAGGCGTGCCGCCGTAGGCGTTGGTCAGTGTGAGGTTCACGTCGGTGCTGCCCGCGTTCCTCAGGGTCAGCTTGAGGTTGCCCGTGGTTCCGTCGTGCCGGGCGGTGACCTCGGGGCCCGCCTTCTTGCCCGGGCCCTTGAAGGTGCGCAGGAAGCCGTTCGGGCCGAACACCGACAGGTCGTACGTACCCCCGGAGTACGCCGAGTTCCACGTGTCGGAGAGGGTCTTGCCCGCCTCTGTGGTGTACGTCCAGGGGCCGTCGGTGCGGTTGGCGGAGCGGACGTGGAAGCAGACGCCCGCCTTGTCGCCGCCGCCGAAGGTCAGCGTGAACTTCCCGGCGGCCGCGTCCGCGCCGCCGTCCACCAGGGGCGCGTACGGCAGGGCGCGGGCGGGCCGGGAGCCCGCCTCCTGCTTGGGCAGCTTCGAGCCCGCGGGCGCCTTCGGCACGTAGTCGGGGTGGCGCTTGTCGTCCGGCGGTTCGTACGCGGCGGTGTCCGGCAGCGCCGCCGGGCCGGTGTCCTTGCCGCTGAAGTCGAAGGCGGAGGTGAGGTCGCCGCAGACCGCGCGGCGCCACGGCGAGATGTTCGGCTCCTTGACGCCGAAGCGCTTCTCCATGAACCGGATGATCGACGTGTGGTCGAAGACCTCGGAGTCCACGAAGCCGCCGGTGCTCCACGGCGAGACGACGATCATCGGGACGCGCTGGCCCAGGCCGTAGTGCCCGGCCGCGTAGGAGGCGTTGCCCGGGAAGTAGTCGAGCGCCGTGTCGACGGTGGACTTGCCCTGGGCGGCGTCCTTCGGGACGTACGGCGGGACGATGTGGTCGAAGTAGCCGTCGTTCTCGTCGTACGTGACGAACAGCGCCGTCTTCGCCCACACCTCGGGGTTGGCGGTGAGGGCGTCCAGGACCTGCGCGATGTACCAGGCGCCGTAGTTCACCGGCCAGTTGGGGTGCTCGGTGAAGGCCTCGGGGCAGGCGATGTAGGACACCTGCGGGAGGCGGTCCGCCTTCACGTCGGCCTTGAGGATGTCGAAGTAGCCGTCGCCCGCCTTGGCGTTGGTGCCGGTGCGGGCCTTGTCGTAGAGCGGGTCGCCGGGCTTGGCGCTGCGGTACTTGTTGAAGTAGAGGAGCGAGTTGTCGCCGTAGTTGCCGCGGTAGGCGTCGTCGATCCAGCCCCAGTGGCCCGCGGCGTCCAGGCCGTCGCCTATGTCCTGGTACACCTTCCAGGAGACGCCCGCCTGCTCGAGGCGCTCGGCGTACGTCGTCCAGTCGTAGCCCGCCTCCTGGTTGCCGAGGACCGGGCCGCCGCCCTTGCCGTCGTTGCCGACGTGGCCGGTGAGCATGTAGTAGCGGTTGGGGTCGGTGGCCCCGATGAAGGAGCAGTGGTAGCTGTCGCAGATCGTGAACGCGTCGGCGAGCGCGTAGTGGAACGGGATGTCGTCCCGTTCGAGGTACGCCATCGTCCGCTCGGACTTCGCGGGGATCCACTGGTCGTACTTGCCGTTGTTGAACGCCTTGTGGCCGCCTGCCCAGTCGTGGTCGAGGCCCGCGATGAAC
Organism: Streptomyces sp. 135; assembly: GCF_020026305.1. Lineage (NCBI taxonomy): Bacteria > Bacillati > Actinomycetota > Actinomycetes > Kitasatosporales > Streptomycetaceae > Streptomyces > Streptomyces sp. 135. Next base: position 7,512,536 of record NZ_CP075691.1, on the reverse strand, counting down.
TGCATGCCGAGGTTCTCGGCGTCCGGGTGGAAGGGCAGGACCTCCCTGCCGCCGCTCGGCTGGTGCCAGACCGGCTTGCCGTTGGGCAGCGTCACCGGGCGCGGGTCGCCGAAGCCCCGTACGCCCTTCATCGTCCCGAAATAGTGGTCGAAGGAACGGTTCTCCTGCATCAGCACCACGACGTGCTCGACGTCCTGGATGGTGCCGGTGGCGCGGCGCGCGGGCAGCGAGGCGGCGCGGGCGATGCTCTGGGTGAGCGCGGCGTAGGCCGCGGTGCCGCCGGCCAGCTGCATGAAACGGCGCCGATTGAGTTCAGGCATGTGTGTTTCCGACCTCGTGTTTCGTGGGGGCGGTCCGTGGGGGACGCGAGCGGGTGAAGTGTGTCAAGGGGAGCAAGCGATACGGAAGGGCCCGTGACCCGCGGGTGAAGAGAAGTCCAACCTTCGGCGGGCTCGACACAAGGCTCCGGCCTTTCCCCGCCGGTGGCCGTCCCGGGCGTGTCGGATGTGACGGGCGCCTCCAAGGGGTAGGTGCCGTGGGCAACCATGCGGCACCATGAGGCCCCGACCCGTCTCACCGCCCGGGAGAGTCCATGACTGTGCGCGTCCACGGCACCTGTGCACCCGGATTCGAGCACGTACGCGAGGAGTTCATACGCAACTTCACCGAGCGCGACGATCTGGGGGCGTCCGTCGCGGCCACGGTCGACGGCGCGTTCGTCGTGGACCTGTGGGCCGGTGACGCCGACCGCACGGGCTCCCGCCCCTGGGAGCGCGACACGCTGGTGAACGTCTACTCCACGACCAAGGGCATGACGGCGCTCTGCGCCCATCTGCTCGTGGACCGCGGCGAGTTGGACCTGGACGCGCCGGTCGCGCGGTACTGGCCCCGGTTCGCGCAGGCGGGCAAAGCGGACCTTCCGGTGCGGTGGCTGCTGAGCCACCGCAGCGGGTTGATCGCGCCGGGCGAACCCCTTGGCCCCGGCGCGGTGTACGACTGGGAGAAGGTCACCGAGGCGCTGGCGGCCACCGCGCCGTGGTGGCGGCCCGGCACCGCGCAGGGTTATCACGCGGTGACGTTCGGCTTTCTCGTCGGTGAGGTGGTGCGGCGCGTCACCGGGGTCTCGCTCGGCGCCTTCCTGCGTGCGGAGGTGACCGGGCCGCTGGGCGCCGACGTCTTCATCGGTACGCCGGCGAGCGAGCACGGGCGGTGCGCGGACATGGCGTCGGCACTGGGCCGGCCACAGGGCGCGCTCGACCCGGTCCCGGAACCACCGGTGCGCGGCCTCGACGACCACCCGATGGCGCCGGTCACGCTGGCCTTCGGGTACCTGCCGCTCAGCGACGTGAACGGCGCGGCCTACCGGAGCGCGGAGATCCCCGCGGCCAACGGCCATGCCACGGCGCGCGGACTCGCCACGGTGTACGCGGAGTTGGCGTGCGGCCGGCTGCTGGCCGCCGAGACGGTGGAGCGGCTGCGCACGGGGCAGAGTGGCGCCGACGAGCCGGACCTGGTGCTGCGCGCGGGCACCCCGCTCGCCGAGACCTGGCAGTGGGGCCTCGGCTTCATGCTCAATCAGTACGGGCAGGCGGGCCCCAACCCCCGGGCGTTCGGGCACGGCGGTGCGGGTGGCTCCTACGCCTTCGCCGACCCGGAGAACCGCGTCTCGTTCGCGTACACGATGAACCGCATGGGCGCAGGAACGTCCGGGGAGGATCTGCGCAGCGTGCATCTGGTCGGCGCGCTCTACAAGGCGCTGAAGGTTCTGGGTGCGCCGGGGCCATTGGGGTCGTAGGGGTCGCACGGGCGCGGGTCGAACCGCGCTGCATGATGGGAACATGACCACACGCAGACGAGCCGCCTTCTTCACGGGCGAAGAGTCCGACGCCCGGTACGGCACCCCCACCACCGGCGACGAACGGACGCTTCTCGCCAACTTCCTGTGGGCCCAGCGCGCGACCCTGGAGCTCAAGTGCGCCGGGCTGCGGGAGGAGTTGGACCGGCGGTCCGTCGCGCCCTCCGCGCTGTCGCTGCTCGGCCTCGTCCGGCATCTCACCGACGTGGAGCGCCGCTGGTTCCGCAGGGATCTCGCCGGGCAGGACGCGGGGCCCCTCTACGCCACGCCGGACAACCCCGACCAGGACTTCGACGGCGCCGTGGCGGAGCCCGGGGCCGTCGAGGAGGCGTGGGCGGCCTGGCGTGCGGAGGTCGCGTTCGCCGAGGAGTTCGTCGCCGAGGCGGCCGATCTCGACATCGAGGGCCAGGACTCCTGGCTGGGCGCCGTGTCGCTGCGCTGGGTGCTGGTGCACATGATCGAGGAGTACGCGCGCCACAACGGCCACGCCGACCTGATCCGGGAGCGGATCGACGGTGCCGTGGGGTTGTGAGGTCGAGGTCACGTGCAGGCGGACGGGGCAGGGGCCGAGGTTCCGCTTTCCGGCGTGACAGCGGGCCCGGCCATGGAAGGTACGGCGGAAAAAATGAGAGGACAGTTCCGTTTGTCCGTTGATATCTTTCGGATCATGGAACCCGTCAGTGAAAAAGAGATCCGCGCCTCCTTCGTGAACTGTTCGAAGGGCGAGGCGAACAGGCTCACGCTGCCGACGGGCTTCGCCGACACCCCCTGGAGCGACCTGGACTTCCTGGGCTGGCGCGACCCCAAGGCCCCCGAGCGCGGCTATGTGGTGACGTGGCGGGACGGCGAGCTCATGGGCATCGCGCTGCGCGCCTCGACCGGGCCGCGCAAGAGCCTGCTCAAGTCCAGCATCTGCTCGGTCTGTGTGACCCCGCAGGCCGGCTCCGGCATCACGCTGCTCGTGGCCCCGAAGGCCGGGGCGGCGGGCCGTCAGGGGAACTCGGTCGGTCTGTACGTCTGCGCGGATCTGGCCTGCTCGCTCTATGTGCGCGGCAAGAAGACGACGGTGCTCGCCCGCCGCTTCGAGGAGAGCCTCTCCCTGGAGGAGCAGAACGCGCGAACCGTGCAGAACCTGCACGGCTTCCTGGACCAGGTGCTCGCCGGCTGACCACGGGGCCGGGGCCGGAGCACCCGTGCGACGGCCGGCGGTCAGACCGCGCGGGGGTCCACCAGCTGGAGCACGAGGGTGTCCGAGGGCTCGGCGAGCCCCGGCCCGCCCGCCTCGGCCCAGGCAAGTATCCCGTCGAGCGACTCGTCGTCGGTGACGAAGCCGACCCAGGCCGCACGGCCGCCCCGCCTGCGGCCTTCGGACGACGGCTGGACGACGACGACATTGGCCTGGCCGCACGGCCCGAGGCAGTCGCTCGTGCGCACCGCGATCCGGCCCCGCGAGGCGGCCGCCGCCGAGCGCAGCCGCTCCAGCTGCCAGGCGTGGTCGATGCCGGGGTTCTTGCGCGCGTCGCCGCAGCAGCAGCCCCGGCACACGACGAGCGTGCAGGGGCGACGGGCGGCGGCACCGATGGAGACGACGGGACTCATCCCGTGATCATCTCAGGCCCGCCCCGCGCCCCGCGGCTCAGGTGCCGCGTCACCCCGCCGCCCCGCTACCGGCGGCCGAGGTACGCGAGCCCGGGATGCGCCGCCCGGTAGCCCGCCACCAGGCGCCGCGCGACCGTCACGGAGTCGACGAGCGGGTGCAGCGCGAACGCCTTGACGGCGGTGGCGACCGACCCGCTGTCCGCCGCGGCGAGCACCTCGCGCTCCACGGCCTTGACCGCGCACACCAGGCCGGTGGCGTGCCCCGGCAGCGGGGCCACCGTCATGGGGTGGGCGCCGTTGGCGTCGACGGAGCACGGCACCTCGATGACGGCGTCCGCGTCGAGCGCGGCGAGGGTGGTGCCGTTGCGGACGTTGAGGATCAGCGTCGCCCGTTCGTCCCGTGCGATGGCCCGCATCAACGCGAGGGCGACCTTCTCGTACCCGCCGGACTCCAGGTCCTCCTCGGCCCGCTCCCCGACGCCGGCCGCTTCCCTGTTCTCCGCCATGTACGCCGCCTCGCGCTCGGCGAGGGTGTCGTACCAGGCCTTCAGGGCCGGGGTGCCGGGATCCCGTACGGCGTCGTAGAAACGGGCCTGTTGGCCGTGGAGGAAGGCGCCGCGGGTCCGCTCGGCCTGCTGGTAGGCGCGGACGGTGTCGCGGTTGAAGTAGTAGTAGTGCAGGTATTCGTTGGGGATGGCGCCGAGCGACTGGAGCCAGTCGGCGCCGAAGAGCCTGCCCTGCTCGAAGGAGGCGAGGAGGCCGTGGTCGGCGAGCAGCCGCGGCAGTTCGTCGCGGCCCCTGATGTGCAGTCCGCGCAGCCAGCCGAGGTGGTTGAGCCCCACGTAGTCGATGAAGGCCTCGTCGGGGTCGCCGCCGAGCACTTGCGCGACCCTGCGGCCGAGGCCCACGGGTGAGTCGCAGATGCCGATGACGCGGTCGCCGAGGTGGCGGGACATGGCCTCGGTGACCAGGCCCGCGGGGTTGGTGAAGTTGATGACCCAGGCGTCGGGGGCGAGCCGGGCGACGCGCCGGGCGATGTCCACCGCCACCGGCACGGTCCGCAGTCCGTACGCGATGCCGCCCGCGCCGACCGTCTCCTGGCCCAGGACGCCCTCCGCGAGGGCGACGCGTTCGTCGGCGGCGCGCCCCTCCAGGCCGCCGACGCGGATCGCGGAGAACACGAAGTCGGCGCCCCGCAGCGCCTCGTCGAGGTCGGTGGTGGCGGTGACGGCGGGCGCGTCCGCAATACCCTCCGCCTGCTCCGCGAGGACGCGGGTGATGGCACCGAGCCGCGCCGCGTCCAGGTCGTGCAGGACGACGTCGGTGACGCGGCCCTCGGCACGGTCGCCGAGGAGGGCTCCGTAGACGAGCGGCACGCGGAACCCGCCGCCGCCGAGAATTGCCAGCTTCACGTCTTCAACCGCCTTCTGTCGGACTGTTATCGCCGGGGCTCACGTTACGTACGATGGCGCGGCAGCGTTCCGACCCCCACGGAGGTAGCGCCCCGATGACCCTTTGGAAGGCATCAACCGCCCTGTTCGGTGCCGTCACTCTGGCGGTGATGACGGGCGGCGGTGCCTCGGCCGCGCCCGCCTCGCCCGGCGGCTGGCAGGAGTCCGGCACCTCGTACGTCAACTCCCTCACCGGCAGCCAGGGGCTGGCGAGCCGCGCGGACGGCTCTCTCCTCTACCGGGGCCTCGGTTCGATACCGCTGGCCCTGCGCGTCAAGGGGTGGGGGCACATAGGCGACCCGGACATCGCGAACGGCCACACCTTCGACGCCTATCAGGGCGGGGACGGCGCGACGTCGAAGATGTTCGCGGTGACCGCGCCGGACGGCAAGCGCCACCTCTACGAGCACCGGCTCGACGCGGGCGAGAAGCTCAACAACTCCTTCGCCGCCGTCTCGCCCGACGCGCGGTGGCTGGTCTCCGGTGAATGGGGCGACCAGAAGCGCCTCCAGGTCTTCCCCGCCCCGCTGCTCAACCCCTCGACGCCGCCGGCCGGCGGAGCGCTCCCCCAGGCCGGGCAGATCACGCTCGACAAGCCGGTGCGCGACATCCAGGGCTGCGACTTCGTCTCCGCGACGCGGCTGGTGTGCGCCTCCAACGACGCGTCCAGGGAGTTGTTCCCCGAGGACCGGCCCGTCCTCCAGGTCGACCTGGAGCGTGCGCTCGACGGCCGGCCGGTGACCGGCCGCGTCTCCAGCCTCTTCGCGGTGCCGCAGCGCAGCGTCTGCTCGGGCTCCTTCGAGACGGAGGGCGTGGACTACGACTCCGCGCGGCGCACGCTCCGCGTCGAGGTGGTGCCGCCGGCGCCGTGCCTGGTGACGACGGCGGTGTACGCGTACCAGCCGACGACGGGCTGAGCGGCACAAGGCCCGCTGTCCGCCTGTCGGACAGGACGTGTGGGGCGCCACCCGGCAGGGGAAAGTCGTGATCATGACACAGCACGACCAGCAGGTGACCGACGCCTCCCCCGTCCCTGAGCGGCGCCCGATACGGCAGTTGCTCGCCGCGTCGGTCGGCAACGCCGTGGAGTGGTACGACTGGTACGCGTACACCTTCCTCGCCACGTACATCGCCGGCCAGGTCTTCCCCAAGAGCGCCGACAACTCCCTGGTGCCGCTGCTCTCCACGTTCGCCGTCTTCGCCGTCGGCTTCTTCATGCGGCCGGTGGGCGGTCTGCTCATGGGCGCCGTCGCCGACCGGCGCGGCAGGCGGGCCGCGCTGACCGTCACCATTCTGCTGATGGGCGGCAGCAGCCTGCTGGTCGGCCTGACCCCGACGTACGCGTCCGTGGGCGTGCTCGCGCCGGTGGTGCTCGTCGCGGCGCGGCTGCTCCAGGGCCTGTCCGTGGGCGGTGAGTTCGCGGCGTCGACGACGTTCCTCGTGGAGTCGGCGGGACCCGGGCGGCGGGGTCTGTTCTCCAGTTTCCAGTACGTCTCCACGAGCGCGGGCCAGCTGGCCGCCTCGGGGATCGCGGCCCTGCTGGTCGCCACGCTCTCCGAGGGGCAGATGGACGGCTGGGGCTGGCGGCTGCCCTTCCTGCTCGGCGCGGTGCTCAGCCTGGTCGGTTTCTGGATCAGGCAGGGCGCGTACGAGACGCACCGGGCGCCCGCCGAACAGGCCGAGCGGCCACGGCTGTTCGACGCGCTGCGCCACCACCCGCGCCAGTCGCTGCTGATCTGCGGCATCACGGCGGGCGGCACCATCGCGTACTACACGTGGACGTCGTACCTGCCGACGTACGCCGAGCTGAACACGGACATCAGCAAAAGCCAGGCGCTGCTCGCGGGCACCCTCTCGCTCGCGTTCTTCGCCCTGCTCCAGCCGGTCGGCGGGCTGCTCTCCGACCGGCTGGGGCGCAGGCCGCTGCTGCTGTTCTTCGGCGTCGGCTTCGCGGTCCTGAGCGTGCCGCTGCTCAAGTCCCTCAACGGGTCGTTCGGTTCGCTGCTGCTTGTGAGCTGCGCGGGCATGGTGCTGCTCACCGGCTTCACGTCGATCTCGGCGGCCGTGAACGCGGAGGTGTTCCCCGCGCGGGTGCGGGCCGCCGGGATCGGCTTCCCGTACTCGCTCACCGTCGCGCTGTTCGGCGGCACGGCCCCGTACGTGGGCACCTTGTTCAAGGAGATCGGCAGGCCCGGCCTGTTCCCCTGGTACGTGGCCGTGGTCTGCCTCGCGTCGTCGGTGGTGTACCTGCGCCTACCGGAGACGGCGCACAAGGAGCTGGAGCGCTAGGGCCTGTCTGACCATTCCCGTCGTCGCCCGGAGGGCGGCCTCGCGGCGTCAGGTGCGTGCTCTCGGCGTGCCGGGCGTAGGGCCTCGTACTGGATGTACTTGGCTCTGCGCCCGGTGCGGCGAGTGGGGGCACCCCCTGCTCGAAGAGCTCGGGGGAGCGTGCATGGCGTCGCGAGGCAGGCGGGAACTGTCAGACAGGTTCTAGGAGCCGGCGCGCTGCTCGCCCTTCGGCACGGCGGCGATGGAACGGCCCGCCCACTCGGGGGCCGCTTCCGTGAGGCCGGTCAGGCGCTCGCGGATCTCGTCCGGGAAGGGGGTGGTGCGGCCCGCCTCCTGGTCCACGTGGAGGGCGAGCAGTTCGGTGGTCGCCACCGGGGCGGCGTCCGGGGCCGGTGCGTCGTCCGCGCCCTCCACCACGTACATCTCGTGCGCGAAGCGCGCCTTCTTCGCGTCGGCGCCCAACAGGCGGGTGCGGACGGCGAGATGGGCTCCCTCCGGGACGTCCTTCAAGTACCGGATGTGCGCTTCGACCGTGTAGAGGGAGCAGCCGGTGGACTCGCGGTAGCCCGCGTGCAGGCCGGTCTCGATCATCATGGCGTCGGTGGCGTAGCCGAAGACGAGGACGTAGAAGGCCTCGCTCATGTGGCCGTTGTAGTCGATCCACTCGGCGCGGACCTGTCGGTGGAGCAGGGGCAGGGTCACTTGGTGTCCTTCCGCTGTCCGGGCAGCCGGCCCGTGGCCCGCAGTACGTCGATAACGCCCTGGTCACGCTCGGCGACCAGGTCCGCGATGCTCCGCCCGGCGGCCTCCTCCTCGCATCCGGCGACCACGGCGTCGTAGAGCTTCTTGTCGAGTTCGGGTGCTTCCAGGCGCGTCCACGGCGATTTCAGGGACGGGCCGAAGTGGTCGAGCATGTGCGCCATGCCGCCCTCGCCGCCCGCGAGCGCGAAGGTGAGCATGGGGCCCATGAACGCCCAGCGCAGGCCCGGCCCCTCGGTGATGGAGTCGTCGATCTCCTGGACGGTCGCCTCGCCGCTCGCCACCATGTGCAGCGCCTCGCGCCACAGTGCCTCCTGGAGGCGGTTGGCGATGAAGCCCGGGACCTCGTTCTTCATCGTGATCACGGACTTGCCCGCGATCTCGTAGAAGCGGGAGGCCCAGGTGACGGCCTCGGCGTCGGTCCGCTCGCCGCCGACGACCTCCACCAGCGGGATCAGGTAGGGCGGGTTGAAGGGGTGACCGACGACGAGGCGGCCGGGGTCGGCGGCCTCCGTCTGCATGTCCGTCATGGGGTAGCCGGAGGTGGAGGAGGCGATGACGACCCCGGCGGGGGCGGCGGCGTCCAGCTTCGCGAGCAGGTCGCGCTTCAGCTCCAGCTTCTCGGGGGCGCTCTCCTGTACGAACTGGGCTTCGGCGACGGCCTCTTCGAGGGTCGCGGTGACGGTGAGGCGGTCCTGCGAGGCGCCCTCGGCGAGGCCGAGCTGGGTGAGCGCGGGCCAGGCCGCCGAGACGAGGCGGCGCAGCCGCGGCCCGGCGTCGGGGGCGGGGTCCCAGGCGGTGACGTCATAGCCACGGGCGAGGAAGTGGGCGACCCAGCCTCCGCCGATGACACCGGCGCCGACGCAGGCCACGCGGCGTACTTCTTCAGGGGCGATCGTGGTCATGGGGGGTCCTTTCGTTGCTGCGGGGCGCTGCTGAGCGGGGTCGTGCCCCGAAGGGGCACGGGGAGCTGCGCGACCGGCCACAGCCGGCCCGCAGCCTGATGTCCGCGCGATCCAGCGAAGCGCTACCGCTTGAGGCCCAGCTTCTGCCGGGCCTCGTCGGGGGAGGCGACCCGGGAGCCCAGGCTCTCGACGATCCGCACCGCCCGCTCCACGAGCTGCGCGTTGGTCGCCTTGTTGCCCTTGCCGAGATAGAGGTTGTCCTCCAGGCCGACGCGGACGTGCCCGCCGAGCAGGATGGACTGCGCGACCCACGGCATCTGCATGCGGCCGAGTGCGAAGCTCGCCCACTGCGCGCCTTCGGGCAGCATGTTGACCATGGACTGGAGGACGCCCGGGTCGGCGGGGGCGCCCCAGGGGATGCCCATGCAGAGCTGGAAGACGGTGGGGTCGTCGAGCAGGCCCTCGGCGAGCAGCTGCTTGGCGAACCAGAGCTGGCCGGTGTCGAAGATCTCCAGCTCGGGGCGGACGCCCAGCTCCTGGATGCGCTTGGCGCCCTGGCGGAGCATGTCGGGGGTGGAGATGTAGAGGTTGCTGCCGTCGCCGAAGTTGAGCGAGCCGCAGTCCAGGGTGCAGATGTCGGGGAGCAGGTCCTCGACGTGCGGGAGGCGGTCGAGGCCGCTGACGAGGTCGGTGCCCGGCAGGTGCTTGAGCGGTTCGTCCGGGTCGATGACGAGGTCGCCGCCCATGCCGGCCGTCAGGTTGATGACGACGTCGGTGCCGGTCTCCTTGATGCGCTCGACGACCTCGCGGTACAGGCGCGGGTCGCGGGAGGGGGCGCCGCTCCCGGGGTCGCGGACGTGGATGTGCACGACGGCGGCGCCCGCCTCGGCGGCCTCGACGGCCGAGGCGGCTATCTGCTCGGGCGTGACGGGCACGTGCGGACTCTTGCGGACGGTGTCGCCCGCGCCGGTCAGGGCGCAGGTGATGATGACGTTGTCGTTCACGGGCCTCGCAGACATCGCAGACATGCGGAACTCTCCCTCGGGGGTGGGGCGTTGCGTACGGCTCAGGTGGCTCGTACGACCCATACGGTGGGTGCGTACGGTGAATCAGCGCGCGGTCAGCGTGGCGTCCACGTGGGCGGCGAGCGCCTCGTGCATGTCGTCGGGGCTCGTGCCGGGGCCGTCGGGCGCCGAGGCGAGGACCTGCGTGGCGAGGCCGTCGATCAGCGCGGTCAGGCGCAGTGCCGCGGCCTCGGGGTCGGCGGGGCGGAAGACGCCCTCGGCGACGCCGCGCCGGATGACGTCGGCGACGGTGGCGCGCCACTGCCGGTAGTAGTCGATGTGCAGCCGGCCGACGGCGGTGGAGCGGGCGGCCTCGGCCCACAGGTCGAGCCAGACGCTCCACTGGCGGCGCTGCTGCGGGGTGCGTGGGACCTGGAGGTCGATGAGCTGGCGCAGCTCGTCGGCGGCGTCGGCCGCGTCCTGTACGCAGGCCGCGCGGCGGGCGGTGTCCTCGTCCATGCACCAGCGCACTGCGGCTTCGAGGAGGTCGTCGCGGCCGGGGAAGTGGTAGTGGATGGCGGCGGTGCTGGTGTCGCAGGCCGCGGCGATGTCCTGGACGCGGACGGCGTGGAAGCCGCGCTCCGCGATGAGGCGCACGGTCTCGCGCACGATCTGGAGCGGCCTGCCGCCCTCCGGGAGCGGCCCGGCGGTGCGCCGGCGCCGGGCGGGGGGCGCGGCGTCCGGCGTACCGAGGAGCCAGCCCGTGTCGACTCCGCCCGCCGCGGCGACGCGGGCCAGTTCGGCTGCGGTGAACCGGCGCGTGCCGCCGAGGGAGCGGGACAGCTTGGAAGGGTCCATGACGATGCGGCGCGCGAACTCGCGCTGGGTCACGCCGGCGTCGGCGATGACCTTGCGTACGCGCTCGGACACGTCGTCCCGCTGCTGTGGCTGCATGGTGGGCAACCGTACTCATGCGTTGCGGCAATCACAACATGAGCGTCTCTTTTACCTTATGGACAGCGTGATTGCGATGCTGACTGACTGGTCAGCAAGCATCGCAACCGCCCTGCCGCGGGGCCGGGCCGCCACCCTGGAGGGCGCGTTGAGGCACTCTTCTCCCTGTGTCGTACGCATCTTCGCTTCCCCCGCAGCGCCCGCCGTTCCCCGCCACCGGCCACATGGTCGTCTGCGGCGGCGACGAGGCGCTGGCGCACCGGCTCGCCGCCGAGCTCCGTGGTGTCTACGGCCAGCAGGTCGTCCTCGTCGTGCCGCCCGCGGGCGCCGGGGAGCGGGCCCCGTCGAACGCGCTGACGGGACGGGCCAGGACCACGGCACTGATCGGGCGGATCACCGCCGCCGTCTCACGCACCGCCGTGAACGGCAGCGGCGACGGCGAGGCGGAGAGCGGGGTTCCGCAGACGGTCGAAGCCGCCGAGATCGGTGACGACGCGCTCGTCGACGCGGGGATTCCGCAGGCCGGCGCCCTCGCGCTCGTGCATGACGACGACGAGACCAACATCCGCGCCGCCCTGGCCGCCCGACGCCTCAACCCCCGGCTGCGGCTGGTGATCCGGCTCTACAACCGCAAGCTGGGGCAGCACCTGGAGGAACTGCTCGACCAGGCCGCCGCCGTGGCCGGCCTGGACACCACCGACGCCACCGTCACCGTGCTGTCCGACGCCGACACCGCCGCCCCCGCGCTCGCCGCCACCGCCGTCGCGGGCACCAGCAAGGTCGTCCACGCGGACGGGCTGCTGCTGCGCGCCGTGGAGCGTACGCCGCCCGAGCCGGGCGACGTGGCACCGCGCGGTCTCGCCACCCTGGCGCTGCTCTCGGCCACCGCCAACGACCCGGCGGGCGCGGAGGGTTCGGACGAGTCGGGCGGCGGCGCGGGCCCTCGGCTGCTGCCCGACGACGACGCCGTGGCCGCCGCGCCGGGCCGGGGCGCGCTGGTCCTGGAGGCCGTGTCGTACTCCGGGTCCGCGCCGCCGCCCGGCTTCCTCGCGGGGCGCGGGGTGCCGCTGCGCCAGCTGTTCTCGTGGCGGCTGCGCTGGTCGGTGGCCGGATTCGCCGCCGCCGTCCTCGGCCTGGCGATCGCCTCGATCGTGACGTCGGGCGGCTCCCCGCTGCACGCGACGTATCTGACCCTCCTCGACCTCTTCTCGATCAACGATCCGGCGACCGAGGGGCCGATGAGCCGCCAGATCCTCCAACTCCTCGCAGGACTCATCGGATTGCTGCTGCTCCCGATCCTGTTCGCCGCCGTCCTGGAGGCCCTCGGCACCTTCCGCAGCGCGTCCTCGCTGCGCCGTCCGCCGCGCGGCCTCTCCGGCCACGTGGTCCTGCTCGGCCTCGGCAAGATCGGCACCCGGGTCCTGGCCCGGCTGCGGGAACTGGACATCCCCGTGGTGTGCGTGGAGGCGGACCCCGAGGCGCGCGGCATCTCCCTGGCGCGGCGGCTGCGCGTCCCCACCGTGATCGGCGACGTCACCGAGGAGGGCGTCCTGGAGGCGGCCAAGATCCAGCGCGCGCACGCCCTGCTCGCCGTGACCAGCGCGGACACGATCAACCTCGAAGCGGCCCTGTACGCACGCTCGGTGAAGCCCGATCTACGGGTGGCGCTGCGGCTGTACGACGACGCGTTCGCCACCGCCGTCTACCGCACCCTGCGGGCCGCGCACCCCGGCGCCCTCACGCGCAGCCGCAGCGTGTCGACGCTGGCCGCGCCCGCCTTCGCCGGGGCGATGATGGGCCGCCAGATCCTCGGCGCGCTGCCCGTCGAGCGCTCGGTGCTGCTCTTCGCGGCGCTCGACGTCTCGCTCCAGCCGCAGCTGACCGGCCGCCGCATCGCCGAGGTGTTCCGCCCCGGGGCGTGGCGCGTGGTCGCCCTGGAGCGCTCGTCGGGCGCGGAGTCGGGCCTGGAGTGGGACCTCGACCCCGAGTACGTGCTGCGGCCGCAGGACCGCGTCGTCCTGGCGGCCACCCGGCAGGGCCTGGCCGAACTCCTCGGCCGCAGACCGCTGCCGGCGCGCTCGTGACGGCCCCGCGCGGCCCCCGCCCCGCGGCCCCCGCTCAGCCCTCTTCCGGCACCGGCAGGATCTGCCGCAGGTGCGGGTCGGGGTGGAAGTCCCTGCGCCACTCGCGCGGGTAGCCGACGGACGCCTCCACGTGACGTACGCCGTCGTGCCAGGTGGTGCGCGGGATGTGCAGATGCCCGTAGACGACGGCAGCGGCGTCGTACTTCACGTGCCAGTCGGCGCTCAGCTCGGTGCCGCACCACAGGGCGAACTCGGGGTAGCGCAGGATCCGGGTGGGTTCGCGCAGCAGCGGCCAGTGGTTGATGAGGACGGTGGGCAGCCCCGCGGGCCGCTCGGTGAGCCGCTCCTCGGTGAGCTTGACCCGGGCCCGGGACCAGTCGTCGCGGGTCGCGTAGGGGTCGGGGTGCAGGAAGTACTCGTCGGTGCAGACCACGCCCGCCTCGTGCGCGACGGCGAGGGCCTCCTCCTTGGTGTGGGTCCCCTCGGGGCGGAAGCTGTAGTCGTAGAGGAGGAACAGCGGGGCGACGGTGACGGGGCCGCCCGCGCCGCGCCACACCGGGTAGGGGTCCTCGGGGGTCGAGATGCCCAGTTCGCGGCAGAGCGCGACGAGGTGCTGATAGCGCTCCTCGCCGCGCAGCTGGACCGGATCGTCCTTGGGCGTCCACAGCTCGTGGTTGCCCGGCGCCCACACCACCTTCGCGAAACGCCCGGCGAGCGTGCGCAGCGCCCACTCGATGTCGGCCATGCGTTCGGCGACGTCTCCGGCGACTATCAGCCAGTCCCCTTCGGTGCCGGGCCGGATGGTCTCGACGTACTTCCTGTTCTCCGCGTACGCGACGTGCAGGTCGCTGATCGCCAGCAGCTTCGGAGTGCTCTCGGATGCCATCACCGTGCGAGGCTAACCGAGTCGGCCCCTCAGTGGTGATCGCCCTCGCCCCGCTGGATCGCCAGGTACTCCTCCACAGTCGCCTTCGGCACCTGCGCCTTGGGGCCGTACATGGCGCGGGAGAGGCGGGAGCGCAGGCGTTCGGAGCGGGGGACCTTGCGGGCCACGCCGTTGGCGTCGACCAGGGGGCCGATCTCGTAGGGCTGAGGCTGCTCGTGGGCGGTCAGCCGGTACAGCTCCGCCTGGGGCAGCGGCTCGTGGATCTCCACGTACTCGCCGTGCGGCAGGCGTTTGATGGTGCCGGTCTCGCGGCCGTGCAGCGCCTTGTCCCGGTCCCTGCGCTGGAGGCCGAGGCAGATCCGGTGGGTGACGAGGTAGGCGATGACGGGCGCCACGAAGACGGCGATCCGCACGAACCACGTGATCGCGTTGATCGAGAGGTGCAGGTGGGTGGCGACGATGTCGTTGCCGCCGCCGATCAGCAGCACGAAGTACAGGGTCAGCCAGGCGACGCCGAGTCCGGTGCGCACGGGTACGTTGCGGGGCCGGTCCGCGATGTGGTGTTCCCGCTTGTCGCCGGTGACCCAGGCCTCGATGAACGGATAGACCGCGATCGCCATCATGATCAGCGGGAAGAGCGAGAAGGGGATGAAGACGCCCAGGGCGAGCGTGTGCCCCCAGATGTTGATCTCCCAGCTGGGCATCACCCGGATCAGCCCCTCGGAGAAGCCGAGGTACCAGTCGGGCTGGGCGCCGGTGGAGACCATGTCGGGACGGTAGGGGCCGATCGCCCAGACCGGGTTGATGGAGGCGACCGCCCCCATGATCGCGAGCACGCCGAAGACGAGGAAGAAGAAGCCGCCCGCCTTGGCGATGTAGACGGGCAGGAACGGCGCCCCGACCACGTTCTTCTCGGTCTTTCCCGGACCCGCGAACTGGGTGTGCTTGTGGTAGAAGACCAGGATCAGGTGGGCCACGACCAGCCCGAGCATGATGCCCGGCAGCAGCAGGATGTGGATCGGATAGAACCGCGCCACGATGTCCTCGCCCGGGAACTCGCCGCCGAACAGGAAGAAGGCGAGATACGTGCCCACCACGGGGATCGAGAGGATCGCGCCGTGCGCGAAGCGGACGCCGGTGCCGGAGAGCAGGTCGTCCGGGAGGGAGTAGCCGGTCAGGCCGGTGATGATGGCGAGCATCAGCAGCGTCCAGCCGAACAGCCAGTTGAGCTCGCGGGGCTTACGGAAGGCGCCGGTGAAGAACACCCGCATCATGTGGGCGAACATGGCGGCGATGAAGACGACCGCGGACCAGTGGTGGATCTGCCGGATCAGCAGGCCGCCGCGGACCTCAAGGCTGATCTCCAGCGTGGATTCGTACGCCCTCGACACCTGGAGGCCCTTGAGCGGCACGTAGGGGCCGTCGTAGGTGACCTCGGCCATGCTCGGCTCGAAGAAGAGGGTCAGGTAGGTGCCGGTGAGGATCAGGATCAGGAAGCTGTAGAGGCAGATCTCGCCGAACATGAACGACCAGTGGTCGGGAAAGATCTTGCGCATCTGGCTCTTGGCCAGGGTGTTGATGCCGAGCCGTCCGTCCGCCCAGTCCGCGACGCGCTCGCCCCTGCCGGGCCGTCCGGACCGGCCCGGTCGCCCGCGTGCCCCGGTGCGCTCGATGCTTCCGCTCATGCGACTCCCCTTCAGGCGGCTACCAGAGTAGGTCGCATGTATGACGGATCCAACAGGCCCGTTTGTGACAACTGGCCGCCGGATACGTCTCATTCACCGCAGGAGGTACCGCTCGCACCCCCTTCGGGGCCGACCCTGCTCGTCGCGTTCGGCCGCCAGGTGCCGCCGGGCAGGCTCCGCGGCGAGGCCGTGCACCACGTCGTGGCCGAGCGCCGACGTGTAGCCGCCGACCGGGGGCGTCCAGGGGTGGCGTGCGTTGTCCCTGATGTGCGCGACGAGTTCGGCGGTCGGGAACGCGGCGGCGTCCGCGCGGGGCGCAGCGGTCCGTCATGCGGTGCAGGCTGCCGCGCGCCGTGACGATTTCGAGGAGGGTCCTCGGCAGCGAGTGGCGGAAGCCGAGGGACATATGGGCGACGACCTCGCGTACGCGCCAGCCCGCGCAGAGGGAGGGGTGTCCCACTGGCTCGGGCTCCACTCGGGGCGAAGACGTCGGCGAGTTCCCGTCGTTCGGCGGCGATCTCGGCGCGGATGTGGCGCTCGTTCTCTGTCGTCCTCCCCATGACTCCAGGGTGGTCAAGGCCCGTCCAGCCGGTGGCATCTGGCGCAGCCCGGCGTGAGCGCGCAGATCCGCCGCCTGGAACGGGAGTTGGGCCACCGGCTGCTTGACCGCTCGGGCAGGACGGTGACGCCGACGGAGGCGGGCCGGGCGGTGCTGCCGTACGCGCGGGCCGCGCTCGCCGCCGTCGAGGGGGCCCGCGCCACGGCCGCCGAGTACGCGGGGCTGTTGCGCGGCCAGGTCACGCTGGGGCTCGTGTCGGGCGCCGCCACCCATGAGTTCGACGTGGTGTCCGTGGTCGCCGACTTCCATGACGCGCATCCCCAGGTCGAGATCTCCCTCAGGGAGGACGCGTCCGACCGGATGCTCGCCGCGCTGCGCCGGGGCGAGCTGGACATCGCGCTGCTCGGCCTCACGGCGAGCGAGCCGCCGCCGGGCGTCTCCCTGGCCATGGTGGTCGACGAGCCGCTGGTCGCCGTGGTGGCTCCGGGCGATCCGCTGCTGCTCCCCGAGGGCCGCACGGAGGTGCCGCTGGCCGGGCTCGCGGACCGTCCGCTGATCAGCCTCCCGCGCGGCACCGGCCTGCGCGGGGTCCTCGACGAGGCCTGCCGAGGCGGGCTTCCGGCCGCGCATCGCCTTCGAGGCGGCCTCCCCCGAGGTCCTCACGCGGCTCGCCGCACGCGGCCTCGGCGTGGCGGTGCTGCCCTCGCTGCCCGAGGAGATGACCGCCGGGCTCGGCCTGCGCACCCTGACGATCACCGACCCACGGCCACGCGGCAGAATCGCCCTGACCTGGCGCACGGACGGCCCGCCGACCCCCGCGGCCCAAGCACTCCTGTCCGCCCTCCGCAAGCACCTGACCACAGGCGCCCCATAAGGGGCCCGGGGAACCGCGCGAGCAACCACGAACAACCCGCGCCCGCCGGCAGACCGCGCCCCGGCAGACGCGACCGCGAACCAAGGCCACCCCCGCGCACCCCCTCACCCCGACGGAGTCAACCCGTGCAGCCGCAACGCAAGCTGCACCTCCAGACTCCGCGCGGGCCCGCTCCAGTCACCCCCGAGCAACCTCCCCACCCGCTCCAACCGCTGCGCCACCGTATTCACATGCACATGCAGCACCGCCTTGGCCCGCGTAAGGCTCCGGTCCTCCCCGAAATACGCCTCCAGCGTGCGCACCAGCTCCGTGCCGCGCTCGGCGTCGTAATCGAGGACGGGCCCGATCGTGGCCCGGACATAGCCGCCGAGGTCGGCCTGCCCGCCGATCAGCAGCCCGACGAAGCCCAGGTCGCCGAGGGCGGCGCCATGACCGACATGACCAAGCGCCCGCAGAGCGGACAGGCACCGCAACGCCTCGGCGTGCGCGCCGGGCAGCCCGGCGGGATCCTCCGCGGGCCCGGCGGCGCCGACCGTGACCGGGGCGCCCACGACCTGGCCCAGCTCGGCGGCGAGGGTGCGGGCGTCTTCGCCCGGCGCGCCCGTGGGGGTCACGAGCACCACGCCGTCGTGGTGGAGCCCCGCCAGGCCGCTGTGCGCACGCGCGATGCGGTGCGCCGCGGCGAGCAGCCGCTGCCGTGGCGCGCTCTCGCTGTGGGCGGCGAACACCCCGTGCGCGCTGTCGAGTCGTACGCCGAGGCGACGGGCCCGGCTCGCCAGGCTGACCGGGTCACCGGTGGTGGACAGCAGGTCGTTCAGGAGCTCGCCGCGCACCCGGTCCTCGGTCTCGGCCACGGACCGGCGCAGCAGCAGGAGCAGCGCGGTGACGACACTCGCGCGCTCGAACAGCCGCCGGTCGGCGTCGGCGAGTTCGGCGCGCCCGGTCAGGGCGATGCTGCCGAGGAGTTCGGGGCCGGCGAGGACCGCGCAGACCCAGGTGCCGTCCTGCGGGACCGCGTGTCCGCTGGCGCGTGAGGCGGCGACGGCCTGGGCGGGCGGGGGCAGCGGCTCGGCCGCGGTGCGGGCCAGTTCGACGCCGTCCGCGTCATGGATGAGGACGCCTCCGTCGAGGAGGGCGGCGATGCCGTCGGCCACGTCGCCCGCGCCGCCGCCGCCGAGGACGAGGTCGGTGAGCTGGTCGTGGGCCTGTTCGGCGCGGCGCATGGCCTGGCTGTGGGCGCGGATGGTCTCGTTGGCCGCGTTGAGGTCGACGAGCGCGGCCCGCGTCTCCTCGAGCAGGCGCGCCCCGTCGATGGCGATGGCGGCGTGGTCGGCGAGGGAGGAGAGCAGCACGATCTCCTCCGTCGCGAATGCGCGGGCGGCGCGGTCGGCGGCGTACAGCACCCCGATGACGCGGGAGCCGAGCCGCAGGGGGACGCCGAGGATGGCCCGCAGGCCCTCCTGGCGGACGGCGCTGTCGATGGCGTCGGTGTGGTGGAAGCGGGGGTCGTGCTGGTAGTCGCCGGTGACGTAGGGGCGGGCGGTCTGGGCGACGAGGCCGCCGAGGCCCTCGCCCATGCCGAGCCGGAGCTGCTGGAAGGCCGCGGCGACGCTCCCGTCGGTCACCCTCATGTAGGTGTCGCCGGCGGCCTCGTCGTTGAGCGAGAGGTACGTGACGTCCGTGCCCAGGAGCAGTTTGGCGCGGCGCACGATGGCCCGCAGCACCGCGTCGGCGTCGCGCAGCGCGGCGAGGTCGCCGGCGGTGTCGAACAGCGCGGTGAGTTCGGCCTCGCGGCGGCGGTGCGCGCCGAGGGTGCGGTGGACGCGCAGCGCCACGTCGGTGGCCTCGTCGAGCGCCGCGAGGTCGTCGGGAGCGGCGCAACTCGCGGGCGCGGGCCGCGGGGCGCGCGAAGTCCTCGGCAGGCGCGCCCCGGTCGAGCAGGTCGAGCAGGCCGCGCAGGCCTGCCCGGAGCTCGGCGTGGCCCGCGCCCTCGGTGGTGGGGAGCATGGGCCGATCGTCTCGTGGGAGGGCGGGTGCGGTCGATGGTCCGGACACGCCGACGACGTGGCGTGACCGTCGGTCAGGAACGGTCATCGGTGGGAGTTCTCTTCTGGAGGGGGCGCCGCGCTCGCGGACGGTGCCCGCGTCCCCGCACTCTTGATCGGCACCGGTTACGGCGGCTCCGTCGCCGTCCGCGCCCGACAATCGCCGGTGCCCCAGACCACCGCGGGAATCCTGCGCGGAGGCCAGCGGCAACGCCCCTCGGATGACAGAGCCGAGCCCCGGCGGCCTCAGGCGAGATACGTCCCGTTCGACGCCTCCGCGAAGTCAGGTGCCGCCGGTACGCTGGACACATGCTCCTGGGGCGTTCCTCGGAATGCGCACGTCTTCTCGCTCTCGTCGACAAGGCACGCCGGGGCGAGAGCGGCGCCCTGCTCATCCGCGGGGAGGCCGGGATCGGCAAGACCAGCCTCGTCGAGCACGTCGCCGGAGAGTCGGGTGACCTGCGGCGGCTCGGCACCCGGGGCGTGGAGGTCGAGTCGGACCTGCCCTATGTGGGGCTCGCCGATCTGCTGCGGCCCGTACTGCACTTCCTCGACCGCATCCCCGAGCGTCAAGCGGCCGCGCTCACCGGGGCGTTGGCGCTCGGGCCCGCCGTCGCCCACGACCGCTTCGCGGTGGCCGCGGGCACGCTCAGTCTGCTCGGCGCGCTCGCCGAGGAGGGCCCGGTCCTCGTCACCGTCGACGACGCGCAGTGGCTCGACCCGTACTCCCTGGACGCGCTCGCCTTCGCCACCCGCAGACTCGGCCGCGAGGGCATCGTCGTGCTCTTCACCGCGCGCGACGAACTGGACGAACCGGCCTCCCGGCTCGCCGCCATCGAGACCATGACGCTCGGCGGCCTCGACGCCGAGTCCGCGCACCGCCTGATCGCCGAGGAGGGCACCGCCGAGCTGACCGAGCGGGAGGCCGCCCGGCTGCTCGCCGAGGCACGCGGCAACCCCCTCGCCCTGATCGAACTGCCCGCCCTGCTCTCCGGGAGCGGCGCGGGCGACGACGACCCCGACTCCGCGGCGCCCCTGCCCATCGGCGAACTGCTGGCGCACACCTTCGGCAGCGCCGTGGCCCGGCTGCCCCAGGAGGCGCAGGACGCGATGCTGCTCCTCGCGGTGCTGGGCACCCGGCCGCTCGCGGGCACCGAGGCGGCCCTGCGGGCGCACGGGCTCAGCTATGAATCGCTGGAGGTGGCCGAGGCCGCGGGCCTGGTCGTCGAGGAGCAGGACGGGTACGCCTTCCGGCACCCGCTGGTCCGCTCGGCGGTCTACCACGGCGCGACCCCGGTGCGCAGACGCCGGGCGCACCACGCCATCGCCCGCTCCCTGCAAGGCGCCACCGCACCCGCCCTGGAACAGTACGCATGGCATCTGGCCGCCTCGGGCGCGGAGCCGGACGAGCATGTGGCGTCGCTCCTGGAGAACGCCGCGTCGGGAGCGCCCGACACGCTGGCCTATCCGCTGGCCTCCCGGTTGTACGAGCGGGCCGCGCGCTTCACGCCGGCCGGGCAGCGCAAGGCGGAGCGGCTGCTGTGCGCCGCCCGCGCCTCCCAGGCCGCGGGCTCCCTGGACGAGGCCGCCGCGATCCTGGACCGCTCCCTGGAGCACGCGGAACAGCTCGGCACGCGGCTCGACATCCGCCAGCTGCGCTGCTATCTCGACGTGCAGCGCGGGCAGCCGACCCGGTCGCGGGAGCTGCTGAGGGCGGCGGTCGACGAGGCGGAGAAGGTCGATCCCGCGCTCGCCGCCGTCATGCTCGGCGGCATCGCGCTCACCGAACTCGCGGTCGGCGACCTCACCGCGGCGCGCGGCACCTCGGCCGCGGCGATGGAGCTGGCCGACGCTACAAGGCAGACGCTGCTGCCGGTACGGCTCCTGCGCACCCTGGTGCTGCTGCTCGGCGGTGACGCCGACGCGGGCCGCTCGCTGCTGCGCGAGCTGGCGGGGCCCCTCGCCTCGCCCGACCCCGCCTTCCCCTACCCGCTCTCCGGTGTGGGGGGCCTGTGTCACCTCGCGGCGGAGGAACTCGACGAGGCGCATGGCCTGCTCGACCGCGCCGCGTACACCGCGCGCGCCTCCAGCGCCGTGGGCCTCCTGTCGCACCTGCTGTGCACGCTCTCCGTGGTGGAGTTCTGGCGGGGCCGCTGGAGCCCCTCGCTCGCGCACGCCGACGAGGCGGTGCGGCTCGCCGAGGCCACCGGACGGCTCATCGAGGTGCCGCGCGGCCTGGCCGCCCTGGCCAGGACGGAAGCCGCGCTCAACCGCGAGGCGGACTGCCGGCGGCACGCGGCGCAGGCCATGGAGTGGGCCGCGTCCACCGAACTGCCGATGGACGCGGCACGGGCGCGCGGTGCGCTCGGTCTGCTGGAGCTCGGCCTCGGCCGCTTCGAGGAGGCGGTGCACCGGCTCGAGGAGGTGCGGGCCTTCTCCCGGACGCACGGCCGGGGCGACGGCCTGTATCTGACGTGGGCCGCGGACCTGGCGGACGCGTACGTCCACCTGCACATGACCACCGAGGCCCGTGAGGTGCTCGACGTCCTGGAGTACGAGGCGGGGCGCGGCCACCGGCCGGTCACGGCGGGAGCGGCGGCGCGCTGCCGCGGGCTGCTCGAACCGGACGCCGCCGAGCGGCACATGCGGCGCTCCCTGGCGCTGCTCACCGAGCGGCCCGTCCCCTTCGAGCGGGGGCGCACGGAGTTCGCGTGGGGCGAGCAACTGCGCAGGCAGGGCAGGCGCAGTGAGGCCCGCCGGCTGCTGGAGCGGGCCCTCGCCACGTTCGAGCGGCTCGGGGCGTCCGGGTGGGCGGCGCGGGTGGCCGCCGAGCTGCACGCGGCGGGCGGCACCGAAGTGCGCCCGGAGCGAGCTCCTTTGGAGCGGCTGACTCCGCAGGAGATGCAGGTGGCGCTGGTGGTCGGGCGGGGTCTGACCAACCACGAGGTGGCGGAGCGGCTCTTCCTCAGCGTCAAGACGGTGGAGTTCCACCTGAGCAACATCTACCGCAAGCTCGACGGTGTGCACCGCAGGGCGCAGCTCGTGCGGCTGCTCGCCCAGGCCTCGGAGGTCGCGGCGGTCTGAGTCGCGCCCCCGTCCCGCCCACCGGGTACGCGAGGGCGGCGTGGGCGGGCGCCGAGCGGGGGTGCCTCTCACCGGCACCCCCTCCCCCGCCCTCGCGACGGTCGCCGCCGTCGCCGGACGGCCCGTCCAGACGTACACCCCCGTAGTACGTCCGGCCACCGGTCCTCCCTGCCCCCTACCGGTGTTCCGGGCCCGCCGCGGCTTCGCGACCATGGCTCCACCATGGACCCGTACGGGCCTGGGGGCGACCGTGAAAACCCTGGGGTCGCGGGGCGGGGACCGGGGTGGGTGCCGGGGGATGGCGGGACGGAAACGGGGCGTGGCGGCGCGGGCAGGGACGCCGGGAGCCGGTGGTTCCGCTGTTCAACCACCGGGGGCGGGGGCTCGACCCAGGGTTTTCCTCGGGCGGCGCGCGCGGTGCGAGGCTCACCGTCCGGCGAGCCTCGCGGACAGATGTCAACCGAGGGTTGACGGCCTCCAACTGTCAACCTACGGTTGTCACATGACGCGATCCGACAGCACCCCTCAGCCGCCCACGATCCGCCTCGACGACCTCATCGAAGCCATCAAGAAGGTCCACACCGACGCCCTCGACCAGCTCTCCGACGCGGTCATCGCCGCCGACCACCTCGGCGACGTCGCCGACCACCTGATCGGCCACTTCGTGGACCAGGCACGCCGCTCCGGCGCGTCCTGGACCGACATCGGCAAGAGCATGGGCGTCACCCGGCAGGCCGCCCAGAAGCGGTTCGTGCCCAAGAAGCCGGGCGAGACCGAGGCCCTCGACCCCAGCCAGGGCTTCGGCCGCTTCACGCCCCGGGCGAGGAACGCCGTGATGGCCGCGCACCACGAGGCCAAGGCGGCCCAGCACGACGAGATCCGCACCGAGCACCTGATCCTCGGCCTGCTGAGCGACCCCGAGGCCCTCGCCGCCAAGGCGATCACCGCGCAGGGCGTCTCCCTGGAGGACGTGCGCCGGGCCGCCCTGGACGCGCTGCCCGCGACGGCCGCCGAGGTGCCCGAGCTCGTGCCGTACGACGCGGGGGCCCGCAAGGTGCTCGAACTGACGTTCCGTGAAGCGCTGCGTCTCGGCCACGACCACGTCGGCACCGAGCACATCCTGCTCGCCCTCATCGAGTTCGAGGACGGCCGGGGGCCGCTCACCGGCCTCGGCCTCGACAAGGAGGAGATCACCGCCTCGCTCGCCGCCTGACCGCCGCCCGGCCGCAGCCCGACCGTCGCCTGCCCGCGTCCTGATGGGCCGTCAACTCCCGCATACGCCAGCGGCATTGACAGGTCTGGCGGGGCTCCCTAATGTCGCAAGGACCGTCTCGAACAGCGTAAACGCACATCCATCTTGCGTGGGGGGTTCGTGAACAGCACATCTGGTGCCGGCGACATCGAAATGGCAGCCCCCCAAAATCGCGAAGGACTGCCCCTCGTCAGTCTCGATCAGGCGCACTCACCGCAGAAGGTCCTGGCCCACGGCGAATTGCTCCGGCGGTTCGTCGCGGGCCAGGAGATCAAGCCGGTCCATATGCGGATCGGCATCATGGGCGCCTGCAATATGCGCTGCAATTTCTGCAACTTCCACTCCCCGAACGAAGAGCAGTTCTACGACCTGTTCTCGTTCAAGGACTCGATCGCCACCGACAAGGCGATCACCCTGCTGCGCGAGTTCGCCGAGAACGACGGCCGCGCCGTGACGTTCTGCGGCAGCGGCGAGTGCACCATCCACCCCGGCTACACCGAGATCTGCCGGGCCGGGCACGCGGCCGGGCTGCGGATCGGGCTGATCACCAATGGCTCGCGGCTCGGCAGGCCGAAGGTGGCCGAGTGCGTCGCCGAGACCCACACCTGGGTCCGCATCGGCCTGAACGCGGGCACCGAAGCCACCTTCGACGACATCACCCGGGACCGGGAACAGACGTTCTCGCAGTTCGTCGGGTCGGTCGGCAGGCTGAGGGAGAGCGCCCTGGACCCCGACTTCCGCATCGGCTTCAACTACGTGATCACCCTCCAGAATTACCGGGAGATCCTGCAGGCGGCCCATATCGCCCGGGATTCCGGCGCGCATTACGTCCGCTTCGAGCCGGAGTTCTACAGCGCACTCGGCCACGAGACCATCGAATCCGTGATGCCGGAGATCGCCGAGTCGCTCACCACGGCCGCGGCGCTCTCCACCGACGCCTTCGAGGTTTCGGTGCCCAAGCTGGACCGCGGCCCGATGGACCAGGTCGAGGAGGTCGAGGGCGACTTCGAGCGCTGCCACTACAGCCGTTTCGTCACGGCGGTCGGTGCCGACGGAAACCTCTATCCCTGCCCCCAGGTCCACCTCAACAGCCGTTATCTGATCGGCAATGTCGTCGAGCAGGGGTATGCCGAGGTCCTCGAAGGCGGCCCGCGCGCCGAATGGGAGGCCTCCAACCCGCGCAGGACCGACCTGTGCAAATCGTGTTTCTACCGTCCGCAGAACGAACTCCTTGAACTCCTCAAACGCGGCCAGATCAAACTGGACGAGGCGCTGGACGCGTACGCGCTGGAAGTGCCCAGCACCCTGCACGGCGATTTCGTCTGAGCCGCGGATGCAGCTCCGTCACCTCCGCCGGCTCCTCGCCGCCGAACCGGCCCTGCGCCGCGCGGCCGCCGACGGCACCGAGGGCCACAGCGCCACCGCCCGCCGGCTGCGCGCGGTGGTCGAGCGGCTGGCCCGCGTCGAGCCGGCGCCCCTCGCCGTCACCGAGACCCGCGCCCTCGTACGCGACGGCCTGCACCGCGAGCGGCTGGTCTTCGACTCGCCCGTGCGCGGCTGCTTCCACGGCACCCTCCTCGCGCCACACGGCATCGCGCGCGGCCCGGCCGTCTTGGTCCTCGGCGGCCGCAACGCCCGCCTGGACCAGCTCACCGGCGACGTGCCGCCGGACCACCCCGACCGCAACGTCGCCGAGCAGCTGGCGCGGGCGGGCTTCGTCACCCTCTCCTTCGACCACGGCATCGGCGGCGGCCTCGACGAGGAGCGCAGGGCCGGCCGGGACGAAGGCACCCTGCTGGCCCACGCGTTCGCGCTGACCGGCCGCTCCCTGCTCGGCGCGCTCGTCGGCGACGCCCTGGGCGCGCTCGGCGTACTGGCGGCGCATCCGCTCGCCGACCCCGACCGGCTCGGCCTGTTCGGTCACAGCCTCGGCGCGGCGGTCGCCCTGCACACCGCGCTGCTGGCACCCCGCCAGGGCCTCCCGCTCTGCGCGGCGAGCCACCTCGGCAGCTACCGAGCGCTGTACGAACGGCTGTTGACGGGCCACGAGGGGGCGGCGCTCCCCGGCATTCTGGAGTACGCCGACCTGGCCGACCTGTACTGCGCGCTGGCCCCGGCGCCCCTCCAGCTCCAGTACGGCACCGCCGACTCCTACCTGGAACCGGCGGACGCGCGCGCGGCGGCGGACACGGTCCGCGCGGCATACGCGGCGGCGGGCGCCTCCGCGGAGATCCATGAACTGCCCATGGGGCATGGCACGCACGTCGGCCACGCGGCGGACTTCTTCACGCGCGCCCTGTCCGGTGCGGACAACACGGCGGGCAACGATGTCCCGGCCCAGCGCATCCGATTCGAGGTGTCCGAGCGGCGCGCCGTGCTCGACCGTGTCGACGCCGCGCTCGCCTCAGGTGTGCTCACGCAGGGCCCGCAGGTCGCGCGCTTCGAGGAGCTGTCCCGCGCCTGGACCGGCACGCGGGCGGTGGCCGTGGCGTCCGGTTCGGCGGCCCTGGAGATCGCGCTGCGGATCGTCGGCGTGGCGGGCCGCACCGTTCTCGTGCCGGTCAACACGTTCTTCGCCACGGCCGCTTCCGCGGTGCGGGCGGGAGCGGCCGTCCGCTTCGTCGACATCGAGCTGGACGGCCTCGGCATGGACCCCGAGGCCCTGCGCACGGCCCTCGACCGGTACCCCGACACGGCCGCCGTGCTGCCGGTGCACATCGGCGGCATCGTCTCGCCCGCGCTGGACGCGGCCCTCGCGTACTGCCAAGAGCGCGGCGTTCCCGTGGTGGAGGACGCGGCGCACGCCTTCGGCGCCACGCTCGACGGACGCGCGGCGGGCGGGTTCGGCCGGTTCGGCGCCTTCTCGTTCTTCCCCACCAAGGTCGCCGTCAGCGGCGAGGGCGGGCTGCTGTCCGCCGCGCTGCCCGACGACCTGGAGCAGGTGCGGCGCTGGCGCGACCACGGCAAGAGCGCGCAGGGCTCCACGCTCCACGACCGCCCCGGCGGCAACTGGCGCCTGAGCGAACTCCACGCCGCCGTCGGCACGGTGGACCTGGAGCGCTTCGCGCACACCCTGGCGGTACGCCGCGAACTGGCGGCCCGCTACGACGCGTTGCTCGCCGACGTCCCCGGGATCCGGCCGCATGCCGTGCCCGGCGGATCGGAGAGCAACTTCTACAAATACCTCGCGTACCCGGCCCCGGACGGGCCGCTCGACCGCGCGCTGCTGAAGAAGCGGCTGCGGGAGCGGCACGGCGTGTCCCTGGCCGGTGAGGTGTACGACCATCTGCTCTGCGATCACCCGTACTTCGTCGCCGAGGACCACCGCATGGGCGGGGACGGACCGTTCGAGCGGGCCCGCTGGTTCGCCCGCCACCATGTCGCCCTGCCGCTCTATCCGTCCCTCACGGAGGCCGAGCAGATCCGGGTGGTCGCCGCCCTCCGCGACGAGCTGTCGTGACGGCGGTGGTCCACGCCTTCCGGCGAGGTGAGTGGCGGACGTCGCTGGACACCGCCGCGCTGCCGGGCACGGGAGGCGCCGCGTACGGCCTCGCGCTGGTCCCGGAGATCGTCACCCATGCCGACCGGCGGTGGTGGGACACCGCGCGCGCCACCTTGCCCCCGCTCACCGGCCGCCGCGAACTGCTGGCCGAGGCAGTCGAGTTGTTCGATCGGGGCACCGTCACGGTCGGCGGCGTCGGCGCGCAGGACGCCGACGGCTTCCGCGCGTCGCTGTGGAACACGGCCGGGCTGCCCGGGCCGCTGGTGGACCGGTGGTGCGCGATGCTGCGCGAGGGGCTGTCGAAGCGGGGCGGGGAGCCGGTGCCCGACGACCGGTTGAGCCTGGTCGCTCTGCCGGGCAACACGTTCACGTGCCTGGACTCCGTACTGGACCAGGCGGAGCGCTCGGGCGCCGTGTGGGTGCGGCCGAGCCGACGGGAGCCGTTCTCCGCGGCACGCCTCGTCGCCGCGCTGCTCGCCGTCGGCTGGCCCACTGCCCGCATCGGCCTCTACCCGGGTGAACAGCGGGCGCTGCACGGCCTGTTGAAGCTCGCGGACCGGCGGATCGTCTACGGCGGCGCGGGCCTCGCCGCCTCGGTCCGTGACGCGGACTCGCTCACCCTGCACGGTCCGGGCCGCGGCTGCGCCCTGGTGCCGCCCGGAATGCCGGTCGAGGCGGCCGTGGACTGGCTGCTGCCCCTGATCGCGGCCGACTCGGGGCGGTTCTGCCGCAACGTACGCACCGTCACCTGCACGGACCCCGCGCAGAGCCGTGCCCTGGCGTTGTCCCTCGCCGCCGCGCTCGACGCCATCCCGCCGGACCCGGCTGCCCGCGACTGGCCGCTCACCGTCTTCCGCGATGCGGAGACGGCACACCGTGCGCTGCGCTCCATCCAGGAGCGCATGCGTCCGGGCGACCGTCTGCTCACCCGCCGCGATCCCGTCACCGAGGTCGACGGCGCCCCCTGCGTGCTGCCCGGCCTCGTACTGCTCGAGGCGTACGAAGGTCATCCCCTGGTCGGTCACGAGGTCCCCTTCCCTTTCGCCGCCGTCCTCACCGCGACGCCCGAGACGGTGCGTGCCATCACCGCCGAGTCCCTGTTCGTGCACCGCCCAGCGAAGCGAGGCCCCGCATGACGACCTCCCGGCTGCCGACCGACTTCAGCACGCTGACCGACACGCTGCGCACCCGTGTGCCGGAGCTGGGCGTGGACCTCGACACCTGGACGCGCCGGATGATGCGCTGGCACTTCGGCCCCGACACCGCGAGCCCCTTCTGGGCCGCCCGGCGCCCGACGCTCGGCTTCGATCCCCTCAAGGACGTCGACGGCTTCGCCTCGCTGGAGCTCTTCGGCCTCTTCGACAAGGCCGAGCTGCGCGCCGCGCACGCCCGCGACCTCCTCCCCCGCGGCTACCGCGGCCGTCCCTTCCGCGTCTTCGAGACCGGCGGCACCACGGGCGCACCCTGCCGGATCGTCAACGTCACGCGTCTCGCGTACGACGTGGAGATCTACCGCACCGTGCTTGAGGCTCGTGGTGTGGCCGGCGGTGACGTCCTCGCCATGACGCCGAGCGGCCCGCACGCGTACGGGCACTTCGTGGAGGGCCTCGCGGACAGCTGGTGCGGCGCGGTGCACTCCATCGACTTCGATCCGCGCTGGGTGAAGGCCGCGCTGCGGTCGGGCGGCGAGGCGGACGCGTACACGGCGCATCTGATCGACCAGACGCTGACGCTGCTGGCCGCCGAGCGCCCTTCGCTGCTCTTCACGACCGCGCGGCTGCTCCTGGAACTGGCGATGCGGCTGCCGCGCCCGCTGCACACGTACGGCATCCGGGCGGTGTGCACGGGCGGCACCTCGTGCACCGCCGCCGAGGCGCAGTTCCTGCGCGAGGAGCACCTGCCGGGCGTGCAGTGGATCGACACCTACGGCAACACGCTGGTCGGGCACGCGCTCCAGGCCGACGTGACGGACCGGGACGCGGCGGACGGCGTGCCTGCCGGAGCCGGGCACTCCTACCATCTCCCGCCGCCCTTCGCGGTGTTGAAGGTCGTCGACCCGGCGGACCCGTGGCGCGAGGTCGCCGTCGGGCGGCGCGGCCGCGTACGGGCCACCACCCTCCTCGAAGACCTCTTCCTGCCCAACCTCCTGGAACGGGACAGCGCGGTCAGAACCGGCCCGCACCCGTGGTTCCCCTGGGACGGCGTCGCCGCGGTGCGGCCCTTCCAGGAGGACGGCGAGGGCCGTGCCGAGGCGGTGGAAGGCGTCTACTGACCGAAGGGCACATACCGTGAACCTGTCGTCGAACGGCGTACCGATACCCTTCACGCCGGATCTCTTCGGCCCGCTGCGCCGCAGCGCGGACCTGCTGCCGCCGAGGGACCCGGCCGCGCTCCGCGCGCGGCTGCACGCCGACGGTTATCTGTACCTGCCGGGGCTGCTCGACCGTGCGGAGGTCCTGCGGCTGCGCGGCCGGTACTTCTCGCTCTTCCCGCCGGGCCTCCTCGCGGCGGGCAGCTCCGTCGAGGACGGGGTCTTCTCCGGCCAGGTGCCCGCCGAGGTACCGGAGTACGGCATCGCGGGGCATCCCGCGTACACGTTCGTGCGGTCGGCGGCCTTCGACCGGTTCGTGGGCGATCCGGCCCTCGCCGCCCTCGCCGCGCTCCTCCTCGGCGCCGAGGCACGGATGCTGCCGCGCCGCATCCTGCGCCACTTCCACCGGGGCACGCGCCGGGCCTCCCGCGCCCATGTCGACTTCGACTACATGGACCGGGGTTCGCCCGCCGTCGTCACCCTGTGGATCCCGGTGGGCGACTGCCCGCCGCGGACCGGCGCGCTCGTGTACCTGGAGGGCTCCCACCGGCTGCCGCCCGAGGAGTACGCGCCGCTGCGCGACGTCACCGACCGGCCGGGCGACCGCCGCCAGATCTGTCACGACCTGGAGCTGACCGCCCGCACGCTCGGCCGGCGCTGGCTGTGGGCCGACTTCGCGGCGGGCGACGTGATGGTGCACCTGCCGCGCGTCATCCACGCCTCCCTGGATACCACCACGGACGCCATGCGGCTCTCGGCCGACGTGCGTTTCGTACGCGCCGCCGACACACCCGACCCGCGCTGGCTCACGCCGTGGTCGGCGGATGACGGGGCGTGAGATGCCCGCGCCATTGCCCCGTTCAGTGCACCAGGCGGACCGGGGCGCCGCCCGCCGCGTCCGAGCGCTCCGCCGCCACGATCACGTCGTCGACGAGCCGGGCCTCCGCCACCGGGCACACCGGCGTACCACCGGTCGCGACGGCCGCCGCGAAGTCGGCGAGCAGCGGCTGGTGGGGGTTGGCCGCCGGGGGCAGGAGGAGCGGCGTTCCGGCAAGGCCCGTGAGCCGGCCCGCGTCGAGCGGGTCGAGCGTCACCGTCCGCCCGCCGCCGGTCAGTTCGACGCGGTCCACCGGCGGCCCCTCACCCCACTCCATGAGGCAGTGCGCCCGCAGACCGGTCCGCCAGCGCAGGGTGAGGTCGGCCCGCCGCTCCGCGCCCCGGGGGAAGCGGCCGCCGAGCCGGGCCGTCATCTCGTACGGCCGCCCGAAGAGGTGGAGCAGCAGGTCGATCCGGTGGCTTCCGGCGTCGGCGAGCACTCCGCCGCCCGACACGGCGGGGTCGGTGCGCCAGCGCATCGGATCGTCGGGGCCCGGTTCGAAGGCGCACCGGAAGTGTGCCTCCACCCGCTCGGGCGTCCACCCGGCCAGTTCGGCACGGAGTCGGCGCACGGCGGGCGCGAGCCTGCGGTAATAGGCGACGCCCGCGCACGGCCAGGCGGTATCCGGCGCGGCGGTATCGAACGCGGCGCCGGTCGCGAGTCCCCCGGCGAGCGGCTTCTCGACGAGGACCGGGATACCGGCGGCCAGCACGGCCCGGGCGAGCGGCACATGGGTGGCGACGGGCGTGGCCACGTACACGGCGTCGACGTCCGAGAGAAGGACCCTCGGGTCGGCGCCGGACCTGGCGACGGCGTGCCGCTCGGCGACCAGTGCCGCGCGGTGCGGGTCGCGGCCCCAGAGGGCGACCGGTTGCTCGCCGAGCGCGTGCAGGGCGGGCAGCGCGCGGCGCGTCACGATGTCGCCGTATCCGGCGATGCCCCACCTCACGCCGCGCCCGGCCGTCTCGCGCTCACGGGACGATCGCCACCTTCAGCGTCTCGTGCGGCGGCCCGGCGTAGGGGGCGTCCTCGGCGTCCGGGTACAGCGCGCGGCTCGCGGAGAGCTGCTCCATGGCCTTCGGGAGTTCGTCGAGGGGGTAGGTGTGCGTGTGGAGGTCGGCGAGGCGCAGGGCGTCGGTGCGTCGGTGGGCGAGGCGTTCGGCGACGGCGAGGGCCTCGGCGCGCGCGGTGTCCAGGGGCTCGGCGGAGCTGTGCACCCGCAGTCCTCTGCGCTCCCAGGTGACCAGGTCGACGCTGACGTGGGTGTCGATGTGGTGCGTGCCGAGGAGGACGACGAGGCCGTTCTGCCGTACGAGTTCCACGCAGGCGTTGAGGGTGGTGGGGGTGCCGACAGCGTCCACGGCCACGTCGAAGTCGGCGCCGACGGCGCGCAGTTGTTCCCGGGTGCCGTCCACGCGGCGTACCGCGTCGGCCCCCGCGGCGCCGGAGCGCTCCAGGCGCCAGTCGTCGAGGTCGACGGCGACGGTCTCGGCGGCGCCGCGCGCCACCGCCACGCGCAGCGCCATCTGCCCGACGGGTCCCTGACCGACGATCACGACGCGGTCGCCGAGGCGGATGCCGCGGGTGGCGTGCACGGCCAGCGGCAGCAGTTGCAGGAGCGCGCCCTGCTCGAAGGGGACGGCGTCGGGCAGCGCGCCGACGCAGATCTCGCGGGCCAGCGCGAAGTCGGCGTAGCCGGTGGTGAGCGGTGTCCGCACGAAGACCCGCTGTCCGGGCACGACCCGGCTCACGGCCTCGCCTGCCGCCTCGACGACCCCGGCGATCTCGTGACCGAAACAGCCCTGGGAGCAGTGGTCGCGCAGACCGTGGTAGTGGAAGTAGGCGAGGTCGCTGCGGTTGCAGACCGTGCAGGCGCGCACGCGCACGAGGACTTCCAGCGGTCCGGGGTCCGGTACCGCCACGTCGGTGACCAGCCTGATGTCGCGCCTGCCGACAAGTTCGTACCTGCGCATGGCCCACTCCCTCACCGGGTGCGATCAGCGGAAGTCACCAGGATTCCCCAACTCCACGCTCGGGATGCTGAATTCGCCCGTCTCGGCCGGTTCGGACTCCTTGACAGCCCCGATCGATACGAGCCAATATCCACTATCCGATTGGCCTGGACCAATCAGCAGGGGCCCCGCGTCACGCACCACGTCACACGAGTCACGCAGCACGTCACACGAGTCACGTATCCGCAACTTCGGAGGTCGCGCCATGGCATCGAGCAGTGACCCGACGCTGGAGCACCTTGCCAACTCCGTGCTGCAACCCGGCTTCGAGGGCACCACGGCCCCCGACTGGGTGCGCCGCAGGATCTCCGAGGGCCTGGGCTCCGTCGTGCTGTTCTCACGGAACATCGAGACTCCCGAGCAGGTGGCGCGGCTCACCGAGGCCCTGCGTGCGGAGAACCCCGACCTGATCGTGGCCATCGACGAGGAGGCGGGCGACGTGACCCGCCTGGAGGCGTGGACCGGCTCGTCCCGGCCCGGCAACCTCGCCCTCGGCGCGGTCGACGACATCGACCTGACCGAGCGCGTGGCCCACGACATCGGGTGCGACCTGCACGCCGCGGGCGTCTCGCTCAACTTCGCGCCCAGCGCGGACGTGAACTCCAACCCGCTCAACCCGGTGATCGGCGTACGCTCCTTCGGCTCCCGCACCGACCTCGTCTCCCGGCACACGGCCGCCTGGATCCGCGGCCTCCAAGGGGCCGGTGTCGCCGCCTGCGCCAAGCACTTCCCCGGCCACGGCGACACGGTCGTCGACTCGCACTACGGCCTGCCGCAGATCCAGGGCTCCGCCGAGGAGATCGCGCTCACCGCGCTGCCGCCGTTCATCGCGGCGATGGAGGCGGGCGTCCGCGCGGTGATGACCGCCCATCTGCTGGCGCCCGCGTACGACCCGGACCTGCCCGCGACCCTCAGCAGCCGCATCCTCGTGGACCTGCTGCGCGGGGAGCTCGGCTTCGACGGGCTGCTGGTCACGGACGGCATCGAGATGGGCGCTGTCACCGACCGCTACGGCATCGACGGCGCCACGGTCAGGGCGGTCGCGGGCGGCGTCGACGCGGTGTGCGTCGGTGGCGAGAGCGCCGACGAGGCCACGGCCGACCTGCTCGCCACGGCCCTGGTGAAGGCCGTCCTCGACGGCACGCTGCCCGAGGAGCGGCTGACCGAGGCGAGCACCCGGGTGCGGGACTTCGCGGCCTGGTCGGGCGAGCGGTCCCGGGCCGTGGCGCGCGCCGCGCGGGACTCCGGCATCGGCCTGGTGGCGGCCCGCCGCGCGGTGCGCGTGCGGCACGGTTCCGGCTCGGCCGCGCTCCCCCTCGCCGGGGCGCCGCACGTCGTGGAGCTCTCCCCGACGATGAACCTCGCCGTCGACGGCCGCACCCCCTGGGGCGTCGCCGAACCCCTGCGCGACCTGCGCCCGGGCACGACGTCCGTCAGGCTGACGGAGCCCGAAATCGCCCACGCGGGCGACCTTCTGCACCGCGAGGCGCTGGCCCCGGCGGTAGGCCGCGCCCTGGTGGTCGTGGTCCGCGACGCGGCCCGCCACCGCTGGATGACCGACACGCTGACCCGCCTCCTGCGCAGCCGCCCCGATGCCCTGGTCGTCGAGATGGGCGTCCCGGCGGGCGACACCCTCGGCGCCGCGCATCTGATCACGCACGGCGCGACCCGCGTGTCGGGCATCGCGGCGGCGGAGCTGCTGGTGGGCGCCACCGCCTGACCTCGCGGACGGACGGTGGCGCCGGCGCGCCCGGCGGGGATCAACCCCGGAGCGGGCCCTCACAGCTGAAGTCCGCGCTGCCGGCGCGGCCGTCGGTCCAGATGTCCACCTCGCCGAACGAGCAGTTCATGTCGGCCAGGTTGTTGTGACCCGCCGCGGCCCGTTCGAGCAGGAAGTAGTCCACGGTCTGCGACATGTCCTTGAAGACGGCGTCGGGGTCGTCGGCCGCGCTCAGACCGGCGGTGATCCGGCCCGTGCAGGTGTAGCGCGGGCGCTCCGGTGCGCCGTTCGAGCGGCACTGGGGTGTGGCGCCCGTGGTGGCCTTGAAGGAAGCACGGACCTGGGCGGCGGTGGTGTCGCGCAGCCGGTCGACCGGCACGTACGTGGTGTCGGGCACGAAGAGGTCGTCGACGTGCGCGATCTGCTTGTCGAGGAAGGCGTCGTACGCGCTCTGCAGGCCGCCGTCCTTGCCGAGCCGGTCGCGCCAGGCGTCGAAGGCGGCGGGGTCGTCGGCGCGCAGATGACGGTACATCTCCTTGATCAGCGCCGGGCGTTCGGTCCACAGGAACTCGAAGAACGTGCCGGCGTAGTC
The DNA here is from genome assembly GCF_020026305.1 of Streptomyces sp. 135. NCBI lineage: Bacteria > Bacillati > Actinomycetota > Actinomycetes > Kitasatosporales > Streptomycetaceae > Streptomyces > Streptomyces sp. 135. The sequence continues at coordinate 7,478,237 of NZ_CP075691.1, read as the reverse complement.
ATAGAAGCGGAAGCCGTCGCCTTCGTACGTGGCGTGCAGGATCTGGTCCACGGTCATCCGCGGGCCGCCGTTCGCCGTGTCGTCGATGACGCCCTGCACCAGGGACTTGCGGACCTTGATGCCGTCGTCGCGGGTGGCGCCGTCGAAGAACTCGGCGGTGCCCTCGTCCATCGCGGTGGTCCGATCGCCCTCGTACCAGGGGCCCTCGCCGAAGAATCCGGGCACGGCCCAGCGGCCGTTGAGGTAGTGCGTGTACTCGTGGCGGAAGAGCTCCTCCAGCGTCAGCGACGAGTCCTGCGGGACGCGCCGCTGGTAGGTGTAGAAGGTCGCGCCGCGCTCGATGTAGACACCGCCGTTGTCCGTGCCCATCCCGGTGAGCAGGGGGTGATAGTTCTCGTACTCGGCGCGTGAGGCGTAAAGGACGGTCGTGAGACCGGTGTTGGGGTCCCCGGCGAGCGGTTCCAGGGTGCCGAGGACGCGGTGGAACTGCGCCTTGACCTGCTTGGCGGCGTAGTAGAGCTGATCGACGGTCTTGCGGTCGAGCGCGGTGCGGACCCTCATCCCGCCCTTGTCGTACGTGTAGGTGCTCGGGAAGAGGCGGCGCTCGATGTCGGCCTTGCAGACGTTGTACGGCGCGCAGGCGTCGAACTCGTTGAGCCAGGTGGCGACCTTCGCCCAAGGGGCACTGCCCTCACCGAAGTTGCGGGCCGTGACGGCGACGAGGCCGCCGAGGCCGGGGACGATCTCCTCCCTGAGCCCGGCTATCTGGCCGAACCGGCCGTACTCGCTCAGCGCGTCACGCACCACCCAGGCGTTGGCCGTGCCCTTGAGGTGGGTGTGACCGGCGAAGGCCTTGAAGGCGGCGCGGTAGGAGGCGTCGGCCTTGACCGCCGCGTGGAAGGCGGTGTCCTTGTTCCCGGGGTAGACACCGAGGTAGCTGAGGGAGAGGGCGGCGAGCGCGGAACCGGCCCACGCGGTGTCCTTGGCCGTGTCCGGGTGGGCGGCGTCCATCGTGGTCAGGACGCGCTTGACGAGCGGGAGTTGGTGCTGCCGGAGCCCTGGGGCACTGGCCGCGTACAGCGCCTCGCGCAGGGATTCGGCGTTGGCCCGGGTCGCGTCGAAGGTACGGGGCGCCCTGCCGAAGGCGTCGACGGCGCGGCGCATGGCGTCGACGGTCGGGCCGTCGGTGACGTCGATCTCGTCGTGCGAGAAGTCCTGGTAGGCGACGGCGTGGAGATACGTGAGCATCTCCAGGAGGTTGCTGCCGTTCTTGCCGTCATGGGCGGCGGCGAGCCGGGTGACGCGCACGGAGACCGCCTGGACGTGGGCGTCCGACATGACGGGGGCGAGGCGCTGGTCCCAGGTCCAGATGAGCGTGCGCAGGCAACCGTCCGCGGTGACGGCCGGATCGCCGAGGAAGTCCGCGAACGGCTCGGGCGCGAGGCCGGTGACGCCGTCGAGGGTGCAGGGCGCGGCCTGGGCCCCGGCCGCCTCCCTCTCCTTCGACTTGGGGGTACGGGCGCCCGGGGTACGGCCTCCCGCGATGTCGCCGGGTGCCGGGATCCGGTAGGCGCCCGGCTTGGGAGCGCGTGCCCTGCGGTCGACCACGTCCAAGGGGTTCGGCCCGGCGGGCGCCTTCGCCTGGGCGGTGCGGCGCTCGGGGGCGGGGGCGGGTTCTGCGGCTTGTACGAGAGGGGTGGCCGTGAGGCAGAGAGTCGCCGCTGTCACGCCGGCGAGCACGGATCTGCGCAGGGTTCGTGGACGTAGCTGGGACACCGCGGGCTCCTGTGTGGGAGGTGGGGGATTGACACGTCGGTCAACTGGTGGGCGCCCAGCGGCACTTGAGCGTCACCCGCCGCTGAGCCATGTGATGCGTAACGTAGTAATGTGAAATTGCACTGACAACCCCTCAGGAGCCAGGAACTCTTCCGGACCCCTGTCTCAGACGTCGGGCTCAGGCGCCGGGCGGGCCCTGCGCCCCCGGTTCGCGCAGGGTGCGCAAGAGGAACCGGCCGAGGGCGGGCAGGACTATCAGCGGTGCGAGTGCGATGCCCAGGGAGGTGGCGTCGGCGAGCGCACCGATGAGCGGGCTGGCGAGGCCGCCGATGCTGACCGTCAGACCGAGCGTGACCCCGCTGGCGGTGCCGATCCGGCGGGGCAGGTAGTCCTGGCCGAGGGTGATGTGCAGGGAGAACGGCACGTAGAGGCCGGCCGAGGCGAGGACGACGAAGAGGAAGAGCGCCGGCCCCGGCACCACCACGACACCCGCCACCGCGAGGACCGTCAGCGCGTACGACCACCGCACCACCGGCAGGCGGCCATGACGGGCGGCGAGCCTCCCGCCCGCGACCGTACCGGCGGCGCCGCCGAGGTAGAGCACGAACAGGGCGACGGTTCCCGCCACTTCACCGCCTCCGGTGCGCTGGCGCGCGTACAGCGAGATGAACGTGCTCAAGCCGGCGAACACGATCGAGCGGCAGACGACGGCGCCGGACAGCCTGAGGAAGGAGGGCCAGTCGTCGGCGGGGGCCACCTGGGCGGGCGCCGCGCTCTTCGGTACGGCGGCCTCCGCGGCCCTGACGCCCCGCAACGCGGCCACGCACAGCACCGCCCCCGCGAGGGCGGGGGCCACGAGGAGCGGCGAGGCGCGCAGGCCGCCCGTGGCGACGATGGCGGCGGTCAGCACAGGGGCGGTAGCGAAGCCGAGGTTGCCGCCGAGCGAGAACCAGCTCATGGCGGTATGACTCCCGCGGCTCGCCCGCCGCGCGGCCCGCGCGGCCTCCGGGTGGTACGCGGCGACGCCGATGCCGGACACGGCTACGGCGAGCAGGGTGAGGGCGTAGGAGCCGCCGACCCCGGCAAACGCGACGCCGGCCCCGCCCACCAGCGTGCTGACCGGCAGCAGCCATGGCATGGCCCATTTGTCGGTGAGCGCCCCGAAGAGCGGCTGCACCACGGAGGACAACAGCGACGCGGCGAGCACGATGCCGGACGCGGCGGCATAGGTGTAGGCGCGCTCCGCCACGAAGAAGGGGACAAGCGCGGCGACGGCTCCTTGGTAGACGTCGACGCAGGCGTGAGCGAGGGCGAGGAGAAGGATGGGGCGGCGGGGGCGACGGGGGTGGCGGGGGTGGCGGGCACCTCGTGTGGTGGGTGGGGGTTGGAGCGCGGTGGGTGGGGGTGGGGTGTTGGGGTTGGGGGGTGGCTTGGTGTGGTTGAGGGGTGGCGTGGAGTGGCTGGGGGGCAAGGCGTTGCGGCTGGGGGGCAAGGCGATGCAGCTGAGGGGCGGGGCGATGCGGCTGAGGGCTGGTTCGACACGGCCGAGGGGTGGTTCGACACGGCCGAGGGGTGGCTTGCTGCGGCTGAGGACTGGTCCGCTCCGGCTGGAGGCTGGATCGACACGGCCGAAGGGTGGCCTGCCAGGGCTGCGGGCGGGATCGGCATGGCAGAGGACTGGTCCGCTGCGGCTGGGGGCTGATTCGACACGGCCGAGGGGTGGCTTGCTGCGGCTGAGGACTGGTCCGCTCCAGCTGCGGGCTGGATCGACACCGCCGAGGGCTGGCCCGCTGCGGCTGAGGACTGGCCCGCTCCAGCTGCGGGCTGATTCGACACCGCCGAGGGCTGGCCCGCTGCCGCTGCGGGCTGGTTCGCCGGGACTGAGGGCTGGTTCGCTGGCACCGCCCCATCGTCGCCACGCCGCCCGGTGGCGCGCTTCCGATAAAATGCCAACCTATGCCGGACATCCGCCACACCCCCGAGGCACCCACCCGCACCCAGGTACTGGCCCCCGGCGACCGCATCGACGCGCACCGCCACGACGACCACCAGATCATCTACGCGGGCTCCGGCGTCGTGGCCGTAACCACCGAAGCCGGCACCTGGTTCGCACCCGGCACCCGCGCCATCTGGGTCCCCGCCGGCTGCGTCCATGCGCACCGCGCCCACGGCCACCTGGCGCTGCACCTGCTCGGTCTGCCCGCCGGCACGAACCCGCTCGGCCTCGACGTGCCGACCGTCCTCACCGTCAGCCCGCTGCTGCGCGAACTGATCCTCGCCTGGACCCGGGGCCCGTACGAGGACACTCCCGAGCGGCGGCGCCTTCGCGCGGTGCTCCTCGACCAACTGCGCGCGTCACCCCAGCAACCCGTCCAGCTGCCCACCCCCTCGGACCCACGCCTCGCCGCCGTCTGCACCCTGCTGCACGACGACCCGGCCGACACCCGGGGCCTCGCCCAACTCGCCGCCGCGGCCGGGGCGGGCGAGCGCACCCTCAGCCGCCTCTTCCGCCGCGAGCTGGGCATGACCTTCCCGCAGTGGCGCACGCAGCTGCGCCTCTACCACGCCCTGCGCATGCTGGCCGACGGCACGCCGGTCACCGCGGTCGCACACCGCTGCGGATGGGCGTCCACCAGCGCCTTCATCGATGTGTTCCGCCGCGCGTTCGGTTACACGCCGGGAGCGCACCACCGCCGCGGCTGATCCGCTCCCAAGGTCATCAACTCCCGTACTCTTACGCCCCCTTGGCAGGCCCAGTGCCATGTGAAATATTACTGGCGTGCTCACGAGACACCCTTCCGGACGTCCGGAACACTCGGACGTCATCGTCGTGGGAGCCGGGGTGGTCGGCGCGGCCTGCGCCTACTACGCCTCCCTCTCCGGCCTCCGAGTCACCGTCGTCGACCGCGGACCCGTCGCGGGCGGCACGACGGGAGCAGGCGAGGGCAACCTCCTCGTCTCCGACAAGGAGCCCGGCCCCGAGCTCGAACTGGCGCTGTTCTCAGCCCGGTTGTGGCAAGACCTGGCGGCCGGGCTCCCCTCGCGCATCGAGTACGAGAGAAAGGGCGGCCTCGTCGTCGCCTCCACCGAGGCGGGGATGAACGCGCTGCGGGGCTTCGCTGCGGGACAGGAGCAGGCGGGCGTCGAGGCGATCGAGGTCCCCGCCGACGGCCTCGCCGACCTGGAACCGCACCTGGCCCCCGGCCTCACGGGCGGCTTCCACTACCCGCAGGACGCCCAGGTGCAACCGGCCCTGGCGGCGGCCCACCTGTTGAGGGCGGCCGCCGGCGCGGGACGCCTGACACTGCGGCTCGGCGAGGAGGTCACCGCGGTCCTCACCGGGCCGGGCGGCGAGGTGCGCGGCGTACGGACCCCGGCGGGCGACGTGAAGGCTCCGCACGTGGTCAACGCCGCCGGCACCTGGGGTGGCCGACTCGCCCGCATGGCGGGAGTGGAACTGCCCGTGCTCCCCCGGCGGGGCTTCGTGCTCGTCACGGAACCGCTGCCGCGCGTCGTACGGCACAAGGTGTACTCCGCGGACTACGTCGCCGACATCGCCAGCGACTCCGCCGGGCTCCAGACGTCCGCCGTGGTGGAGGGCACCCCGGCGGGCCCGGTGCTCATCGGCGCGAGCCGGGAGCGGGTGGGCTTCGACCGCAGCCTGTCCGTCGAGGTGCTGCGGCGCCTCGCGGCACAGGCCACGCGGCTCTTCCCCGTCCTCGCCGAAGTCAGGGCGATCCGTACGTACGCGGGCTTCCGCCCCTACCTCCCCGATCATCTCCCGGCGATCGGCCCCGACCCGCGCGTCCCGGGCCTGCTGCACGCGTGCGGTCACGAGGGCGCGGGCATCGGCCTCGCCCCGGCCACGGGGCTGCTCGTCGCCGTGATGCTGACGGGGCGTGAACCCCCGTTGTCAACAGGCCCGTTCGCACCCGAGCGTTTCACGGAAGAGGCGGCCACAGGGTGAGCACGCACAGCCCCCACGTTTCCGTATCCGTAGTCGAGTCCGTACCCGAGAGGAGTGAGCCGCCTCATGAAGCGTGACGAACGGACACCCGCCGGGCTCGTGGGTGCCTCCCCGCACGCCGCCGCCTTCACGATCACCTTCGACGGCCGCGAACTGCCCGTCCTGCCGGGCCAGTCCATCGCCGCCGCGCTCTGGGCCGCCGGCATCCTCGCCTGGCGGAGCACCCGCGTCGGCGGTCGCCCGCGCGGGGCGTTCTGCGGGATCGGCCAGTGCTACGACTGCCTCGCCACCGTCAACGGCCGCCCCAACCGGCGGGCGTGCCTGGTCACCGCCCGGCCCGGCGACGCGGTGACCACGCAGGAAGGACACGGCCATGCCGGGCTCGACACCTGAGGCGTACGACGTCGCGGTGCTGGGCGCGGGACCCGCGGGCCTCGCGGGTGCCGTGACAGCCGCCGAACTTGGCCTCTCCGTCGCGCTGTTGGACGCTTCGGACCGGCCCGGCGGCCAGTTCTACCGGCACCCCGCCCCGGCCACGGGCGCCACCCGCCCAGAGGCCCTGCACCACGACTGGGCCGCCTACGCCGACCTGCGCGACCGCCTGGCGGCGAGCGACGTCACCCAGCTCTTCGGCCACCACGTCTGGACGGTGACGCGCGAGACGGCCGGGGAACGGTGGGCCGTCCACGCGCTCACCGGTGAGGAGGACGGAGAGGACGGCACGCACACGGACGTGCTCAGGGACGGGCACGGGCTGGTACCAGGGCAGCGGCCGGTGACCGTCCGGGCCCGCGCGATCCTCCTCGCGACCGGCTCGTACGAACGCCACCTGCCCTTCCCCGGCTGGACCCTGCCGGGCGTCGTGGGCGCGGGCGGCGCCCAGGCCGTGCTCAAGTCCGGTCTCGCCCTGCCCGGCAGCCGCGTCGTCGTCGCGGGCAGCGGACCGCTGCTGCTCGCCGTCGCCACCTCGCTCGCCGCAGCCGGGGCCGAGGTCCCGGAGGTGGTCGAGGCGTCGGGCTACCTCGGTTACGCCCGCCGCCCGGGCGCGCTCGCCGCCAACCCGCACAAGCTCGCGGAGGCAGCGCTCCACGGCACGGCGCTGCTGCGCCACCGGGTGTGTCTGCGCACCCGCAGCGCGGTGACCGAGGCGCACGGCACGGACCGGGTGGAGGCGGTGACGGTCTCCCGCCTGGACCGCGACTGGCGACCGGTGCCGGGCACGGCCCGCCGCGTCACCTGCGACGCGCTGGCGGTCGGCCACGGCCTGGTCCCGCACATCGACCTGGCGACCGCCCTGGGCTGCGCCACCCGCCGTGCCGCCGACGGCACGCACGCCCTCGCCCTGAGCCCGCTCCAGGAGACATCACTCCCGGGCATGTGGGCGGCGGGCGAGACGTCGGGCATCGGAGGGGCGCAATCGGCCCGCGCGGAGGGCGAGTTGGCGGCGGTGGCGATCGCCGCCCGACTGACCGGGGAGCGCCCGTCGCCCCTTCCCCGGCTGCGCGCCCTGCGACGCCGCCGTGACCGCATGCGCGCCTTCGCCGAGACGATGACCGCCGCGCACGCGCCGGGCCCCGGCTGGACGGGGTGGCTCAGCGACGACACGGACGTGTGCCGCTGCGAGGAGGTGACGGCGGGCCGCGTACGGGAGGCCGTGGCCGACTACGGCGCCCGCGACGCCCGCACCGTCAAGCTCCTCACCCGGGCGGGCATGGGCTGGTGCCAGGGCCGCATGTGCGGAACGGCGGTGGCCTCCCTCACCGCACCGGCCACCACCATCCCCACACCCCCCGACCGCCGCCCACTCGCCACGCCCATCCCTCTCACCACCCTCGCCGACCTCCCGATCCCTGCCGCGGAACCCACCGGGCGCACCGACCACACCGATCCGGGCGGCTCGGATGACCTGGATGACCTGGATGGCCCGGCCGGCCCGGATGGCCCGGATGGCCCGGGTGACCCAAACCCGAACCCGCACCCCCGATGAAGGGCAGGCAGCCATCATGACCACCACCCCCCGAACCCCCACCTGGACGCCGACCTGGACACCGCACCGCCCCTGGCGCGGCATCATGGTCGCCACCGCGCTCCCCCTCCGCGATGACCTCTCCATCGACCACGACGCCTACGCCGCGCACATCCGCCACCTCCTCGCGAACGGCTGCGACGGCGTCGTCCCCAACGGATCCCTCGGCGAGTACCAGACCCTCACCGACGACGAACGCGCCCACGTCGTCCGCACCGCCGTCGAGGCGGCGGGCGACGGAGCCCGGGTGATGCCCGGCGTCTCCGCCTACGGCAGCGCCGAGTCCCGCCGCTGGGCCGAGCAGGCGGCACAGGCGGGCTGCGGCTCGGTGCTGCTCCTGCCGCCGAACGCCTACCGCGCCGACGAGGATTCCGTGCGCGCCCACTACGCCGAGGTCGCCAAGGCCGGCGTGCCCGTGGTCGCGTACAACAACCCCCTCGACACGAGGGTCGACCTGGTGCCCGACCTGCTCGCCCGGCTGCACGGCGACGGCAGCATCGTGGCGGTGAAGGAGTTCAGCGGCGATGTGCGCAGGGCGTACGAGATCGCCGAGCTGGCCCCGGACCTCGATCTGCTGATCGGCGCGGACGACGTCCTGGTGGAGCTGGCCGTCGCGGGCGCGGTGGGCTGGATCGCCGGATATCCGAACGCGTTCCCCGCCGCCTGCGCGGAGCTCTACCACGCCGCCTGCGCGCGGGACCTGGACACGGCACTGCCGCTCTACCGCTCACTGCACCCGCTCCTGCGCCAGGACTCCAAGACCGAGTTCGTGCAGTCCATCAAGCTCTCGATGGATCTCGTGGGCCGCCGCGGCGGCCCGACCCGCCCCCCGCGCGCCCCCCTGTCCGGCGCCACGGAGGCGCTGGTGCGGGCGGCCACCGAGAAGGCGCTGGCGGCAGGCCACCGCTAGAGACGCCCGCACCCTCCGAGGAGATCCATGCGCACCCGACACGTCTTCCACGCCGTCGACTCTCACACCGAGGGCATGCCCACCCGGGTGATCACCGGCGGCGTAGGGGTGGTCCCCGGCGCCACCATGGCCGAGCGCCGGCTCCACTTCATCGAACACCTGGACCATCTGCGTACGCTCCTGATGTACGAGCCGCGCGGCCACTCCGCCATGAGCGGCGCGATCCTCCAGCCCCCGACCCGCCCCGACGCCGATTACGGCGTCCTCTACATCGAGGTGTCCGGCCTGCTGCCCATGTGCGGCCACGGCACCATCGGCGTCGCGACGGTCCTCGTCGAGACGGGCATGGTGCCGGTCACCGAGCCCGTCACCACGGTCCGTCTGGACACCCCGGCGGGCTTGATCTCCGTAGACGTGCAGGTCAGCGACGGCGCGGCGACATCGGTGACGCTCACCAACGTCCCCGCGTTCTGTGTCGCCCTGGACCGTGAGATCGACGTGCCGGGCCACGGCACGGTGACGTACGACCTGGCCTTCGGAGGGAACTTCTACGCGTTCGTCCCCCTCGACGCACTGGGGCTGCCGTTCGACCGCGCCCGCAAGGACGACCTGCTCGCGGCGGGTCTCGCCGTGATGGACGCGATCAACGCCTCACCGGACCGCCCGACCCACCCCGAGCAGCCGGACATCTCCGGCGTCAAGCACGTCTACCTCGCGGCACCGGGCTCGGACGCGTACCGCTCCCGGCACGCGATGGCGATCCACCCCGGCTGGTTCGACCGCTCCCCGTGCGGAACGGGCACCTCCGCGCGGATGGCGCAGCTGCACGCCCGCGGCGAACTCCCCTTGGACCGCGACTTCGTCAACGAGTCCTTCATCGGTACGGAGTTCACCGGCCGGCTGATCGCACGGACAGAGGTGGCGGGTCTGCCCGCGGTCGTCCCCCGGATCACCGGACGGGCCTGGATCACCGGCACGGCCCAGTACTTCCTGGACCCCGACGATCCGTTCCCCGCGGGGTTCACCCTCTGACCCCGGCGGCTCCCCGACCGCCCAACTGGCAACGTGACATTGTACTTTGGTGCTCCGCGCGGGCGCGGGTACCACCGGAGGGGAGCACCATGGGGCACCTGAAGCACAAGAACCTCATCACGACCAGGGAGCGACTGCGCGATCAGGTCGCCCACGCCCTGCGGGCCGCCCTGATCTCCGGCGAGCTGCGGCCCGGCGAGATCTACTCCGCACCCGGCCTCGCCGAGGACTTCGGCATCTCGGCGACGCCGGTGCGCGAGGCGATGCTCGATCTGGCCCGGGAGGGCCTCGTCGAGCCGGTCCGCAACAAGGGCTTTCGCGTCACGGAGGTCAATGAGCGCGACCTCGACCAGTACTCGGAGATCCGCGCCCTGATCGAGGTGCCCGTGATCGGCCGCATCACCCGCACCGCGGCCCGCGAGGAACTGGAGGCGCTGCGCCCGGTCGCCGAGGAGATCGTGCGCGCCGCCCGGAGCCATGACCTGATCGCCTACCTGGAGGCCGACCGCCGCTTCCACCTGTCACTGCTCGCCCTCTCGGGCAACGACCGCCTGGTCGAGACGGTCGGCGACCTGCGCAAGCGCTCCCGTCTCTACGGCCTGACGGCCCTGGACGAGAACGACCAGCTGACCCCGTCGGCCGAGGAGCACATCGAGCTCCTCGACCTGATGCTGTCGGGCGACGCGGGGGCGGCGGAGCGGTGCATGGCCCGGCACCTCGGCCATGTGCGGTCGCTGTGGGCGGAGGGTGCGGCGGCGATCCCGCGATAGATCCTCACACGAAAAATCCCCACGATCTCTGGGAGATCGTGGGGATCGCGACGCGCCGTGAAACCGCTCTGTCGCCTCTGTGTCCGAGGGGGGACTTGAACCCCCACGCCCGTTAAAGGGCACTAGCACCTCAAGCTAGCGCGTCTGCCATTCCGCCACCCGGACTAGGTGTCTGCCGCCGTGCGGGGTGTTCCCCGCGGCGACATGGACAACAATACCAAGGTTTCGGAGTGCCTTTCACCTGCATATCCGTCCGCCGACCGCCGGATGCACGGTGGGCGGCGCCAGCCCCCAGTCCCTACGTCACCGTGGGTCACGTAGGGGTTACGGAGACGTCACCTCCGCCATGATGTAGCTCACCGTCGACGAACGCTCCGCGCCAGGACGCGCGGCTATAGGACCGGCCGAGGCGCACCACGATCGCACGGTGACCGCGAGGAGCTCTTCGGTGGCTTCGGCACGTCATGGCGGCGAGCAGCTCCGCGCAGCCCCTCGGGGAGGAGATGGCTTGACCTCGCCTCCTGAAGGGGCCCTCCCGGCGGCGGGAGGGCCCTCCGTGTCGAGCAGGGGGTGTCGGTGCCTGGTTCAGTCCCCGCAGCGCCCGGAACGCAGGGAGTGCAGGTGTTCGCTGGACTTGCGGGCGAAGGCGTAGGACTCGACCGGGTTGTCGTGCTCGGTCTGCCAGTGGTGGTAGCGCCGTCCGTGGTGGGTGCGCGCGGTCACCTTCGAAAGGAACTTCTTGTAGTCGATGTCGCCGTCCCCGACATCCGACATGCGGTAACCGTCGCGGGTCGTCTCGTCACGCACGCCGTCCTTGACGTGGAACAGCGGATAGCGATGCGGCTGCTTCAGTACGTAGTCGACCGGCTCGAAGGGGGCGGGCGTGCCGTCGGGGCGCTTGCCGAAGCGAAATTGGGCGCAGTAGGCCCAGTAGATGTCCATCTCCAGAAACACGTGATCGGGGTCGGTCTCTGCGAGCAGTACGTCGTAGAGGCGCACGCCCGGCTTGTCCGTGGCGAAGGAGAACTCCTCCGCGTGGTTGTGCTGGTAGAACTTCATGCCGCGCTTGCGGGCCGCCTCGCCATACGTGTTGAAGTCGTCCGCCGCGCGCTTCCAGGCGTCGACCGTCGAGCCGTAGCGGAAGGGGCCCGAGGCCGTCCCGATGTGCTTCAGACCGAGCGCCTCCGCGTCGTCCAGGACCTTGGTGAGGTTCTGCGCGAACGTGTACGCGTTCGGGTTGTTGTTGTCGTAATAGCCGACGTGGGACCCGATGGGGTGCAGTCCGTGGTCGCGGGCGAGTGCCTTCAGCTGGGCGAGGCTGATGGCGCCCGCCGAGCCCTGGCTGTAACCGGCGAACTCGATCTCGTCATAGCCGTACTTCTTCAATTCGGCGAATACGGCGGCGAATCCGAGGGCGGAGACCTTGTCGCGGAGGCTGTAGAGCTGGATGCCGAGGCGTCCCGGCGGCAGGACGGGGCGGCCTCGACCCTTCTCTCCCGCCGCGGCCGGCGTCGCGGTGCCGAGGAGGGCCGCGGCGGTGGCGCCCGCCGCGACGCCAAGCATGCCGCGTCGGCTGAGTCTGTGGGCGAGTTCGGGGTCGGCGGGGGTCTGCTTGCGGCTCATGCGGTTCTCCTCGACTGGTTCAGGCTGGATCAGGGCGGATTAGGGTGAATCAGGGTGGATCGGGGCGAATCAGGGCGGATCAGGGTCGTGTCAGGGATCGGTTCGACCTACGGTTCAGGGTTCGCTGGGGGTCGGACCCTGATGGCAGAGGTCGAGCCGTCTGGTTCAGTGGAGATCAAGCAGACGCAGCGACGCGGGCAGGCCGAGGTCAGTGCAGGCCCGCGAGACGGAGCAGGAGCGATTTCACATCGGTGGCCGCGACGCGGCCGCTGACGGCGCGGGGGGTGGAGCACAGAATGAGCGGACCTTCGTCCTCGCTCGTGGGGAGGCGGCCATGGCTGCCTCGAATAGGTGAGGGATCCAGGGGCACGACCGCCATGCGGTAACGCATGCCGAGCCTCTTCCGGGCCAGTGCGCCCGCGGCCTTGACGCGGACGTAGGGGTCCTCGGGGTCCATGAAGAGCTCGACGGGGTCGTAGCCGGGTTTGCGGTGGATCTCGACGAGCCGCGCGAAGTCGGGCGCGCGGTCGTCGTCGAGCCAGTAGTAGTACGTGAACCAGGCGTCCGGTTCCGCGAGGGCGACGAGTTCGCCCGAGCGCGGATGGTCCAGGTGGTGTGTCTTCTTGCCCTCGTCATCGAGGAGTTGCTCGATGCCGGGGACGTCCTTTAGGGCGGCGCGGGTGATGTCGAGGTCTTCCGGCCGGCGCACGTAGACGTGGGCGATCTGGTGGTCGGCGACGGCGAAGGCGCGCGAGGCCATCGGGTCGAGGTACTCCATGCCGTCCTGGGTGTGCACTTCCAGCAGGCCAGCGCGGCGCAGCACGCGGTTGATGTCGACGGGCCGGTTCACGCGGGTGATGCCGTACTCGGAGAGCGCGACGACGGTGCGGCCCTCGGCTCGGGCGTCGTCGAGGAGCGGAGTGAGGGTCGCGTCCAGGTCGGCGGCCGCTCGGCGGGAGCGCGGGTCGTCGGGGCCGAAGCGCTGGAGGTCGTAGTCGAGGTGAGGGAGGTAGCACAGGGCGAGGTCGGGTCGGCGGGTGTCGATGATGTGCCGGGTGGCGTCGACGATCCAGCGGCTGGAGACGAGGTCGGCGCCCGGCCCCCAGAAGTGGAAGAGGGGGAACGTGCCGAGTTTCCCGGTGAGTTCGTCGTGCAGGGCAGGGGGTCGGGTGTAGCAGTCCGGTTCCTTACGGCCGTCGGCGTAGTAGACGGGGCGGGGGGTGACGGTGAAGTCGGTGTCGGCGCCCATGGCGTACCACCAGCAGATGTTGGCGACGGTGTAACCGGGATGCGCGCGGCGGGCGGCGTCCCACAGCTTGTCGCCGGCGACGAGGCCGTTGTGCTGCCTCCACAGGAGCACATCGCCGAGTTCGCGGAAGTACCAGCCGTTGCCGACGATGCCGTGCTCGGCGGGAGTGGTGCCGGTGAGGAAGGTGGACTGGGCGGCGCAGGTCACGGCGGGCAGGACGGTGCCGAGCGGTGCCCGGGATCCGGACTGCCCGAGGGCCTTGAGGTGCGGCATGTGTTCGAGAAGGCGGGGGGTGAGGCCGACGACGTCCAGGACGAGGAGCGGGGTGGGGCCGTTGCGCGGGTCGCTCTGGGGCTGGCTCATGGGAGTTCCTTCAGGCCGAGGTCCGTCAGGAGGTCACGGGCGAGGGTGAGTTCCGCGGCGATGCCCTCGGCGAGCTGGGAGCGCCCGCGGGGGCGCAGCGCGGGAGGCAGGGCCTGCCAGGTGTAGGTCTCGACCTCCAGATGGCGGGTGAGAGGGACGGTGCCGCCGACGAGTCGGGTCAGGGCGTCCTGGAGCACGGGGAGGGTGGAGGTGAGCGGCGCGGCCGGGTCCGCGTGGAGGGGGACGTGGAAGTGGGCCCGCCAGGGGGACGTGTCGGGCAGGGCGTGGCCACTGAGTGCTTCGCCGAGGTCGTCGACGGAGCGCAGCCCGCAGCTGGTCAGGGCGCGGGTCTGGTGGAGGAAGCGGGGCTCGTCGAAGGCGGCGAGGGCCTCACGTACATCGGGGAGATGGGGGTGTTCGGCATGCAGGGCGGCGGAGAGCTGGGATTTGACGACGGGGATGCCCGCGTCGGTGAGGGCGTCGAGGGCGGTCTTCGGGTCCTCGAAAGAGGTGGCGAGATGGCAGGTGTCGACGCAGACACCGATGCGGTCGTTGCCGACTGCGGTGAGGGGGGCGATGGCGTCGGCGGTCGTCTCGACGGTGCAGCCCGGTTCCGGTTCCAGGCCGATGCGGATGGAGCGGCCGGTCAGTTCGTCGAGGGCGTCCAGTCGCTGGGCGAGCGTGGTGAGGGCGGTGCGGGCGGTCTCGGCGCGGGTGGCGTCGAAGGGGGTGCGCCAGGCCAGCGGCAGGGTGGAGATGGTGCCTTCGGTGACGTCGTCGGGGAGCAGGGCGGCGAGCAGCCGGGCCAGGTCGGTGGTGTGGGCGAGGCGCTCCGGGTCGGTCCAGTCCGGCTTGTACACGCGGTACTTGACCTCTTCGGCGCCGAAGCCCTCATAGGGGAAGCCGTTGAGCGTGACGACTTCGAGGCCGCGCCGGTCGAGTTCGGTGCGCAGGCCGCGCAGGGCCGCGGGGTCGGTGACGAGGGCGCGGGTGGCGTCCTTGGCGAGCCAGAGGCCGATTCCGATGCGGTCCCTGCCGAGTCTCTTGCGCACGGGTTCGCAGTGGTCACGGAGTTGCGCGAGGACGCCTTCGAGGGTCTCGGCCGGGTGGACGTTGGTGCAGTAGGCGAGGTGGACGGTGGAACCGTCGGGGTGCCGGAAGCGCATGGCTCACGCCCCGCCGCGCAGGATGGAGTTGCCCTCGTGGGCGGCGTCCGTGCCGGTGACGTCCAGGGCGAGGCGGCCGCTGAGTCCGTAGAAGGCGACCGGGTTGCGCCACAGGACCAGGTCGACGTCGTCCTCGCCGTAGCCGGCCGCGAGCATGGCATCGGCGACCTTGCGTGTCTTGAGCGGGTCGCTCTTCCCCCAGTCGGCCGCGGAGTTGACCAGGACCCGCTCGGGGCCGAATTCCCGCAGGATCTCGACCATTCTCCCCTCGTCCATCTTGGTGTCGGGATAGACGGAGAACCCGAGCCAGCAGCCGCTGTCCTTGGCTTCTTTGATGGTGGTCTCGTTGAGGTGGTCGATCAGCACGCGGTCCAGGGGCAGCGCGGACTCCCGGATGACATCGATCGTGCGGCGCAGGCCGGCGAGCTTGTCGCGGTGCGGGGTGTGCACGAGGGCCGGCAGTTCGTGGTCGGCGGCCAGTTGGAGCTGGGCGCTGAGCGCGGTGTCCTCGGCGGGCGTCATGGAGTCGTAGCCGATCTCGCCGACGGCGACGACGTTGTCCTTGACGAGGTAGCGGGGCAGTTCGTCGAGGACGGGGGTGCAGCGGGGGTCGTTCGCCTCCTTCGGGTTGAGGGCGATCGTGCAGTGGTGGGCGATGCCGTACTGGGCGGCGCGGAAGGGTTCCCAGCCGAGGAGGGAGTCGAAGTAGTCGAAGAAGGAGGCGGGCGAGGTGCGGGGCTGGCCGAGCCAGAAGGCAGGCTCCACGACCGCGCGGACACCCGCCGCGTACATCGCCTGGTAGTCGTCGGTGGTGCGGGAGGTCATATGGATGTGGGGATCGAAGATGCGCATCGGGACTCCTACTCCTCGCCGGTCGAAGGGGCCTCGGGGCCCGAGGGAGCCGTGGGGTGCGATACCGCCCCGGGGGCGGTCAGGGCCAGGACGCGATGCAGGTCACCGGGGACGGGGCGGCCCGCCGCCGTGCGTTCGCTCGCGTAGTCGCCGAGCATGCGGGCGAGTTCTCCGTCGCCTCGGGCACGCCTCGGGAGGTCGGCGACGGCGTCCACGGGCACACCGGTGAACAGGCACTTGAGGACGGCGTGGCGCCAGTCGTGCGGTGCCAGGTGTGCGGCGGCGTACGGGCCGACGGCCGCGGCGACGAGCCGGGTGTCGTTGGTGCGCAGGGCGTCCTCGACCAGCGGCAGGGCTTCGGGGCCCGGCACCAGGTGCGGCAGGGCGTGCAGGATGGCGCGGCGTTCGGGGGCGGTGCCCTGGGCGTAGACACGGGTGAGGGTGGCCGGGTCCGCGGACGCCGCGTGCAGCAGCAGGACGCGGGCGGCGTCGGCGTGGTCGGGCCCGCAGCGTCGTCCCGCCTCGGCGATCCGCAATTCCCATGTGGGGATGGGCCCTCCCTGCTGCGATTCCCTCCGCTCGGCGTGGGCCGCGGCCTCGGCGGTGGCCTGGTCGAGCCAGGCGCGGGCGGCTCCGCCGAGGTCGGCTTCGAGACGGGTGCGGAGGGCGGCGATTCCGGGGGTGTCGGTCACGGGGTTCCTCCTTCGGCGGCAGTGGGGGCAGGGGCGGGGGCTCGGGGCAGCGGCACGCGCTCCGGGGGCACCGGCTTCTCGGCGTCTGCCGCCGCTCGGCGGAGGAAGTCGAGGGAGTCCGCGGCGAGCCGGGGGCCTGCGTGGGAGTGGCGGGGCAGTTCGACGACGGTGAGGCCTTGGTAGCCGGTGGCCGCCAGGGCCGCGAGGACGGGCGGGAAGTCGATCTCCCCGTCCCCGAACGGCAGGTGCTCGTGGACGCCGCGCCGCATGTCCTCGATCTGGACGTGCCGCAGCCAGGGGGCGACGGCGCGCACGCAGTCGGCGGGCGAGAGCGGTTCGAGGCACTGGCAGTGGCCGATGTCGAGGGTGAGGCCGAGGAGTTCGGGCGCGGGATCGCCCAGTTCGCCGCGGAGGTGGTGGAAGTCGTTGATCGAGGAGAGGAGGTGGCCGGGTTCGGGTTCGACGGCGAGCGGGACACCGGCCCCGGACGCGGCGTCGAGGACGGGTCCGAGGGCGCCGGCGAGCCGCTTCCACGCGACGTCGTCGGGGGTGTCGTCCGGGCGGATGCCGCTGAAGCAGTGCACGGCGTGGGCGCCCAGGTCTGCGGCGACGTGGACGGCGCGGATCAGCAGGTGTACGCGGTCGGCCCGCCGCTGCGGGTCGCGGTCGAGGAGGGAGGGGCCGTGTTTGAGGCGCGGGTCGAGGACATAGCGGGCGCCCGTTTCGACGGTGGCGGTCAGACCGAGGCGGTCGAGGGTGCGGGCCACATGTCGGGTGCGGGAGGCGAGATCAGGGGCGAGGGGATCGAGGTGCATGTGGTCGAGGGTCAGACCGACACCGGAGTAGCCGAGGTCGGCGAGGAGACCGAGGGCGTCGTCGAGACGGAGGTCGGTGAGGCCGTTGGTGCCGTAGCCGAAGCGGAGGGTGTCGATCGGGCGGTCGGGCGGGGTCCCGGCCGGGTTCGGGTGCCGGGGCGTGGTGCCGCTCATGTGACGCTCACCTTCCGTGCGAACTTCCGGGCGGCCGGGGCGAGGGCGGCCGTCAGCAGGGCGGTACCGACGGCGCCCGACCGGGCGGCGAGCGCGGCTTGCAGCGGGATCATGGCGCGGATCCCGCCGCCGACGGCTCGTTGGGTGAGGGGAGGTGAAGGGTTGAGGACGGCGTGGAAGAGGGCTTTGGCGGCGGTCCCGAGGTAGGCGAGAGCGAGGGCGGCTCGCAGGGGGTGGCGGGGGGCGCGGGAGGGGGTTCCGGTACCGACACCGGCCCTGGCGGCGGCACCGACTCTGGCGCGGTTTCCGGCACCGGTTCCAGCCCGAGCTGCGGCTCCGGCTCTGGCACCGGAACCGACCCTGGCTCGGATTCCACCACCGGTTCCAGCTCCATCACCAGCTCCCGCTCCCGCTCCAGCCCGAGCTCCGGCACCAGCACCAGTGCCAACTCCAGCCCCGGTCCCGGCCCCGGCTCCGGCTCCGGCTGGAGCTCTCATACCAGCCCCCGCCCCGCCCCCGGCCCCAGCCCCGGTACAGGCCCCGCCAGCACCGCAGGCACCCCCGTCGGCCGACCGCGCGCCCGGTCTTCCGGCGACGAGCCGTGCCAGGGCCGTCGTCACTGCCAGTGCGGCCAAGGGGGCTGCCGAGGAGCCGCCCTCGGCTTCGCGGCGGGAGACCACCGTGACGGCCAGCGTGTGGGCGGCGAGGGCGCCGGCGGAGGGCACGGCGTGCTTGGCGGCGCGCAGGCTGTCGCCCGGCCCGCCGTGGCGGTCGCACCGAGGAGCAGGTCGAGGCCCCGCGCGGCGGCCATGGCCGCGGGGCCCGCCGGGGTGTGCTTCAGGCCCAGGTCGTACGCCCACACCGTGCCCGCCAAGGTGCCCGCCACCGCCAGGGCGGGGCGGCCGGCACGGGAGGCGAGGGCCAGGCCCGCCGCGGTGAGGGCGGCCGCCGCCGTGAGGGCAGCGGGCGGGCTGATGCGGCCCGATGGCAGGGGGCGTTCGGGGCGCTCGACGGCGTCGTCGGCTCGGTCCGCCCAGTCGTTGAGGGCCATGCCGGCTTCGTACAGGCAGAGAGAGGAGGTGAGGGCGAGGAGGGTGCGGCGGTTGGGGCGCATGCCGGTCGCGCAGGCCCCGGCGAGTGCGTCACCGGGGACGGTGAACAGGGCCGGGAGCCGCAACAGTTCGGCCCAGTCCCGCGCGGCCGAGCGCGCGACGGACCCGTCGGCCGACCCCACGGCAGAGCTCACGCCAGGCCCCGCACCGGAGCCACCCCCCTCCCCTACAGCCGACCCCACGCCAGAGCCACCCCAACGCCCACCCCCAGCACCTGCACCTGCACCTGCACCTGCACCCGCACCCAACCCCGCACCCGCCCCCACCCTCATCGCCCACCCCTCAGCCGCGCGGCGAAGCCGAGCAACGCTGCGTACTGGTCTCCGAGCGCGGCACGTGCGTCGCCGTCCGGGTCCTTGAAGTAGAAGGCGAGTTCCGGCAGAGGGCCCGCGAGGCCCTGCTCGTGGGCACGGGAGGTCAGCCGTGCCAGGTCGAGGATCAGGGGGGCCGCGAGAGAGGAGTCGCAGCCCTGCCAGGTGGTCTGGAGGACCATGCGGGTGCCGAGGAAGCCGTCGAAGGCGATGTGGTCCCAGGCGGTCTTCCAGTCGCCGAGGGAAGGGACGTCGTCGATGTGGACCTCGCCCTCGGGGACGGTGCCGAGGGTGTCGGCGAGGACGCGTTCCTTGCCGGCGTTCTTGGCCGCCGCTGCGGCGGGATCGGCGAGGGCCGCGCCGTCGCCGCCGCCCAGGAGGTTCGTGCCGGACCAGGCGCGTACGGCGAGCCCCCGCTGCGCGAACATCGGGCCGAGCACCGAGCGCAGGAGGGTCTGCCCGGTCTTGCCGTCGCGGCCGGCGTAGGGCAGCCCTGCGGCGCGGGCGGCCTCGGCAAGGCGGGGGTGGTGCAGGCCGGCGGAGGGGGTGAAGTTCACGTAGGGGCAGCCGGCCCGCAGCGCCGCCGCGGCGTAGAGGGAGCTGGCGGGCAGCCGCGCCCCGCCCGCCGAGGCCGCCCCGCCCGAGCCCGCAGCTTCCCGCCCCTCGTCAACACCCGAAAGGACCGGTTCCGTGGAGGCGACGTTGATGACGGTCGCACGGGTCAGCCCCCGGCGGCGCAGGAAGTCGCGCAGATCGGCGGCGAAGGCGTCGATCAGCTCCTCGTCCGTGCGGGAGTCGCCCGGCAGGGGGCCGCCGGGACGAATCTCGGCGTCCGCGGCGGCGAGTTCGGCGTGCACGGCCGAGGGAAGGCCGTGCGGCAGTACGCCACCGGCGGTGAGTTCCTCGGCGCGTTTGGGCAGCGGGCAGTTCGCGGTGTCGTGGCCGCCGAAGACGAGCGACGGCAGCGTCGGCAGGCCGCAGTCCGTGAAGGGCGGTGTCTCGGTCACCATGCCGATCGGCGGATGCAGACCGGCCGCCACGGCCGCGCACCCCGCGACGGCCGTGGTCGCGACCGACCCCCGGGCACCGATCAGCCAGACCCCTACGGAGGAGACGGAAGGCGTGGCATGACGGACGGCGGCGGACTCGGCGGGCACGGGGGACTCGGACACGGCTGCCTCCTGCATGACTCAAGAGCTCACGCGCTCACGAGCTCACGAAACGTGGCTGTGTGGTGCGAGACGGCGAGCGGAGGTCCGGCGTCCTCCGCCCGCCGCCGTCTAGTGACCGGCGCCCGGTCGCGCCGCGGGCAGGTCCTTCACCCGGATGTCCCGGAAGGAGACCTCATCGGCATCGCCGTGGTTCTGGATGCCGATATGCCCTTGGCGCAGGCTCCGCGCCGGATCGGTGTTGGTGAAATCGTTGATCTTCACGCCGTTGAGGTAGACGCGAAGGCGTTCGCCCTCGACGCGGATCTCGTAGGTGTTCCACTCCCCCGGCGGATTCAGCGCCTTGTCGCGCTTCTTCAGGTCGGCGGACTTGAAGCCGTAGACGGAGCCCGTGGTCTTCGCGGGGACGTCCGTGGCGTCGATCTGGATCTCATAGCCGTTGTTCACGGCCGACCAGGGGTCGTCGGATGCCGGGAAGCCGACGAAGATCCCGGAGTTGTCGTCGCCGCGCATCCGCCAGTCGAGCTTGAGCGAGTACGCGCCGAGCTGGCGCCGCTCGTACCAGAGCATGCCCATGCCGCCGACGGTGGTGAGCGTTCCGTCGTCCTCGTTCAGGGCGAAGGATCCCGGACCGGCCTGTTTCCAGCCCGACAGGGACGCCGCCTTGCCGTCGAAGATCGACGTGTAGCCCTTCTCGGGACGGCAGTCGGCCTGCGCGGCGCCGACCGCCCAGCGGATGCCGCCGAGCAGGTGACGGCGGAACTCCGGTTCGGCGTACGACTCCTTGGTGTGACCGCCGCCCGTGTAGAAGGAGCGGCCTCCGTGGTAGTTGCTCTGGCACCAGGCGATGGGGTGGTCGCCCGACATCGTGCCGCCCGCGTACGACGACTCGTCGAGCGAGGCGAGGACCCGGGCCCGCGCGCGCGGATTGGAGCGGTAGTTGTACCACTCGTCGGTGCGCTCCCAGGCCCCGGCGCCCAGGTGGGACGTGGCCGGGTGCGCGTGGTCCTCCACATGGACCCGCGCCTTCTGGATCGCGGGGTGCGACTGGAAGTAGGCGCCCGCGAGGCCCGCGTAGAAGGGCCAGTCGTACTCGGTGTCGGCGGCGGCGTGCACGCCGACGTATGCGCCGCCGCCGCGGATGTAGCCCTCGAACGCCCGCTGTTGCTCTCCGTTGAGGACGTCCCCGGTGGTCGACATCCAGACCACGGCGTCGTACCGGGCGAGGTTGGCGGCGGTGAAGGCGCCCGCGTCCTCGGTCGCGTCGACGGTGAAGCCGCCCTCGGCGCCGAGTTCCCTGACGGCCTCCACCCCGGCCGGGATCGAGTCGTGCCGGAAGCCCGCCGTCTTGGAGAAGACCAGGACGCGCTCACCGTCCTTGCCCGTACCCACACCCACACCCCTGCCCACACCGGCACCTGTACCCGGGCCCGGCTCGGAGGACGCCGTGCCCGCGACGCACCCGATGAGCAGGGCGGCCGCCGCCGTCGCGGTGAGGAGCCGCGCTCGTCCACGCATCGCGCTCACCTCTTCCCGCCGACCGTTGACCTGGTCGTGAACGTGAAGTCGTCCACGTCGTAGAGCGCCCCGGTGCCCGTGCCCTTGAAGACCAGGTAGAGCGTCGTGGTCCTCGACGGCGCCTTGGTGATCGCGGTGCTGACGTCCTTGTACGTCTCCCACGAGCCGGTCGGCTCGACCTTCGCGGTACCGAGCAGCCTGCCGCTCACCGATCCGCTGCGGACCTCCAGGGTGCCACCGGAGCCGGCGGAGGCGACCCGCGCGGTCAGCTTGGTGGCGTCGCCGAGGATGTACGGCTTGAAGGAGATCCAGTCGCCGTTGTGGATGTCGCCGACGGTCTTGCCGCCGTGCGCCGGGGTGTGGTTGATCACGGAGACGCCCTTGGAGTCGCCGTAGTGCTCGCCCTGGCGGTGCTTGGGCTGGACGACGTTCTGGTCGTGGGTGGTCAGCGCGGGCTGGCCGTTCGCGCCCTTGTCGGTGTACTCGGCGTCGAAGACCCCGAAGATGTTGGCGTTCGGGTCGTGCTCGCCGTCCGCGGAGGTCTGGATGGTGCCCGAGCAGCCGTTGGCCGAGGTGACCGGGTGGCCGTGGCTGTCATGGCCGAGGATGTGGGTGACCTTGACCTTCGAGCAGTCGATGGGTCCGGCGGCGCCGTCTTCGGGGTCGGTCACCTTCACCTTGAAGGGCACCTTGTCGCCGAAGGTGAACAACTGCCCGTCGCCGGGCAGTTCGAGGGTGACCTTGGGCGCGGTGTTGCCAACGGTGATGTGCGCGCTGGCCGAGCCGGTGCGGCCGGTGGAGTCCTTCACGGTCACGGTGGCGGTGTAGACGCCGTTCTTCTTGTACGTGTATGTGGGGTGCTGCTGGGTCGACTTGCCGCCGTCGCCGAAGTCCCAGGCGTAGGTCAGCGTGCCGCCGTCGGCGTCCGTGGCCTTGGCCGTGAACTTGGTGCGCAGCGGGGCCTGGCCGCTGGTCACCGACGCGCTCGCCTCGGCGACCGGCGAGTGCCCTGTCGTGGCGTTCTCGATGCGGAAGAGACCGGAGTTCTCGTCGCCGCCGAACCAGGCCGTGCCGTAGTCCAGGACGTAGAGCGCGCCGTCGGGGCCGAACTCCATGTCCATCACCTGGGTGCCCGTCCACGGGAACGGGTTGATCTTCGAGACCGTGCCGTCCGCGCCCTGTTCGATGCGCTTGATCCAGCGGCGGCCGAACTCGCCCGCGAAGAAGTCGCCGTCGTACGCCTCCGGGAACTTCACCGGGGAGTCGTTCGCCGCGTCGTAGCGGTAGACCGGACCGGCCATCGGGGACTCGGAACCGGAGCCGAGCTCCGGGACGGAACCGCCGTCGTACGGGATCCAGGCCTCCTGGGCGGCCGGCAGGTCGGTGAGGCCGGTGTTGTACGGCGAGTCGTTCTTCGGATTGGCGCAGTCGAAGGGCGCGCCCGAGGTGCCGGTGGCGAAGTCGTAGTCGACGTAGGCGTCGTTCTTGCCGGTGCAGAACGGCCAGCCGAAGTTGCCCGGCTTGGTCACGCGGGCGAACTCCACCTGCCCGGCGGGGCCGCGCTTGGGGTCGGCCGCGCCCGCGTCGGGACCGTAGTCACCGACGTAGACCACGCCGGTCGGCTTGTCGACGCTCATCCGGAAGGGGTTGCGGAAGCCCATCGCGTAGATCTCGGGACGGGTCTTCTCGGTGCCCTTGGGGAAGAGGTTGCCGTCCGGGACCGTGTACGAGCCGTCGTCGGCGACCTTGATGCGCAGGATCTTGCCGCGCAGGTCGTTGGTGTTCCCGGCGCCGCGCCGGGCGTCGTAGGCGGGGTTGCGGCCCGCGCGCTCATCGATGGGGGTGAAGCCGTCCGAGGCGAAGGGGTTGGAGTCGTCGCCCGTCGAGAGGTAGAGGTTGCCGTCCTTGTCGAAGTCGATGTCGCCGCCGACGTGGCAGCAGATGCCGCGGCTGGCGGGGACGTCGAGGACCTTCTTCTCGCTGGCGGTGTCCAGGGTGCCGTCGGCCTTCAGGACGAACCGGGAGAGCCGGTTGACGCCGTCGAACTTCTTGAAGTCCTCGGCCGTGCCGTTCTCCGGGGCGTCGCCCGCCGGGGTGTCGAGGGGCGGCGCGTAGTAGAGGAAGATGACGCGGTTCTCGCTGAACTTCGGGTCGACTGCGACGCCTTGGAGGCCCTCTTCGTCGTGCGTGTAGACCGGTATCTTGCCCGCGATCTCGGTGTTGCCCGCGGCGTCCGTCAGACGCAGCGTGCCGTCGCGGGAGGTGTGCAGGACCGAGCGGTCGGGGAGCACGGAGAGCGTCATGGGCTCGCCGACCTCCGGCTCGCCCTTGGCAAGGGTGACCTGCTGGAAGTCCTCGGCGGCGGGCGCGGCCGTCGCGGGCGGGTCGGCGGGCACGGCCCCGGCCGTCGGTGCGGCGAGGGTCAGCGAGGCACCGGTGAGCAGCGCGCCGGTGAGCAGGGCGAGAGCCTGGTGGCGAAGTCTTGGGCGTTTCCTGTGCACGGGGTTCCTCCGGAGGGGACAGTCGTACGCGGGTGTCTGCGCCGTGCGCCGGGGTGCGCCGTCACCCCGGACCTTCATGTCCTGTACACATCAGGGACGGTAGCCACGTTTGTCCCGGGCGGAAAGCCCTTACGCAGCATTGAAGTTCAGCTTTTTCCCGTCACTGGACAAACGTGGTGCGGCGACGGCTAGTCGGAGCCGCCGAACGCGGCGTCGAACGAGGCGGTCGGCGCCTCGAAGTCGTACGCCTTCAAACGCGCGAGGGCCTCCGGGGCGCCCTGGAGGCGGTCCATGCCGGCGTCCTCCCACTCCACCGAGACCGGCCCCTCGTACGCGATGGAACCGAGCATGCGGAAGACGTCCTCCCAGGGGACGTCCCCGTGGCCCGCCGACACGAAGTCCCAGCCACGCCGCGGGTCGCCCCACGGGAGGTGCGAACCCAGGCGGCCGTTACGGCCGTCCAGGCGGCGCCGGGCCTCCTTGCAGTCGACGTGGTAGATGCGGTCCCGGAAGTCGTAGAGGAAGCCCACCGGGTCGAGGTCCTGCCAGACGAAGTGCGAGGGGTCGAAGTTGAGGCCGAAGGCCGGGCGGTGGCCGACGGCCTCCAAGGCCCTGTGCGTCGTCCAGTAGTCGTACGCGATCTCGGACGGATGCACCTCGTGGGCGAACCGCACGCCGTGCTCGTCGAAGACGTCCAGGATCGGGTTCCAGCGCTCGGCGAAGTCCTCGTACCCACGCTCGATCATGGAGTCAGGAACCGGCGGGAACATCGCGACCAGATGCCAGATCGCCGAGCCGGTGAAGCCGACGACGGTGTCCACGCCGAAGGCGGCGGCGGCCCGTGCCGTGTCCTTGATCTCGGCGGCGGCCCGCTGCCGCACGCCCTCCGCCTCGCCGTCGCCCCAGATCCGGGCGGGCAGGATCGCGCGGTGCCGCTCGTCGATGATCGCGTCGCAGACGGCCTGGCCGACCAGGTGGTTGGAGACGGCCCAGCACTTCAGGCCGTACTTGTCGAGCAGGGCGTGCCGACCGTCCAGATAGGACGGGTCGGTGAGCGCCTTGTCGACCTCGAAGTGGTCGCCCCAGCAGGCGAGTTCGAGGCCGTCGTAGCCGAAGTCGCGGGCGAGCCGGCAGACCTCTTCGAGCGGCAGGTCGGCCCACTGGCCGGTGAAGAGCGTGAACCTACGGGGCATGTCCGGGCCTCCTCAAGCAAGGGCGTGGGTACTCGGGCGGGGATCGGCGCGACGGCTCACGCCGTCACCGGCGTGTACACGGAGTTCTTCGCCGCGCTCTCCTCCACCGCCGCGAGCACTCGCTGCACGGAGAGCCCGTCGGCGAAGGAGGGTTCGGGCCGCGCCCCGGTGGCGATGGCGTGCAGCAGGTCGCGGGCCTGGTGCACGAAGGTGTGCTCGTAGCCGAGTCCGTGCCCCGGCGGCCACCAGGCCGCCAGATACGGATGCTCGGGCTCGGTCACCAGGATCCTGCGGAAGCCGGAGGACGCGGCGGGCTCGGTGTGGTCGTGGAAGGACAGTTCGTTCAGGCGCTCCAGGTCGAAGGCCAACGAGCCGTCGCTGCCGTTGAGTTCGAGCCGCAGCGCGTTCTTGCGGCCCGCCGCGAAGCGCGTCGCCTCGAAGGAGGCCAGCGCCCCGTTGGGGAAGCGGCCGGTGAAGACGGCCGCGTCGTCCACCGTGACGGCGCCGCGCCGCGCGCCGCCCGCCGCGGTAAGGCCGCTGGACGCGCCCTCAAGCAGCGGCCGTTCCCTGACGAAGGTCTCGGTGAGTGCGGAGACCCCCGCCACCTGCTCCCCCACCAGGTACTGCGCGAGGTCGACGATGTGCGCCCCCAGGTCCCCGAGCGCGCCGGAGCCGGCGTGCTCCTTGATCAGCCGCCACGTCAGCGGGAACTCGGCGTCCACGAGCCAGTCCTGAAGGTACGTCAGGCGAACGTGCCGCAACGCCCCGAGCCTACCCTCGGCGACCATCCGGCGGGCGAGCGCGAGGGCGGGCACCCGGCGGTAGTTGAAGCCGACCATGGCCACCTGCCCCCGGGCGCGGGCCCGTTCGGCCGCCTCGGCCATGGCCTCGGCCTCCTCGACGGTGTTGGCGAGCGGCTTCTCGCACAGCACGTGCTTGCCCGCCTCCAGGGCGGCGACGGCGATCTCCGCATGGCTGTCGCCGGGGGTGCAGATGTCGACGAGGTCGACGTCGTCCCGCGCGATCAGGGCCCGCCAGTCTGTCTCGGCGGCGGCCCAGCCGAGCCGGTCGGCGGCGGCGCGCACGGCGCCCCCGTCACGGCCGCAGACGGCCGCGAGCACCGGCTCGACCGGCAGGTCGAAGACGCGCCCCACGGTGCGCCAGCCCTGGGAATGGGCGGCGCCCATGAACGCGTAGCCGACCATGCCCACCCCCAGCGGCCTCTTCCCCGCGCTCCCGGCATCGGCCCCGGCATCGGCCCCGGCCTCGGGTCCGGCCTCGGCCCCGGCATCGGGTCCCGTCTCACGCATGCGGTACTCCTCCTCGTCGACGCTCTGTGGGGGGTGCGGACGCGCGCATCACTTGAAGCCGGTGGACATGTACTGACCGACGTTCTCCTTGTCGACGACCGCCGAGTACAGCGTGATGAAGGCCGGGATCTCGAATTCGGCCATGCCGCTGACGCCCTTGCCCTGGCCGAGGGCGCGCGCGAGGTCGATGGCGGACGCGGCCATGGTGGGCGGATAGAGGACGGTGGCCTTCAGGACGCTGTTGTCCGCCTCGATGGCCTGGAAGGCGGAGAGCGCGCCCGCGCCACCGACCATCATGAAGTCGTCGCGGCCCGCCTGCTTGATCGCGCGCAGGGCGCCCACGCCCTGGTCGTCGTCGTGGTTCCACAGCGCGTCGAAGTTCTTCTGCGCCTGGAGGAGCTGGGACATCTTCGACTGCCCCGACTCGACGGTGAACTCGGCGGCCTGGCGGGCGACCTTCTTGATGTTCGGGTAGTTCTTGAGGGCGTCGTCGAAGCCCTTGGTGCGCTGCTTGGTCAGTTCGAGGTTGTCGAGCCCGGCCAGCTCCACCACGCGCGCGTTCTCCCTGCCCTTGAGCTTCTCGCCGATGTAGTGGCCGGCGCTCAGGCCCATGCCGTAGTTGTCGCCGCCGATCCAGCAGCGGTAGGCCTGCGGGGAGGCGAAGACGCGGTCGAGGTTGACGACGGGGATGTTCGCCTTCATCGCCTTCAGGCCGACCTGCGTGAGCGCCTTGCCGTCGGCCGGCAGGATCACCAGGACGTCGACCTTCTTGTTGATGAGCGTCTCGACCTGGCCGATCTGGGCGGCGGTGTCGTTGGAGCCCTCGGTGGCCTCCAGGGTGACGTCGGAGTACTTCTCCGCCCGCCGCCTGGCGTTGTCGTTGATGGCGTTGAGCCAGCCATGGTCGGCCTGTGGGCCCGCGAAGCCGATGGTGACCTCCTTGCCCGGCTTGTCGTCGGCGACCGGCTGGTCCTTGGCGTCGTCGCCCTCGTCCTTCGGCTCGTTGCTGGTGCACCCCGTGATCAGGGCTCCGGTGGACAGGGCGGCGGCTCCGAAGAGGAGCCCTCTGCGGCTCGCGTTCGTTGGCATGGGTGAACCCCTCAGCTCAGGAAGTGTTGGCCGTGCGTCGTTGGACGAGGACCGCGGCGACGATGATCGCGCCCTTGGCGATCTGCTGGGTCGCGGTCTCCAGGTTGTTGAGCGCGAAGATGTTGGTGATCGTGGTGAAGATCAGCACACCGAGCACGGAGCCGGTGATGGTGCCGCGGCCACCGCTGAGCAGGGTGCCGCCGATGATCGCCGCGGCGATGGCGTCGAGTTCGTACAGATTGCCGTTGGTGTTCTGTCCCGAACCGGAGAGGATGATCAGCAGGAACGCCGCGATGCCGCAGCACAGCCCCGAGAGCAGGTACAGATACAGCCGCTGCCTGCGTACGTCGATGCCGGCGAGGCGCGCCGCTTCCGCGTTGCCGCCGACCGCGACGGAGCGGCGGCCGAACGTGGTGCGGTTGAGCAGCAGCCAGCCGACGACGGTGACGGCGGCGAAGACCAGGACGAGCGGTGGGATGCCGAGGACGTAGGAGTCGCGCTCGCCGAGCTTCAGCACCCCGTCCACGGTGACCATCTGGGTCTTGCCGTCGGTGATCTGGAGGGCGAGTCCGCGGCCCGCCGCCAGCATGGCGAGGGTGGCGATGAACGGCACCATGCCGCCGTACGCGATGAGCAGGCCGTTGACCAGGCCGCATCCCATGCCGACGACGACGGCGGTGAAGAGGATGCCCGCGAAGCCGTACTCCTGGGTGGCGACGGTCGTCGCCCAGACCGAGGCCAGCGCGACGATCGCGCCGACCGACAGGTCGATGCCGCCGGAGATGATCACGAAGGTCATGCCGACGGTGACGACGCCGATGACGGACGCCTGGGTGAGGATCAGCTGGACGTTGTCGCCGTCCAGGAAGGAGTCGGGCTGGGTGATGCCGCCGATCACGATCAGCGCGGCGAGCACGCCGAGCAGTGACAGGGTGCGCACGTCGGCGCGGGCGAGCGTGGCGCGCCACGGGCTGCCGCCGTCGTCGGCCGGTGCGGGCTTGCGGTCGGCGGCCTCGGCCGCCGGGGCGGGCTGGGTCATGACGCCGGGCTCCCTTCGAGGACGAGGTCGAGTACGCGGTGTTCGTCGAGGTCACGGGCGGGCGCGGTGTGGACGACGCGGCCTTCGCGGAGCACCAGGACGCGGTCGGCGAGGCCGAGCACCTCGGGCACCTCGCTGGAGACGAGGAGCACGGCGAGGCCTTCGTCGGCGAGGCGGCGGATCACCGCGTACAGCTCGGCGCGGGCACCGACGTCCACACCGCGGGTCGGCTCGTCGAGCAGCAGGACGCGGCAGCCGCGCAGCAGCCAGCGGGCGAGGACCGCCTTCTGTTGGTTGCCGCCGGAGAGGGTGCGCACGGGGGCGGACGGCTGGTCGGGGCGGAGCGACAGCTCGCGGGTGGCGGCGCGGGCGGCCTCCCGCTCGGCGCCCCGGTCGAGCCAGCCGCCGCGCGAGAAGCGGGACATGGAGGAGACCGATACGTTGCGGGTGACGGACTCCAGCATGAGCAGGGCCTGTGCCTTGCGCTCCTCGGGGGCGAGGCCGAGGCCCGCGCGGACGGCGGCGCGGACGCTGCCGGGCCGCAGCGGCCGTCCGTCGACGCTCACGTGGCCGGCGCTCGGCTTGCGGGCGCCGTAGATCGTCTCCAGGATCTCGGAGCGTCCGGAGCCGACGAGTCCGGCGAGGCCGACGATCTCGCCGGGGCGCAGGTCGAGGTCGAGGGGTGCGAACTCGCCGTGCCGGGTGAGGCCGCGGGTCGTCAACACCGGCTGGCCCGCCGGCCGTTGCGTGGGGCGGTCGGGGAAGACGTATTCGACGTTGCGTCCGGTCATGAGCGCCACGACGTCCTTGGTAGGCGTGGACTTCGCGGGCAGGCCGCCCGCGACGGCACGCCCGTCCTTGAGGACGGTGACGCGGTCGCCGATGCGGCGGATCTCCTCGAGGCGGTGCGAGATGTAGACGACGGCGACGCCGTCCCCGGTGAGGTCGCCGACGATGCGGAAGAGGTTGTCGACCTCGTCGGGGTCGAGGGCCGCGGACGGCTCGTCCATGACGATGAGACGCACCTCGTGGGAGAGCGCGCGGGCCATCGAGACGATCTGCCGCTGCGCGGCGGAGAGTTCGCCGACGAGCCGCCCCGGATCTATCTCGGCGTGCCCAAGTCGCTTGAGCAGGGCGGCCGTCGACGCCTTGGCCTCCCGGCCGCGCACCACGAACCCGGCGGCGGTCGGCTCGTGCCCGAGGTGGACGTTCTCGGCGACGGACAGGCCCTCCACCAGGTCGAGTTCCTGGTAGATGGTGGCGATGCCCAGCCGCATGGCCGTGATGGGCGAGCGCAGGGCGGTGCGCTCGCCGCGCCAGCGGATCTCGCCGCCGTCGGGCTGGTGGGCGCCGGCGAGGACCTTGATGAGCGTGGACTTCCCGGCGCCGTTCTGGCCGAGGAGGCAGTGCACTTCCCCGGCCTGGACCTGGAGGTCGACGCCGTCGAGGGCACGGACGCCGGGGAACGACTTGGTGATGCCGGACATGGTGAGCAGCGGTGGTTCTGGTGCCATGACGGTTCCCCCAGGCGAGTGCGTACGTGCCGGTCTCAGGGCAGGGCAGGGCAGAGCAGGCAGAGCAGAGCAGTGCGCTGTGCTGGGTGCGGTGCTGGGTGAGGTGCGGGGTGCGGTGCTGGGTGAGGTGCTGTACGTGCCGGTCAGGCCGGCGAGAACAGGTGGTCGCTGATGAGCCGGGCGCCGCCGATGACTCCGGCGGTGGGGCCGAGTTCGCCGAGCACGATGGGAAGGTTGCCGGTCGCCAGCGGCAGGGACTGGCGGTAGACCTGGGTGCGGATCGCGGCGAGCAGGGTGTGGCCGAGCCCGGTCACACCGCCGCCGATCACCACGAGGCCGGGGTTGAAGAAGCTGACGAGGGCGGCGAGGACCTGGCCGGTGCGGTTGCCGCCCTCGCGGATGAGGTCGAGCGCGGCGGCGTCGCCCGCGGCGGCGGCCGCCGCGACGTCGACTGCGCTCAGGCGCCCCGCCTCGTCGAGCCGCGCGGCGAGCTCCGCAGAACGCCCCTGGGTGGCCGCCTCCTCGGCGTCGCGGGCGAGCGCCGCACCGCTGAAGTAGGCCTCCAGGCAGCCCCTGTTGCCGCAGGCGCAGGGGCGTCCGTCCGGCTCCGCCTGGATGTGGCCGATGTCGCCGGCGCTGCCCGTCGTACCGCGGTGGACCTCGCCGCCGACGACGATGCCGCAGCCGATGCCGGTGCCGATCTTGACGCAGAGGAAGTCGCCGACGGAGCGTGCGACGCCCGCGTGCTGCTCCCCCATCGCCATGAGGTTCACGTCGTTGTCGACCATGACCGGGCAGCCCAGCTCCTGGCTGAGGGCCTCCCTGACGGGAAAGCCGTCCCACCCCGGCATGATCGGCGGGGCGACCGGGACGCCTTCGGGGAAGCGGACGGGCCCGGGGACGCCGATGCCCGCGCCGTCGAACCCCTCCGCGAGCCCGGAGGCCTTCAACTTGGCGGCCATGGCGAGGACTTGCTCGAAGACCGCGACCGGACCCTCGCGTACGTCCATGGGCTGGTTGATGTGGCCGAGGACCTCCAGCTCGGCGTTGGTCACCGCGACGTCGACCGAGGTCGCGCCGATGTCCACGCCGAGGAAGCGCAGCGCCGGTGCCAGGCGGATGTTGTGCGAGCGGCGGCCGCCGCGCGAGGCGGCGAGTCCGTCGGCGACCACGAGCCCGGTCTCCAGGAGCCGGTCCACCTCGACGGCCAGTTTGGACCGCGAGAGGTCGACCTGGTCACCCAGCTGGGCGCGGGAGTTGGGCCCGCCGTCGCGCAACAGCCGCAGCAGTCGCGCCTGGTGCGCGTTGGCGGGTCGAGCCGTCATACGTCTCACGCGCCCCTCCCCGCCTCATCGGGCTTCCTCCGAGCTTTCGAGGGGAACGTAGCAGCGCGTGCCGGGAGTGGGAAGAAGTTGCGCGGAAAATGCCCCCGACTTTCTCCAGTCACAGGACAAAGGCCGCTCCACCCTCCGGACCAAGGGGGACGGGCGGCGCGCGGCTACGCGGGCTCGCGCAGCATGCACCACGTGCGCGGGCCGTCGTCCGGCAGCGCGACCTCCGCCGTGACGGCGAAGCCGAGCCGCTCGTAGAACGCGACGTTGCGCTCGCTCGACGTCTCCAGGAACGCCGGGCACCCCGCGCGGTCGGCGGCCTCCAGGCCGGGCCGGAGCACCGCGCTGCCGAGCCCCTGGCCCTGCGCCGCCGGGTCGACCCCGACCGTGGCGAGGAACCACACCGGGCGATCGGGACGGTGTGCCTCCAGGGCGCGCTCGGCCGACTCGAACCAGGGGGCGCGGTCCCCGGCGAGTTCCCCGATCCGCGGGCCGACCTCGGCGAAGCCGGGCCCCGGGTCCTGGTCCGGCGTGGTCCAGACGGCTACGGCACGTCCGGCGTCCGCGACCCAGACGCGTCCGTAGACCATGCCGACACGGGTGAGGAAGAGTTCCTGGAAGCCGCGTATCCGCTCCTCGTGGCCGTCGGCCGCGACGACGTACCGCGTGAAGGGGTAGTCGGCGAAGGCCCGGGCGAGGGTGTCCACGGCCGTCGGCACGTCCTCCTCGGTCGCGGGGCGTACGCGGTGCTCCGTATTCATGTGCTTCTCCCGGTGTCGCTGTCGTGCCGTGGCGGTGCCGTGGTGGCTTACCTCCGGGGTAATCGACGCCCTGGGGGGCCGTGCCGCACGATGGTGGTCGCCACGCCCCCCAGTGGAAGGTCACCCCATGTCGGACACCTTGCCCCAGAACGATCTCCGGGCCCAACTGCTTTCCGCCGTCCCCTTCGCCGCCCATCTCGGCATCGCCTTCGACGAGGCGGGACCCGAGCGCGTGGAGGGCACCCTGCCGTGGTCCTCCCAGCTGTGCACGGCGGGCGGCGTGCTGCACGGCGGGGCGCTGATGACCCTCGCGGACACGGTCGGCGCGGTGTGCGCGTACCTCAATCTGCCCGAGGGCGAGGCCACCTCGACGATCGAGTCCAAGACCAACTTCCTGCGGGCCGTGCGCTCCGGGACGGCCCGCGCCGTGGCCCGCCCGCTGCACGTCGGCGGCTCCTTCATCGTCGTACAGACCGAGGTGTACGACGATCAGGGGCGCCTCGCGGGACAGACCACGCAGACGCAGGCGGTGCTGGCTCCCAGGAGCAAGTGAGCCCCTGGCCCGCGGCGAGCCCCGTCGTTGGTCCGCCTCCTCCTCGGTCGGCTCGTGCACGAACGCGCCCTGGGCGGGCCTCAGGTCGGCCGAGCGGCCCGGGGCGCGAGCCGGTCACACGGCGGGGCGTGGCCCGTTCACGGGCAGCGGACGACCTGGCCCGCGTACGAGAGGTTGCCGCCGAAGCCGAACAGCAGGACCGGGTCGCCGGAGCGCAGCTCCCCGCGCTCCACCAGCTTGGACAGCGCCATCGGGATGGAGCCCGCCGAGGTGTTCCCGGAGTCGACGACATCGCGGGCGACGACGGCGTTCACCGCGCCGATGCGCTCGGCGAGCGGCTCGATGATACGGAGGTTGGCCTGGTGCAGGACGACTCCTGCGAGGTCGGCGGGGGTGAGCCCGGCGCGTTCGCAGGCCGCGCGGGCCAGCGGCGGCAACTGGGTCGTCGCCCAGCGGTAGACGCTCTGTCCCTCCTGGGCGAAGCGCGGCGGGGTGCCCTCGATCCGGACGGCGTTGCCCATCCCGGGTACCGAGCCCCACAGCACGGGGCCGATGCCGGGCTCCTGGCCGGGCCCGCACGCCTCGACGACGGCGGCGCCCGCGCCGTCACCGGTCAGCACGCAGGTGGTGCGGTCCGTCCAGTCGGTGACCTCGGACATCTTGTCCGCGCCGATGACCAGGGCGCGGGTGGCGGCCCCTGCCCGCAGGGTGTGGTCGGCCGTGGCGAGCGCGTGCGTGAAGCCCGCGCACACGACGTTGATGTCCATGGCGGCCGGCGAGGGGATGCCGAGCCGGGCCGCCACGCGGGCGGCCATGTTCGGCGAGCGGTCGATGGCCGTGGAGGTGGCGACCAGGACCAGGTCGACCGCGTCGGGGGTCAGACCCGCGGCGGCCAGGGCCTTGCCGCCGGCGTGCGCGGCCAGCTCGTCGACCGGCTCCTGGGGACCCGCGATGTGTCGGGTGCGGATGCCCACCCGGGAGCGGATCCACTCGTCGCTCGTGTCCACGATGCCCGCCAGATCCTCGTTGGTGAGGATCTTGGCGGGTTGGTAGTGGCCGACGGCGGCGATGCGCGAGCCGTGCATGTACGGGTCCCCCTTGTTGCCGGAGATGCGGGACCCTCCAGTGTGGTCAGCGACTCACCGGTAACAGGACACGTAAAGCGACAGGAAAGGCGCGCCCCCTTTGGATGCTTCTCATGAGCCGGTCACCCTCTGAAGAGCTGGGTGACCTTGTGTACGAGTTCGTACAGTCCGTAGCCGAGCGGTGCCCCGACCCAGAGCCAGGCGAACACGGTGAGTGAGCGGCGGTCACGCGGTGGTGTGCTCGGCGGCGTGGTCATCGCCGGCCTCCCTCGGGGCGGGGATGTGGTGGCGGGGGTGGACGGGGCGGACGAGTTCGTTGGCCACGAAGCCGACGAGCAGCAGTCCGATCATGATGGCGAAGGAGAGGCCGTAGAGCCCGGACCCGTGTCGGCCCGCCCCCTCCTGGTGGTCGGCCACCCGGTTCACGATCAGCGGCCCGAGGACGCCCGCCGTGGACCAGGCGGTGAGCAGCCGGCCGTGGATGGCGCCCACCTGGTAGGTGCCGAAGAGGTCCTTCAGATAGGCGGGGACGGTCGCGAAACCGCCTCCGTAGAAGGAGAGGATGACCAGCGCGCAGATGATGAACAGCGGTTTCGAGGTGTCACCGAAGCGGGCGATGAGCAGATACATCAGCGCGCCCACGCCGAGGTAGACGCG
The DNA here is from genome assembly GCF_020026305.1 of Streptomyces sp. 135. Lineage (NCBI taxonomy): Bacteria > Bacillati > Actinomycetota > Actinomycetes > Kitasatosporales > Streptomycetaceae > Streptomyces > Streptomyces sp. 135. Next base: position 7,443,679 of record NZ_CP075691.1, on the reverse strand, counting down.
GTACACGTTCTTGCGGCCGATCAGGTCGGAGGCCGAGGACCAGCCGATGCGACCGGCCATGTTGGCGGCCGAGAGCAGGGCGACGAAGCCGGCCGCGGCGGAGACCGAGACAGGGGTCGCGGTGTCCGCGAAGAAGTCCGTGATCATCGGGGCGGCCTTCTCCAGGATGCCGATGCCCGCGGTCACATTCATGCACAGGACCACCCACAGGCACCAGAACTGCGGGGTGCGGACGGCCTGCCGCGCCGACACCTGCGGTCCTTCGAGCACGCCGGGGACGCCGGGCCCGCGCGCGCCCTCCGTACGCGGTACACGGACCAGGAGCACGCCGAGTGCCATGAAGACGGCGTACGTGAGGCCGTGCACGAGGAAGGCGAGCGCGATGCCGTCCGTGTCCGCGCCGAAGGCGTCCAGCATCCGCGCCGACCACGGCGAGGCGATGAGCGCGCCGCCACCAAAGCCCATGATCGCGATGCCGGTGGCCATGCCCGGGCGGTCGGGGAACCACTTGATGAGGGTGGAGACGGGCGAGATGTAGCCGATGCCCAGGCCGATCCCGCCGACGAAGCCGTAGCCGAACACGATCAGCCAGTACTGGCTGATCGCGGCGCCGAGCGCGGCGATCAGGAAGCCCGAGGAGAAGCAGACGAGCGCCACGGTCATCGCCCAGCGCGGGCCGTTGCGCTCGACGAGCGTGCCGCCGAAGGCGGCGGACAGGCCCAGCATGACGATGCCGAGCTGGAAGGGCAGCGCGCTCTGGGTGCCGCTGAGGTGCAGCGCTGATTCGAGGGGCGGTTTGAAGACGCTCCAGGCATACGCCTGGCCTATGGAGAGGTGCACCGAAAGGGCGGCCGGCGGCACGAGCCAGCGACTCCAGCCGGGGGGTGCGACGGGGGGCTTCATGATCCCGAACGCTAGGAACCGTGCGGCGGCTTGGGAAGGGGACGCACGGAATTGGCCGCTGCGCGGTCCTCTTCGACCGCTGTCCCCGCCTCGTATACCTGACCCGCCTGTTCCGGCGGTGGCAGGGGGACGTCGCTGCGCGTGCCGTCGGGCCAGGTGATGACAGCCAGGTGGCCGCCCTCGCAGTCCTGGTGCGCGGTCAGGGCGGGCGCCGGGCAGTCGGTTGTCGGCGCCGCCTTGGTGAGGGTCACGACCGCCGCGAGGTCCGCTCCTCGGTGAGCACGCCCGCCTCAGGGAAGCCGCCGCCCAGCGACGTCAGGGTGGAGCGCAGGGCGGCGGTGGCCGCCTCGGCCCGGCCGGAGCCGACGGCCTCCGCTCGCGGCCGCGCGTCCCCCGCGATCGGCCGGCCGCCCATCCGGACGCGGAGCCCGGGAGCGAGCCCGTCGGCGTGGGCCAGGCGGACCTCGACGCCCTCCCGTACGACGGAGGCGACGGTGAGGGCCGGTCCGGGGCGGGTGGTGCCGGTGCGGCCCGAGCCGTGGTCGGGCGAGCCGTCCTCCTCGCCCGCGACCCAGTGCACGGTGCGGATCCCGAACCGCTCCTCCAGGACATGCGCGCCGCCGGAACCTGGGACGAGGCGGCGCAGACCGGGACGACGACCGTGTGCGCGTACTGCGGAGCCGGCTGCGACCTCACCCTGCACGTGCAGGACAATGAGATCGTGAAGGTCACCTCCCCGCACCACGATCCGGTGACCCACGGCAATCTCCGCATCAAGGGCCGCTTCGGCTACCAGCACGTACAGAACCGGGGCTGATCAGGACATGGGACGAGTCACGGAGCGACGCAAGGTCATCCGGATCCGGGACGGGCACGTCTCCGAGCGGCCCGACACCCTGGTCGCCGAGGAACCCCTGGAGATCCGGCTGAACGGCAGGCCGCTCGCCATCACCATGCGCACGCCGGGCGACGACTTCGCGCTCGCGGCGGGGTTCCTGGTCAGTGAGGGCGTGCTCGGCGCGGCCGACGAGCTCCAGTCGATCGTGTACTGCGCCGGGGCGACCGCCGACGGTTCCAACACGTACAACGTCGTCGACGTGAGGACCGCCCCGGGTGTCGTGCTCCCCGACATCACGCTGGAGCGCAACGTCTACACCACTTCGTCCTGCGGCCTGTGCGGCAAGGCGAGCCTGGACGCGGTCCGCACCACGGCCCGCTTCCCGATCGCCGACACCCCACCGGTGCGGCTCGGTGTGGAGCTCCTCGCGGTCCTGCCCGACCGGCTGCGCGCGGCGCAGCGGGTCTTCGACAGGACCGGGGGCCTGCACGCGGCGGCGCTCTTCTCCGAGGAGGGGGAGCTGCTCGACGTACGGGAGGACGTGGGGCGGCACAACGCCGTCGACAAGCTCGTCGGCCGGGCCCTTCAGGAGGGGCGGCTCCCGCTGTCGCGCGCGATCCTGCTCGTCTCGGGCCGGGCCTCCTTCGAGCTCGCCCAGAAGGCGGTGATGGCGGGCATACCGGTGCTCGCCGCGGTCTCGGCGCCGTCCTCGCTCGCGGTCGACCTGGCCGCCGAGACCGGTCTGACGCTGATCGGTTTCCTGCGCGGCTCCTCCATGAACGTGTACGCGGGCGAGCACCGCGTCGCCCTGCGGGCCGCGGCCGCCCAGGGCTGACCCCGGGCCACCCACCGCACGGCGGCGCCGTCCCGGCCGGCGGGGAGCGCCCCCTGCGCCGACCGGGCCACCCGCCTCAGGACGCGCCGTCCTCCGGGATTCCTGAGACCCGGGTCAGCATCTCCAGGAACCGCTCGCGCTCGCCGGCCGAAAGGGGCGCGAGGAGGGCGTCGTTGGCCCGCTCGGCGGCCCGGGTGCAGCGGGCCACGAGCCGCTTTCCCTCGGCGGTGACGGTGATGGCGTTCTTGCGGCGGTCCGTGGGATCGGGCGCGCGGTCGACGAAGCCGCCTGCCTGGAGGTCGTTGATCACCCCGACCATGTCCTTCGGGTCGAGCAGGACGCTGCGGCCCAGCTCCGCCTGGGCGACCGGGCCGAGGTCCGCGACGGCGGCGAGCACCACGTGGTGCCACATCTTCAGCCCCTCCTGCGCGAGCGCTTCGGCGACGAGGCTCCGGCCGCGGGCGGCCGCGCGGCCGAGCAGCCAGCTGGGGAGGGTGCGGATGGTGCTGGGGGCGGGCGGCGTCGTGGGCATGGACCGAGCCTAGCGAAGATTCATTGGACTTCCCAACGAAACACACTTACCGTTGGGACTCCCAATGATTGCCTGGCCACTCTGGAGGTGGTGCGGATGCGTCGCGTCCGGTACGAACACGGCGGCGGCCCCGAGGTCCTGTTCCTGGAGGAGGCCCCCGTCCCCGAGCCGGGCCCCGGCGAACTGCTCGTGCGCGTCGAGGCCGCCGGCGTCACGCTGCCCGTCGTCCGCAAGGTCCGTGAGCAGCGCGAGCCGATCGCGCTCGGCGGCGAGATCGCCGGGGAGGTCGTCGCGCTCGGCGAGGGCGCCCGCGGCCATGCGCCGGGCGACCGGGTGACAGGGCTCGTCTTCGGGCACGGGTACGCCGACTACGCCCTGCTGCACACCGCCATGGCCTCCCCGGTCCCGGACGGGGCGAGCGCGGTCGACGCCGTCGCGCTGGTCCGCTCAGGGCTCGTCGCGTTCGGCGCGCTGGAGGCCGCGCGCCCCGCACCCGGCGAGGCCGCGCTCGTCACGGCCGCGGCGAGCGGGGTCGGCCATCTCGCCGTGCAGCTGGCGAAGGCGCGGGGGGCCGGGCGCGTCGTGGGCGCCGTGTCCGACTCCGGCAAGGCCGGCTTCGTGCGCGGGCTCGGCGCCGATGACATCATCACGTACGACCGCGAGGACTGGGGCGAGCCGGTCGACTACGTCCTGGACGCGGTGGGCGGCGGCCTGCTGTCACCCGCCGTCAGATCCCTTGCCCCGCACGGCCGGCTGGTGGCCTACAGCTCGGGCGGCGGCACCGTGGCGGCGTACGACCTGCTCGTCGGCGCCAAGTCGGTCATCGGCTTCCGGATGGCGCTGATCGCGCGCGGCAGGCCTGCGGTGTACGAGGCGTGGCGGCGGGAGCTGTGGCGCCTGTTCGAGGCGGGTGAGCTGCGGCCCGCCGTGCACGGGCGGTTCGCGCTGGAGGACGCGGCCCTCGCCCACGCGGCGATCGAGGGGCGGAGCAATCTCGGGAAGGTGGTCCTCGTGCCGTGACCGACGCGCGGTTGCCCGACGCATGGTTCTTGTGAGGTGCGGTGGCCCTCAGTACCGTCTATGGCTCGCACATAGGACGTGGGATGTCCAGATGTCCAGTCGCAGTCGGTCATATCGCTGTCAAGCAGTCGCTGTCGCCGTCGCCATCGCAGTCGCCACGAAAGGCGGGCCGCACCATGTCGTCGCTGTCGCCGCACCCAACGAGCCCTTCGGATCCATCGAGATCCAGCCTCCGCGTACGTCTCAGATCCCTCCGCACCGCCACCGCCGCCCTGACCGCCGCGGCCGTCGTGTCCGTCGGGGCCCTGCTGCCCGCTCCCGGGGCGCAGGCCGCGCCCGAACGGACGGCGCCGTTCGAGGAGCAGGTGCTGTTCAAGGCCTCCCAGGACCCGGGATACGCCTGCTTCCGCATCCCGGCCGTCGTGAGGACGACCAAGGGCACGCTGCTCGCCTTCGCCGAGGGCCGGGTCGACAACTGCGGCGACGCGGGCGACATAGACCTGGTGCTCAAGCGCTCGCACGACGGGGGCCGCACCTGGGGCCCGCTCCAGGTCATCAACGAGGGCGGGGGCGACACCCACGGCAATCCGGCGCCCGTCGTGGACCGCGAGAGCGGCCGGATCCTGCTCGCGGAGACCTTCAACACCGGACGCACGGACGGCAAGAACTGCGACATCCCCTGCGACCGCACGCCCCACCTCCAGTACAGCGACGACGACGGCCGCACCTGGTCGCCGCCGCGCGACCTGAGCGAGGAGATCCTGCCGGAGAACTGGAACTCCTGGTACGCGACCGGCCCCGTGCACGGCGTCCAGCTGACCCGCGGCCGGCACGCGGGACGGCTCGTCCTCGCCGTCAACGCCGAGACGTGGGACGGCAGCCGGATAAGCGCCAACCACGCGGCGCTGGTCGTCAGCGACGACGGCGGCGACCACTGGCGGATCGGCGCCACGGACTCGTACCCGGTCGCCGCCGACGGCACGTTCCGCCAGAAGCCGTCCGAGATGACCGTCACCGAGCGGCCCGACGGGGCGCTCCACGTCAGCGGGCGCGAGCAGGACGGCACCGACCTCGGCCACCGCACCCAGGCGGTCAGCCGGAACGGCGGCGACTCCTTCACCGCCCCCTTCCGGGCGGTCCCGGACCTCTACGCGCCCCAAGTGCAGTGCTCCACCCTCCCGTCGGGCAAGCGGATGCTGCTCGCCTGCCCCGGCGACCCCGACCGGCGCCGCACGATGCAGATCCGCTCCTCCTACGACGGCGGCCGGACCTGGGACAGCGTCGACCGGGGCACGACGGTGACCACGGACTGGTCCGGCTACTCCGACCTGGTGCGGGCCGACGGCTCGCATACCGGCCTGCTGTACGAGGCCGGCGCGGTCGACGCGCGTGACGAGATCCGCTTCGCCCGCTTCACGGAGGACTGGCTGAAGCCGCGCCGGGGCACCGACCCGACGACCCGCGACCACGCCCCGGGTGCCCGCGCCGCGGCCGTGCTCGGCGGGGCACGAGCGGCCCCGGGACGCTTCGGCGGGGCGCTCTCCCTCGACGGCGCGGACGACGCCGTACGCCTGCCCTTCCACCGCCAACTGCCGCTCGGCACCAAGGACTTCACCGCCTCGATGTGGTTCCGCTACACCGCGACCAGCGGTGAGCAGCCGCTGCTGTGGATGGGCGGCATCGGCACCAACCAGCCGCAGGTGTGGCTGCGCGGCGAGCCGGCGAGCGACCGCGTCACCGGCCTGATCACCACGCGCGAGGGCGCCGCGCCGCCGAGGTCCGCCTTCGTGCGCACCACGGGCGCGTACAACGACGGCGAGTGGCACCACATCGCACTGCGGCGCGGCGACGGGCGGCTCACGCTCTTCCTCGACGGGGAGCAGGTCACCGCCGCGGACGTGCCGGGCTCGGTCAGCCGCAACTCCGCCTTCGGCGTGCACATCGGGCAACGCATGGACAGCCGCGCCCACTTCACCGGGTCGGTCGACGACGTGGCGGTGTACGACAAAGCCCTGAGCGACGCGGAGGTGGAAGCCCTGCGCACCGGTGAGGCTCCTGTGACACGGGACACCGTCACCCGGCTCCCCATGGACCGCGTGCGCGGCAGCAACTAACGTCCCCGGCGTGTCCGACCGAGAACGGCGCGGTGGCGCGGGCGGCGGGATCTGGCTGGTCCTGCTGCTCGCCGTCGCCTGCGCGGCCGTCCTGCTCATCGCCCTCCCGGAAGACGACCGGGAGGGCGCGCCCGACGCGGCGTGCCGCCCCAAGGCCGTGGCGTCCTGGTCGGCCGACGACAAGGCGACGGGGGAGTTCGCGCGCTACGGCGACGACGGGACGCGGTCCGACGACTGGACCGGCGGGGACGGCACCCATTCGGTGCGGCTGCCGGACGGGCGCGTCCTGTGGCTGTTCTCCGACACCTTCCTCGGCCAGGTCCACGCCCCGCCCAACCCGGCGGGCCAACCCCACACCTGGCGGGACACCAACGCGCCGATGGTGCGCAACTCCGCCGTGGTGATGTCCCGCTCGGGCACCCTCAGCCGCACCCTCCCCACTCCCCTCTTCGCCGACCCGGCCCCCCAGCAGTGGCGCTGGCCGGTGGCGGCGCGCGTCGAGCCCCGCTCGCCGGGCTCGGACGAGCAGGTCGTACGCGTACTGCTGTGGACCCGCATGGCGAGCCAGGGCCCCTGGATCTACGGCGTCCCCCTCGCCACGGAGGTCGCCACGCTCTCCCTGCCCGACCTGCGCGTCGAGGGCATCGTGAAGGTCTCCGACCAGCAGGGCGTGAAGGACCCGGAGAAGCGGGTCCTGTACGGCGCGGCGGCGGTCGACGACGACGGCTGGACGTACGTCTTCGGCGGCACGGACGCCCAGGCCACCTCGCGGCCGTCCTCGCACGCCCATGTCGCGCGGGTCCCGCACGGCAGGCTCGCCGAGGCGGACGCGTGGGAGTACTGGGACGGCGAGGAGTGGGGGCGCGGGGCCACGTCACGGCCGGTCCTCGGGGACGGGAAGCGCAAGGGGGTGGGCAGCGCGTTCACCGTGGTGCGGGACGAGGGCACGTATGTGCTGTTCACCATGGCCGCGGGCACCGAGGGGCTGACCACCGTCACGTCGTACTGGTCCTGCTCCCCCACCGGGCCCTGGCACGGCCCCGCCAAGGGGTTCGAGGCGCCGCTGCCGAAGGACGCCGCGCCGCGTCAGGACACGGCGGCGTACAACCCGCAGGCCCACCCGGCGCTCGGCGGGGACGGGCGCGTGGTGCTGAGCTACGACGTGAACTGGCTGGACCCGGTGCCCGCGAGCGCGCAGGCGAACGTCAACCGGAACGTGGCGCTGTACCGGCCGCGGTTCGTGACGCTGCGCCTTGCGGAGCCGCGCTGAGCGGCTCCTCGCCGTCGAAGTCGCGCGGATCGCGCGAGCGGCGCTTGGCGATGACCGCGCAGACCATCAGCTGCATCTGGTGGAAGAGCATCAGCGGCAGGACGGCGAGGGAGGCGTGCGCCCCGAACAGGACGCTCGCCATGGGCAGCCCGGCGGCCAGGGACTTCTTCGACCCGGCGAACTGGATGGCGACGCGGTCGCCGCGGCCGAAGCCGAGCCGCTTGGCGCCGTACCAGGTCAGCGTCAGCATCACGGTGAGCAGCACCGCCTCGACGCCGAGCAGCGCGAGCAGCCGCCACGGGGTGACCTGGCTCCAGATGCCCTGCACCATGCCCTGGCTGAAGGCGGTGTAGACGACGAGCAGGATCGAGCCGCGGTCCACGTACCCGAGGACCTTCTTGTGCCGTGTGACGAAGCCGCCGATCCAGCGGCGCAGGAGCTGCCCGGCGACGAACGGCACGAGCAGTTGCAGCACGATCTTGACGACGGAGTCCGCCGAGAAGCCGCCGCCCCTGCTGCCGAGCAGGGCCGCCGCGAGCAGCGGGGTGAGCAGGATGCCGGCGAGCGAGGAGAAGGAGCCCGCGCAGATGGCCGCGGGGACGTTGCCGCGGGCGATGGAGGTGAAGGCGATGGACGACTGGATCGTCGACGGCACCAGCGTGAGGAAGAGGAAACCGCTGTAGAGGGCGGGTGTCAGGACGTAGGGCACGAGCCCCTTCGCCGCGAGTCCGAGCAGCGGGAAGACGAGGAACGTACAGACGAGGACCGTGACGTGCAGCCGCCAGTGCTTGAGCCCGTCGAGCGCCTCGCGGGTCGACAGCCGGGCCCCGTAGAGGAAGAAGAGGAACGAGACGGCGGCGGTGGAGGCCCCGGAGGCGACATCGGCGGCGGTGCCGCGGGCGGGCACCAGGGCCGCGATCCCGACGATCGCGAGCAGCGCCACGATGTAGGGGTCGACCGGCATCCACGACGGCCACTTCAGGCGTTTCACGGTGCTCCATGCTCTCGGTGGGGGGCGAAATCCGGCCTTCGGCCGGAACGTGCCCTCTCCATGATCCTCCTGTCCGGTGCGATCGGGAATCCAGTACACCGCTCTCACTGTCATCACGGATCGCGATGAGCGGTACTACGCTGGTGGCGTGTACGACCCTTCGCAGCTCCGCACCTTCCTCGCGGTGGCCCAGACGCTGAGCTTCACGCAGGCCGCCCGGCGTCTCGGCCTGCGCCAGTCGACGGTGAGCCAGCACGTGCGCCGCCTGGAGGACGCCACCGGGCGGCCGCTGTTCACCCGTGACACCCACACCGTCGAGCTGACCGAGGACGGCGAGGCGATGCTCGGCTTCGCCCGGCGGATCCTCGCGGTGCACGAGCAGGCGGCGGCGTTCTTCACCCGGACGCGGCTCGGCGGGCGGCTGCGGTTCGGGGCGTCGGAGGACTTCGTCCTCACCCGGCTCACCGACATCCTGGAGTCCTTCCGGCACGACCACCCGGACGTCGACCTGGAGCTGACCGTCGAGCTCTCCGGCACGCTCCACGAGCGGCTGGACGCGGGCAAGCTCGACCTGGTGCTCGCCAAGCGGCGCCCGGAGGACCCGCGCGGCGAACTGGTCCGCCACGACCAGCTGGTGTGGATCGGCTCCGAACGGCTGCGCCTGGACCCCGAACGCCCGGTGCCGCTGATCGTCTATCCGCCGCCGGGCATCACCCGCGCCCTCGCCTTCGAGGCGCTGGAGCGGCGCGGCCGTGCCTGGCGCGTGGCGTGCACCAGCGGCAGCCTCAACGGCCTGGTGGCGGCGGCCCGCGCGGGCCTCGGCGTGATGGCGCACTCGCGCGGGCTGATCCCGCCGGGCCTGGTCCGCGTCCCGGACCGGGCGGGCCTGCCGGAGCTCGGCTCGGTCGACTTCGTCCTGCTGCACGGCGAGCGGCGCGCCGCCGAGCAGGGCGCGCCGGGCGCCGCGGACGCGCTGGCGGCGGCGATCCTGGCGGGCGGGGACGGCTGCGGCGCGACGCTGAGGCGGCGGTCGCGGGTGGGTGAGTTCCTTGCGGCGGCGCGGGAGCGGCGCCTACTCGATGTGCCGGACGGCGGATTCCGGGGCGGCGGCCCGGCGCCCGCCGCCCTGTTGCAGCCGTAGGGGTCAGCCGGCGGGTGGGGTGGTCTCCCGGGTGCACAGGCGCCGGTCGGTGGGCCCGGTGATCGCCTCGCCCGTCTCCAGCGAGAAGCTGGAGTGGTGCAGGGGGCAGGTGATCCGCAGCCGCGCGGCGTTCACATAGCCGTGGGCGAGGAAGCCCTTGCGGTGCGGGCAGGCCGCGTCCACCTCGAACTCCCGCCCGCCGACCCGCACCCGGAGCTTGTCATCGCCCACCTGCTCGATGGTGGCGTCGTCCACTCAGGCCGCCTTGAGCGCGGAGGCGACCGCCGCCTCGGTGGCGCCGCCGATGACCTCGCTGGCCATCTTGAACCCGGCCCATACCTTCACCGGGTGCAGGTCGGCCTCGGCGTCGAACTCCCTGATGGCGACCTGGAGTTCCTTGGCGTGGAAGTGGTCGATGTGCAGGTGCTCGGTGTAGTAGCGGGCGCCCTTGAGGTCGAGCCGCTGCGCCGCCGCGGCGAAGCACTTGAAGGCGTAGAGGATGCTGGACTCCAGGTAGCAGAGCGTGCCGAGGAAGTACTCGGGGCGCGGGGCCCGGGCCGCCGCCCAGAAGAACGTGTTGACGTACGCGTACGTCTCCTCGTTCGTGCGGTCGAGATAGTCCTCGACCTGCAGGGACATGCCCAGTTCGGTCATCAGGTCGCGGTAGATGTTGAAGTGCGCCTGGTCGAGGTTGCCGCAGCCGAACTCGTCGATGAGGACCCGGAACACGGCCATCTTGGCCTTCTTCGGGAGCCGCCAGACGATCGGCAGGAACGACTCGGACTCGGTCAGGCCGTCCACCGCGAACTGCGCGACGACCTCCTTGAACTGTTCGAGGTCCAGGTCCTCGGCCATGACGCGCTCGAACTCCGGCGGGTCGGCCTCCTCGGCCTTGAGCAGTTCCTTCATCTGCCGGCCGAGGGCGGCGCGGTCCGGCAGGTCCGGTGCCGCGGCCTCGATCTCGCGGACCCGGGAGGCGATCAGCCGCTCTTCGAGGTCGTGCAGTTCACGCAGTTCCTCGGGGCTGGGGATGGTGCGGTTGAGGACGAACAGGCGGCTGCCCGCGGTGCGTTCCGCGGTGGCGTTCGCTGTCACTGGGGCGCTCCTTCGCGCTTGGCGGGAATGCGGGAATGGGGGGCGAGGTCAGCCGACGGCCAGCGCCGTGCTGATGACGCCGCGCCGGGCCAGCTCGGTCTTGACGTGCAGGTACCAGTCGTCCGCCAACAGGCCGTACTGCTCCGACAGTTCGTCGACCCGCTCCTGGGAGAGGCGGGAGAAGGACGTCACGGCCTCGTCGCAGGTGTCGGGTTCGAGGTTGGCCAGTGGGCCGACGAAGCCCTGCACGCCGGGGACGTCGGCGATCTGGTGCTCCCAGCCCTGGAACACCGGCACCGGCACCCCGCCGGCCAGCAGTTCCTTGGTGAACCGGGCGTCACCGCTGGACTCCTTGACGCCGATGACGCCCGGCAGCGCGCACACCTCGCGCAGCGCGGTCACGTCCAGGTCCATCTTGGAGACCGCGTTCTCGTGGTAGACGAAGACCGGCAGCGGGCTCTTGTCGACGATCTCCCGGAAGTGCTCGACGAGCGTGGGGCGCGGCGTGTCTGCGGCCGGGAACGGCGGCGGTACGACGATGGCGTCGGCGCCCAGGGCCTCGGCGAGGGCGGCCCGCGCCAGGATGCCGGCGGGCCGGCCGACCTCCACGCCGGCGAGGACCGGGGCGCCGTCGGCGTGCTCGACGGTCAGGTGCACGATGTCGATCCACTGCTTGAGGGAGAGCTTCCAGCCCTCCCCGGTGCTGAGCGCCGGCATGTACCCCGCGACCCGGCCCCGCAGGCTGTCCATCAGCCGGGCGACGCTCCGCTCGCACACCTTGTGCCGCGCGTCGACGGGGGTCACGAGCGGCACGACGACGCCGCGCAGCCGCTTCAGCTCCTCCACGGCGGCGTACCGGTTCTCGGCTGCTTCAGACGGCGGCATGGTCGACCTCCAGGGTCAGGGACGTGCGGTACAGGCCGTCGAGTACGTCGTCGGCGTCGGCGAACCGCACCGCTCCGTCCGCCGGTCGCGGGGCGTGCACCGGGAGTCCGTCCGCGGCGAGCGCCGTGAGGCGGGGGTTGACGGTGACCAGTTCGCCCTCGGTGGCCAGGACGGACGCCAGCAGCATCCGCTCGCGCGGGGCGAGGGTGCCGGCGCGGGCCGGCAGCCGGTCCAGCGCCGCCCAGTCGGCGGCGGTGTAGGCGCGCCGCCGGATCGGCATGAGGGAGTGCAGCACGTCCATGAAGGGGTAGTAGACGTCCTGCTCGTGGCGCGAGTGACTCCACACCAGGTCGTCGCACCGGCCGACTTCCTCGTACGTCATCACGACCGGCCGGTGGAGGTGTTCGGCGAAGAAGGCGGCGCAGGCGGCGCGCACGGCCGGATCGGCGCTGTGCATCCCCATGAACAGGGACGCGTCCACGTAGACGTCACGCGGCATAGCTGTCCACCGCCTCGCGCAGGCGGGTGAGGGAGTCCGCGAACTCCTGGGGGTCGCGGGCGAGCGCGATGCGGACGTAAGCCTCGCCGCGCTCCGGCTCGTTCCAGTAGAAGTACGTGCCGGGCAGCACGTAGACCTCGTACTCGATGAGGTGGGCCTGGAGTTCGGTCGCCTTGATCCGGTCGTCGGTGATCCGGAACCAGGCGACGCTGACGTTGACCGCGGGGTCGAGGTGTTCGAGGAGGCTGCCCTCCAGGGCCTTGAGGGCGGTCTCGCGGTTGCGGGTGATGACGTCGCGGACCGAGGCCATGCCGTCCTCGATGGAGTCCTCGACGTAGCGGGCGAGGAAGTTGAGGACGAACGGCGAGACGTCGAGCAGGACGCTGGTGTGGATGTTGTAGACGTCCTCGTACAGGTCGCGGCTGCACGTGAGCAGGGCACACTTGGCGTCCTGGAGCGGCCAGGTCTTCCCGGTGTCCTCCAGGGCGATGTAGCGCACTCCGGAGGCGTCGAGGAGTTCGTAGAGGTCGAACCGGCCGAAGCGCGGGTCGGCGAGGGCGAAGGCGGCGAAGCAGAGGTCGACGACGAGGAGTTTGTCGTGGTCGACGCAGTAGCGGACGACTTCCTCGAAACCCTTGCGGCCATGGCTGAGCAGCGAGAAACCCGTGGGGTTGTTGGGGTCCACGAGGAACAGCGCGTCGGTGGTGACGGACTCGGCGAGGCGGTCGTAGATGCGGTCGGCGTCGTGCAGGGCGTCCTCGGGGACCGGCACCGGGTGGACGCCGACGTTGCGCAGGACGTCGGGGAGGTTGTCGAAGCAGGGTTCGACGAGGCTGACGCTGATGTCGTTGCGCCGCAGGTACATGCCCGCGACGAGCGTGGAGATGGAAGCCGCGTAGGAGAGCATCGTCGTCTCGGCGCGCACGCTGTTCTGGCCGTGCAGCCGGAAGAAGACCTCCTTGAAACGGTCTTCCAGGTCCGCCTGGCGCGTCTCCTCGGCTTCGTACCAGAGGGCGGGCAGGGCCGACACGATCTCGCGCTGGCCCGGGGACTGCTGCTGGTGGGTGTGGGCGTCGGCGAGGTTGAACCGGGTCTTCAGTGCCTGGATCTCGTGCTGGGTGAGGTCGAGAAGCTGCTCGGTCACAGGAGTCCTTGGGGGAAGAGGGCGACGCGCGAGGGCTGGGGCATGCCCGCACGGCACGGCGGCTGGGCCCGTTCGGCGCGTCGGTGTCGGGAAGAAGGTGGAGATCTGCTCGGAAACGCGCGTCATCGCGGAGAGCAGCCGGGCCCGCACCCGGCTGGGCCGCAACAGGGTTTGCCTCTGAGGGTTTTGAACCTGGTGCGGCGTGACCACCGTGACGTACGTTAGACGATGATCGATCATCGCTCAACCCTTCCGGGCCGCCGCCCGCCCGTTCCGACCGGAGTCCCCATGTCAGGTGAGAGAGTCACCGAAGTCCCGGCGTCCGCCGCCTCGTTGAAGCGCGTCCCGTTGAGCGAACAGGTGCGGCGCGCCCTCCTCGACGGGCTGCTGAACGGCCGCTGGCGCCCCGGCGACCGCATCATCGAGCGGCACATCGCCCAGGAACTCGACGTCAGCCACGGACCCGTGCGCGAGGCGCTGCGCGACCTCCAGGCCATGCAGCTCGTGGACATGATCCCCAACAAGGGTGTACGAGTACGGGAGTTGACCCCGGACTACCTGCCCGCGGTCTATCCGGTGCGTGCCGCCCTGGAGCGCCTCGCCGGCCAGCTGGCCGTACGCCGGCTCGCGGGGGACGTGTCGGAGCTGGAACCGCACCTGGAGCTGCTGCACCAAGCGGCGCGGGACGGGGACCCCGATCTCCAGATCCACTGCGCGGTCGAGTTCCACCGGGAGATCGTCCGGGCGGCGGGGAACGAAGTACTGCTGCGCAACTGGGAGTCCCTGGCCATCGAGCTGTGGACCCGCCTCTCCCTGAAGTGGCTGCGCACCGAACTGCACGAGAACGCCGAGGACCACATCGCCATCGTGGACGCCTTCCGGCGCCAGGACCCCTACGTCGGCCGCATGCTCGAACTGCACGTCCTGGACTACGCACACAAGCCGATAGGAACGTGAACGCCTTGACCACCACACCCGCCGCCCCCACTACACCGCACCCCCGTGAGCGGGTCGCGCCGCACACCATCACCGTGTTCTCCGACATCTGGTGCTCCTTCGCCCACGTGGCGCTGTACAGGCTGCACACCACGCGGGCCAGGCTCGGCCTGGAGAGCCGGGTCCGGTTCGACCACCGGGCCTTCCCCCTGGAGCTGTTCAACAACGGGCCGAGCCCGCGGCCGGGCACGGACTCCGAGGTCGGCGGGGTGGCGCACATCGAGCCCGACGCCGGCTGGCAGCTGTGGCGGGCGCCGGACTGGAAGTTCCCGTCCTCGTCGCTGCCGGCGCTCGAAGCCGTGCAACTGGCCAAGCGGCAGGGCCTGGAGGTATCCGAACGGCTCGATCTCGCGCTGCGCCGGGCCTTCTGGGCCGAGAGCCGGTCCATCGGTGCCCGCTCGGTGGTCCTCGACGTGGCGCAGGAGACCCCGGGCGTCGACGCGTCGGCGATCGCCGAGGGCCTGGACGACGGGCGGGCGCGCCGCGTCATCACGGAGGACTTCGCGTGCGCCCAAGAGCACCAGGTCCAGTGCAGCCCGCATCTCTACCTGCCGGACGGCTCGGACCACGCCAACCCCGGGGTGACGGCCCGCTGGCACGGCAAGTACGGCACCGGCTTCCCCGAGGTGACGGGCAACGACCCCTCGGTCTATGAGGAGTTGCTCCGCCGGGCCGCCGCCGGGGTCTCGCATCGTGAGAAATGATCGATCATCGCTCATTACTCGCCGGTAAGTGTTGACTGCATCTAACAACGGCTTCTAGGTTCTGAAAACGGAAACACGCTTCCGCATGACGAAAGCGGCGTCAGCGTCAGCCAGGGTGTGCGTCGCCGCCCTCGTACACCGGCCGGACCACCCGTATATCCGGCCCCGCTCACCCAGGAATGTGAAAGGGGATCATCCGTGTCCCAGCTCGACCAGCTTCCCGACAAGGACCCGTCCGAGGTCGCCGAGTGGCGTGAATCCCTCGACGCGGCAGCCGAGTTCGGGGGTCCGCAACGGGCCGCACAGCTTCTGCAGCGCGTGAACGAACACGCGCGGCGCACCGGCATCGACGTCCCGCCGTTCCTGGAGACGCCGTACATCAACACCATCCCCACCGCCGCCGAACCGGCCTACCCCGGCGACGAGGCGATGGAGGCCAGGATCACCGCCTGGAACCGCTGGAACGCGGCGGCGATGGTCACGCGCGGCAACCAGCGCGGAGGCCTCGGCGGGCACATGGCGACCTTCGCCTCGGCGGCCTGGCTGTACGAAGTGGGCTTCCAGCACTTCTTCCGCGGCAAGGAGGCCGACGGCTCCGGTGACCAGCTGTACGTCCAGGGTCACGCCTCCCCCGGCGTCTACGCCCGCGCGTTCCTCGAAGGGCGCCTGAGCGAGGGGCAGTTGGACCGCTTCCGGCAGGAGGCCGGCGGTGACGGGCTGCCGTCCTACCCGCACCCGCGCCGCCTGCCCTGGCTGTGGGAGTTCCCGACCGTCTCCATGGGCCTCGGCCCGCTCTCCGCCATCTACCAGGCGCGCTTCAACCGCTACCTCACCAACCGCGGCATCAAGGACACCTCCGGCTCACACGTGTGGGCGTTCCTCGGCGACGGCGAGATGGACGAGCCCGAGTCGACGGCGGCCCTCGCCCTCGCCGCGCGCGAGAAGCTGGACAACCTCACCTTCGTCATCAACTGCAACCTCCAGCGCCTCGACGGCCCCGTGCGCGGCAACTACAAGATCGTGCAGGAGCTGGAGCGGCAGTTCCGCGCGGCCGGCTGGAACGTCGTCAAGTCCCTGTGGGGACAGGCCTGGGACGAGCTGCTCGCCGACGACACCGAAGGCGCTCTGGTGCGCCGCCTCGGGAGCGTCCCCGACGGGCAGTTCCAGACCTTCGCGGCGCGCGACGGCGCGTACATCCGCGAGCGGTTCCTCGGCGCGGACCCCGCGCTCGCCCCGCTCGCCGACCGGTTGAGCGACGCACGCCTCCAGGAGATCGTCGGCACCTCGCGGGCCGGTCACGAACCGCGCAAGGTGTACGCCGCCTACCGCGCCGCCCTGGAACACGAGGGCGCGCCCACGGTCGTCCTGGTCCAGACGGTGAAGGGCTGGACGCTCGGCCCCGGCTTCGAGTCGCGCAACGCCAACCACCAGATGAAGAAGCTCTCGGGCAAGGAGTTCCGCGCCATGCGGGATCTGCTCGAACTGCCCATCCCCGACAAGGCGTTGGACGACTCCCTGGTGCCGTACTGGCACCCGGGGCCCGACTCCCCCGAGGCCCGCTACCTCAAGGAGCGCCGCGCCGCCCTCGGCGGTCCGGCCCCCGCGCGCAAGGTCGTCCCCAAGCCGCTGCCGATGCCGTCCGCGAAGCCGTTCGACGCGCTGAAGAAGGGTTCGGGCAACCAGGAGATCGCCACCACCATGGCGTTCGTCCGGCTGGTGAAGGAGCTGATGCGGGACAAGGAGACCGGCGGGCGCTGGGTCCCCGTCGTCCCCGACGAGGCCCGCACCTTCGGCATGGAGTCGCTGTTCCCCTCGGCCGGCATCTACTCGCCGGTGGGCCAGACCTACGACCCCGTCGACCGCGACCAGCTCCTCTACTACAAGGAGTCCAAGGACGGGCAGATCCTCAACGAGGGCATCACGGAAGCCGGTTCGCTGGCCTCGCTGACGGCAGCGGCCACGTCGTACGCGACGCACGCCGAACCGATGATCCCCTTCTACATCTTCTACTCGATGTTCGGCTGGCAGCGCACGGCCGACCAGTTCTGGGCGCTCGCCGACCAGCTGGGCCGCGGCTTCGTCATCGGAGCGACCGCGGGTCGCACGACCATGACGGGCGAGGGCCTCCAGCACGCCGACGGGCACTCGCACCTGATCGCGTCCACCAACCCGGCCGCGGTCAGCTACGACCCCGCGTTCGCGTACGAGGTCGCCGTCATCGTCCGTGAGGGGCTGCGCCGCATGTACGGCCCCGACGCCGAGGACGTCTTCTACTACCTCACCGTCTACAACGAGACGAAGGTCCAGCCGCCCATGCCGTCCGGCGAGGGCGTGGAGGAAGGCATCCTGCGCGGCCTCTACCGGTACCAGGAGGCCGTCGACGCGGCCGCCGACAGCCCGCGCCTGCAACTTCTGGCCTCCGGCACCGCCGTCCACTGGGCCCTGGAGGCCCAGCGGCTCCTGCGCGAGGACTGGGGTGTCGCCGCCGACGTGTGGTCCGCCCCGTCCTGGACGGAGCTGCGGCGCGAGGCGCTCGACGCGGAGGCGGAGAACCTCCGCGCGGCCACGGGCGGCGTCCCGGGCCGTGCGAGCGGCCGTGGGGTCGCGGGCCGTCCCGTACGTCCATGCGGTCGGCCTCAGAACGTCCGCCGCCACTTCGGTGTGGACGCTCCCTCGATCGTGGTCGCCGTCCTCGCGACGCTCGCCCGGCGCGGCGAGGTCAAGCAGGAGACGGTACGTCAGGCCGCGGCGCGTTACGGGGTGGAGGCGTGAGCATGTCCGAGGTCATCACGTTGCCCGCGCTCGGTGAGTCCGTCACCGAGGGCACGGTCACCCGCTGGCTGAAGGAGGTCGGCGAGGAGGTCGCGGCCGACGAGCCCCTCCTGGAGGTCTCGACGGACAAGGTCGACACGGAGATTCCGTCGCCGGTGGCCGGGGTGCTGCTGGAGATCGTGGTCGGCGAGGACGAGACGGCGGAGGTGGGCGCGAAACTGGCGGTGGTCGGCGCGCCGGGCTCTGCCGGGGCGGAGGAACCGGGGGCGGATTCGGCCGGGGCAGGCCCCGCGAGGGCGGCGGAGCCAGTGGCTCCGGTTGCCGCGCCCACCGCTGCCGCCGCGGCACCGGCGACTCCGGCTGCGCCGACCGCCACGGCTTCGGCTGCGGCTTCGGCGACATCGGCCGGGGCAGGCCCGCGAGGGCGGCGGAGCCAGTGGCTCCGGTTGTCGCACCGCCGCTGCCGCTGCGGCACCGGCGGCGGCTTCGGCTGCGGCTCCCACCGCTGCGGCTCCGGGACCGGCTACCGCCGCGGCCCAGCCGTCGGTTTCCGCCACGCGGCCGGGCCTCACCGCGCCCGCCGCCCCCACCTCGCCGCCCACCGCCGACGACGGCGCCTACGTGACCCCGCTGGTCCGCAAGCTGGCGTCCGAGAACGGCGTGAACCTCTCCGAGGTCACCGGTTCCGGTGTCGGCGGCCGCATCCGCAAGCAGGACGTCATCGCCGCCGCCGAGGCCAAGAAGGCCGCCCCGGCACAGGACAGGGGTGCGACGCCGGCCCTGGAGGCGTCCCCGCTGCGCGGGCAGACCGTCAAGATGACCCGCATGCGCAAGGTCATCGGCGACAACATGATGAAGGCCCTGCACTCGCAGGCCCAGCTGACCTCGGTCGTCGAGGTCGACATCACCAAGCTGATGAAGCTGCGCGCCAAGGCCAAGGACGCCTTCGCCGCCCGCGAGGGCGTCAAGCTGTCCCCGATGCCGTTCTTCGTCAAGGCCGCCGCCCAGGCACTGAAGGCCCACCCGGTCATCAACGCCCGCATCAACGACGACGAAGGAACCATCACCTACTTCGACGCGGAGAACATCGGCATCGCCGTCGACGCCGAGAAGGGCCTGATGACCCCGGTCATCAAGGGCGCGGGCGACCTCAACATCGCCGGCATCTCCAAGAAGACCGCCGAACTGGCCGGCAAGGCCCGCGGCGGCGGCCTCACCCCGGACGACATGTCGGGCGCCACCTTCACCATCTCCAACACCGGCTCGCGCGGCGCCCTGTTCGACACGGTCATCGTGCCGCCGAACCAGGCCGCCATCCTCGGCATCGGCGCCACCGTCAAGCGCCCGGTCGTCATCAACCACCCCGACCTCGGCGAGACCATCGCCGTACGGGACATGACGCACCTCTCGCTCTCCTACGACCACCGCCTGGTCGACGGAGCCGACGCCGCCCGCTACCTGACCGCCGTCAAGGCGATCCTGGAAGCCGGCGAGTTCGAGGTCGAGCTCGGTCTGTAGCACCGCATCTCTGCACGCCGCGTACAGATTCGGTGGAGATTACGCCACCGAAACTTACTCCAGCGTAAGTAGATCTGTCCGACCCTTCCCTTTGTGGCCGTATTTTTACCGCCTGACCTGTGCCGATGGTCCGTACCACCGCGTTTCGGCCCCCTCCCGGGGGGCCGCGCCGTGGGGTACGGTCCAGGCGCTGTGCGGAGCGCCACAAGGAGCATCATTGCGCGAGTTCACGAACCCCCCGATGGCGTCGGCGCCACTGGTGGGCGGCCTTGCCGACGCCGTTTTCGACCATGCCCTCGACGACCCTGCGCACGTCGCCCTCGGCCGCAAGGTCGACGGACGCTGGCACGACGTCACCTCGGCCGCGTTCCGCGACGAGGTGCTGGCGCTGGCGAAGGGCCTGATCGCGCAGGGCGTACGGTTCGGCGACCGCGTGGCCATCATGTCCCGCACCCGGTACGAGTGGACGCTCTTCGACTTCGCCCTGTGGACCATCGGCGCCCAGGTCGTGCCGGTCTACCCGACCTCCTCGGCCGAGCAGGTCTTCTGGATGCTGCACGACGCCCAGGTGTCCGCCGCGATGGTCGAGCACGAGGACCACGCGATGACCATCGGCTCGGTCATCGACCGGCTGCCGCAGCTGCGCCGACTGTGGCAGCTGGACGCCGACGCCGTCGGTGAACTGACCGGCACGGGCCGGGACATCGACGACGAGGTGGTGCACCGCCACCGCCGCGCGGTGACCCCCGACTCGATCGCCACGATCATCTACACCTCGGGTACCACGGGCCGCCCCAAGGGCTGTCTGATCTCCCACGCGAACTTCATGTTCGAGGCGGACGTGATGGTCGGGCGCTGGGAGCCGGTCTTCCACTCCAAGCGCGGCGACGAGGCCACCACGCTGCTGTTCCTGCCGCTGGCGCACGTCTTCGGCCGCATGGTGCAGGTCGCGGCGGTGCGCGGCCGGGTCAAGATGGGCCACCAGCCGAACCTCAACGCGGCGGCGCTGCTGCCCGACCTGGCCGCGTTCCGACCGTCGTTCATCCTGGCCGTGCCGTACATCTTCGAGAAGGTCTTCAACGCGGCGCGGCGCAAGGCGGAGAAGGAGGGGAAGGCGGGCGCGTTCGACAAGGCCGTCGAGTGCGCGGTGCGGTACGCGGACGCGATGGAGGCCAAGGCGTTCGGGTCGGGGCCCGGGCCTTCGGCGGGGCTGCGCATGCAGCACCAGTTCTTCGAGAAGCTCGTCTACTCCAAGGTGCGCGACGCGATGGGCGGCCGGGTGCGGCACGCGATGTCGGGCGGCTCGGGCATGGACCGGCGGCTCGGGCTGTTCTTCGCGGGCGCGGGCGTGACGATCTACGAGGGGTACGGGCTGACCGAGTCGACGGCCGCTGCGACCGCCAACCCGCCCGAGCGCACCCGCTACGGCACGGTCGGCCAGGCCATCCCCGGCACCACCGTGCACATCGCGGAGGACGGCGAGGTCTGGCTGCGCGGCGGCAACGTCTTCCAGGGCTATCTCAACAACCCGGCGGCCACCGAGGCGTCCCTGCGCGACGGCTGGCTGGCCACCGGCGACCTGGGCTCGCTCGACGAGGACGGCTATCTGACGATCACGGGCCGCAAGAAGGAGATCCTCGTGACCTCCGGCGGCAAGAGCGTCTCGCCGGCCCAACTGGAGGAGCGTGTGCGTGACCATCCGCTGGTCGCGCAGTGCATCCTCGTGGGCAACGACCGGCCCTACATCGCGGCGCTCGTCACGCTGGACGCCGAGGCCGTGGAGCACTGGCTGGCCATGCGCCGCAAGCCCCTGCTGCCCCCCGGTGAGCTGGTGCGCGACCCGGATCTGGAGACGGAGGTGCGCAGGGCCGTGGTCGCGGCGAACACCCTGGTCTCACAGGCCGAGTCGATCCGTACGTTCCGGATACTGGCGCATCAGTTCAGCGAGGAGCACGGCCTGCTCACGCCCTCCCTGAAGTTGAAGCGCAAGGCGATCGAGACGGTGTACTCGGCGGAGGTCGAGGCGCTGTACCGCAGCTAGCGGGGCCATGGGCCCGCTCCTGGCGCTGCGGCGTGCCCTCGGCGTGCCGCACCCAAACCACCCGTAAGGGATCTTGTCACCTCTCTGGTTCATGTGACTTTCTGGAGTTGACCGAGTACCGCTCGCAGTCAGCGGTCGGGGTGGACCGTGAAGGGATGACCATGAGCACTGCCCAAGCAGCAGCCACGGGTGGCGAGGACTTCGCTCCTTCGATCAGCACGGTCGCGGGCACCGGGGCCGCGGGGACCAGAGGGGACAACGAGCCCGCGACGACAGTCCAGTTGGACGTTCCGTACGGGATCGCGGTGGACAGCATCGGCAACCTCTACGTCGCCGAGTACAACAACCACCGGGTCAGGAAGATCACGACGGACGGAAAGATCCGTACGGTGGCCGGGACCGGGCGCGCGGGAGGCGGAGGAGACGACGCCACCGCCGTGTCCGCCCAGTTGAACTGCCCGCGCGAGGTGGCGGTGGACGGCGCGGGCAACCTCTACATCACCGATTCCAGCAACCACCGGGTCCGCAAGGTCACGGCCGACGGAAAGATCAGCACAGTCGCCGGCACCGGCACCGCGGGTTTCACCCCTGACGGGGGCCAGGCCAGCGGCACCCGGTTGCACTACCCGTTGGGGGTGGCGGTCGACAGCACCGGCGACCTCTACATCTCCGACTGCGACAACCACCGGGTCAGGAAGGTCACGGCCGACGGGAAGATCAGCACGGTCGCCGGGAACGGGGCCGCTGGGTCCCAGGGGGACGGCGGCCCAGCGGTTTCCGCCCAACTGAACGGCCCGCGTGCGCTGGCGTTCGATGGCGCGGGCAACCTCTACATCGCCGATGGCAACAACCACCGGGTCAGGAAGGTCACAACCGACGGGAAGATCAGCACGGTCGCCGGCGGGGGCACCGCCGGCTCCAGCGATGACGGAGGCCCCGCCACCGACGCCCGGTTGCGTCTCCCCATGGGCTTGGCGGTGGACAGCGTCGGCAACTTCTACGTCTCCGAGTACGAGAACCACCGGGTCAGGAAGGTCACGCCCGACGGAAAGATCAGCACGGTCGCCGGCACGGGCAGCGCCAACTACGGCGGTGACGGCGGCCCGGCCGCTTCGGCCCTGCTGAAAAAGCCGCGCGGGCTCGCCGTGGACTGCGTCGACACCCTCTACATCGCCGATGGCGACAACCACCGGGTCAGGAAGATCGCGTCACCGAGGATGGCCGCCCTGCCCGAGTCGGGAACGGTGGTCACCTGGGCCAACACCCGCAGCAAGCTGCGCATGGCGGTCGCGCGGGAGTCCCTCGACGACGGGGCCGAGGTCCACCAGCTCCTCGCCGTTCCCCGGGACCACCAGCGGTGGCGGCTGGTCGCGACGGGCCAGGACAACGGCGATGTCCTGTACCGGATCGAGAACGTGCGCAGCGGCAAGGTCCTGGAGGTCGTCGCGGAGCAGAAGAGGCCCGGGGCGGTGGTCGCGCAGCGCGCCTACGAGGGTGCGGACGCGCACCACCAGCAGTGGCGGCTGATCCCGGTGGGCTCGGTGGCCGATACCCCGCGGGTGTACGAGATCGCGAACCGGAACAGCGGTCTCTTGCTGTACGTCGGCACCAACGCCCGCACGGTGATCAAACAGCACGGGGCGGAGGGCGACCACCGGGGTCGGCAGTGGCAGTTGCTTCCCGTATGACGCACGGGGGGCAGGGGCGGCGTCGCCCCTGCCCCCCCGTGAGCGGGGTGTCATCGAGGATCGGGCGGGCCCCCGCCGGTCGCCTTGTCCGTCTTGGTCTCCCCCAGGGTCTTGGGGGTCTCGGCGGTCGTCATGGACGCCGCGGGAGGCGCCGGGGGCTCGGGGGCCTCCGGGGTATCGGGAAGTTTGGTGTAGTCGCTTTTCGTGGGCTTGTCCTGCAAGTCCCCGTTCTTCTGGAGGCCGCTGTGCTCCGTCACCGTCGGGCTCGCCGTCTGCATGCGGGCGGACGCCCCCGTGGACACCGAACTCGGATCGTTGGCGAACTCGGCCTGCGTGCCGGCCGATTCCTGGGTGGCCTGGATGAAGGAGCCGAGGAAGCCCAGGACGATCCGCGCTTCGGGTGACTGTTCCCGCACGATTTTCGCCCGGGAGGTGGCTCCGTGGATCCCACTGGTGAACAGGCTCGTGCTCGTGTCGTCGTAAGTGCCCTCTTGGGAGTCCTCGAAGTCGACGTCCGCACCCGGCTGCGGCCTGACGCCGTCGGTGTTCACGGAGAAGAGTCCCGCGCCCGTGCTCGCGGATCGGAAGATGTTGTCGAACACCACGATGGTCACTCCTATGCGTCCGGCGAAGTCTGCTTGTGCAGCGCTCGTTGGTTGTCGATCAGGTGCTCGCAGTCGAACATCGTGTGGTGGACGTCGAGGGCGGAGACGACCTCGGCCAGCCCATGCATCCGGAAGCCTCCGCCGGCCAGGTCGAGGTCGCTGATGGGCCGGGCGACCAGGTGGTCCAGGCCGGGGTGGTCGCCGGGCTGCGGAGGAGACAGGACGGCGACCGGAACGTCGTACTTCACCGCGATCAGGCCGGAGAAGGTCACCGGGATCTCGTACGTGTACTGCCTGCGGCAGCGCCGCTGCGTGACCATGGTCTCCACTCGGGAGTTCGGCGGGACCGTGCCGGAGATCTGCGATTTCGAGGCCCAGCTGGTGGTCAGGGAGCCGCCGACGGACGCCGCGATGCCCAGCGCCAACTGCGCGTTGAGCGACGCGGTGCCGGTCGCGCTGCCCGTGGTGGTGAACGCCACCGAGTTCGTCACCGAGTTCGTCGCGGTGTTCGTCGCCGCGCTCCGGGTGGCCGACTCGCTGGCGTTGGCATTGTCCACCCCGATGTTGTCCTTGCTGTTCTTGTTGGTCACCGTGTTGGCGTTCTTGCCCGACACTTCGCTCTGGCACTGCGCCTGGAGTTGTGACTGGAGGTCCATCTTGAGCTGATTCTGGAGCTGCAATTGCAGCTGCGCGCTGACGGTGCCGCCGAAGGTGAGCTTGGCGTCTCCGCTGAGCGACCACGTGACGCCGTTCGACACGGTGAAATCGACCGAGTCGGTGAAAGTCATCGGGTCCGTCTGGCTGCGGTTGACGTAGGCGCGCGAGGAGAACGTGTCGGGCGGGGGCTGGCCGATGTCGCTCCGCTCCTCGATCAGCGGCTCCCCGAGATTCATATAGGCGAGCCAGCCCAGCTGGAACGCGGACAGCTGCGCGGGGAAAGCGCCGAAGCTCGACTTGTTCACGGAGAAACCGACGGGCTTGTGCCGCACGCCGTAGTCGTCCACGTAGACCAGGTTGGGGTGGTTCAGAAGGGATTTCCAGATCTGGTCGATGGCCAGTTCCCGCAGGTTCTTCTTCGTCAGCGGCTGGCGCTTGGCCCGGTCCAGGTTGTACGCGTTGGAAGGCATTCCCCGTCCTCGACTGAGTCTGACAGAACCGCACTTGGCGAAACATGAAAACGGTGACGACGCGTGTGCAGAAATACTGTGCATGCGTCCAGAAAAGCGAAGCTAGCACGGGCTCAAATTCTCGGGAAGACAGCCTTCGCGCATCACGCTCAATCGAGTGAATCGACTTCCCCGCCTGTCCCCAACTCCCTTGCCACGGCGGTAAGTTGAAGCACTTCCGAATTCAGAAAGAGGCGAGGTTTCCGCGATGTACACCCAAGAACGCACGACGATGTCGAATTTGGTGGTCGGCGGCCCGGTGGCGGTGAACAGCTACGACAACGCGATCGTGGCCGCGCTCGTCGAGAACCGCCCGGTCATGCTCATCCATGCCTTCAACGGCGGCTTTCTGCGGCCCGCCGAGCTGAAGGCGAGCGTCCACAACAAGGGGGTTCAGCTGGCCACCGCACTCGACCCGGACCTCAAGGAGGCGAAGGGCCACCTCTGGCACATCACCCCCGCCGGCTTCTTCGGGCAGCGGCCGCTGTACTTCATCGAGAGCGCCGCGGGCCAGGTGCCGCCCCAGCCGGCGCCCGCGGGCGCGGCCGACACCGGGCGCGGCGACGACGGCGCGCCCAAGCCGCAGCGCAGGCGCATCACCGTCCACCAGGACGCCCCCAAGAGCACGGCGGACACCGTCCAGGTCGGCCTGCCCGACAAGGTGGACGACAAGTGGCGCGGGAAGAACGGCGCGCCCGAGGACACCCAGCTGTGGGTGGTCACGGTGACGCCGTGGGGTGGGATCACGTTCGTGCCGATCACCCATCCCGACGCCATCCTCGGGTTCGCGGACCACGCGGTGGCGCCCGGCAGCGAGGTGCGTCTCACCTACAACTGGGGCGGCGACTTCACCGGGACGGTCATCAACACGTTCTATCCGCGGCTGCCCAACGAGTGGAGCGTCCCCTACCACCACGTCTTCACGTGATCCGCGGCCACCACCGCGCCACAGCCGTCCGGGTCACATCCGTCCCGAGCCCACGCCCGCACCGCCTGGAAGAGGCACCACGATGCCCGTGCCCACGCAAGAACTGAAACTGGAGATCGTCAACGCCGCCACGGGAAAGACCCTCGGCGCCAAGGCCGCGTCAGGCGCGGACGGAGCGCTCGTCGCCCGCGACTTCCCCGACGGCGGCCCGAGCCCGGAGCGATGGCAGCTCACCCCCGTGCAGGCCGCGCAAGGAGATCGGGCGCAGGACCAGCAGGCCTACGTGATCCGCAACGTGGCCGGCGGCAAGGTGCTCGACGACCCCGCCGCCGCGGACCACGGCGTCCGCCAGGTGGCCGCCGTCGCCGGCAAGAAGAGCCAGCAGTGGCACGTCGTACCCGTGGACGGTGAACCGGGCCTCTACCTCATCGAGGGCGCGACCGATGGCGCCGTCCTCGACCTCGACGATCCCGCGGCGGCGGACGACAGCCGGGTCGTCCTGCGCGCGTACGACGGCAACACGGAGAGCCAGCGCTGGCGGTTCGTCACGGCCGAGCCCGAGCGCACCAGCGACCCCGTGCTGCGCTGGGCGCCGCTGAGCCACTGGAACGGCCGCCGGTCCTGGCGGCTGGCCCGCTCCGCCGCGCTGCGGCCCGCACCGGGCGCGACGCCTCCCTTCAGTGACATCCTGCTCGTCCTCAAACGGTTCGGGAGCGACCAGGCCGCCGGAGGCTGGAAGAGCGTCGGCCCCGTCGGGCAGCCGGGCCGGTGGTCCGGGCTCGGTGACCGGATCCTCGCCGACACCACGGGAACAGGGCGCGTGGACATCGTGGGTCTCAAACCCGCCAAGGGGCCCGTGGCCGCCTCCGGCCATGGCGATGGCACGTTCGACGACGACGAGCGCGTCCTGCACCAACCCGGGCCCTCGGCGAGCCCCAAGGACCTGTGGACCCTCGCGGACACCACGGGCGGCGGCCGGCCCCACGCCGTGGTGCTCGCCGCCGACGGCGTCCGGATGTTCGTACAGGACGAGGGCGGGACCTTCGCGTCCGCGGGCAACGAACCGGTCCTCAAGGCGTTCGGACACGGCCCGCAGGCCGGCGAGTGGCTCGCCGACAAGCACCCCCGCTTCCTCGCCGACACCACCGGCGACGGCAGGCTCGACATCGTCGGCTGCCATGAGGACGGCGTCTGGATCTCGCGCCAGGACGAGCAAGGGAAGTTCGCGCCCCTGGCCGACGCGCCCGCGCTGAGGGCCTTCGGCCACCGCGCGGAAGCGGGCGGCTGGCTCATCGACAAGCACCCGCGGTTCCTCGCCGACACCACCGGCGACGGCAGGCTCGACATCGTCGGCATCCACGCGGACGGCGTCTGGGTGTCCCTCCAGGGCGAGGACGGTACGTTCGCCGAACCGCTGTACGTCCTCGACGACTTCGGGGTCGATCAGGGGTGGAGTTCGGTCGCGGAGCATCCCAGGTACCTGGTCGGCATGGCCGCCGGTGGCACGGTGGACGTCGTCGGGTTCGGCCCGCAGGGCGTCGTCGTCGCACGCGGGCGCGGCGACGGCACGTTCGAGCCCGCCAAGCTCGTCCTGAACGATTTCGGGCTCGCCCAGGGGTGGACCGGCGGCAAGCACCTCCGCCTGGTCGCCGACGTCACCGGCGACGGCAACCCCGACATCGTCGGCTTCGGCGACGAAGGGGTCTGGGTGTCGCGCAACCGCGGCGACTGCCAGTTCGAGCAGGCTCAACTGGTGTGCCGCGCCTTCGGATACCACGAGGACGCGGGAGCCTGGCGGGTCGGGCACCATCCCCGCTTCCTCACCGACATCACCGGTGACGGACGCGTCGACATCGTCGGTTTCGGCGGCCCGGGCGTCTACGTGGCCCGCAACCTCTTCCGTCACTTCAGGACCCGGTAACCCCGAAGGCCGCGTGCTAGCCGATCGGCACGCGGAAGATCTTGTCCACGCCGTCTGGCTGACCGCCATTGGCGTCGGCGTTCGTGGTCGACAGCCACAGCGCGTTGGCGCCGGGCACGGTGGTGACGGAGCGCAGACGGCCGTACTCACCGATGTAGTACGCCTTCGCGGCGCCCACGTTCTCGTTGTCGGCGTTGATCGGGATGCGCCACAGGCGCTTGCCCCGCAGCGCCGCCATGTAGACCGCGCCGTCGACGACGGCCACCCCGCTCGGCGAGGCCTCGGCGACGGTCCACGTCTTCTTGGGGTTGGTCATGCCGGCGACGTTGCAGGCACCCTCGCAGGTGGGCCAGCCATAGTTCCCGCCGGGCTTGATGAGGTTCAGCTCGTCCTGCCTGCTGTCCCCGAACTCCGCTTCCCAGAGCCGCCCCTGGGCGTCGAAGGCGAGGCCCTGCGGGTTGCGGTGCCCCAGGCTGTATACGTAGTTGCCGAAGGGGTTGCCGGGGGCGGGCCTGCCGTCCTTCGTCAGGCGCAGGATCTTGCCGCTGAGGGAGTTCTTGTCCTGCGCGAGGGGCTTGTCCTGGGCGTCGCCGGTGGTGGCGTAGAGGTGGCCGTCGGGGCCGAAGGCGAGGCGGCCGCCGTTGTGGTACCGGTTCTTCTTGATCCCCTTGAGCAGCGGCTTGTAGCCGGTCAGGGACGTGCCGTCGTACGTCATGCGGGCTATGCGGTTGCCCTCGGCCGAGGTGTGCATCACATACACGTAGTGGTTGGTGTTCCAGTCGGGGTCGACCGCTATCCCCATCAGGCCGCCCTCCCCACCGGTGGTCTGCGACTCGGGGACAGTGCCCAGCAGTTGCTTGTCCTTGCCGTCCTTCGACAGGCGCCATACCCGGAAGTCGTCGCGCTCGGTGATCAGGGCTGCGGAACCGTCCGGCAGCCAGGACATGCCCCAGGGGACGGTCCAGCCGGTGGAGACGGTGGTGGGCCGGCCGGGCTCCCCGGCCGCGGCGGCCGGGGCGGGGCGGTCGGCCGGAGCCGAGTGGGCGGACGGTCCGGTGGCCAGGGTGAGCGAGGTCGCGGCGACGGCGCCTGCGGCTGCCAGGGCGGTGAGAGTTCTTGGCATGTTGCCGGTCTCCATCTCTGCATTTGTGTGTGTGGGGGGGCGGGAGAAGTGGCGTCGCGGCAGGTCACCGCGCGTTGGTGCGGTAGGCGTACGCGGGCGGCTCGCCGTCACGCGCACGGGCCGAGGAGGCGTCGTCCACCAGGGACCGGACGACGCCGTGGTCGGGCGAGCGGTGGCAGGCGGGGTCCGTGCGCGTGGCGTCGCCGGTCAGGGCGTACGCCTGGCAGCGGCACCCCCCGAAGTCGAGGGTGCGCAGCTCGCAGCCGCGGCAGGGATCGCTCATCCACGCCTCGCCGCGGTAGCGGCCGAAGGCGTCCGACTCCCGCCAGATCCAGCCCAGCCGGTGGTCACGGATGTTCGGTGCATCCGGGCCGAGCAGGTCCGCGGCGGCCGGGCAGGGCAGGACGGTGCCGTCGGGGGCGACGGTCAGCGAGACCGCGCCCCAGCCGCCCATGCATGGCTTCGCGACTCCGTCGACGTAGTCGGGCGCCACCCACACGAGTTCCATGCGGCCCGCGAGCCGCTCGCGCCAGTGTTCGACGCGCTCGCGGGCGCGGGCGACCTGCGCGCGGGAGGGCAGCAGGGCGTCGCGGTTGCGCAGCGCCCAGCCGTAGAACTGGGTGTTGGCGAGTTCGACGCGGTCGGCGCCCCAGGCCAGGGCGAGTTCCACGAGGGCGTCCAGCGCGTCGAGGTTGGCGCGGTGCAGTACGGCGTTGAGGCCGAGCGGCAGGCCCGCGGCCCGCACGAGCCGGGCCGCGCGTTCCTTCGCGGTGAACGCCCGGGCGCCCGCGATGCGCGCCGCGGCCCGCGGGTCGGCGTGCTGCACGGAGAGCTGGACGCTGCGCAGCCCGACGTCACGGAGGTGGCCGAGGCGCTCGCGGTGCAGGCCGACGCCGCTGGTCACGAGCTGCGTGTGGATGCCCGCGGAGTCGGCCGCGGCGACGATCTCCGCGAGGTCGCGGCGCAGCAGCGGCTCCCCGCCGGACAGATGGCTCTGCACGACGCCGAGGCCGGCCGCCTGGTTGAACACGTCCGCCCATTCGTCGGTCGTCAACTCGGCGGCCCTGCCAGCGAGTTGTGTCGGGTTGGAGCAGTAGGCGCAGCGCAGGGGGCAGCCGTGGGTGAGTTCGGCGAGGAGGGCCCAGGGCGGATCGGGGTCGGAGATGGGGGCGGGG
Source organism: Streptomyces sp. 135 (assembly GCF_020026305.1). Lineage (NCBI taxonomy): Bacteria > Bacillati > Actinomycetota > Actinomycetes > Kitasatosporales > Streptomycetaceae > Streptomyces > Streptomyces sp. 135. Next base: position 7,413,775 of record NZ_CP075691.1, on the reverse strand, counting down.
TCCGTGGCGTTCATCGCAGCCATCCCTCGGACCTCAACCGGGCGAGGAACAGCGGTACTTCCTCGGCCACGGGTGCGTCGGGGTGGCGGCGCGCCAGCTCGGTGACGATGCCGGTGACGTCGCGCTCGCCGTCGCACAGGGCCACGATGGATCCCCCGGCGCCCCGCAGTACGACGACGCGTTCGGGCAGCACCAGGAGGTCGACGCCGCGTACCCGGTCGTGCCGGAGCAGGACGGAGCGGACGAGCGCGGGGCGCCATGTGCGGCGTACCCCTTCGCGTACGCCGTCGGGGGCGGTCATGTGATGCCTCCCGGCCCGTGGTCGACGGCGTCGAGCAGTGACCAGAGGACGTCGCACTTGAACGCGAGGGCGGCGACCGCCCGTTCCTGTTCCTCGCGGGTGCGCGCCCACGCCAGGACGAGGCCGAGCGCCTCCTGCCCGTCGCGGCCGCCCTGTCCGACGCGTGTGCGGAAGTAGGCGAGGCCGGCCGCGTCGATCCACGGGTAGTGCCGTTCGAATGCGGCGATCCGGGTCCGCATCAGGCCGGGCGCGGAGAGCTCGGTGAGGGAGGCGGCGACGGCGTCGAGGGCGGGGCTGAGCCGGCAGAAGTTGACGTAGCCGTCGACGGCGAGCCGTACGCCGGGCAACACCTGTGACGCGTCGCGGAGTTGCCGCCGGTCGATCCCGGCGGCCTCGCCGAGCCGCAGCCAGCGTTCGATGCCGCCGGTGCCGTCCCGCTCCCCGTCGTGGTCCTGGATCCGGCGCAGCCAGCCCCGGCGGAGCGCGGGGTCGTCGAACTTGGCGAGGATCAGGGCGTCCTTGACGGGGATGTGCCGCTGGTAGTGGAACCGGTTGGTGATCCAGCGGCGCAGCTCCTCACGGGTGAGGGTGCCTTCGTGCATGCGTACGTTGAAGGGGTGCCGGTCGTGATAGCGCGCGGCGGAGACGGCGCGCAGCCGGTCGGTGAGTTCGTCCGGGGTCCATGGGGCCTCGTCCGTCAGGGTGGCCGTGGTCGTCACAGCTCGATCACCATCCCGTCGGCGGCGACTTCCAGTCCCCACCGGGCGAGGAGTCCGTGCTGCTCGGCGTGCGGGTCGCCGAGGGGGTTGGTGTTGTTGAGGTGGGTGTAGAGGCAGCGGCCCGGCAGTTCGGCCAGGCGGTGTGCCGTTCCGGCGGGGCCCGTGACGGGGAGGTGGCCCATCGCGGTGGCGGTGCGGTCGGTGAATCCGGCGCGCACCGGTTCGCCGTCGTCCCAGAAGGTGCCGTCGACGATGACGCAGTCGGCGTCCCGGGCGGCCTTCTCGAAGGCCTCGCTCCAGACGGCGAGGGCCGGGGCGTAGAGCGCGGTGCGGCCGGTGGCGGTCTCGGTCAGGCGCAGCGCGACCGACCAGGTGTCGGTCTCGGGCCCTGTCCCGGCGGCGTACCGCGGCCGCTTGGCCGAAACCGGCACGGCGGCGACGTGGATCCCGCCGCTCCCGTCCAGCGGCAGTCCGGGGTCGGCGGTCAGCTCCCGCCACCGTACGGGCGTGTAGGGCTCCAGGAGCGCGTCGAGCCGCAGCCCTTCGCGCACCGCGTCGCGCACGGGCGCGGTCGCGATGACGTCGACGCCGTCGCGGGCCTCGCGGAGCCGGGCGAGGCCCAGGGTGTGGTCGAGTTCGGCGTCGGTCAGGACGACTCCGGCGACGGGGGTGTGCCGCGTGTCGGGGGTCTGACCGGCGGGGCCCGCACCGGAGCCCGTACCGGGTCCCGCGCCGGGGTGCAGGTCCGGGGTTGCCTCGATCTGGTCGGCGAGGTCGGGGGTGGCGTTGACGAGGTACCAGCGGTCCTCGCCCGCGCGGACGGCGAGCGCGGCGTGCCGGCGGCGGCGTGCCGGGTGGGCGCGTGCCCCGGCGCAACCGGGGCACGCGCAGTTCCACTGGGGCAGTCCGCCGCCCGCCGCGGTGCCGAGCACCTGCAGCAGCATGGCGGCGGGTCTACCGGTCGGCGAGACGGTAGGCGGTGACTTCGAGCGCGGTGTCGACGACGGCGTAGTCGGGGCTCTGCCAGTCGCCGTGCGCGGGAGCGGCGCGGTGCGGGAGCGTCGGCCGGGACTGCTCGGGCCGGATGGTGGGCATGATGGTGGACGCGGGCATGGACGTCGTGGGTGTAGGCATGGACATAGACATCGGCATGACGCCGCCTTTCCTGAAGAGGTGGGGGTTCAGGACGAGCCACGGAGCGCGGGGCGGGGACATGCTTGTAGCGTTCACATGAGTGTCCCGCGTTCAGTGCCGCGTCATAGGGTCTCGGCATGACGGGACACCGTCAATGGTCCGGACCGACTTGACCTCCGGGTCGCTTCGACATCCGGCCAATCGGCGGTCGGGATCGCGTCGCCCGGTTCAGGAATGCGGCACCGGTCCTGATCGTTGACCATGGGAGTACCACCCGACGACTTAAGGATCGAGAGCTCGTGAGCAAGGTCCCCCCGATCATCCTGAACAACGGCGTCGAGATGCCCCAGCTCGGTTTCGGTGTCTGGCAGGTGCCGGACGACGAGGCGGCAACGGCGGTCGCGACGGCCCTGGAGGCCGGGTACCGCAGTATCGACACCGCGGCGATCTACGGCAATGAAGAGGGCACGGGCAAGGCCATCGCCGCCTCCGGCGTGGCCCGCGAGGAGCTGTTCGTCACCACGAAGCTCTGGAACGGCGACCAGGGCTACGACTCGACGCTCCGCGCCTTCGACACCTCGCTGGAGAAGCTGGGTCTCGACTATGTCGACCTGTACCTGATCCACTGGCCGCTGCCCTCCAAGGACAGCTACGTGGACACCTACAAGGCGTTCGAGAAGATCCACGCCGATGGCCGCGCCACGTCCATCGGTGTCTCGAACTTCCTGCCCGAGCACCTGGAGCGGCTGCTCGCCGAGACGTCGGTCATCCCCGCCGTCAACCAGATCGAGCTGCACCCGCACCTCCAGCAGCACGTCTCCCGCGAGTACCACGCCGAGCAGGGCATCGCCACCGAGGCGTGGTCGCCGCTCGGCCAGGGCAAGGGGCTCCTGGAGGTTCCCGCGATCGTCGCGATCGCGCGGAAGCACGGCCGCACGCCCGCGCAGATCGTCCTGCGCTGGCACATCCAGCTGGGCAACGTCGTGATCCCCAAGTCCGTGACCCCGTCCCGGATCAAGGAGAACATCGACGTCTTCGACTTCGAGCTCGACCCCGAGGACATGGCGGCCATCTCCGCCCTGAACGAGGACCGTCGCATCGGCCCGGACCCGGCGACGTTCGACGTCGTGTAACCCTCCGGTCGCGTACGGCCCGTCCGCGCCGGCCCTTCGGGGTCAGCGGGGGCGGGCCGACCGCTTTTTCAGGGCGCGCACTTCGCGGTGGCGGGGGCCGAGGACGGACTTCAGGTGCGCCAGGGCCCGCTCCAGCAGGACATCCGCCGCCGGCCCCTCCCCGAGGACGGTCCTCGCGTATTCGTAGGCTTCCGCGTACACGGCGGCCGCGCGCGAGGGGTCGCCGTCGCTCAAGTGGATCTGCGCCAGTGTCCCGAGCACCCGCAGGGCGGCGGAGTCGGCGGGCCTCCCGGTGGCACGTCGCAGGTCCAGGGAGTGCCGCAGCAGCGAGAGCGCCTCGGCCGTGTCGCCCGCCTCCAGCCGCGCGTACGCGAGTCGGTCCAGCGCGTCCAGGGTCTCCGGATGGTCCTCTCCCAGCGTCCGCACCCGGCCGTGATGGGCCTTGGAGCGGAGCGCGATCTCCCGGCCGTCCCCGGCGTCCACGGCGTTGGCGAGCCGGTCGTAGGACTTCAGGGTCTCGGGGTCGTTCTCCGTCAGCACCCTGAGGCGAGCGGTGAGGGCGCGTTCGTAGAGGGCCGCCTGCTTGTGCCGGGCGCCGCCGGCACCGTACGCCGCCGCGAGGGAGTCGACGGTCAGGAGCGTGTCCGGATGGTCTTCCCCCAGCGCCGGTTCCCTGACGGAGAGCACGTGCTCCAGCAGCGGGACCGCCCGTGCCGCGTCCCCGTGGCTCAGCCAGGCCTCGGCCAGTGACTGCCGCACGGCGAGTGTGTACGGGTGGAGCTCCCCGAAGAGGGCGGTACCGCGGGCCAGTACCTCGTCGTACAACTCGACGGCATGACCGGTCATGTCGGCGCGCGCGTACCACGAGGCAAGGTCGGACAGGGCCGTGAACGTGCGGGGGTGGTCCAGGCCGTGCAGCCGCCGGCAGTCCAGCGCCACCTGCTCCAGGAGCTCCGTCGCATGGGGCATGTCGCCGGCCGCCCCGTGAGCGAAGGCCAGCTCCGTGCGCACGGCGAGCGTGTGCGGGGCGTCGTCGCCGTAGATCCGCCGACAGGCGGCGGCCGTCTGTTCGTACAGGGCGACGGCGGCGCCGGGCTCCCCCGCCGCCAGGTGGGCGTCGGCGAGCCGTGCCCGCATCGTCAGGGTCTTCGGGTGGTCGTCGCCGAGGACGCGGCCGGCGATGTGGCACACCTCGCGCAGTTCGCTCACGGCGTGGTCCGGCTCTCCCGACAGGTGGTGGGTGACGGCGAGTTCCGCCCTCAGCTCCAGGACGTCGGGATCTTCCTCGCCGCGCCCCTTCGCGCGCAGCGCGTCCAGGACGTTCTCGTACTGGCGGATCGCCCGGATCGTCGTGCCGTTCGCGCGGTACGCGCCCGCGAGCTGCGCCGCCACCGCGAGCGTCTTCGGCGCCTGGGGGCCGGACATCCTCTCGCGGTCGCGCACCGCCCGCCACAAGAAGGCCACGGCCTTCTCCGATTCGCCCTGGGACAGCAGGAATCGGGCCGAACGCGTCAGGAGCGAGACGAAGTGGCGGTTGTCGTCCACGGACCTGCCGTGTTCGAGCAGGGCGTCGATGTGCGGCAGCAACTGCCGCCAGCGGGGCCAGGTCCGGGGGTCCTCCACCTCCTGCGGGAGCGCGTTCCGGAGGCAGAGGGCCGCCGTGAGCCGGGCGTCGTCGATCATCCTCGGACTACGGACGCGGTGATCGTCGTCCGGGGTACGCGCCTCGGCGGCGACCAGGACGGGCAGGACCACCGCGTCGGAGGAGAGCTGGATCAGCTCGCGGGCGGCCAGGAAATCCAGGGCGTGGAGACCGTCGCGCCCGGACGCCGCGGGGGGCAGCAGGTCACGGGGGACGGGCTCCGGGCCGTACCAGGCGAGGACCAGGAGGATCCGGCCCGCCACGGTGTCGGCGGCGACGGCGCGCAGCCGCGCCCTGATGCCGTCCTCGCCGCTCAGGTCTTCACCGACCTCCAGCATGGCCGGCTCCGTCCGGTACCGGTCGGCGGAGCCGGTTGTCCCGCCGAGGTACATCCCGGCGTTCACCACGGCGAGCGGCAGCCGGCCGAGTTCTTCGCACAGGACGTCCGCGCCGGGCACCGCTCTGCCCGCGTACTCGTTCAACAGCGCGACGGCCTCGTCCAGTTCGGGTACGCGCAGCTCCACCGGCTCGGCGATGCCTTCCCAGCCGTCGGCGGCCCGACTGGTGATCAGGACGGCGCCGCCCGTGCCGAGGCGCGGCAGGAGGTCGGATACGTCGGCCGGGTCCCCCACCCCGTCGAGAACCAGGGTCCAGCCCCAGTGGCCGAACAGCCACCGCACGGCCCATTCCGCGCCTCCTCCCCCGGCGAAGGCATCGGGCGCGGACGGCTGCAAGGCGCGGGTGAGGCCCGAAAGGCCGTCGGCGATCGACGCGCGCGACTCTGCCGTCACCCACCACACGGGGCCGGGCAGGTCACCGGCGGCCACTCCCCTCGCCCACACGGCTGCCAGCGCCGACTTGCCGACGCCCGCCGGGCCGTGGACGACGATCGCTCGCCGAGGGCTGTGGGGAGAGTCCATGGGAAGCAACTCGAGGTCGAGGCGGCGGCGTTCACTGTCCCTGCCGATGAAACGCGCGGGCTCCGGGACATTCGTGAGCCCCGGCGGACTCGTCACCGAGCCGACCGGACGGAACTCGCCGGACGCGACGAACTCGTTGATCGCGGGGAACTCGCTGGGCGGCCACGGCACCTCCACGCCCCCGGCGGGCACCCCCGGCACGGCCCCGTCCCGGGGCTCCTCCACCGGCCGCTTCGCCACCCGGATCGCCCGCCCCCGCAGCAGCCCCAACGCCTCCTCGCTGACCAGCGCGAACGGCTGTGCCGCCGGGCCGAGGCCACGGCTCCCGGTGCCCTGCGCCACCTCCACCACGGCCCGGAAGGCGCGGCTCGCCGAACCCGCCCTGGCCTCGATCTCCTCACCGAGGCGCCCCAGGAGGTCGGCCACCGCCAGCGATTCGGGGCGGGGCAGGGTCTCCAGAAGGGCGGTTCTCGCACCCGGCACGAAGTCGTAGAGGCCGCGCTCCGCGTCGACGGGCTCCAGGAGGCCGCTCAGCAGGATCTCGGCCAGGTCGCTGGGGCGTGAACCGGGCGTGACCCGCTGCTGGATCAGCCGCATCACCGGCAGCGCGGGCACCGAAAGCGCGACGTGCGCCGCCAGGTCCGCCGCCGTGGGCGAGGCCGCGGCCTGGAAGCGCAGGACGCGTTCGGTGATCGGCAGGTCGCCCTCGGCGGTGAGCGGGCGGCCGGGGGGAGCGGGCGCGCAGCTGACATACGTGACCGCCGTGTCCCGGCGGTGGTCACCGGAGGCGGTCACCAGCCCGGCCCAGTCGGCCAGCCACTCCGGGGCCAGTTCGAGGACCGGCACGGGGAGCGCGTCGGCCGCCGGGAGCCGCACGCGGCCGTCGTGCGGGGTGAAGCGCAGCACCGTGTTGGGGGCGCCGGCGCGGGAGGCGATCGCCCTGCCGGGGACGGCGGGGGCGGCGGTGCGGCGCCACAGGCGTTCCGGGAGCGGCTGGAGGATCGCCGTGGGGCCGCGCCGCGCCCACAGGTGCAGGGCGGGGGCCGCGTGGCCGGCCCACCAGTGCGGGCCCGAGCAGTCGCTGAGGACCAGGGTGACCTGGCGGCCCGTGGCGTCGACGAGGGCCGCCGGGTCGCGCGCCGGACCGCCGGGCGAGGACCGGACGCCGACGCGCCCGCCGAGGTCGGTCAGCTGCCACACGCGTACGTCGCGGAACGCGCCGGTGCGCTGCATCGCCTCCCGCAGCTCGCGGACGAGGGGGCGCCATACCGTCATGGCCGGGCCCGTGTCGGCGACCAGCGCCAGGCTCAGGAGGCGGTCGGTGGCGGGGACCATGACGGGGGCCCAGGGGCGCGGCCGGGGGTGGCGGGAGGCTCGCTCGGCGGTGGCCCGCTCGTCCAGGGTACGGCGGTGCCGGTCGGGGACGCGCTGCTTGAGGGGGCGCAGGGCACGCTGGATCGCGAGTTCGTGGCGCAGGGCCTGCGGGGCGGGGACGAGGACTTCGTCGGCGTCGCTGCCGGGGTGCGGGCCGCCTCGCGGGACGTGCAGGGCGGCACGGGGCGCGCCGCTGTCCGTGTCGTCGTGCCCGTCGTCGTCCCCGCCGTCGTGCCCGTCGTCGGCTCCGCTCCCGTCCGGGGCGACCGGGCAGGACGCGAAGTCCGCGCTCCGCGCCAGGGCGGAGTCGAGGGCACCGGCCGTGCCCCGGAGACCGAACGGCCCCCGGGCGTCCCGGCGTTCCCCTCGGCCCTCGCCCCGCCCCTCGGCGTCCTCGCCGGGCGGCAGCCGCTCCGCGAGCCACAGCATCTCCGCCAGCTCCAGCGGCGTGACCGGCGGCCCAAGGGCCTCCAAGGCATCCCGCAGCCGGTCAATCGCCATCGGCGCCTGCCACCTCGCCGCTCAGGAAGGGCATCACCTGGTCCGCCAACTCCCGCACGGTCTGGGGCTGTTCGCTGAAGGAGGCGTGGTGGCACATGTAGATGGCGTTCAGGAGCTGGTCGTTGGCGAGCAGGCCGCTGGTACGCCGCTCGAAGAAGCGCTGGATGATCTCCTGGGCGGCGGCGGGAAGCGCTGCGTCCTCCTCGCCGCCGATCACCGGGCCGAGGTGCCCGCGGACGATCGCGGTCAGCTCCCCGATGCTTGCCGGCTGCTTCAGGTCCACGGTCACGCACCGGCGCAGGAAGGCGGGCGGGAACTCGCGCTCGCCGTTGCTCGTCATGACGACGAGCGGGAAGGCCCGGCAGGTGACCGTGCCATCGCGGATTTCGACGCGTTCAGTGGTGCTGTCGGCCGTCATCACCTTGGCGGTGGGGGCCGCGCGGCGGGCCAGCTCGACGAGTTCGTACGACCCCTTCTCGAAGATGGTGAGGAGGTCGTTGGGCAGGTCGATGTCGCTCTTGTCGATCTCGTCGACGAGCAGGACGCGGGGGCGGTCGTAGGGAAGCAGCGCCGTGCCGAGCGGGCCAAGGCGCAGGTAGTCGCCGATGTCGTCGTCCTTCGCCCCGGCACCCGCGTGGCGGGCGCGGTCGGCGGCGTACAGGCGGGTCAGCGGGTCGTACTCGTAGAGGCCGTCGCGCAGGGTGACGCGGCTGGTGATGGGCCAGTGCAGGACCTTGCCGAGGCGCAGCTCGTGGGCCACGGCATAGGCGAGGGAGGACTTGCCGGTGCCGGGGGCGCCCGTGACGAGGAGCGGCCTGCGGAGGTAGAGCGCGGCGTTGACCTGGCGGACGGCGTCCGTGCCGGGGCGGTAACTGGTGGCGGCGTGGGCGTTTCCGCAGTCGCCGGGCGGGGTGCGCAGGGGCGGGCCGCCCGTGAAGGTGCGCCAGGGGGGTGGGGCGGGGAGGCGGTCGATGCCGTCGTGCGGGACGCGGCTTCCCGAGTAGATCTGCCAGGACGTCTCGGTCATCTCAGCCACTTCCACTTCCGCTTCCGCTTCCCGTGCTCGTGCTCTGCGTACCAGTGGTATGCGCCGCGCCCGCGGCATGTGCCGTACGTGTTCCGCTCGCGCTCGCCGTACCCGCCGCGAGTGGTGGGTCCGCCCTGCCCTCCGCGCCGTCCCAGAACAGGGTCAGCCGGTGTCCGCAGTGCTCGGCGTCGCCCTTGTCCGGCGAGCGGGCCTCCTTGCGCAGCCGCATGACCTCGTGGGGCAGCCGGGCCGGGTCCAGCGAGGCGACCGCCTCCGTGATCCGGTCCAGGAACTTCTCGGGCGCGCAGTGCGCGTGATTCCCCTCGCCATTCCCCACCCCGCAGTCGCGGCGCCGCCACAGCATGATGGGCACGCCGGTGTCGAGCGCCGCGGAGAGCCAGTCGGGGGCCGGTGTCGCGGCGTACGCGAGGGCGCACAGCTGGTCGTCGGCGTCGAGCCAGTCGTGGAACTCCTCGTAGCCGTAGGGCAGTCCGCACTCCACACGCCGGGGGCGGGTCTCACCACGGGCGCGGACGGTGGCCCAGCGGCGCCCGGCCAGATGGGAGGCGAGGAGCGGCTCCAGGCGGTCCAGGTGGCGGACCACCACGGGCACCATGCGCATGGGGCGGGGGCGTGCGGCGCCCGGTTCGCGGATCTGCCACTCCTCGAAGGGCTCGCTCATCAGGCCCTCCGGGACGACGAACTCCAGCATCCAGTCTACGCCGTGGACGCCGCCGATCTGCTCGGCGAGCAACGCCTCGGTCTTCGTGCGCAGATGCTGGCGGCGGACCCTGACGGGCCCCGCCCTGCCGACGGGCACGCCGTCGACCACCGTCGACACGGAGAGGTCGATGGCGCCCCCGCGGGTCATGGACTGGGCGCGGAACACGACGGAGCCGGTGGGCGGGGCCGCCGGGCGCGCGGCGGGCCCGGCGTGGGCGGCCTCGTCGTACCGCTCGGGCATCCAGCGCCGCAGCCACGGGCCGGCGTCCACACCGGCGGCGCCCGTGCGGCCCAGCTCGCGCAGCAGCCGCGACAGCCGCTCCTCGCCGGTCAGTTCCTCGCCGACGTACCGGATGGCGTGCCAGGCGGAGTGGAAGGCGGGCAGCGGGCGGCGGAAGGTGGGGAAGGCGCGGCGGACGGTCAGCTCCAGGGTGCCGGGGTCGAGGCGTACGCCGTCGAACAGGGCCCGCAGTTCGCGGCGCGGCATGTCCGGCAGCCAGTCCAGCGGCAGCAGGTCGTCCAGGGCTTCCCAGTGGCGGCGGATGGTGTCAAGCGGCAGCATCCGGCCGATGTAGCCCTCCTGGTCGCCGTCGAGCAGCGCGTCGGTGACGATGCCGACGACGAGGCGGCTGCCCGGGTCATAGACGGCGGCGCCGCTGAACCCCTCGCCGAGGCGCTGGAGGTGGGCCTGTTCCACGTCGATCTCCAGCCACTCCTGGCCGAGCAGCCGGTCGGCGCTGGTGCGCAGGGTGACGTGCGTGCCGTCCTTCTCGTGGCCGAACGGGAAGCCGAGGGCGCGCAGTTCGCGGGTGCCCTGTCCCTCGCGCGGGCGCAGCAGGTCGAGGGGCGCGAAGGCGCACGGCGGTACGCCCACGGGTTCGCCGAGCTCCACGACGGCCACATCGCCGCGGTCGCCGAGGCACCGCCAGTCCCCGGTCCACGCCACGGCCGCGGGCAGCGCCTCGGCGACGCCGGGCAGCGTCACGGAGACCTCCGTCAGCCCGTCGACGACGTGGGCGCAGGTGATGAGCCGCGCGCCGTCGACGAGCACGCCCGCGCCTCGCGGGACGCCGTCGGCCGTGGCGATGCGGGCCCGCCAGTGCATGCCCGCCATTATTCGCCTTGCGCGTCCTGTCGTACGTCTCGCTGCACGCCTTGCCGTACGTCCTCCCGTACGCCTTGCTGTACGTCCTGACGCACGCCCGACTGGGCGGGGAGGCCGGCCTGCGGCTCCTGACGCTCGCGTGACCAGGTGAGCCGGACCGTCAGATGCCCCTCGGCCGACGTCTTGGCGATGACGGCGCCCGCGGCCGCGGTGAGCTTGACGCCGAACTCCAACTCGATCGCGTCGGGGTCGAGTGCACGCTCCCGGAAGGTCCGCAGCGCGGAGAGCGCGGCACCACGCACATGCCCCAACGCCGACTCGAACCGCCCCTCCACGTCGTGCACCTCGCCGCTGTCCCCACGTCGCGACACCGACCTGAACCCCGGGTCCCGGGAGTCGACCTCGACCACGACGGGTCCTTCGTCGGACTCCCAGCGGATCAGGTCGGTCACGGTGGCTCCCTCGCTCACTCGGCCGGCACGGACGCACGGCGCTCGCGACGAACTTACGTCAACCGGCCGCGCCGCACAGGCCGGTTGACGGAACAGCGAGCGTCGGGAAGGGAGCGGGGAGCAGCGGCCTCAGGCGTCCTTGACCGCTACATGCACCGTCTGCGCCGCCAGCAGGAACAGATCCGGGCGGTGGTGCAGGCTCTGCGGGTCGTCCTTGTCCAGGAGGCGGTCGAGGGTGGTGAAGTCGTCGGGGGTCAGGCGGTCGTCGTGCATCTCCCGGCGGCGGGTGAACTCCTCCACGATGTGGGCGCGGGCGTCCTCGGAGAGCGGGGCCGGCAGGTCGAGGAGGAAGGTGCGCGTGGCCGTGTGGCGCAGGCCCGCGTCGGTCAGGAGTGCCGGCCAGTTCTCCGCCGCGTCCTTCGAGTCCGGCAGGCCGGCGCGCATGCCGGCGAACCACTCCTCGTCGGAGGCCTCCAGGCGGGAGAGGAGCCCGGGACGGCCGAAGCCGATGTCGCGCGGGAGGTAGCGGGCGTTGAGGCCGCCCTCCAGAAGGGCGATCGCGCCGCCCGGTGCGAGGCGGTCGGCGAGGGCCGCGAGCGCGGCGCCCTGGTCACCGACGTGGTGCAGGGACCTGCACAGCCACAGCAGGTCGGCGGTCGGTACGTCGTCGATGGCGTCCGGGAGCGCCGCGCGCACCGTGTCGAAGCGGTCGGTCAGGCCCTCCCGGGCGGCGCGGTCGCGTGCCCGCTCCAGGAGGGGCTCCTCCGGGTCCGCCGCGACGATCCGCGCCTCGGGGAAGGCCTCGGCCAGCAGGAAGGAGACGGCGCCGGGGCCGCTGCCGACGTCGACGACGACTCCGGGGTCCGGGGTCCACCGGCGCAGCCAGGCCGCCATCTCGCCGTACATGGGCGCGGCGATGCGCGCGTACCGCTCCAGCATGACGCCCATGGCGGCCCAGTCCATGTCGTGGTCCTCGCCATGACCATGACCATGACCGTGGCCGTGGCCCTCTCCGTGCGCGTGGCCGTGCCCCTGCGCCTGCCCGTGCCCGTGGTGGTGCCCCATCGCTGTGCCGCCTTCCGGTTCCGCTGCTGTCGTCGTCGTGACAGGGACCAGCCTGCTCCCGCTTCCGGTTTCGGGCCAGCGACGTTGCCGTTTCCGCAAAAGGTGGCAGGGCGTGCGCCCGCCTGCCGTCAGCCCCGCTTCCGGAAGGCGCGCAGGGTGAACCGGGGGTCCGGGCGCCGTACGTCCTGGTCAGGGAGCGTCGCGAGCCCGGCGGCCAGCCGCGCGGCCAGGGGGCCGTCGGGCGGGAGCTGCGTGAACCAGCCCCGGTGGATGTCGTCGACCGTGGAGCGGGGCGAGCGGCCCTGGCCGTGGCCGGTGAACCCGGCGCGGCCCGCGGGCGCCATGCCGTGCTCGGCGGCGTACACCTCGACGGCCGGCCCGCGGTCGACGGCGGGGCGCACCGGGCGCGGGGCGAGCACGGTGTCGATGTCGCTGCCCACGTCGTGCGAGGCGGCCTTGTCGACGGTGGTGACGTAGACCCCGCCGGGCCGCAGCACCCGAGCGCACTCCCCGACGACCGACGACGCCTCCTCGGGGCCGGACAGCAGATGCAGCAGCCACACCGTGCTGACGGCGTCGAACGCCCCGTCGGGGAAGGGCAGCCGGCGGCTGTCACCGAGCACGACGGCGCCCGGTACCCGGTCCGCCGCCATCCGCACCATGCGGTGGGCCGCGTCCACGCCCGTCACGCGCAGGCCGTCGCGGGCGGCCAGGCGCCGCGTGACGAGGCCGGTGCCGCAGGCGACGTCGAGCAGGGTGCGGGCCTCGGAGGGTATGAGACCGAGGACGGCGGCCGCCGCGGCCCGCGCGCGGGGTTCGCCGCCGCGCGAGGCGTCGTAGCGGTCGGCCTCTTTGCTGTAGTCCAGCATGCCGGTGCTCACTCGGCGCCGTGAGCGGGCGCCAACTCCTCGACGCGGCGGGCGAGTTCGAAGTCCAGGGCGGTGAGTGCGCCGCCCGCGCTGTGCGTGTGCACGGACAGCGTGACGGTGTGGTAGCCGAGCGTCAGGTCGGAGTGGTGGTCGAGCTCGTCCTGCGTCCGCGCGATGTGCACGACCAGGCCGGTCGCCGCGAAGTGCGAACCGAGCCGGTACGACCGGGTGAGCTTGCCGCCGTCGAGGGACCAGCCGGGCAGTTCGCCGAGGCGGTCCTCGATCTCCTTCTGCGAGAGCGGTTCGGAGGTCATGGTCAGGGCTCCTTCCACGGAATCACCTCACCTTGCCACAACGCGTTTCGATTACCGTCTAGGTATGACAACCGCCGCGCCCGCCAAGGGGAACACCAAAGGCAAGGCCAGGGGCACCGTTAAGGAGAACGCCACGGGAGTCGGCCCGCTGCTGCGCGGCTGGCGCGAGCGGCGCCGGGTCAGCCAGCTGGAGCTGGCCCTGCGCGCCGACTCCTCCGCCCGGCACATCAGCTTCATCGAGACGGGCAGGTCCCGCCCGAGCGAGGAGCTCGTCCTGCGCCTCGCCGACCACCTCGACGTACCGGTGCGGGACCGCAACTCGCTGCTCCTGGCGGCGGGTTACGCCCCGCGCTTTCGCGAGACGCCGCTTGCGGATCCGTCGATGGGCACGCTGCGCGAGGGCCTCGAACAGCTCCTGACCGGCTATGAGCCCTATCCGGCGCTGGTCGTCGACGCGCGGTACGACGTGATCGCGGCCAACCGCGGCATCGCGATGTTCCTCGAAGGCGTCCCGGAGCACGTCCTCACGCCGCCGCTGAACGCGATGCGGCTGACCCTCCACCCCGAGGGTCTCGCCCCGAAGATCCGCAACCTGCGGGAGTGGCGCGGCCATCTGCTGCACCAGATGGAGCGGCAGATCGCGTTGCAGCGCTCGGACGGCCTGCGGGCGGTGTACGAGGAGGTGGCCGCGTATCCGGTGGCGGATCCGGGGGTGGACGCCTTCGAGGCGGGGACGGACGTGCCGTATTTCGCGCTGCCGCTGCGGGTCGAGCACGACGGGCAGATCCTGTCCTTCATCTCGTCGATCTCGACGTTCAACACCCCGATGGACGTGACCGTCGCCGAGCTGGCCATCGAGACGCTGCTCCCGGCCGACCCGGCGACGGTCAAGTACCTCCAGACCCGCATGGCCTAGGGCCTTCTGACCATTCCCGGCGTCGCCCGGAGGGCGGCCTCGCGGCGTCAGGTGCGTGCTCTCGGCGTGCCGGGCGTAGGGCCTCGTACTGGATGTACTTGGCCCTGCGCCCGGTGCGGCGAGTGGGGGCACCCCCTGCTCGAAGAGCTCGGGGGAGCGTGCATGGCGTCGCGAGGCAGGCGGGAACTGTCAGACAGGCCCTAGCGGCCGGGAGCCTCGGGGGCGTCCCGGCCGCCGGGCGGCTCAGTCCCGCGGCGCCCGCAGCGCCGCGTACTGCAGGGCGGCGAAGCCGCCGACGGTGAGGGCCTGGAGCGGGATCCAGACCGCGCCGGCCGTGCTGGGCGAGAGCCAGACGACGAGGGCGACGACGCTGAGCAGCGCCCAGGCGGCGTTGCCCTCGATCACCGCTCGCACGCCGAGCGTCGGCGGGCTCTTGCGGGCGGCGAGGTAGCCGACGCCCGCGCCGTAGAGGGTGAGGAAGACGCCGAGCCCGAGCAGCAGCCCGGAGTCGACGCCGAGGAAGCGTCCGAGGGGCCCTGAGGCGGCGACGTACGCGAGGCCGTTGCCGGCGGTCACCACCGCGTCGAGGCCGAGGAAGCGGCGCAGCATCGTGGTCGGGTCGGTGGTGCGGGCCAGGGCGGTGAGCTGGTAGGTCGTCATGGCGGGCTGCCTCCAGGCGCGGGGACGGGCGGGCTTCGGTGGGCGGATCAGGGACCGCGGTACGCGGCCCGTTCCGTTGACACCACTGTGTCGCCCCCGCGCCGCCCGGTCGATTACGTCCCAGGTAATGCCGCTCCCGGCCCCGGCCAGTGCCGCCCCCGGCACCGCGTCATGCCGCCCCCCCGGCCCCCGGTCGCGCACACCCCCGCCCCCGCAACCCATACGGCGGCGGCCGAAGGGTGCCGCGCCGCCCTCGCCCCTAGGTTCGTTGAAAGGCAGACCTAGGGAGCTCCACGGTGACAGAGACGACCGAGCCCGCCGCCGCCCTGCTGCGGGCGGGGAAGTTCTTCCGGCGCGGCACCACCGCCCCCGACCTGCACAGTGTCGCGCTGACCGGGGGCCGCGACGCGGACGCCTTCTACCGGGACCGCTGGAGCCACGACAAGGTCGTGAACTCCACGCACGGCGTGAACTGCACCGGCTCGTGCCGCTGGAAGGTGTACGTCAAGGACGGCATCATCACGTGGGAGTCGCAGGCGACGGACTACCCGAGCGTCGGTCCGGACCGCCCCGAGTACGAGCCGCGCGGCTGTCCCCGGGGCGCCGCGTTCTCCTGGTACACGTACTCCCCCACCCGCGTCCGCTACCCCTATCTGCGCGGGGTCCTCCTGGAGATGTACCGGGAGGCCAAGGCGCGCCTGAGGGATCCGGTGCTGGCCTGGGCGGACATCCAGGGCGACCCGGAGCGCCGCCGCCGGTACCAACAGGCGCGCGGCAAGGGCGGGTTGGTGCGGGCGAGCTGGGACGAGGCGGTCGAGATCATCGCGGCCGCGCACGTGCACACGATCAAGACGTACGGCCCTGACCGGGTGGCCGGCTTCTCGCCGATCCCCGCGATGTCGATGGTGTCGCATGCCGCCGGGGCCCGTTTCATGGGGCTGATCGGCGCGCCGATGCTCTCCTTCTACGACTGGTACGCGGACCTTCCGGTGGCCTCGCCGCAGGTGTTCGGCGACCAGACCGACGTACCGGAGTCGGGTGACTGGTGGGACGCCGCGTATCTGATGATGTGGGGTTCCAATGTGCCGGTGACGCGGACGCCCGACGCGCACTGGATGGCCGAGGCCCGCTATCGGGGGCAGAAGGTCGTGGTCGTCGCGCCGGACTACGCCGACAACGCCAAGTTCGCCGACGAGTGGCTGCACCCGCACCCGGGCACGGACGGCGCGCTCGCCATCGCCATGGGGCACGTCGTCCTCAAGGAGTTCTTCGTCGAGCGGCCGACGGACTTCTTCACCGAGTACGTCCGCACGTACACCGACCTGCCCTTCCTGGTGACGCTGACCGAACGCGACGGCGCGTACGTGCCCTCGAAGTTCCTGCGCGCCACCGACCTCGGCGAGGACGGTGAGGGCGGCGACTGGAAGACGGCGGTGCTCGACGAGAACACCGGCCGGCCGGCCGTGCCCAACGGCTCGCTCGGCTTCCGCTGGACCGAGTCCGGCAAGGGCAAGTGGAACCTCGACCTCGGCGACATCAAGCCGCTCCTGTCGCTGCACGGCTCGCCGGTCGCGGCGGGCGTCGAGGTGCTGCTGCCCCGCTTCGACACCGAGGGCGGCGCGCACGGCCAGGGGCGCGGTGAGGTGCTGCGGCGCGGGGTGCCCGCGACGCGGCTCGGCGGGCAGGACGGGCCGCTGGTCACCACCGTCTTCGACCTGCTCCTCGCGCAGTACGGCGTCGGGCGCGACGGGCTGCCGGGCACGTGGCCCTCCTCGTACGACGACGCGGACGCGCCCGGTACACCCGCCTGGCAGGAGGCGCACACCTCCGTGCCCGCCGCCAAGTGCGTGAAGATCGCCCGGGAGTTCGCCGCGACGGCGGAGAAGTCGCGCGGGCGCTGCATGATCCTGATGGGCGCGGGCACGAACCACTGGTTCCACTCCGAGACGATCTACCGCGCCTTCCTCGCACTGCTCCAGCTGACGGGCTGCCAGGGCCGTAACGGGGGCGGCTGGGCGCACTACGTCGGGCAGGAGAAGTGCCGCCCGGTGACCGGCTGGGCGACGCTGGCGGGCGGCATCGACTGGAGCAGGCCGCCGCGGCAGATGATCGGCACCGCCTACTGGTTCCTCAACACCGACCAGTGGCGCTATGACAAGTTCGCCGCCGACGTGCTCGCCTCACCGCTGGGCGAGGGCCGCTTCGCGGGGATGACGGGGGCCGACTGCCTGGCCCTGTCGGCGCGCTCCGGCTGGATGCCGTCGTACCCGACGTTCGACCGCAACCCCCTGGACCTCGCGGAGACGACGGACGACCCGGTGGCCAATGTCGTCGGCGAACTCAAGGCGGGCACCCTCAAGTTCGCCTGCGAGGACCCGGACGCCCCGGAGAACTGGCCGCGTGTGCTGACCCTGTGGCGCGCCAACCTCCTCGGCTCGTCCGCGAAGGGCGCCGAGTACTTCACGAAGCATCTGCTGGGTACGCACTCGTCGCTGCGCGCCGAGGAGGCGGCACCGAACGAGCGGCCCTCGACGGTCACTTGGCGTGACGAGGCCCCGGAGGGCAAGCTCGACCTCCTCGTCTCCCTCGACTTCCGGCAGACGTCCTCCACGCTGCTCTCCGACGTCGTGCTGCCCGCCGCGACGTGGTACGAGAAGCACGACCTGTCGACGACGGACATGCACCCCTACGTGCACTCCTTCACCCCGGCGGTCGACCCGCCGTGGCAGGCGCGCACCGACTTCGACACGTTCCGCGAGATCGCGGACCGGCTGAGCGAACTGGCGGTGGACCATCTCGGCGTCCGCAGGGACCTCGTCGCCACCGCGCTCCAGCACGACACGCCGGGTGAGACGGCGCAGCCCGGCGGGGTCGTCCTGGACTGGCGCGAGGGCGAGTGCGAGCCGGTCCCGGGGCGGACCATGCCGAACCTCGCGGTCGTGGAACGCGACTACACGGCGATCGGCGCGAAGTTCGCCGCGCTCGGACCGCTCGTGGAGCAACTGGGCCTGCCCGCCAAGGGCATCGCCCTGCACCCCGACAGGGAGGTCGAGGAGCTGAAGGAGCGCAACGGCGTGGTGCTCGGCGGGCCCGCCGACGGCCGCCCCGCGCTGAACACCGCCGTGAAGGCGGCCAACGCCATCCTCGCGCTGTCCGGCACGACGAACGGACGCCTGGCCACGCAGGGTTTCCACACCCTGGAGGAGCGCACCGGCCAGGAGATGGCGCACCTGGCCGCCGAGCACGAGGGCAAGCGCATCACGTACGCCGACACGCAGGCCGCGCCCGTGCCGGTGATCACCTCGCCGGAGTGGTCGGGCAGCGAGTCGGGCGGGCGCCGCTACACCGCGTTCACACTCAACACGGAGCATCTGAAGCCGTGGCACACCCTGACCGGACGCCAGCACTTCTTCATCGACCACGACTGGATGCACGAGCTGGGCGAGGCGATGCCCGTCTACCGGCCGCCCCTGGACATGAACCGCCTCTTCGGCGAGCCGCGACTCGGCCCCGACGGGGAAAGGGAGGTGACGGTCCGTTACCTCACGCCGCACAACAAGTGGTCGATCCACTCCGAGTACCAGGACAACCTGTTCATGCTGTCGCTCTCGCGCGGCGGGCAGTCCATCTGGATGGCGCCGCAGGACGCGGACGCGATCGGCGTACGGGACAACGACTGGATCGAGGCGGTGAACCGCAACGGCGTCGTGGTGGCACGCGCGATCGTCTCGCACCGCATGCCGGCCGGCACGGTCTACATGCACCACGCGCAGGAACGCACGGTGAACGTACCGAAGACGGAGACCACCGGAAAGCGCGGCGGCATCCACAACTCCCTGACCCGCCTCATCCTCAAGCCGTCCCATCTCATCGGCGGCTACGCGCAGTTGTCATGGGCGTTCAACTACCTCGGTCCGACGGGGAACCAGCGCGACGAGGTCACCGTCATCCGCCGCCGCGCCCAGGAGGTGACGTACTGATGCGCGTCATGGCACAGATCGCGATGGTCATGAACCTCGACAAGTGCATCGGCTGCCATACGTGTTCGGTCACGTGCAAGCAGGCGTGGACCAACCGGGACGGCATGGAGTACGTCTGGTTCAACAACGTCGAGACCCGCCCCGGCCAGGGATATCCGCGCCGCTACGAGGACCAGGAGAAGTGGCGCGGCGGCTGGGAGCTGAACAGGCGCGGCGCCCTGAAGCTGAAGAACGGCGGCCGGATCAAGTCGCTCCTGGAGATCTTCTCCAACCCCAAGTTGCCCGAGATCAAGGACTACTACGAACCCTGGACGTACGAGTACCGCAACCTCACCGACGCCCCGCTCGGTGACGACTACCCGGTGGCCGAGCCGCGCTCCCTGATCAGCGGCAAGCCGATGAAGATCGAGTGGTCGTCGAACTGGGACGACAACCTCGGCGGCGCGACCGAGCACGGCCACCTGGACCCGATGGTCGCCAAGACCCGCCAACAGGCTTCCGAAAAGGTGAAGTTCGCCTTCGAGCAGACCTTCATGTTCTATCTGCCGCGCATCTGCGAGCACTGCCTGAACCCGTCGTGCGTGGCGTCCTGCCCGTCGGGGGCGATGTACAAGCGCGAGGAGGACGGCATCGTCCTCGTCGACCAGGACCACTGCCGGGGCTGGCGCAAGTGCGTGACCGGCTGCCCGTACAAGAAGGTCTACTTCAACCACCGCACCGGCAAGGCCGAGAAGTGCACGATGTGCTACCCACGCGTCGAGGTGGGCCTGCCCACCGTCTGCTCGGAGACATGCGTGGGCCGCCTGCGCTACCTCGGGGTGATCCTGTACGACGCCGACAAGGTGACGGCGGCGGCCTCCGAACCGGACGAACACAGGCTGTACCAAGCCCAGTTGGACGTCTTCCTTGATCCAGCCGACCCCGAGGTGCGCCGCGCGGCCGAGCGGGCCGGCATCTCCCACGACTGGATCGAGGCGGCGCGCCGCTCCCCCGTGCACGCCCTGATCAGCACGTACAAGGTGGCGCTCCCGCTGCATCCGGAGTACCGCACGATGCCGATGGTCTGGTACATCCCGCCGCTGTCGCCGGTGGTGGACGCGCTGACGGAGACCGGGCACGACGGCGAGGACGCGGCGAACCTCTTCGGCGCCATCGACACCCTGCGCATCCCCCTCGAATACCTCGCGGAGATCTTCACCGCCGGGGACGTCGGCCCGGTGCGGTCCAGCCTGGAGAAGCTGGCCGCGATGCGGGCGCACATGCGGGCCATCAACCTCGGTGACACGCCGGACGGTGACGTGGCGCGCTCGGTCGGGATGTCCGGTCCCCAGGTCGAGGAGATGTACCGCCTGCTGGCCATCGCCAAGTACGAGGACCGGTACGTCATCCCGACCGCCGCGGTCGGTGACGCGCGGCGCCTGGAGGAGTCGGCGGTCCCCGACACGTGCAGCCTCGACCACCAGGACGGTCCGGGAATGGGCGGCGACGGCCCGTTCGGCCAAGACTCCGGCAGCCGCCGGAACCTGCCGCTGGTCACCCTGGAGAACTTCCACGCGCTGCGGGCCCGCCAGACCGCCGACGAACAGCCGAGCGCGGCCGAGAAGGCCAACGCGGCCAAGGAGGACGACAGTGACTGAGCACGCGGTGCTCCACCAGGCCGCGGCGCTCTGCCTCGGCTATCCCGACGACGAGTTCCACGAGCGGCTGCCCCTGCTGCGCGCCGCCGCTCCCCCGCAGCTCGCCGACTTCCTGACGTACGCCACGACCACCGCGCCCCAGGAGCTGGCGGCGCACTACGTACGGGTCTTCGACTTCAAGAACCGGCACAGCCTGTACCTGAGCTGGTGGCGGGACGGCGACACCCGGCGGCGCGGCATGGCCCTGGTCCGCTTCAAGGAGGTCTACCGCGAGCACGGCCTGGAGTTCACCGGCGAGGAGCTGCCGGACTTCCTGCCCGCGGTCCTTGAGTTCTCCGCGCGGGCGGGGCCCGTGCTGCTGCTGGAGCACCGCAGCGGCCTGGAGCTGCTACGGCTCGCGCTGCGCGAGCACGGCACGCCGTACGCGGGCGTGCTGGAGGCGGTGTGCGCGAGCCTTCCGGGCCCCACCCCCAAGGACCGCGCGGAGGCGCTCGCGCTGGCCCGCTCGGGGCCGCCACGCGAGGACGTGGGCCTCGTACCGTTCACACCCTTCGCATCCTCCTCATCCTCCGCACCCTCCGCACTCATCGGGGAACACTGATGAAAACGCTGCTCTGGGGCGCCCTTCCCTACATCGCCTTCGTCCTGCTCGTCGCGGGCACCATCTGGCGCTACCGCTACGACAAGTTCGGCTGGACGACCCGCTCCTCGCAGGTCTACGAGTCCAAGCTCCTGAACATCGCCTCGCCGATGTTCCACTACGGGATCCTCTTCGTGCTCGTCGGCCACCTGGTGGGCCTGTTCCTCCCCGAGTCGTGGACGGACAAGGTGGGCGTCAGCGAGCACACGTACCACCTGTTCTCGCTGTACGGCGGCACCGCGGCCGGTGTCCTGCTCGTCCTCGGCATCCTGCTGCTGCTCTACCGGCGGCGGACCAACACCCCGGTGTTCCGGGCGACGACCGCGAACGACAAGCTCATGTACCTGGTGCTGTTCGCGGCGATCGTGCTCGGCATGGTCGCCAAGCTGATGCACACCTCCGGCGACGGCTACAACTACCGCGATTCCATCGCGCCTTGGGCCCGCAGCCTCTTCACGCTCCGGCCCGACATCGACGCGATGACGGGCGTGCCGCTGATGTACGAGATCCACGCGGTGGTCGGGATGGTGCTCTTCGCCCTGGTGCCGTTCACCCGCCTGATCCACATGTTCAGCGCGCCGCTCCAGTACCTCTTCCGGCCCTACGTGGTCTACCGCGCCCGGGACCAGGAGCGGATCGGGGCGCGGCCGGAGCGGCGCGGCTGGGAACGGACGGGGTCCTAGGCGGTTCTCGGAATACGTCGCCGCCCCGCGTGGATGCGCGTGCGGACGCCCGGGCCCGGACCGCTGGTCCACTGCTCCTGCGCGACGGAGAGCGACTATTGCAGCGGCTCCTGGCGACGCGGGGGCCGCACCATCGTGCAGAAAGGCAGGCGCCCTCGATCCAGGGGGCCATCGGATGCGTACACCCAGGGGACAAGCGTAGATTCGTAAGAGCGTGGCGCGCGCCATCCGGACAGGCCGGAAATAGAATGGAGCACCGTCATGACCGAATCGTACGACGCGTCCGAGGAACTCCTGATGCTCACTGTCGAGCCAGGACAAATGGAAGCGACCCTGAGGGCACTGGCGGACGCCGGAATGGTGCGCACCAGTGGCCAGAGCACGGGAACCAGTTGTTCGAAGTCGGGGCCCGGCTGGACGTGTGGCGACCGCGATCAGGACCAGACCTGACCGAAAAAAAGGGGGGGCTCACCAACGATGTCAGCAGAGATCCGGCCCCGTCCGGCAAGAACGGAAGATGCTCGCGAGCATCCCGGCGAACGCCCCATCCCCTTTACCTTGCGTGTAGCCGTCGAATGGATCGAATTCAAGGACTTTGACGAACTGTCGGAAGGCACGGGCTATTTCATGAAGCGCGCACGCCTGACCGGATCCTTGAACGTCACTTCCCATGGCCAGGATGTCGAGTTCTCAGATCTGAGTTGCACGCGTTGATTCTGATCGTATCCAATCCAGAACTGGACGGGCACGTCAAGCCTGTCACCTCCGAGCTCTCCCGCAGAGGCGTGGAATGGACGGTGTACGACCCCGCGAAGTTCCCGGGGAGTTCCCGCGTCGCCATCGAGACCACCAGGACAGGCGTGCGAGCGTTTCTTGCCCGCGACGACGGTGACTTCCTCGACCTCTCGGACGTCACGGCGGTCTGGCATCGGCGACCGGGTGATTTCGAGCTTTCAGACCTGTTGCTGCCCGAGGAGAGGGAATGGGTGCGCAATGAGTGCGCTCACCTGATCCGCAGCCTGTGGGGAGGTGGCTTCCTGCGCGGCTGGGTGAGTGATCCGGAGGCCGTGAGAAGGTCTTCCGTCAAGGTGACGCAACTCAGGATCGCCGGCGACATGGGCTTCCTCATCCCCCGCTTCACCATTACGAACGACGTGGAAAAGGCCTCTGCCTTCATTTCCGCGTGCAGCCAGGGCGTCATCGTCAAGGTGCTTGCCGACCCGGGGATTCTGTACCCGAATCGAGCAGGTACGATCTACACTCACCTGGTCACGGACGCCGACATGAGTGAGATTCGGTCAGTCCGCTTCGGGCCCACCTACCTGCAAGAATTCATCCCGAAAGCGATGGACATCCGCGTTACCGTCATGGGGCACGATGTCTTCGCGGTGGGTATTTCCTCTCAGGGGGTACGGGAGTCACGGGTGGACTTTCGTCGAGCGCCCGCCTACACACTCCCCCACGAGCCGGTGGAACTGCCGCAAGACGTCAGCTCGCTCTGCGTCCGGCTCGTGCGGCACCTCGGACTGCATTTCGGCGCCATCGACCTCGTGCTGACCCCCGACCACGAATATGTTTTTCTTGAGATCAATCCCAACGGACAGTGGTACTGGCTCGAAGAGGTGACAGGGATTCCACTGACTGCGGCGCTGTGTGATCTCCTGATCGCGCAAGGAAGCGGGACAGGCCGGTGAGCTTTGGCGGCATTCCCGCTCGCCAAGGACTGCGTTGCGCACAGAGGATCAGTCCGCGATGCCCTGCTCGACATCGCCGAAGTACATCCTCAGCTTGCCGCCCGACTCCGTGATCCACACCTGGGTCACGTCGAGAACCGGTGAACCCTCCTGGAGGCACCGGAGGTGGTCGGCGACCGCATCCGGCAGAGCGATGACCTGCGTGCCGACCGGAATCCGGACGTGCTCGACGGGGTCAGGCGGAAGGGGCGTCCTCTTCGGCGGGCCGGCTCTGGAAGTCATGCACGTCCTTCCGGGGTGATCCGCCGGGCCGGTAGACGATGACCGGGCAGACGGCGCAGGCACCCACGCCTTCCTGGGCGAACCACCGGCAGTCGGCCCGGATGGCGCACCGCGGCAGGCCCCGGTCCGTTGCTTCCAGCCCCGTAGCGGCCCTGGCACCGATCAAGCGGCCGACGAGAGAACACTTCCTACCACTCCAGTGCTCACAGCCGGCCTGGCGGCATGTATCGGCGAACCGGAACCGCGATTCGGGGTCACCGTGTTTCTTGGAGGCCTCCGAGAACGCCTCATCGACAGTGAGCGGAGGCCGCAGGTACCCGAGGCGCCCGTCCTCTCCCAGCACGGCGATGAGCACCGCGCCCTCGTGGCACGTCGAGCTGGGGCAGGTGGCGCCTCGCGCTGCCGCCGTGGGGAGGGGTGGCGAGCCTGAACCGGCATCCGGGCCGGGCATTCAGGCCTTCGCCTTCCTCACTCGGATGCCCTGCGTGTGGCCCGGCCCTCCCAGCGACTCCACGGCCATGCCCTCTCCGAGCAGGTCGGTGGCACGGCCGTGGAGGTCGATGGTGGCCAACTCGGTGAGTACCGCCTTTCGGATGGCCGCGTCGATGGCCCGCACCACTTCGTCAGGCACATCGATCCCATCGATGTCGACCTGGAACCTCTGACCCTTGCTCGGCATGCTGAACGTCTCCTTCTCCCCCGGTCCGCGCTCTCGACGAAGGTCGAGGAGCATGCGACCGGTGGTGACCGCTTCCGGTCAGCTGAACATCGTGCTGGGCGCAGCGCCACTGATTGCGCGCGCACGGGTGACGCTCCCGCCCGCTCGGCTGAACACCCCGAGCCGTTACCGCCACGCCCTTCCACCACGGCTGCCGAGACGCGCCTAGTCCGTCCTGCCCCGTGCATTGCCGTGCTTGTCGTCCTCGTCCACGATCTCCGCGTCCACCACGCCCTCCTCGGTGGTGGATGCCGTGGCCGCCCCTTGCTGTGCGTCGCCGCCGGAGGCCGCGTACATCGCCTGGCCCATCTTCTGGCTGACCGCCGCCAGCTTCTCGGTGCCGGCGCGCAGGGCCGCCGTGTCGTCGGAGCGGTCCTTGAGGAGGCCCTTCACCTCGGCGACGGCGGCCTCCACTTCGGCCTTGGTCTCCGCGGGAATCCGGGCGCCGCCACCGTCACCGCCGTCGCCGCTGCCACCGCTGTCCCGCAGGAACCGCTCCGTCTGGTAGACGAGCTGCTCGGCCTGGTTGCGGGTCTCGGCCGCCTCGCGCCGCCTGCGGTCCTCCTCCGCGTGCTGCTCGGCCTCCTGGACCATGCGGTTGATGTCGTCCTTGGGCAGCGCGGAGCCGCCGGTGACCGTCATGCGCTGCTCGCGGCCGGTCGCCTCGTCCTTCGCCGAGACGTGCATGATCCCGTTGGCGTCGATGTCGAAGGTGACCTCGATCTTGGGGACACCGCGCGGGGCCGGCGGCAGCCCGGTCAGGTCGAAGACGCCGAGCTTCTTGTTGTACGCGGCGATCTCCCGCTCGCCCTGGAAGACCTGGATGCCGACCGAGGGCTGGTTGTCCTCGGCGGTGGAGAACGTCTCCGAACGCCGGGTGGGAATCGTGGTGTTGCGCTCGATCAGCTTGGTCATGATGCCGCCCTTGGTCTCGATGCCGAGGGAGAGCGGGGTCACGTCGAGCAGCAGCACGTCCTTGACGTCGCCGCGGATGACACCGGCCTGGAGGGCCGCGCCGAGGGCCACCACCTCGTCGGGGTTGACGCCCTTGTGGGGGTCCTTGCCGGTGAGTTCCCTGACCAGCTCGGTCACCGCGGGCATCCGGGTCGAGCCGCCCACCAGGATCACGTGGTCGATGGCGGACAGCTTGACGCCCGCGTCCTTGACGGCCTGGTGGAAGGGTTCCTTGCAGCGGTCGAGCAGGTCGGACGTCAGCTCCTGGAACTGGGCCCGCGTCAGCTTCTCGGCCAGGTGCAGGGGGCCTTCCGAGGAGGCGGTGATGTAGGGGAGGTTGATGTCCGTCTCACTCGACGAGGACAGCTCGATCTTCGCCTTCTCGGCGCCCTCGCGCAGCCGCTGGACCGCCATCTTGTCCTTGCCGAGGTCCACGCCGTGCGCGTTCTTGAACTGCCGTACCAGGTATTCGACGATCCGCTGGTCCCAGTCGTCGCCGCCGAGCCGGGTGTCGCCGTTGGTGGCCTTCACCTCGATGACGCCCTCGCCCATCTCCAGAAGCGATACGTCGAAGGTGCCGCCGCCCAGGTCGAAGACGAGGACGGTCTGGTCCTCGCCCTTGTCCAGGCCGTACGCGAGGGCCGCCGCCGTCGGTTCGTTGACGATGCGCAGGACGTTGAGGCCCGCGATCTCGCCGGCCTCCTTGGTGGCCTGGCGCTGCGTGTCGTCGAAGTACGCGGGGACGGTGACCACCGCGTCGGTGACGTCCTCGCCGAGGTAGGACTCGGCGTCCCGCTTGAGTTTCTGCAGGACGCGCGCGGAGAGTTCCTGCGCGGTGTAGCGGGTGCCGTCCACGGAGCCGCTCTCCGGGAAGCGCCAGCCCCCGTCGCCCATGTGGCGTTTGACGGAGCGTGCGGTGCGCTCCACGTTGGTGACCGCCTGCCGTTTGGCGACCTCGCCCACCAGGACGTCGCCGTTCTTCGCGAAGGCGACGACCGAGGGGGTGGTGCGCGCGCCCTCCGCGTTGGCGACGACGGTGGGCTCACCGCCCTCCAGTACGGCCACCACTGAGTTCGTCGTCCCGAGATCGATCCCGACCGCTCGTGCCATGGTCCAGTCCCTTCCGCCGCGAGCTCACGTCCCCCGTGTCCAGGTCTACTCCGTCTTCCATCACAAAACTTGAGCGGTCTCTTGTCAATGCCGCACGTGACGATGCCGCCATCCCGGAGCGGGGCGGCGGCATCGGCCGTGGGCGCCGTCGCGTCAGGCCAGCTTGGCCGTGAGCGTGATCGTCGTACCCGTCAGCGCCTGGCTCACCGGGCAGTTGGCCTTGGCGTCCTCGGCGGCGGCGACGAAGGTGTCCTCGTCGATGCCCGGCACGGTGCCCTCGACCGTGAGGTGGATGCCGGTGATGCCCGTGCCCGGCTGGAAGGTGACGTCGGCCGAGGTGGTGAGGCGGCTCGGCGGGGTGCCGGCGCCGGTGAGGCCGTGCGACAGGGCCATGGAGAAGCAGCTGGAGTGGGCGGCGGCGATCAGCTCCTCCGGGCTGGTCTTGCCGTTCGCCTGCTCGGCGCGGGCGGGCCAGGACACCGCCTGCTCCCCGATGCCCGAGGAGTCGAAGGTGACGGTGCCCGAGCCCTCCATCAGAGAGCCTTCCCAGACCGTGTGCGCGGAGCGCGTGGTTGCCACGATGCAGTTCCCTTCAGTGCGGTTCCGTGATCGGAGGTTCCGTTGCCACCATCCGATCACACTCGGGGCGCGAACGGGGCGCGGGGCGGCTCCGGAAGCGGGCGCGGGCGCCGGTCCTCGGGAGTACGCGGCGCGTTCCGGGGCACTCGCGGTCTCGTCACGCACGACTGGAACGCGACCTCCAAGGAGTGTGGCCATGTCGGCTTACGGAAGTCCGTCAGCGACTTCTTCCGGGTCCCGCACGAACGGCCTCGCGGTGGCCGGACTCGTCTGCGGCATCGTCGGACTGTTCTTTCTCAGCATCATCCTGGGACCGCTCGCGATCATCTTCGGTGCGGTCGCCCTGCGTCAGAAGACCGGCAGCGGCGGCATGGCGAAGGCCGCCGTCATCCTGGGCGTCATCGACGTGATCCTGTTCATCGTCCTGATGGTGCTCGCCGCGTCCGGCGAGTTCAGCTGGTACGTCGGCGGCTGACCGAAACCCATCACCCGGCCGGATCCCCGACGGAGGTGGAGGCCACCGCCGGCCTCCACCTCCGCCGCGCTCCGGCACCACGGCGGCCCGGCGGCCCGGCGGCCCGGCGGCCCGGCGCAACCGTGGCGGCCTTTCGCGTGTCCAAGTACTGAGTGCCGGCAGGAGATGCGGCCGGCCACGGGGGACGCGAGCCATGCGGAAGCACTCGGTCGTCCGGCGCGTCACGCGGATCTCACTCCGGTGGGACGACGCGCTCAACGGCTCCCACCTCGTGACGATGACGCTTCTCCTCCACGTCGTCGACGACCTCGTCGAAGGGGTACGGAACCGCTGGTCGGCCGCGCTGGCCGCGGGGGCCGTACTGTGGGTCGCAGCCACGCCGAGCCAAGCCCGCCGGTGGCGCCGATGGGCAGACGGCCAGGAAGGTTCGACTAGGTTCTGCCTCTCCGATCATGGTCGGAGAGAGAGATGCTGCGGCGTAACGGTGCCGAGGTGGACCTGTCAGCCCTTGTCGTAGTGCGTTGCGACGGCTCCCTGGATCAGGGGCCGGGGTCGAAACCGGCCTTGCCCTCAACCGCAGTTGAGGTTCTAGCTTAGTGATCATGACGAACGTGAGCACCTCGCAGAACGGCACCACAAATAGCCCGCAGAAAGGCACCACCGCACCCGACCAACGGCCCATCGCCCTCGTCGCCTGGCAGGTCACCGAGGCGATCCTGCGGCACACGCAGGCCGCCCTGGCGCGCATCGACCTGACCCAGCCCCAATGGTGGGCGCTCAACAACATCGTCCGGGCCGAGCACGGCCTGACCAGGGAAGAAATTCGTGCCCTGGACGTGCCGTACGGACTGGGCACCGAGGTGATGGCCCTCGGCGCCGATGCGCTCGTGTACCGGGGCTGGCTCACCGGTGGCGCGGACGGCCGACTGACCCTCACGGACCAGGGCCGCGCGGGCCTCGCGACGGCGAAGGAGCACATGGCCCGAGTACGCGCGGAACTCGTCGGTGACATCACGGAGGAGGAGTACGCGGCGACGGTATCCGTGCTCCAGCGCGTCACCGACAACCTCACCTGAGCCGTTTCTCTCCGATCATGTGCGGGACCTGGCCGACCGCGCCGGAGGCCGGACAGCGTCAGCGCTGACCGGGCCCCATGCAACGGCGTCATCCGTGCCTACCTGCGACGCCGAGGCATCGGGCACGTGATTCCGGAGAAGAGCGACAGCCGGGCCGTCCGTCTGCGCAAAGGCTCCATCGGCGGGCGGCCTGCGGCCTTCACCCCGGCACCGTTACCGCCGCAGCACTCCTCATCTGGCTGCGATCATGATCGGAGAGACAGAACCCAGCTGTCGCGTTTCGATGCCGGGAGCCCCGGGGCGAAAACGGGCCGCGCGGGGCCCGGCGGTCCCCCGCGAGGTGTTCGAGCGGGGCACGCAGGTACGCGTCCGCCGATACGAACAAGGCCCTGTGCGCCGCCTCGCCACAGAGGCCGCTGAGGTGCGGGAACAGGTCCGTTGCGGGAGGCCTATGGCCGGAATCCCAACTGGGCAAGCCGTGTCCGCGGTGACACTTCGAGGCCCCCTCGCGCACCACAGCGAGGAGTTCCTCTCAGGGGGTATGGCCATGCGCATCAACTACTCGGACCGCGGTCCTTCGCCGCTGGAACCGGAGAAGCCGGGAGCCGCGGGCGAGCGAGACTCGACCTTCGGCTGGTGGGGGGCCTTCAGCATCCAGAAGTTCGTCAACCAGTCGCCGCTCTTCCACACCCACGCCGACGCCACAGGCTGGCTGGCGTACCTCCAGCAGTTCTACGACCGCAACTTCTGGTTCGCCGACGGCGGCGCCCAGGTGTGGGCGTACGAGGAGACGTACGACAACTGGCAGGACCGGTACGGGATGGACGCCGTCTGCGCCGTCTACCACTCCGGTCACGGGGGCATGGACGGCGACGGCGTGTTCTTCGCGCCGCTCGGTGCCGCCTGGGACGGGCGCAGCGACGCCGTCTCGAACAGGATGGCGCTCGGCAACGAGAAGGCGAACTATGTCTTCTGGTCGACCTGTGACTCGCTGAAGGTCACCGGGGGCCATTCGCCGATCCGTACGTGGGCCGGGCCCAACATCGGTTTCCGGATGATCTTCGGGTTCGAGACCGTCAGCATCGACAGCCCGGACTACGGCAAGAAGTTCTGGGAGAAGTGGCGGGCCGGGCAGACGTACTGCGACGCCTGGCTGAACGCCAGCTGGGACATCCACCACGGGCAGGCGCCCTCGGTCGCCGCGGCCGGCGCCACCCAGGCCGAGGCCGTCAACCGCCTCGACACCGAGCGCAACTTCTACCGCGAGCACGTGCCGGACAACTGGTACGCGTGGCGCTGGTACAACGCCCGCGAAGGCATCAGGGAGCCGCTCACCCAACTGCCCGGACAGCGGCGGATCGTACGGCTGGCGCCCCGCGGCGCGGGCACCGAGCTGGCCCGGCTCGGGCAGCTGGCCGACTTCCCGTCGGCGGCGCTGCAAGAGGTGCAGGTCGAACAGCTCGGCGTGCTCAACGCCTCCTCCGGTGACCGCGTCGTCTCCACCGACCCGCACGGCATCCGCTGGGTCAGGCTCGCCGCGCCCAACCACCGCAACACCCAGCAGCTGGCCACCGACCGCGCGATCCAGGCGGCGCGGGCGTTCGCCGAGCGGTACGTGGAGGGCGCCGAACTGGTCGTCGACGGCGTGCACGACCTGATGCAGAACTCCGGGGCCAAGGACGGCTCCGAGACCGGGCGCCCGGTCTCCCTGGAGACGCACGTGACGTTCCGGCAGGTCTTCGACGGCGTACCCGTCATCACGCCGGACCGCGGCCTGATCCGCGTCGGTCTCGACAACGACGGCACGGTCGTCCAGTCGCAGATCGCGACCCGCGAGGCCACCGGCGTGACGCGCGAGCCGAGTACGGACGTCGCGCCGCCCGAGCCTGGAGCGGCAGGCCCGCGGCGGCGCCGGGAGCGCGACCCGCGCGAGGCGCTCGACGCGGCGCAGCGGACGCTGCTCGCCCACCTCGCGGCGGTCACCGCCGACGAGCCGGAGCGCCAGGGCGCCGCTTCGGCGCGGGACCTCCAGGTCCAGGACGTGCCGGGCACCTTCGAGGTCGGCTATGAACTGGAGGGCGACGAGGCCTACCCCGTTGCCCGCAAGCTGATCCAGATCGGGGCGCCGGACAGCATGTTCCGGACCCGGCGCTGGGTCGTGGCGCCGCTGGCGCGGTAGCCGGGACGGGCCGGACCGGCCCGGGTGCCGATCAGGCGTGAGAGGTGGCGGTCCGCTGCTTGCGGGCCGCCATCACCGCGTACACGAGCACGCCGACGAAGAGGAACAGCACGCCCTGGTAGACCGCCGCGTACCCGGACCCGGCGACCAGCCACATGGAGAACGCGAAGGCGATGCCCGCGAGGACCGCGTCCCGCACCAGGCGCCCCCGGTGGACGCGCTCGCGCTGCCCGGAGACGAGGAAGTAGATCTGGGCGACGGTGGCCAGGAGGTAGGGCACGGTCGCCGTGAACGTGGTGATCAGGACCAGGGACTCGAAGACGCCGCCGGAACCCGCCGCGTAGTTGTAGACGGTCAGCAGCGAGGCGAGGACGACGGTGACGAGGACGCCGACGGTCGGCACGCCCCGCTTCTTGCGACCGAACGCGCTCGGGAACAGGCCGTCCTTCGCGGCGGCGTACGGCGTCTGGGCGCTCAGCAGCGTCCAGCCGTTGAGGGCGCCGACCATCGAGACCAGCGCGGCGAGCGCGACGGCGGTGCCGCCCCAGGAGCCGCCGAACATGACGTTGACGGCGTCCGAGAAGGGCGCGGTGGAGCCCACCAGCTTGTCGTGCGCGACGGTCCCGAAGACGGCGAGCGTGCCGAGCAGATAGACGAGGGCCGCGCCGAGCGTGCCGAGGATGGTGGCCCGTCCGACGTTGCGGCGCGGGTCGCGGACCTCGCCCGCGCTGACGGCGGCCGACTCCACGCCGAGGTAGGAGAAGAGCAGGATGGCGGCGGACGCCGAGACGGCGCCGACCGCGCTGTCGTCGCTCGCCCGGAAGGGCCCGAGGTTGGCGCTGTCGAAGAAGAAGAGACCGCCGACCGCGACGAGCAGCAGCGGCAGGAACTTCAGTACGGTGGCGACGAGCTGGACCGCGCCGACGTACCGCGTGCCCGCGAGG
The DNA here is from genome assembly GCF_020026305.1 of Streptomyces sp. 135. Lineage (NCBI taxonomy): Bacteria > Bacillati > Actinomycetota > Actinomycetes > Kitasatosporales > Streptomycetaceae > Streptomyces > Streptomyces sp. 135. The sequence continues at coordinate 7,381,969 of NZ_CP075691.1, read as the reverse complement.
TTCGCGAGGGCGGGCAGGAGTTGCAGGGTCAGGGCGGCCAGGCAGGCGGTCCACTTGTGTTCGCCGACGGGGATGAGCACGTCGAGGTAGCCCACGGCCGCGACGGCGAGGGCCGCGTTGGACACCCAGGTGGTGATCCAGGCGTACGAGCGCCAGGGCTATCGCCCCCGCGGTCAGCACGCCGAAGGCGACCAGGCTGATCGTGCCGAACGGGGCGACGGAGGCCGGGAGCAGGAAGATGCCGCCGCCGATGATGTTCCCCATCACGAGGCAGGTGGCGATCGGGAGCCCAAAGCGCCGGGCGTGCCTGCTCTGCCCTTCCTGCTCGGGGGCCGGAGCCGACTGCGGTGCGGTTCCGGTGTCGTGCATGGGGTCCTGCGCCTCTCGTCGTGCCAGGTGCCCGGGATCGCCGGGCGGAAGCCATGGTCGGGCACGGCGGGCGCCGCTCCAAATCAGCGCGTTTTGTCCTGCGGGGCATGGTCGACGACCGCAAGAGCTGCGCCCGTGGGGGCGCCGGACGGGGAATCATCCACCGGAACGGAAGCCTCCGCCGGGAGCGGAGCGGCGCCGGTCACCGGCATCAGGGGCTCCAGGGCCTCGCCGAGCCAGCGCCGCAGGACGCGGTGGACCTGTTCGGCGCCGACCAGCTCCTCGCCGTCCGCCACCGGCTCGGAGAGGACGAGCGGTGACAGGAGGAAGGGGCGGGACTGCGCGCCGCCGAGCCCGCCGTGCGAGCCGATCTGCTCCTCGAAGGCGAGGACTTCACCGTCCTGCGGGTCGTACCAGGAGTTGACCATGATGTCGGCGGTGTGCGGAAAGCCGTCGGTGCGCCGCACGGCCTCCAGGGCGCCCGGCCCGAAGTCGGCAAGCGGCCCGAGATCGGCCGGGTCCTCGTCCAGGTACACCTCGGCCCCGCGCGCGCCCAGCACCAGCGGGCCGCGCTCCGCACTGCGTACGAGGAGGAAGCCGACGCCCGGATGGTTGGCGAGGGTCGGCAGCAGCGCCGGGTGGCGGCGGTCGATCTCCTCGCGGGTCATGCGGTGCCGTACGTCGGGGAAGGAGACGAGCCCGAGGTTGCCGGAGGCGAGCACGATCGGCTCCGCGCGCCGGGCCGGGCGGTGCTCGTCGGCGCCCTCCTCGACCGGGCGGCGCAACGCGGCCCGCACCGCGGCACGGGCCTCGGCGCCGCTGTGCGTACGCTGCGCCCTGCGCGGCACGGGCAGTCCGCAGCCGGCCCGGACGAGGTCGGCGAGGGTCAGGCCGTAGCGGGCGCGGAAGGTCTCCCCCGGGCTCTGACCGTGGTCGGAGAGCAGCACGATGCGGTAGGCGCGCGGCGCGTGCTCGGCGACCTGGGCGAGCAGGGCGAGCGAGCGGTCCAGGCGCCTGAGGACCTTCTCCACGTCGCGGCCGGTGGGCCCCGAGTGGTGCGCCACCTCGTCGTACGCGACGAGGTCGGCGTAGACGGCGCTGCGCCCGGCGAGCATGTCCCCGATGACGGCGGCGACCACCACGTCCCGTTCCACGACGGTCGCGAAGGCGCGGATGAACGGATAGAGCCCGCCGCGGCTCACGCGCGGGCGGCGCCGCTCGACGCGGGCGCGGGTGGACTCGCCGATCTCGCGGAAGACCTCCGCCACGAAGGACAGGGCGGTGCGCACCGCGTTGGCGGGGTCGGAGAAGTAGGCGAAGTACCCGGCCCGCGACCGGTTCTCCTTGCCCCGCCTCGCGGCCACGGAGAGCACGAGGGCGAGCTGTCCGGCGCCGCCGCTGAAGAGGTTGCCGCGGCTGGCGCCGTCGACGGTGAGCAGACCGCTGTCGCCGGTGCGCCGCACGGCCCGGCGCTGGAGTTCGACGGCGGAGGCGGGGCGGTTGCTGACCATGACCTCGCCGGTGTCCTTCTCGTACCACCGGAAGGCGGGCACGTCGAAGTTGGAGCCGTGCAGGATGCCGAGCTGGCTGGCGCCGGTCTGGCTGGACCAGTCGGTGCGCCACGGGGTGAGCCGGTGGGTGGGGAGGCTGCCCGCGGGGCTCTGGCCCAGCCAGCGGGCGACGGTGGGCATCAGGCCCTTGGCGACGGCGGCGGTCAGGACGTCGTGGCCGACGCCGTCGAGCTGGATGAAGACCGTGCCGGGGGCGATGGGGCCCGGCTGCCCCGGGGTGCCGCGCCGCCGGCGGCGGTCGGCGAGGCGGTAGAGCCGGCGCCGGTAGGCGTCGTCGTCCCGGACGGCGAGGGCGCCGCCCGCGGCCGAGGCGACGGCCGACATGACCGCGGCGACGACCACGGCGGTCTCCGCGCCAGCTTCGCCGCGGCCCTCGGGGATGAGGCTCAGGGCGAGCAGCAGCAGCGAGCCGTTGAGGAAGAAGGCGAGCAGGCCGAGCACCAGGGCGGGTACGAGCAGCAGGGCGCGGACCAGCAGCGGCCACACCAGCGCGGAGAGCAGACCGAAGGCGCCCGCGCCCCAGGCGGCGGTGACCGCGATCCGGGTGGCGCTGTCGCCGTCGTCGGACTGGAGCTTGAAGTCCGGCAGGATCCCGGCGAGTACGAGCATCGTCAGCGTGCTGACGGCCCATACGGCGACCACCCGCCACAGAGCACTGCCGGCCCTGCGCCATCGCCCTCTCCCCACGCCTCACCCCTTCGCTTTTCACCCGGAACCGGACACCAGCGTGTCACAGGCCCCTGTCCCGGGGCCCACGCCCCCGTCCCTACCCCGTCCCGCGACGCCGACCACGCCGCGGCGCCGGGCGCGCGGAAGGGAAGGGTGCCGTGAAGGGGTCGCGAGGGGGTGCGGAGCGGCGCGCTCAGCGGCCGTCGTAACCCGCGGTGGGCATGGACAGGCGGCGGTGCACCCGCGCCTTCATCCGTGAGTCGTACGCGGGCTCCGCGAACCCGGCCGTCTCCACCCGCACCCCGCGCCGCGCGCACTCCGCGGTGAACTCCTCAGGGCACCGCAGCGCCCGCTCGAGGACCCGGTGGCTCGGTACGACGAAGAGGTCCACGAGGCCCGCCTCGACGTCGCCCCACAGCACCACGTGGTCGGCGCGCAGCTCTCGTACGACGAGTTCCCGCGTGACGACGTAGCCGTGGTCGGCCGCCCACCGCGCGCACATCGCGTGCTGGCTGCGCGAGTCGACCAGGAAGGGGTCGGCGTCGAGCTCCTCCAGGGGCGTCAGGCTGGCGATCGACGCCACCCGCACCACGGCGGTGTCCATGCCCACGACCTCTCCCATGGCGTCCCCCTCACCTCGGTCCTGGCCGCCGACCCTACTCCTGGCCGTACGCTCGGAGACAGTCGCCATAAGGAGGAACCGGGTGCCCGTCGAGGTCACATGGTGGGGTCACGCCACTTGCACGGTCGAGGACTCGGGCGTCCGCGTACTCACCGACCCCCTCTTCGCCCGCCGGCTCGCGCATCTGCGGCGCCGCAGGGGTGCGTTGCCGCCGCCCGGCGCCGCCGTCGCCGACGTCGTGCTGATCTCGCATCTGCACGCCGATCACCTGCACGTCCCCTCGCTCGCCCGGCTCGCCCCCGGCACCCGCGCCCTGGTCCCGCGCGGCACGGCGCGCTCAGTGCCCGGTCTCGCCCGCAGGCTGCCCCAGCTGCGGTTCACCGAGGTCGCGCCGGGTGACGAGATCCCGGTCGGCGACGTCGTCGTGCGGGCGGTGCCGGCGCTGCACGACGGGCGACGGCTCCCGGTCGGCCCGCGGCTCTCCCCGGCCCTCGGCTATGTGATCAGCGGCGAGGCGCGCACCTACTTCGCGGGCGACACCGGGCTCTTCGACTCGATGGCCGCGGAGGTCGGGGACGTGGACGTGGCGCTGCTGCCGGTCGGCGGCTGGGGCCCCTACCTGGGGCACGGGCATCTGGACGCGGGGCGCGCCGCCGAGGCGCTCGCCCGGATCGCGCCGAGCAGCGCGATCCCGGTGCACTACGGCACGTACTGGCCGATCGGCATGGACGCGGTGCGCCCGCACGAATTCCACGCGCCCGGCCTGGAGTTCGTGCGCCAGGCGGCCCGTCTCGCACCCGCGGTGGCCGTGCACCGGCTCCTGCACGGCGAGAGCGTGCGGCCGAAGGCGGCCCGGTGAACCTCGCCGCGGCGGCCCAGGTGGCGCCCGCGAGCACCCAGCAGGCGGTCGCCTATCCGTCGCTGTTCCTGCTGGTGGTGATCGGCGCGCTGGTGCCGGTGGTGCCGACGGGCGCGCTGGTCAGTTCGGCGGCGGTCGTGGCCCTGCACCAGGAGACGCCGTCGCTCTCGCTGCCCGTCGTCTTCGGCGTCGCGGCGCTCGCGGCGTTCCTCGGCGACATCGCCCTGTACTGGCTGGGGCAGCGCGGAATGCGGTCGAAGAACGGTTCGCGCTGGCTCCAGGCGATCCGTGACCGGGCGCCCGAGGAGCGGCTCGCGCAGGCGCAGGCCAAGCTGGAGGACCACGGGGTGATGGTCCTCGTGCTGTCCCGGCTGGTCCCCGCCGGGCGGATCCCGGTGATGCTGGCGTGCCTGATGGCGAAGATGCCGGTGCGGCGGTTCGCGCGCGGGGACGTGCCCGCGTGCCTCGCGTGGGCGGTGACGTACCAGTTGATCGGCATCCTCGGCGGCTCGCTGTTCAAGGAGCCGTGGGAGGGCGTCGTGCTCGCGGTCGCGCTGACGGTGCTGATCAGCGCGGCGCCGACCGTGTGGCGCAAGGTCCGGCGGGCCCCGGCGTAGCCGCAGGACGTCGGAGCCGGGGCCGTCGCCTACGCGCCCGCGTGCAGGTGGCCCGCCCAGAGGGACGGCGTCGCCGGGTAGCGGTCGCGGATCGCCCGGATGGTGTGGTGCAGGGCCGTGGCGGACCGGGCAGGGGTGAGCGTGCCGCCGGGCGGGTCGGGGGTCAGGTGGGTGTAGAAGGACTCGGCGATGTCGGCGGCCAGGCGGTCGCTGACCGGCCACAGTGTCCCGATGACGTGGGGGAAGCCCGCGAGCTGGAACGCGCTGGTGAGATGGATGGCCTCGTCCAGCAGATCGAAGCTGCCGGGGTCCGCGGTGCTACAGGCAGAGAGGTAGGCCAGCTGTGCGTGGGTGAGGTCCATCCGGGCCAGTGCGGCGACGGTCAGCGGGGTGGTGGCGTGGTCGTTCAGGAGCAGGCGGCTCTGGGCGGGGTCGGTGTGGTCGCTCTCGGCATGGCAGGCGAAGTGGGCCACGGCGTACTGCGGAAGGCAGGCGAGGACGGTGTCCGTGGTCGGGGTTCCGCGGCTCGGCGGGGGCGGGGCGCCGTCGGCGGTGGGGCCGGGTGCCGTGAGGTGGACCGGGCGGGGCAGCAGGGGGTGGATCCGGCGGGCTTCCTCGGCGGCGTGCGCCAAGGGGCTGAGGCCGGGCGTGTTCGGCATGGCGATGATCAGGGACCGGGGCTCGTCGGCGGGCGACGGCAGGAGGCGGCTCCTGCGGGCGTGGCGCAGGGCTCGGACGGTGGGCGTGTAGGAGGAGATCACCCGGTCCAGGACCGTGCGGCGCCGTGCCGCGTCGCCCTGGTCGGTGTGGAAGCCCGCCGCGTGCAGGGGCAGCAGTCCCAGCAGACCGCCCGGCGCCCACCACACCCGCGGCAGCTCCCCGGGCCGAGCCCTCGCGGCCATGTCCGACGTCGCCGCCAGGGCCGAGAGGACCGGCTCCGCGGCCGCCTCCCAGAGCCATTCCAGTACGCCGCGCAGGGACCGCTGCGCGGCGATCCGGTCGCCGTCGGGCGCTGTCACCTCGCCCAATGCCTGGTGGAAGGTCTCCAGTTGGGTGTAGAGGGCCTTCTCCGTGAGGAGGGGCAGGGGGCAGGAGGTGATGCCCTCGCCGGTGAGGAGCAGCGCGTCGCTGCGGTAGCGGCTGATGTTGTACGTCACCACAGGGCCGTGGGCGGCTTCGCTCAGGAGGGCGTCGAGGGTCGGGGGCAGGCCGAAGCCGGTGAAGCCTTCGAGGGTCCGGATGCGGTCCATCAGCTCTTCCAACTCGGCCGCCAGGCGGTGCCGTTCGTGGCCCGCGCCCGCGGCCGCCTCCTCGGCCGCGGTCTGCTCCCGGTCCAGCAGGTCACGCAAGACGACGAAGCGCGAGGCCAGTTCGGGATGCCGGACGTGCAACTCGGACAGGTCGTCCCGGGTGTCCAGCGCCTGGGACAGGAGCACGGCCCGGCCCGCCTCCACCAGGCGCAGCGCCCGCGCGGCCCGTTGTGACGCGGTGCCGCCGGGGGCGGTCAGGGCCAGGGCCGCCGCGTCGGCGGCGAGATCGACGGCGTCGGTGCCGAGGGCGTGCTGCTGGTCGCCTCGCCGCAGGCGGCGCGGTGCCACCTGCGGCAGCGTCAGTACGGCCCGCTCCAGGAACGCGGCCGCCCGGCCGGGGTCCGAGGACGCGGCCAGGCGCGCCGCCCCCCGCGCCGCACGGATGCGTATCCACGGTGGAGCGGCGGCCGACTCGGCAGCGCCTTCCCAGACGGACCGCTCCTCCGCCGAGTCGGCCGCCGCTCCGGTGCGCTCGAACCGCAGTCGCAGGGCGCTCGCGAGGTTCATCAGGGCGCCGGCACGTTGGGGGTGGTCGGCGGGCATCACCCGGCGGGCCGCGCGGCCCGCCTCCACCGCTTCGTCCAGGTCACGCGGGTCCCCGCCGCGCTCGAACCTCGTCCGCAGGGCGATACAGAGGCTGACCAGGTGCATGGTCCGGGGGTGGCCGTCAGGAGTGAGCCTGCCGGCGGCGCGACTCGCCTCCACCGCCTCATCCAGGTCCCCGAGGGCTCCGCCGCGCTCGAACCGCAGCTGCGAGGCGACCGCGAACTCGGCCAGGTACGCCGCGCGTTGAGGGTGGCCGTCGGGGACGATCCGCAGGACGGCGCGCCCCGCCTCCACGGCCTCGTGCACGTCCCCCGGGTCCCCGGTGCGCTCGAACCGCATCCGCAGGCAGGCGCCGAGGCCCGCCAGGCGTGCCGCGCGTTCTGGGTGCCGGTCGGGGGTGGCCCGGACGGCGGCGCGGCCCGCCTCCACGGCCTCGTCCACGTCCGCGAGCATCCCGGTGCCCTGGAAGCGGAACCTCAGGGCGGAACTGAGACCGGTCAGGCTCACGGCCTGGTCGGGGTGTCCGTCGGGCGCCGCCCGGACGGCGGCGCGGCCCGCCTCCACCGCTTCGTCCACGTCCGCGAGCATCCCGGTGCGGTTGAAGCGGTCCAGCAGGACGAGGCAGAGGTTGGACAGGAAGCCCGCACTCCGCGGACCGGTCCGGACGGCGGCGCGGCTCGCCTCCACGGCCTCGTGCACATCCGTGAGCGTCCCGGTGCGCTGGAACCGGGACTGCAGGGCGACGGCGAGGTTGGTCAGGAACAGGCCCCGGCGAGGGTCGTCCGCGCGTGCGGCCGAGGCGGCGGCGCGGCTCGCCTCCACCGCCTCGTCGATGTCGCCCGGCTCGCCGGCCCGTTGGAACCGCGCCCGCAGGGCCGCACCGAGGTTGGTCAGGTACCGGGCCCGCTCGGAGTCGTCCTCGCCGCCGCCCCGGGCGGCGGCGCGGCCGGTGGCCACCGCTTCGTCCATGTCCCGCAGGTCACCGGTGCGCTTGGAGCGGTTCAGCAGCGCGGCGCAGAGGTTGGACAGGTAGCCCGCGCGCTGCGGCCGGCCGTCAGGGGTGGCCCGGACGGCGGCACGGCCCGCCCGCACCGCCTCGTCCGCGTCCGTCAGGTCCCCGCCACGCGCGAACCGTGTGTCCAGGGCGGCGCAGAGGAGGGAAAGGGTGTGCGCGTGGCGCGGATGGCCTTCGGGCAGCCTGCGCTCGATACGTCGTGCCAGGTCCACGGTGGTGTCCAGGAGTGCCGGATCGGTGGTGGTGAACGAGCGGGTGAGCAGGTCCATCAGGTCGGGGACCGCCCGCTCGGCGACGGCCGGGCGCAGGGACTCCGGTACGGTTTCCTCCGCCACGACGAAGCACTGCCCGAAGAGGCGGACCGCCTCTTTCCACTCCCGTTCGGCCCGCGCCCGCGGGAGTGCCTGGGAGCGCAGGTAATGCAGCCAGGCCAAGGCGTGCGCGGCTTCCAGGTCGCCCTCGGCGGCGAACGCCGCCAGATCGCGCGCGGCGGTCAGCGCGGCCGGATCCAGGGCGTGGGACAGGTCCCGCCTGTCGCCCGCCCGTTCCACGCCGCTCATGACCGCTGCCAGCAGCCTTTCGCGCTGTCCCATCAGTTCCCCCTGTCGTTGACGGCTCGTCAACCGGCAAGGCTAGATCGGCTGTTGCCGCGGACGGGTGGCTTCGGACAGCATGGCCGCGTCAGTACGGACAGGGGGCTCGGAAGTGGCGGAACAGCACAGCGGTGTCGACACGAGGGTGCGGGAGGCGATCGCCCACGTCTGCGGGCGTTTGGAGCGCATCCGCGCGGACCTGGAGACGTACGCGACCGAGGGCGCCGCCCCGTTGGAGCGCCTCCTCGCCGACCTGCGCGCCGGAGAGGACCCCGCCCCCGCGCTGGACGCCCTGCACGAGGCGCTGCTCGCGGCGGGCGACGCCGTGGGGGTGCACGGCGGCGCCGTCCGGGGCATGACCCCGCTCGGGGTCGACCCCGCCCTGCCCGGCGAGCGGGTGCTGCTCTGCCCGACGCGCCAGTGCTCCCGGCACGCCTGGCCCGACGGCTCCGACGCGCCGCGCTGCCGCGTCAGCGGCCGACCCCTGCGCGGGGAACGGCTGTAGCGCGGTGAACGGATTCCTCGGCGCACTGGGGCAGAAGCTCGCCGAGCGCTGGCTCACGTTGCTGGTGCTGCCCGGGGCGCTCCTGCTCGCCACGGCCACCGTCGCCGCTTCCCTCGGCCACGCCCATGCCCTGGACCACCAGCGCCTCGTCGACCGGATCGGCCGGTGGGCCCAGTCCCCCGTCGCCTCCGGTACCGGCGGGCAGGTCGTGCTGCTCGGCGCGGTTCTCGCCGCGGCCGGGGCGGCGGGGCTGGCCGCCCAGGGGCTGGGTTCGGTGCTCCGGCGCGCCGTCCTTGCCGCCGGGTGGCGGGCCTGGCCGCGGCCGTTCCGGCAGTGGGCGTACGGACGTGTCATACGCCGCCGGGCGCGCTGGGAGGACGCCGCGCTGCGCTACCGGCGGCAGCTGGACGCCGACGCCCGGTCCCTGGCGCTGCGGGGCGAGCGGGCCGACCCCGCGCCGCGTCACGCCGCGCACCAGGCCATGCGGCGCGTCGGCGCGGAGGAACCGGACCGGCCGACGTGGAGCGGCGATCGTGTCCACGCCGTCGCCGTCCGCCTGGAGCGCGACCACCACCTGGACCTGCCGGTGCTCTGGCCGCACCTGTGGCTCATGCTGCCCGAGACCACCCGCGCGGAGATCACCGCCGCCGAGCAGTCGCTCACGCGTGCGTCCACGCTGGGCGGCTGGGGGGTGTTGTACGCGCCGCTGGCGGTGTGGTGGTGGCCCGCGGCGCCGGTCGCGGGCGTGCTCGCGCTGACCGCGAGGTCCCGGCTCCGCGGTGCGGTCGAGGCCTACGCCCAGTTGCTGGAGGCCGCCGTCCGACTGCACGCCGTCGAGCTTGCCGGTCAGCTGGGCATCGAGCACGGCGGCCCGTTGGACCAGGCCCTGGGGGACGCGCTCACCCGGCAGCTGCGGAGCTTCGATCCAGCACCCGCGAGGCTCCCACCGGCAGGTCCCACAGGTCCTCGCGGGGGCGCCCCGTCCGCTCCCAGGCGGCCCGCACCCGGGTGAGCGGTTCGAGGACCGGCTCGGCGGAGAGCAGGAACGTGCCCCAGTGCATGGGGGCCATCCGCCGCGCGCCCAGGTCGATCGCCGCCCGGACGGCCTCCTCGGGGTCGCAGTGGACGTCGCTGAGCCACCAGCGCGGGTCGTACGCCCCGATGGGCAGCAGCGCGAGGTCGATGCCGGGGTAGCGGTCGCCGATCCGCTCGAACCAGTGGCCGTAGCCGGTGTCGCCCGCGAAGTAGACGCGCTGCCCCTGGCCGTCCGTCATGACCCAGCCGCCCCACAGCGTGCGGCAAGTGTCGAGCAGGCTCCGCTTGGACCAGTGGTGGGCGGGCACGAAGTCGAAGCGCACGCCGTCCACTTCCGCGCCCTCCCACCAGTCGAGCTCGGTGACGCGGCTGAAGCGGCGGCGGGTGAACCAGCGGCCGAGCCCGGCGGGGACGAGAACGGGCGTGTCCCTCGGGAGCCTGCGCAGGGTCGGGGCGTCCAGGTGGTCGTAGTGGTTGTGGCTGATGACGACCGCGTCGACGCGGGGCAGCGCGCTCCAGGCGACGCCCACGGGGGTGACGCGGGCCGGCGTGCCGAGGATCTTGCGGGACCAGACGGGGTCCGTGAGGACTGTGAGGCCACCGATGCGTACGACCCAACTGGCGTGCCCGGCCCAGGTGACGGCGACGGTGCGGTGGTCGACGCGGGGCAGCGGGCCCGGTTCGTACGGCAGCCGCCGGATGTCGGCGAGGCCTTCGGGCCCGGGCCGCAGGGCGCCCTCGCGGGCGAACCGGGCGAACGCGCGCAGTCCGGGCAGCGGCGCGGTCAGCCGGTCGGCGAACGACCGCGGCCACCGGCGCGCGCCGCCGGGCGGGCGTGGCGGGACGAGCGGGCCGGGGCCTTGGCCGGGGCCCTGCCGTGTCCTCGCCTGCCGTGTCGTCGTCTGCTGCTCCGCCTGCTGGGTCACCGAGGATGCTCCATTCGCTGTGCTTCCGCGCGGAGATCGTCGAAGGCCGATCCGAACGTGTTCAACGCTCGTTGTACGTGCGGCGATTCCAGGGGATCCGGCGCGCCGAGGGACGCCAGGCGCTCCTCGGGGGTCGCGCCGAGGAGCGGGCCCGTGGAGAGGCGTACCCGCAGGGCGTCGATGTCGTCGCCGAAGCGGTGGCCGCCGGGTGTGGGCATGCCGAGCCGTTCGCCGAGGAAGTCCTCCAGGTCCTGTGCGTCGCCGACGCCGCGCGCGGCGAGCGCGGACCGCAGGGGGCCGAGGTCGGCGTAGAGGTGGCGGCCCGCGGGGGCCGGGCCAGGGCGCCCGCGGCGAGCACGGCGTGCCGCGCGGCCTCGGCCACGCGCGCGTGCAGGCGCACGGCGGCGGTCAGCCGCTCGGTGACGTCGTCCGGTTCGTCGAGCGCGTACGTCGCCGCGGCGGCGGCCGGGCGGCGAGGGTCGCGCCGAGCGCGGTGAGCACGTCGAGGGTGCGGGCGCGCAGGACGGCGCCCAGCGGGGTGTCGGGGAAGCGGGCGACGGCGGCGGGCAGCGCCGTGGGCAGAAAGGGCCCGGCGAGGTCGCAGACGACGGTGACGCGCTCGTGGTCCATCTCGGCGGGGCCGACCAGGACGGTGTCGTGGGGGCGGTGCAGGGTGTCGCGCCAGGTCTCGTCACTGACGACGTGCAGGCCCTCGTCGGCGGCGGCTTCGACGGCCTCGTGCAGCACTTCCGGGGGCGGCACGGTGGCGGTCGGGTCGTCGGCGACGCTCAGCACGAGCAGCCGGGGCCTGCCTCCTTCCGCGCGCACGCGGCGGACGGTCTCCAGGAGGGCGTACGGGTCCGGGACGCCGCCGCACTCGGCGGGCGTCGGCACGTGGTAGACGCCGTGGCCGAGCAGCCGTGCCTGGGGCGCCCACCAGGCGGGGCAGGGGCGGGGCAGCAGGACGTCGCCGCCGAGGGCGGCGGTGAGGGCGAGCAGGAGGGCGGGGCGCCGGGGCGGCGGCGACGTGGTCGCGCTCCACGGGCAGTCCGCGCTCCAGTAGCCGCTCGCGGCGTCCAGGAGGGCGGGGCCGCCGCCGGGAGGTTCGCCGTGCGGGCGGGCGGCGGCCGAGGCGGCGGCGGACGCTTACCGGGCAGGACCGGGAGGCCCAGCTCCGGCACAGGCGGGCCGTACCGCACCGGGCCGCGGCCCTCGGTGTCCGTCCGCCTCATGCGTACCTCCGTGCACTCGCGTGAGTGTCTCCTGCCCCGTCGAACGGGTGTGTACCCGGGGCATGGCCGTACCCGCCCATCACAGCGCGCTCCCTCACCCGGCGCCCGCGCTGGGCCCCGGCCGGGTGAGCGTCCCCGGCGCGGTGCGGTGCGGTGCGAACGACCGGACGCGATCCGGCCCGTACACGCCGTACACGCGGACAGGGGCGGCGCGGACCCACGGGCGGCGCTCATTCCAGCCCCTGCCTCCGTCCGGCCGGGGACGAGGGCCGGGCTCGCGGAAGGGGCCCGGCCCCGGTCGGTGGCGACCGGGGCCGGGCCCCTGGACGGTGGGCTCAGCGAGCCAAGGAGACCAGTTCGCGTTCCAGGCCGCGTCCCTTCGTCTCGACCAGCGCCGCCGCGACGTCGGCCAGTTTCCGGTTCGTCGTCTGGGAGACCCGCCGCAGCACCGAGAACGCGGCGTCCGCCTCGCAGCCAAGGACGTGCATGACGATCCCGCACGCCTGGTCCACGACGGGTCGTGTGCGCAGGGCCGTGCCCATCTGGTCGAGCTCGGTCAGGGCGGCGCGGTAGTGCCGGTCGCGCACGAAGCTCGCCGTGGCGAGGTCGCCGAGGGCCTGGGCGGGGCCGTGCCGCGCGTCGTCGAGCGCGCCGGGGCGGAAGCTGAACAGGGTCAGGGTGACCGTGAGCCCCGCGCGCTGGAAGGGCAGCGTGACGCTGGAACGTACGCCCGAGTCGAGGGCCAGCGCGCGGTACGCGGGCCAGCGCTCGTCCCGCAGCAGGTCCTCGGAGTCGACCGGCGCACCCCCCTGCTCGGCGGCGGGGATGGGGCCCTCGCCCGTGCGCAGCTGCACCGAGACGAGCCCGGCCAGGTCGGGGTGGGTGACGGCGACGGGGTATTCGTCGCCGCCGTCGGTGACGGTGGTGCTCGCGCCGCAGCACCCGTGGGTGCAGCGCACGGCTTGTTCGGAGAGTTCGGAGAGCCTGCGTCCGGGCAGTGCGGTCTCCGGTCGGAGCAGGTCCGGGTCCGGCAATGGCGCCATGGGGAGTTCCTCCTCTCTTTCCGGCTTCCCTCACGGTCCTCCGGAAAACAGCCGCACCGGCTAGGTTCGACGCATGTCGCAGACGGAGGAGTTCGGTGAAGACCTCGCGGATTTCGTGCGCCGCGTCGCGGAGTTGAAGTCGGCGCGGTCCCTTCCGCCGGACGACCTCGGCACGGTGCTCGACGCGGCGATCTTCGAACTGGACCATGTGGCCGAGCACTTGTGGCCCACGTACGAGCGTCTGAGCGCCGACGGGCTGCCGGGCGCCGGCGCGCCGGACCGGGACGAGCAGCGGCTGCTGCGGACCATCTTCCAGCGGATGCCGCTGCCGGTGGCGCTGATCGACCGCGAGACCGTGGTGCGGCGCATGAACGGCGCGGGGACGGCGCTGACCGGTGTCCGCGCGGGCTTCGCCGCGGGCCGGCCGCTGACCGGGCTCCTGGTGCACGCGGACCGGGTGGCGTTCCGCTCGCAGACCGCCGCCGTCGCCCGCGGCGAGGGCGACCGCAGCCTCGTCGTCCACCTCCAGCGGAGCCCGGGCACACCGGTCCGCGCGACGCTCACGGCGCTGCGGCCCGGCACCGAGCCGCGCACGGCGGTCCTCGTCGTGCTCCAGCCCTCGGTGACCCGCGCCCAACAGCAGCCGAGCGCGCCACGGCCCGTCCCCGACCTCGGCGAGGCGACCCGGCACGCGGCCCAGCTCGACCTGGCGGACGCGATGACGACGGCGCTGCTCACGGCGCCCGCCGGGGACCGTGCGGCGATATTCGAGCGGGCGGCGGCGGTGCTGCACGAGCGGTTCGCCGACTGGGTGATAGCGGACGACGGCGCGGCGCGGCCGCGGCGAAGAATTGTGCTCGGGCCGCCGGACGCGCCGGTCGCCGACGTCCACGCGCAGGACCCCGCCGCGTGCCCCCTCGTCGTCGAGGCGGCACGCGGCGGGGCCGCGTCGCTCCAGGTGCGCCCGGCGGACCCGGACGCCTTCGGCCGGGACGCGAGTGGCGCGCACGTCCTGGTCCGCGCCGAGGTCACGTCCCTGTTGTGCGTGCCGCTCGCCGCCCGCGCCGACGGGCCCGTGGAGGGGGTCCTCACGCTGTTCCGGTGCGGTGCGCGGCTCGCCTTCTCGATGGCCGAGGCGCGCGCGGTCGACGTGCTGTCCCGGCACCTGGCCCTGGCCCTGCGGCGCGAGGGCGGCACCGGGCGGGCCGGGCGTTAGGCGGCGTCACGCATCACCTGGTCGCGCAGGCGGTCGCAGCAGCGGCTGATGAGCCGTGAGACGTGCATCTGGGAGATGCCCATCTCGTCGGCGATGCGGCTCTGCGTCATGTCGCCGAAGAAGCGCATGTAGAGGATGGTCCGTTCACGCTCGGGCAGTTGCGCGAGGCGCGGCTTGACGGCCTCGCGGTCGACGATGATGTCGAGCGCCGGGTCGGGGCCGCCGAGGGCGTCGCTGAGCGAGTAGCCGTCCTCGCTGCCGGGGAGTTCGGCGTCCAGGGAGAGCGCGGTGAAGCTGTCGAGCGCTTCGAGGCCCGCCTTGGCCTCCTCCTCGCTCATCTGCGCGTGCTCGGCGATCTCGGCGGTGGTGGGGACGCGCCCGGAGACCTGGGAGAGGTCCTGGCGGGCGAAGCGCACCCGGTTGCGCAGGTCCTGGACGCGGCGCGGCACGTGCAGGGTCCACATGTGGTCGCGGAAGTGCCGCTTGATCTCACCGGTGACGGTCGGTACGGCGTAGCTCTCGAAGGCCGTGCCGCGCCGCGGGTCGTAGCGGTCGACGGCCTTGACCAGGCCGAGGGCCGCGACCTGGCGCAGGTCGTCCAGGGACTCGCCGCGGTTGCGGAAGCGGCCCGCGAGGCGCTGTGCCATGGGCAGCCAGGCCTCGACGATCTCCTGGCGCAGGGCGTCCCGTTCGGGTCCCTCCTCCAGCTCGACCAGGCGCTCGAAGGCGGCGGTGGTGTCCGGTGCGTCATCGTGCGTGTGACGCTTGCTCTTGGCGGGTACCGGGGTGCTCGGGTGGGATCGCATGGTGCGTCGCAACTCCCTATGGGGGGGTGCCTGGGGATGGACAGTCACCGTGGGAGTGCGCGCGGACGTTCGAACCAGAACGGGGCACACCCGGGGCGCGATGCGACCGCTCCCACGGACGTGCCTCCGGTCCGAAGCACTGTTCCTTCGCCTGCCCCGCGTGTGCTGGGCCAAACGCCCCCTTCTCCGCCGTAGGTTTCCCTCCGGGCCCCGCCGGACACCCGGAGGGGTGACCCTCGATCCCGATCACCGCGGAAGGCCACGTCATGAGCGTCAAGGTCGCCGACCACATTCTGGAGAGGCTGCGTGCCTGGGGCGTCGAGCAGGTCTTCGGCTATCCGGGCGACGGCATCAACGGCCTCCTCGCCGCGTGGGGCAGGGCGCAGGACCAGCCGCGGTTCGTGCAGGCGCGGCACGAGGAGATGGCGGCGTTCGAAGCGGTGGGGTACGCCAAGTTCGGCAAGCGCCTCGGCGTGTGCGTGGCGACGTCGGGGCCGGGCGCCGTTCATCTGCTCAACGGCCTGTACGACGCGAAGCTCGACCATGTGCCGGTGCTCGCCATCGTCGGGCAGACGCACCGCAGCGCGATGGGCGGCTCGTACCAGCAGGAGGTCGATCTGCACACCCTGTTCAAGGATGTGGCGTCCGACTTCGTGGAGACGGTGACGGTGCCCGAGCAGCTGCCGAACGTCATCGACCGGGCGATCCGTACCGCGTACGCACGCCGCTGCCCGACCGCGGTGATCATCCCCGGTGACGTGCAGGAGCTGGACTACTCCCCGCCCTCCCACGAGTTCAAGATGGTCCCCTCCAGCCTGGACCGCAGCGGCTGGACGGCGCTGCCCTCGCCGACGGCCCTGGAGCGGGCGGCGGAGGTTCTCAACGCCGGCGACAAGGCGGCGATCCTGATCGGCCAGGGCGCCGCGGGCGCGCGCGCCGAGGTCGAGGAAATCGCGGAGCTGCTCGGCGCGGGCGTCGCGAAGGCGCTGCTCGGCAAGGACGCGCTGAGCGATGAACTCCCCTATGTCACCGGTTCGATCGGCCTCCTTGGCACCCGGCCCTCGTACGAGATGATGCGCGACTGCGACACGCTCCTGACGATCGGGTCGAGCTTCCCCTACGCGCAGTTCCTGCCGGAGTTCGGCTCGGCGCGGGGCGTGCAGATCGACATCGACCCGCACATGGTCGGCATGCGTTATCCCTACGAGGTGAATCTCGTGGGTGACGCGCGGGCGACGCTGCGCGAGCTGATCCCGCTGATCGACAAGGACCGCCGGTCGGTCAGCCGTGAGTGGCAGGCGGAGATCTGCGCGAACGTCAGGCGCTGGCACGAGGTGATGCGGCGCAGGGCCGAGCAGTCCGCTGACCCGGTCAACCCGGAGTACGTGGCGCACGCCCTGGATCCGCTGCTGCCCGACAACGCGCTCATCACGTCCGACTCCGGCTCGGTGGCGAACTGGTACGCGCGCCATCTGACGATGCGCGGTGACATGCGCGCCTCGCTCTCCGGGACGCTGGCCACGATGGGGTGCGGTGTGCCGTACGCCATCGGGGCGAAGTTCGCGCACCCCAACCGTCCCGTCATCGCCCTGGTCGGGGACGGCGCGATGCAGATGAACGGCATGGCGGAGCTGATCACGGCCGCCAAGTACCGGCACCGCTGGGATGATCCGCGGCTGGTCGTCGCCGTCTGGAACAACCAGGACCTGAACCAGGTCACGTGGGAGCTGCGGGCCATGGGCGGCGCCCCGTCCTTCCTGCCGTCGCAGTCGCTGCCCGATGTGCCGTACGCCGACTTCGCCCGCTCCATCGGCCTCACGGGCATCCGGGTGGAGCGGCCCGAGGACGTGGAGGGCGCGTGGCGGGCCGCCCTGGCCGCGGAGGGCCCCGCGGTCCTGGACTTCCGCACCGACCCGGCGGTGCCGCCCATCCCGCCGCACGCGACGTGGGAGCAGATGGAGGCGACGGCGGAGTCGCTCGTCAAGGGCGACGCGGACCGGGCCTCGGTGCTGAAGCAGGGCCTGAAGACGAAGATGCAGGAGTTCCTGCCGGGGGTGGGCGAGCGGCGCGGGCGCGAAGACGACTAGCACCGAGGTGACGACCGGCAGCGAGGTATGGCCCCGCCCGACAGGGGTACTGCGGGTGGGGTCCCCCGACGGAAGACGGACCTCCGCCGACGAACGAACCTCAGGTGAACGCACGCAGCACGCATCCAGGAAAGGCTCTGCCATGGCCGATTACGTAAGGGACGTCATGACCCCGGGGGTCGTGGCGGTGCGCCCCGATGCCTCTCTCGTCGAAGCCGCGCAGCTCATGCGCGCCCAGGACATCGGGGACGTGCTGGTCGCCGCCGACGGGCAGGTGGTCGGCGTGCTCACCGACCGGGACATCGCGTTGCGCGCCGTGGCCGACGGGGCCGATCCGCTGACGGTCAGCGCGGAGGCCGTCTGCACGCCCAACCCCGTGGTGGTGGCCCCTGACGACCCGGTGTCGGACGCGGTGGGGCTGATGCGGGACCACGCGGTCCGCAGGCTGCCCGTCGTCGAGGACGGGCACCCGGTGGGGATGGTCAGCCTCGGCGATCTGGCGCTCTCCCAGGACCCGTCGTCCGCGCTGGCGGACATCAGCCGCGCCGACCCGGACAACTGGCCGGGGATCCACCAGGCCTGACCGGGCGCGGCCCGGCTCAGGTCGAGCCGGCGAGGCGGAGCGGCGCGCCACCGCCACGCGCGCCCTTGGGGGCCCTGTGGTCCTCCTGGGTCCACCAGGCGGCGTCGCCGTCCTCGATGTAGCGCAGCAGGATTCCCTCGCGCAGGGCCCAGGGGCAGACGGTCAGCTCTTCGAGGCCGGTCAGCTTCATCGCCGTGTGCGCGACCACCGCGCCCGCCAGGCACTGGCCGGCCCGCGCGGCCGAGATCCCCGGCAGCTGCGCCCGGTGCTCGGCGGGCAGCCGCGCGAGTTCCTGGAGCGCGACGCCCAGTTCACGGCGGCCCAGCTCCCGCTGGACGAACGGGCCGTAGCGCCCCGGCGCGGCGCCGCACAGGCGGGCCAGCTGCTGGAACGTGCGCGAGGTGGCGACCGCCGTGTGCGGCATCTCCCAGCGGATCCGCGCGGCCACGTCCCGCAGCTGGTGGCGCACCTGGCGGCGTACGGCCTTGATGTCCCGGGGGCGCGGCGGGTCCTGGACGTCGAAGTACTCCCGGGTGAGCCGACCGGCGCCCAGCGGCAGCGAGGCCGCGTAGTCGGGCAGCCTGCTGCGGCCGAAGGCCACCTCGAACGTGCCGCCGCCGATGTCGAAGAGCACCAGCGGACCCGCCCGCCACCCCATCCAGCGGCGGGCGGCGAGGAACGTCAGCTCCGCCTCGGCCTCACCGGAGAGCGTACGCAGCCGCAGTCCCGTCCCGGCCTCCACGGCGTCGAGCACCTCGGCCCGGTTCGGCGCGTCGCGCACGATGGACGTGGCGAAGGCGAACGGCTCCGTCACTCCCCAGCGGTGCGCTTCCTCCTGGACGTCGCGCACCGCGTCCGTGAGCCTGTGGACGGGCTCTTCGCCGAGCCGCCCGTCCCGGTCCACGTCCTGGGCGAGCCGCAGCCGCCGCTTCACCGTGTGGACCGGCAGCGGCACCTGCCCGTCGGCATCAGCGACCACGAGCCGCACCGTGTTCGACCCCACGTCCACCACGCCCACTCTCATGAAGGGTGGGGTACCCGGGTACGCGCGAAAAGAATCAGCCGCCGACCGCGGCCGCGCCGGGGGCCGGCGTCACGTCCTGGGCGCCGAGCGGCACGCCGTCGTGGAGCGAGCGCCACGGGTGCTGCCCGGCGGCGGCGACTGGTCGGACAACCGCGGCCACGTCTGTCGGACGGGCCTTCACACCCTGCGCCCGACCATGCTCAGCAGTCGTGTCTGGGCGTCGGCGCCCGGCGGGGGTTCCACCGGTGGGTCGAAGAGGCCGCTCTTCTCCAGTTCCTGCGCGTACGGCGAGATCTCCCCCAAGGAGAAGTCGACCAGGGCATCGGGCAGCGTCTCGTCGGCGCCGATCGCCCGGGACAGGTCCCAGGCGTGCACCACGAGGTCCGTGGTCATCTGACCGCAGTAGAACGTGGCGGGGGTCTCGCCGAAGGAGAGGTGGACGGCGCGGTCCAGGGCGCCCGGTTCGCGGAACGCGGCGCGGGACGCGGCGGCCGCGGTGTCCCAGGAGGCGACCGGGTCGGGGCCGAGCATGTCACCGTCGAAGGAGTCGCCGACGGAGTCGACGGTCGCGCCGTCGCGGAGCAAGGGCGGCACCCACAGCTGCTCGGCGGTGAGGTGGTTGACCAGGTCGCGCACGGTCCAGTCGGTGCACGGGGTGGGCGCGTCCCACTGGTCGGGGCGCACGGCGCGCACCCGCTCGGTGAAGAGGTCGAGTGCCTCGCCGTGCCGGACCAGCACGGGTGGCCGGGCGGCTGTCATGAGTCCGTTCCTCCCCTCTCCCTCGCCCCTGAGCGGGTCCGCCCCGGGGCGATGGACCGGCGCGGATGCCGGCGCAGGTACTCGGTCTCCAGCTCGGCCATCCGTTCGTCATGGGTTTGCAGGGCGTCGTCCGAGCCGTGCAGGAAGGTGGTGTGCCGGGTCCGGTGGATCGCCTCCAGCTCCTTGACGAGCTGCTGGTCGTCCAGCTGACCCGGGTCGACTCCGTTGCTCATGGATCGCTCCTTGTCGCGTCGCTCCGGTGCCCCCCGGGTACCCTCTCGGCGCGTACTACCCCAGGATGCACCGCGCCCGGCGCGGGCGCGCGCGGCGCGTGGGCCGCCTAGCGGGCGCGCTCCACCCTGCGCTCGTCCCAGACCGGCTCGGGCGTCTCGCGGACCCGGCCGTCGCTGCCGAAGACCAGGTAGCGGTCGAAGGAGCGGGCGAACCAGCGGTCGTGGGTGACGGCGAGGACCGTGCCCTGGAAGGCTTCGAGGCCCTCCTGGAGAGCCTCCGCGGACTCCAGGTCGAGGTTGTCGGTCGGCTCGTCGAGGAGCAGGGCCGTGCAGCCCTCCAGCTCCAGGAGGAGGATCTGGAAGCGGGCCTGCTGGCCTCCGGAGAGGCGCTCGAACTTCTGCTCGGCCTGACCGGTCAGCTCGTAGCGCCGTAGCCGGGACATGGCGGCGCCGCGGGCCTGCGCGTGCTCGCGCCACAGGATGTCGAGGAGGGTGCGGCCGGCCAGCTCGGGGTGGGCGTGGGTCTGCGCGAAGTGGCCCGGCACGACGCGCGCGCCGAGCTTCCAGTGGCCGGTGTGCGGGACCGGGTTGTCGGTGTCGCCCGCGAGCAGGCGCAGGAAGTGCGACTTGCCGGAGCCGTTCGAGCCGAGGACGGCGACCCGCTCGCCGTAGAAGACCTCCAGGTCGAAGGGTTTCATCAGGCCGGTGAGCTCAAGGTTCTCGCAGGTCACGGCCCGTACGCCGGTACGTCCGCCCTGGAGGCGCATCGTGATGTCCTGCTCGCGCGGCGGCTCGGGCGGCGGTCCGGCCTCCTCGAACTTGCGGAGCCTGGTCTGCGCCGCGTGGTAGCGCGAGGCCATCTCGTGGCTGACGTCGGCGGCCTGGCGCAGGGTGCGCACCAGCTTCTTCAGCTGCTCGTGCTTCTCGTCCCAGCGGCGGCGCAGCTCCTCGAAGCGGGCGAAGCGCTGCTTGCGGGCCTCGTGGAACGTCTCGAAGCCGCCGCCGTGCACCCACGCGTCGGCGCCCTCGGGGCTCGGCTCCACGCTGATGATCTTCTGGGCGGCGCGGGCGAGCAGCTCCCGGTCGTGGGAGACGAAGAGCACGGTCTTGCGGGTCTCCCGCAGCCGCTCCTCCAGCCAGCGCTTGCCGGGCACGTCGAGGTAGTTGTCCGGCTCGTCCAGGAGCAGGACCTCGTCGGAGCCGCGCAGCAGCGCCTCCAGGACGAGGCGTTTCTGTTCGCCGCCGGAGAGGGTGCGGACCTCGCGGAACTGGGCCTTGTCGTAGGGGATGCCGAGGGCGGCCGTGGTGCAGATGTCCCACAGCGTCTCGGCCTCGTAGCCCTGCGCCTCCGCCCAGTCGGAGAGCGCCTGGGCGTAGCTCATCTGGGCGGCCTCGTCGTCGACCGTCATGATCGCGTGCTCGGCCGCGTCCACCGCCTTCGCGGCTTCCCGTATCCGCGGGTGGGAGACCGAGACCAGCAGGTCACGCACGGTGCTCTCGTCCCGCACGGAACCCACGAACTGCGGCATCACGCCGAGCCCGCCGCTCACGGTGACACTGCCGCCGTGCGGCTGCAGCTCGCCGGAGACCAGCCGCAGAAGGGTCGTCTTGCCCGCGCCGTTGGCCCCGACCAGGGCGACGACGGCGCCCTCGCCGACCCGGAAGGAGACATCACCGAGCAGCGCCCGCCCGTCCGGCAAGTAGTACTCCAGGTGCGCGGCTTCCAGATGTCCCATGGGCCGGATTGTCCGTGCCGGGCACCCGCGAGGGCAAACCGGTTTCCCCGCGGTGGTGGCGGCGACCGCCCCGGGGTACCCGCACCGTATGACCACAGATGTCTCCGCTCCACGTCAGGACGGTCTGCGTGCCAGGCTGCTCGCGCTCGACTGCCGCGCCTTCGAAGCCGTCGCCTCCCGACACTGGCCCGGCGCGGACCGCTTCCTCCCCCGGCTCAGCCGCAGCGCCAACCACGGGGTGCTGTGGTTCGCCGCGGCCGGGGCCATCGCGGCGACCGGCTCGCCGCGGGCCCGCCGCGCCGCCGTGCGCGGGTCGCCTCGCTCGCGCTGGCCTCCGCGACCATCAACACGCTCGGCAAGCGCTCGGTGCGCCGCGCCCGGCCCGTGCTCGATTCGGTGCCGCTGATCCGGCAGCTGAAGCGGCAGCCCATCACCACGTCGTTCCCCTCGGGCCACTCCGCCTCCGCCGCGGCCTTCGCGACCGGGGTGGCGCTGGAGTCGCGGGGCTGGGGCGCGGGGGTCGCGCCCGTCGCGGGCGCGGTGGCGCTCTCCCGCGTCTACACCGGCGTGCACTTCCCGAGCGACGTCCTCGCGGGCGCGGCCCTCGGCGCGGGCGCCGCCTTCGCGGTGCGCGGCCTCGCGCCGACCCGCACCCAGCTGCCCTCGCCCGGCAGGCCGCGCGCCGACACCCCGCGCTGCCGGGCGGCGACGGCCTGGTCCTGGTCGCCGAGGCCGGGGCCGCGCGGACGAGCGTACGAAGGCCCTGCGCGAGGCCCTGCCGCTCGCGGAGGTCATCACCTGCGACCGGGAGGCGATGCCCGCCGAGCTGGAGAAGGCGGCGGCTCGCGCGCGGGCCCTCGGGTGTGCGGCGGCGACGGCCGCGTCAACGCCGCGGCCGGTGTCGCCCTGCGCCACGGGCTGCCGCTCGCGGTGCTGCCGGGCGGCGGCCTGAACCACTTCGCGTACGACATCGGGGTGGAGGAGCCGCGTGACCTGTGCCGCGCCGTGGAGGAGGGCGGTGCGGTGGCGGTCGACGTGGGGCGCTTCACCTCGCCGGATGACGGGGACGGCCTCGCCGCCGCGCGGGAGCGGACCGAGGGGATCTTCCTCAACACCTTCAGCATCGGCGTCCATCCGGAACTCGTGCGCGGGCGTGAGCGCTGGGCCCACCGTCTCGGCGACCGGCCCGCGGCCGTCCTCGCCGCCCTCCGGGTGCCGCGGTCCGCTCGGGAGCCGATGACCGCCGAATTCCGTGGGCGCGAGCGGCCGTTGTGGCTGCTCTTCGCGGGCAACGGCACGTACCACCGCTATGGGCTCGGGCCGGGCCGCCGGCTCGACATGGCGGACGGGCTGCTGGACCTGCGGATCGTGCACGGCGGTCACCGGCCGCGCGCACGGCTGCTCGCCGCCGCGCTCGCCGGTCCGGCGGTCCGCTCCCCCGCCCAGGCGGCGCTGCGGCTGCGCGGCCTGCGGGTGGACGGCGTCAGCCCCGGCACAGTCGTGGCGTACGACGGTGAAGTCGCCGAAGTGCGGGGCGCGTTGGTGCTCGACAAGCTGCCCGAGGCGCTGACGGTGTACCGCCCGCTCCCCACCACCGGCTGACCACACGCCTGACCACATGGATTGCCCTCACGTTGACCACATAATGATACGCGGGTCTCATATTTCGGCATGGCGGCATACGGTTCGGCGTACCGCAGCAAGCACGCAGCGAACCTTGAGGAGTTCCGCCATGCCGAAGGAGACCGCCGTCTACACGCACGGGCACCACGAGTCCGTCCTGCGTTCCCACACCTGGCGCACCGCCGCCAACTCGGCCGCGTACCTCATCGGTTCGCTGAAGCCGCACATGAAGATCCTCGACATCGGCTGCGGCCCCGGCACCATCACCGCCGACCTGGCGGAGCTGGTCCCGGACGGCCATGTCACGGGCGTGGACCACGCGCCCGACATCCTCGGCACGGCGCGCGACACGGCCGCCGAACGCGGTCTGGCCAACGTGGAGTTCGCCGTCGCCGACGTGCACGACCTCGACTATCCCGACGACACCTTCTGCGTCGTCCACGCCCATCAGGTGCTCCAGCACGTGGGCGACCCGGTGCGGGCGCTGAGCGAGATGCGGCGGGTCTGCAGGCCGGGCGGTCTCATCGCGGTCCGTGACGCGGACTACGCGGCGATGACCTGGTACCCGAACGCGCCGGCCATGGACGGCTGGCTGGACCTCTACCGGCGGGTGGCCCGCGCCAACGGCGGCGAGCCCGACGCCGGGCGCCGCCTCAAGTCCTGGGCCCTGGAGGCCGGTTTGACGGACATCACCGCGAGCGCCGCCACGTGGTGCTACTCCTCCGACGAGGAACGCGCCTGGTGGAGCGAGCTGTGGGCGGACCGCACCGTCGCCTCCTCGTACGCCGAGCGCGCGCTGTCGGGCGGCCACGCGGACGCACGACAGCTGCGGGACATCGCGGCGGCGTGGCGGGCGTGGGGCGACCAGGAGGACGGCTGGTTCGTGGTGCTCCACGGCGAGATCCTGTGCCGGAAATGACGCGCCAATTACTCCTTCGACAGTTCCGTGTGGGGAGGAACTCTGAAATTCACCCCGCATGAGCGAAATGGCCTGCCTATTTCGCGCGTGCGTTCCATCGCGACTCTTCCGGCGGCTCTTCCCGCAGCTCTTCCCGCTGCTCTTCTCCACGTAATTCGCGCCTGAATTCGGGGCGATTCAGCGTGCGGAGGCCTGGGTGCGAACGAGGCCGGGAGCAGCGCGAAAGAGAGTGGAACAAAATGGCCGGTGCCTCATCGCCGTCATTGCCGTCATTGCCGTCATTGCCGTCATTGACATCGGAGTCTCATCCGTCCAGAGGCCGGCCGCCTCTCCCGGCACCGGAGCGGGTGCCCGCACACGTGGCCTTGATCGTCGACGGCAATGGCCGGTGGGCCGCTCGCCGCCGCCGTGCCCCGCCTGCTCGACACCATCGACGGTGCCGTGGAGGCAGGGGTCCGGTACCTGTCGTTCTATCTGTTCTCCACCGAGAACTGTGGTGCGGCCGGCGCGACCGCGTGCCCGCCGCCCTCGGCCGTACCCTCGCCGACTTCGAACAGCTCACCCGGGGCAACCGGACCCTGGACCTGGTCTTCTGCGTCGACTACGGCGCCTGCGACGAACTACTGCGCGCGGCCGCCGAGTTGGCACGGGACGCCGCCGACGGACGGCTGCGCCCGGACCGCATCGACGTCGCGTCACTGGCCAGCAGGCTGTACCAGCCCGGCGTACCCGATGTGGACCTGCTCATCCGCACCTCGGGCGAGCACCGGATCAGCAACTTCCTGCTGTGGCAGTGCGCTTACGCGGAGCTGTACTTCACCGACGTCCTCTTCCCGGGCTTCGACCGCTTCGCCCTGTGGCAGGCGGTGGCCGACTACGCCGGGCGCGAGCGCCGCTTCGGATACGCGGGGGCGGCCTGAATGAGGCCTCTGCCGCCCGCGTCCTACCGGGCCACGCTGGACCGCGCCGGAGTCCACGAGCTTCCGGTGCGCGACACCTACCGGGACATCGCCCGCGAGGTCCGCCGCCTCGAACCCCCCTACTACGCCGCCACCCGGCTCCTCGCCCCCGCCCGGCTGCAACCGCACATCCTGTGCCTGTACGCCTTCGCCCACGCGACGGACACGGCTGCCGACCGGTGTTCTCGGTCGGCCGCATCGACCCCGGTGACCTCGACCGCGGTTTCGACGAACTCGACGTCGACAAGGACGGCACGATCAGCCTCTCCGAACTCCTGGACGATTTCACCGCGTTCTTCATGGCCCGGGAGTCGAATGTGTCCGGAGCCCGATTGCTGGGGCGGGCCTGAGGCAAGGGGCAGCGGTCATGGAGGCGGTACGGGGCGTTCATGTGGTCCGGCTTGCCGGACTGCTCGCGCACGACGTGCTCACGGCGCGGGACGGAGCCGATGCGGCTGCGGGCAGGGAGGAGGCGCACCGCCGCCGGGCGCGGCGGATCCGGGAGACGATGGAGGCGCTGGGGCCCTTCTACGTCAAGGTCAAGCAGGTGCTCGCCACCCGGCCGGATCTGGTCTCCGGCGCCCTGACGGCGGAGCTCGAGCGGCTGCACGGCACGGTGAAGGTCGCGCCGTTCGCCGTTCTCGAGCCGGTCCTGGAGCAGGAACTGGGCCGCGGCTGGCGGCAGTTGTCCCGCGAGGTCGACACGGGCCGGCCCTGCGGTTCCGCGTCCCTGGCGCAGGCGTACCCGGTGGTACTGCACGACGGCAGCCATGCGGTGCTCAAGGTGCAGCGGCCCGGGATCGAGGGCCGGATGCGGGCGGACATGGCGGCGGTGCGGCGGGCGGCCCGCATGGCGGGGCGGGCGGTTCCCCGGCTGGCGGAGGTGCTTGACCTGGACGCGGTTCTCCAGGGCATCTTCGACCGCATGCGCCCGGAGCTGGACTTCACCGCCGAGGCCGCCCACATGGAGGCCGGGCGCCAGGCGGCCGAGGGCTTCACGTACCTCACGGTGCCCGAGGTGCGGCGGGCCGGGCGGCGGGTGCTGATCCAGAGCGTGGCGCCCGGGCGGGCGCTCAGTGCGGGGGCGGCGGGCGACCTGTGCGAGGAGCAGCGTGAGCGGGTGGGCGCGGAACTCCTCAGGTACATGTACCGGGGCTACTTCGTCGAGCACTTCTTTCACGCCGACCCCCACCCGGGGAACGTCTTCCCGCACCCCGGGACAGGGGCGACTCTGATCGACTGGGGAATGGCCGGACGCGTCGACCGGCACACCGGAACGCTGGGAGCGCTCGCGTTCGCCGCCATCGCCCAGAACGACGCGCGCGGGCTGGCCGCCGCCTGGCTCGAACTCGGTCGGTCGACCCCGCGCACGGACCTGCCGGGTTTCCGTGCCGATCTCACCCGTCTCGTACCGCGATTGGCCATGAGCCGGCTCGAAGACATGAACTTCGGCGCGGCCCTGTCCACGATCCTGCGCTGCGCCGCCCGGCGCGGGATCCACACCAACCCGATGATCGGCATGCTGGGCAAGCCCATGGCCAACGTCGAGGGCACGGTGCGCGGCATGGCCCCGGGCCTGTCGGCCACGGAGGTGTTCCGGGAAGCGCTGATGGACGTCATGGGCGAACTGGCCCGGCAGCACCTGTCACAGGATCAGGTGGCCCGCAGGGGCGTGGAGTTGCTCGCGGTCGGTGACAGCGCCATGAACGAGGCGCGGGCCGCGCTGCGGGTGCTCGGCGGCCAGGAGAGCACCGTGCGCGGGGACCCCTCGCCCTGTCACGGTACCGGCGGCGGTGCAGGACGTGGCCCCTTGGGGGGCTACGGCGCCGCGGCTCAGTGGGCGCTCGCGCTGTGGGCGGTGCACAGAGTGACGCGGCAGGGCCCCCGACGCCAAGTCCTGTCTTCAAACCCTCTCGCGGGGGTGCGTGCGCCACCGAGGAAGGCCGCGAGCCCGGTGTCGAAGTCCATGGCGGACGGGACGAACAGGACGGTCCGGCCCGGTGCGACGTACACCTTGCCGCCGCCACGCCCGGTCTGTACGACGCACACGCCCGCGCCGTCCGCCAGTCCGACGACGTTCACCCCCGCGCCCGGTGCGAGGCCGAGGAATGCCTTGCCGACCTCGGTCAGTCGTTCCGTACGTGCCCGCGGCGGTGGGGGAGGAAGAGGCAGGTCGGTCACGCGTGCCTTCAGGTTCCGGGGCCTGCAGCCGCACCCGCCGGGCGGCCAGGCGCGTGAACTCGCCGCCCCCTGCTTGGGGAAGCATGCCTCCTCGTTGCTGTGCACGTGGATCTGTCCCGTGCAGGGCGGGCCGCCGAGCGGCGGCTGCCGACACATGACCTCACGCCGGCAATACGCACACCGCATGACTTCTCCTCGTCCCCCGGTCATGTCCGCCTCTCAGCTCGCCTCGATGCCGCGGGTCGCGAAGGTCTCCCGCTTGCCCGGTGCGACCAGGGTGCCGTCGTCCACGGCGGTGACGCGCTTCAGGTTCGGCAGCAGCGCGAGGTCGTCGAGGGAGTGGATGTCGAAGAGGTCGTCCTCGCCGCCCCAGGCCGGGGCGCAGTGCCGGTAGATCTCGTGGCCGGCGTCGAAGCAGAGCGTCTCGACCTCGGCCAGGAGCTTGTCGCCGATCTCCAGTTCCTCGAAGAAGGTGCGCGACTCGTCGAGGACCTTGTCGTCGACGTCGTTCTCCAGTACGTACACGGCGGGTATGTCGATGCCCCGCTCCCGCATGCGGGTATCGAGATCGAAGGCGGGCGTGAGGAGGTCTCGCCGGTACATGAGCGCGTCGATCACGACGAGCTTGAAGTTGAAGTCCTTGAATGCGGCCATGCGGTAGAACTATCACGCGCCTCCGAAACCGTCGGCGGCACGGCCGACGCCCGCCCTGTCCAGGTGCTGGTGCAACGTGACCGCGCCGAGGCAGGCGTCGCCACCGGTACGACAGGCCACCCAGTCCTCCTCCAGGAGCAGGAGCCGCCCCACCAGGTCGGAGGGGAGGTGCCCGGCGCCCTTCGTGACCGTGCCGATAGTGACTGGCCGTCGACGACTCCGCCCCGACCTCCGGCGCTGCCGCCGGTCTGCCGGATGGAGGCCCCCCACCGCGGTCCGGGACGCATCCTGCTCAGTGGCGGAAACGTGCCCACCTGATCGGATGATCTCTTCTCTTCTAGCGGCAGGCCACCAGAAGGGGCTGGGCGCCGGGAGAGGGTCTTCCGGGGTGATGCCGCCGGCGGCCCTCGCCCCGAGCCGGCGGAAGTACCACCAGCGCGAAATCAAGCCACGTTAAGCAATGTCACAATCACTGAACGTTATCTCCGTAGGCTCGTCGAGAGAGGTCTCATGCGCATTCTGAAGAGGGCCCGGGTCGTTGCGGCCGCCCTGGGGGTGGTGGCCGGCACGCTGATGGCTTCGGCCGGCCCGGGGGCGTCGGTCTCGCAAGCGGCGGCACCCGCGGACGGAGCCACCGCCGCGGCATCGCGTATCTACGGCGTCGAGATCGTCAAACAGGGCGGCGGGGTCAGCGACCTGCAGACGCAGAGCGTTCGCTGCCCGCAGCGCAAGGTCCCGATCGGCGGAGGCGCCGAAGCCGGTTTCGGTTACACCCCCTGGGGCCACGACATCCAGCTCGTCAGCAGCGCCCCGCTGATCGAGGGCGGCCAGCCCACCGGCTGGAGGGCGTCCGCCTACAAGACCGTTTCCCCCGACATGACCCTGACGACCTATGCCGTCTGCGCCTACCCGCCCAGCGGATACCAGATCGTTCAGAGCGCCCCCATGCCTGCACCCAACGACAAGCTGACCACATTGTCGTGTCCGGCAGGGAAGGTCGCCCTGGGTGGAGGAGGTGAGGCCATCGGGTCTGGCTCCTGGCTGAGCAAGTCGTATCCCACCCCGGTCAGCGGCACCGCCCAGCCCACCCAGTGGGCACTCGGCACCGCCGGATGGGATACGACCACCGCCGTGGTCCACGCGGTCTGCACCGACCCCGTCTACGCCCTGACCGTCACCCGCTTCAACACCGCCTCCGAAAGCCCCTACGGCGGCCTGCTCAAATGCCCCGCCGGGACCGTCGTCGCCGGTGGAGGCGCCTCGGCCAACGGGCCTATCGCCAGCCTCATCTCCAGCCGCCCCGCCAAGGCGGCCGAGACCGGCTCACGCGACGGCTGGTGGGCCCAGGGCAGCGACAACCTGGAGAGCTCCAACATCGACCTCTACGTCATGTGCACCGAGCCCGTCTAGGTTCTGTCGTCCAATGTCACGCCCACATCAGGAGTGATACGAGGGTGACGGCGGCTTCGTAGGACCGGGCGGTCTTGTCGTAGCGGGTGGCGATGCCGCGCCTTGCTTGAGGCGGGGCACCCGGATCGCTTCCATCACGGCGGTGAACCGGGTGCAGTCGTTGGTGTTGCCGCCCGTCACGACGAAGGCGAGCGGACGGCCCCTGCCGTCACAGGCCAGGTGAATCTTGCTGGTCTGACCGCCTCTGGACCGGCCGAGGGCCGGGTTGCGGAGCCCCCTTTTCGGGCTCCCGCCGCGTGCTGGTGGGCCCGGACGACCGTGGAGTCGACGGACACCAGCCACTCGATGTCGCCCGCCGCGTCCGCCTTCGCCTGCGCGGCCCGCAGCATCCTCTCGAACGTCCCGTCCGCCGCCCACCTGCGAAAACGCGTATGCGGCGTGGCCCACGGACCGTAACGCTCGGGCACATCCCGCCAGGCCGTCCCGGTCCGGAACTTCCACACGATCCCGTTCAGGACCCTCCGGTCGTCCAGCCGCTTCCGCCCCCGCAACGACACGGGCAGCAGAGGCCGGACGAACTCCCACTCGGCATCGGACAGTTCATGGCGACGCATCACGACACCATGATCCACCAGCGATGATCATTTGAAGACACTGCCTAGCGGACGCTGGACGTAGGACCCGGGATGCGGCGGGGTACTGGGCGGGACGGCGGTCAGTCCCGGGGCAGCAGGGGGCCCAGCGGGCCGAGGTCCAGATTCAGGTCCTCGGCCCGCAGCCCGTACCGGTCCCGCAGCTCCGCCATCCGGTCCTCCAGGAGCATCAGGGTCAACCCGATGCGCTCCTCCTGGTCCTCGGTCAGGTCACCGGTGTCGAAGCGGCGCACGGCCTGGCGCTCCATGAGCTGCCGCAGGAGCTCGATGATGGTCAGGACCAGCTTCACCAGGTCCCGCTCCACCGTGTCCGGGTCGAGGTCCATGCGGGTGCGGTTGCCGCGGCCCGTTTCCGTTTCCGCGTGCGTAGGCTCGTCCGCGAGGTCACTGGGCTCGGGCCCGGGCTCAGTGGACTCCATGGGTCACTCCAATTCCGGCCACGGTGAGGGCACTTGCTCGTTCACGGAGCTGATCAGGGCGTTCAGGTCGATGCGTACGAGGTCCACGTCCGCGATCCGCAGCGTGATGTCACCCGTGATGACGACCCCGCCCGCGAGGAGGCGGTCGAGCAGGTCGACCAGGGCTATCTCCCGGTGCTCGACGACCGTCATCGCGAGCGCTCCGTTCCCCCGGCGGCGGGCTCTTCGGCGGTCGGGTCATCGGTGGTGAAGGAGTAGGCCGCCCAGGGTCCCGTCAGCTCCACCCGCAGGCCCGACGACTCCCGCTCCTCGTCCTTCGTCCCGTCCACGAGCTCGACGAATTCCTCGGAGTGCACGCGGGGCACCAGATAGGCGGCGTTGAGGATGTTCTGCCCCGGCGCCTTGGAGAGCGCCGAGTTCTGCGGGGCGTGCAGCCGGGCGTCGTCGGCCCGCCGCGCCAGCTTCTCGTGCAGACTCTGGGCGAAGGCCTCGGCCCGCTGCCGGCCCTCCTCCTGGGCCGTCTGGCGGCTGCGCCGCTGACGCAGGTAGTCGCGGCCCGTCCGCGGCTTGTCCGGCGCCGGAGCCGACGTCCCGGCGGACCGCTCGCGCGACGAATCCTCACTCTCCAGGTGGACCTTGACACCCCACTCCACGCATCCGTCGATCCGCTCCAGCACACGCCGGAAACGGTCCGCGCCCTCCTGGAGCATGGTGCGTACGCCGCTGTCGTCCCGGAAGACGGTCGCGAGCCGCAGCGGCAGCGGGCAGGTGACGCTGGTGAGCGCCGCGATCACCCGCTGGTGGGCGCGGGCCGTGTCGGCGAGCCAGTCCAGGTCTTCCAGGTGCCTGCGCAGCGGCTCCTCCGCGAAGTCCCGCTCCGGCACCGGGCCCACGACGGCGACGAGGCCCTCATGGGCGAGCTGGCGGGGCGGCTCGCCGCCGACCCCGGTCAGGTCGGCGGCGAGCGGCGCGTCCAGCGGGCGGCATACCGCGTAGACGTAGCGCAGTTCCTCACTCGCGAGGCTCACGTGACTCCTTCTCGGCGGGGGCCAGGGCTGCCTGGGACTCCAGTTCCTCCAGCCGCCGCCTCAGCTCGGCGTTCTCCTGGGAGAGCTCCTTGTGGCGCGCGCCGGACGACAGCGCCGGGTCCTGCTCCCACCAGTCGATGCCCATCTCCTTGGC
Source organism: Streptomyces sp. 135 (assembly GCF_020026305.1). Lineage (NCBI taxonomy): Bacteria > Bacillati > Actinomycetota > Actinomycetes > Kitasatosporales > Streptomycetaceae > Streptomyces > Streptomyces sp. 135. The sequence goes on along the minus strand of NZ_CP075691.1, from coordinate 7,350,613 downwards.
CTTGTCGACCGAGGCGACGATGAGGCGCAGCTTGATGGTGAGCAGTTCGATGTCGAGCAAGTTGATCTTGATGTCGCCGGCGATGACCACGCCCTTGTCCAGGACGCGTTCGAGGATGTCGGCGAGGTTGGCCCCGCTGCCACCGCCGCCGTAGGGACCGGGCAGTCCCCCTGCGGACGAAGTCATCGACGCCCCCGTCCGGCACCGGCCGAATCGGCGTACTCGCGATGCTTGTCCTCGTCGGCGTCGGCGTCGACTTCGTCCTCATACTCGTCGGCGTCGGCCTCGGCTTCGGCGTCTGTCTCGCGCTCGTCGGCCTCGTCGGCGTCCTCGTCCTCGATGTCGTCGTCGTACTCGCCCTCGGCCTCCTCGTCCGCCTCGGCCTCGGCCTCATCGTCGTATTCGCCCTCCGGCTCGTCCTCGAACTCCTCTTCCGGCTCGCCGTCCTCTTCCTCGTACTCGGCGTCCGCGTCCGCCTCGGCGTCGCGCTCGTCCCGGTCCTCGGGCTCCATGGACTCCTCGGGCGCTTCGGACTCCTCCTCGGCCACGGCGTCCTCGTGGCTGCGGACGACCTCACCGTCGCGGATCTCGCCGCGCCAGCCGTCGCTCGCCTCGCCGCGCAGCGAGATGTGCCGGGCGAAGTGCTTGAGGTCCAGGCGTGCCCTGCGGCCCTGGGCGCGCCAGATGTTGCCGGTCTTCTCGAAGAGACCCTTCGGGTAGTACTCGATGACCAGCAGCACCCGGGTGAGGTTCTCCGCGAGCGCGTGGAAGGTCACGACGCCCTTCGTGGTCCCCTTGGCGCCCTCCGACGTCCAGGTGATCCGCTGGTCCGGCACCTGTTCGGTGGTGTGCGCCTTCCAACTGCGGCTGGACCAGAAGACCTTCACCTTCCAGTCGGAGTCCGTGTCGCTCGCCACGGTGGCGCTCTTGACGCCCTTGGCGAAGGTGGAGAACTCCTGGTACTGGGTCCACTGGTCGTACGCCTCGCGGACCGGGACGCCCACGTCGACGTGTTCCAGGATGACCGTGGGCTTCTGGCCCGCGCCGCCCTTCTTGCGCTTGCCGCCGCCGAGGCCCTTGACGGCGTCGGTGACCTTGTCCTTGAGGTGGCTGCCGCCCAGTTCGAGCGCGCCGCGCACCGGTCCCTTGCCCTCGGCGACCTTCTTGCCCGCGTTGAGTGCGAGCTTGCCGAAGCCGGGGCTCTTGCCGTCCGCGATGTCGTTCAGCTTGACGGTGGCGTCGCCGAGCCGGTGGCCCACGCCGACGAGCATGCGCTCGACCTGGGCCATGAGGTAGGCCTGTGCCTCCTCCTTCAGGCGGTCGGCGGCGGGGCTGCGCGCGATGTCCTTCAGGGGTGACTCAGCCATGGTCGCGGCCTCCCTTCGCCCTGCCGCCCGTGCGGGCCGCCGACGCGGTCTTCTTCTGGGCGGTCTTCGCGTTCTGGGCGGTCTTCGAGGCGGTCTTGCGCGCGGGCTTCTGGGCCGTCTTGCGGCCCGTCTCCCGGGTGGACTTCCGGGCGGTCTGCTGGGCGGTCTTCTTCGCCGGGGCCTTCTTCGCGGCCGTCTTCTTCGCGGCGGTTCCGCGCGCGGCGCGTGACGCCGGCTTCCGGGCGGACGGCTTCTTGTCCGTCTCGCCGTCCGGGTCGCCGTCCGGGTCGCCGTCCGCGTCCTCGCCCCGGTCCTCGTCCCTGCTCTCGCTCTGATCCTCGTCCCTGTCCTCGTCCAAGTCAGGGTCTGTTTCGGCGTCGGCTTCGCCGTCCGCCTCGTCGTCCTCGTCCTCATCCCTCGTCGCGCCCTTGACGCCATCCGGCACCACACCGGAGATGCGGTCCTGGACGTCGAGGGTGCGGTCGTGCAGCCGGTCGGCGAGGCCTTCCAGCTGCCGGTTGAGGAGGGAGCCGGTGGCCGCCTTGCCCACGCCCCGCAGATCCTGCCGGAGCTGGTCGCCGATCTCCTTGAACTGCGGGTTGTTCTCCAGCTGTTGGGTCACCAGCGACCCCAGCGCCTTTGGGCTCAGGTTCAGCTTCTTGCCGGCGACCATCGTGCCCACGGCGAACGCGAACTTCGCCTTCTTCGTGCGGCCGAGGACATATCCCGCGCCCACGGCCAGGCCCATTGCCATTCGGTTCATTGTCTGAAGTCCTGTCCTGTGCTGTGTTGCAGCCGGTCGAGGAGCTCGTCCTCGGCCCGCTCGAACTCGTCCTCGTCGATCTCGCCCGACTCGAGGAGTTCCTCGAGCCGGGCGAGTTCACGACGGATGGCCGAGGGGTCGTAGTACTGCCGCTCCGCCTCGTCGACCACCTGCCTCAGCACCCAGAGGGAGCCGCGGGCCGGGGCCAGGGGCAGCAGGAGCAGTTCTCCGAGCAGTCCCATACCGTCACTCCCGTCACTGCTGTCACTCCGCGGGCTCGGCGGGCCCCGGGTCGACGAAGCTGTACGGCGGCAGCGGCCCGTGCACCTTGAGGTCCAAGTGCGGCTGCGTGGACTTGAGTTCCTCCACCGCGGCGACGAAGCCGTCGGCCGCCTTGCGGCTCACCAGGAACGAGACGTTGGCGAGCCAGCCGGTGCCCTCAGGGCCCTCGGCGACCGCTTCGGCCGCCGGTTCCAGCGCGCGCCGCACCTCGACGGAGTCGCTGGCCTCGCGGGCCCGCACCGCGGAGGTGACCGCCTCGCCGAGCTTCAGCTTCTGCTCGTGGCTGCCGCCGCCCTCGCGCCGGTTGGCCTCCACCATGGCGCGCAGCTCCGGGTTCTCCGCGAGAACCTGGTGCAGCACGGCCTGTTCGTTGTGCGAGGCCTTCACGTTGTACTCGACCCTGCCGTCGAGGGTGCGCAGCCGCTCCGCGTAGTGGTCGGCCCGCTCTCCGAGCACGCTGATGACGGTCTCGTCGTCCGGCGCGAGGCTGCCGAAGCGCATGGGCAGTACGGAACCCGCGGCGCCCGCCTCCGACAGCACGTTCTGGTGGGCGAGCAGGTCACGCCGCTTGGGCTTGAGGTCCTCGGGGGCGTCGCTCACGATCGCGGCGAGGTCACCCTGCTTGAGGATGCGCACCGGGCACGCCGGCTTCCCGATGCCTTCCATGCCGTCCGGCAGGCCCGGATGGGATGCGGCGGCGATGCCGTAGACGTAGGTCGTCACTCCTTCTCCTCCTTCCGGCGAGAGGTCGTGGAACGCCGGGCCCTCGGACGGTCCTCGGTCTGGCGCTGGCCTTCCTCACGGGACTGCTTGAAGGCGTCCGAGATGGTCTCGGCCGCCCCGGAGAGCGCGCCCTTGGACTTGCCCTTGGCGCCGGACTCCGTGATCTCGCCCACGAGGTCGGGCAGGCCCGGGTCCTTCTTCGGCCCGGATTCCAGGTCGAGGCGGTTGCACGCCTCGGCGAAACGCAGATAGGTGTCGACGCTCGCGACGACGACACGGACGTCGACCTTCAGGATCTCGATGCCGACGAGTGAGACGCGTACGAAGGCGTCGATGACGAGTCCTCGGTCGAGGATGAGCTCCACGACGTCGTACAGGCCGCTGGAGCCGCCTCCGCCGCCGGACTGTTGTGCCGGGACCACGGTCATACCGACTGAGCCTCCTTGCTTGTCCGTGCTTCTCTTTGCCTGGCTGTCTTGCTTTTCCTACTTCTTGTGCGGGTCCGAACGTCCGCGCTCGTACCGGCGGACCCGCCGGTAACCGGTGAGTTCACCCTGCGGATCGAGCCGCACCTCGTAACTCGCGAGCAGGCTCATCGTGTCGGGGACACGGGCGAGTTCGAGGACCTCGATCTCCAACAGCCAGCCCTCCTCGGTGCGTTCGAAGGACGACACCGATTCGGCCGTCATGCCGGTGAGTTCGGCGAGCTGGGTCTGGGCGGCCCGCAGAACCGCCATCGGACCCGGCAGTTCGTTCTGCTCGTTCTCTTGGTTCTGTTGGTTCTGGTCTGTCGTCTTACGTGGTGTATTGGCCATGTCCACCTCCCGGTACGTGTGTCCCGACGGCCCTTGGCCAAACCCCGCCGTTCCGTATCCGCGGCGGGGGACGGGCGTGTTCAGCCGCGCAGGGCACTCAGCTTGCGGCGGGCCGGTCCGAGGGCGCGTCCGGTGCGCGGTACGCCGGCCCACGGGTCGGAGCGGGCCTGCTCCACGGCGTTCTCGATGGTCCAGCGGCGGGCGTGCACGGCCGGGTCGTCGAGCTGCTCCCAGGCGATCGGTACGGCCACCGGCGCACCCGGCGCGGCGCGTACGGAGAAGGGGGCGACGGCGGTCTGCGCGTACCCGTTGCGCTGCACGTCGAGGTAGAGCCGGTCGCCGCGCGCTTGCGGGCGGCCGTGGTGAACCGCTCGGGGTGGGCGGCGGCGAGGGTGTCGGCGACGTCCTTGGCGAAGTCGCGTACGTCGTCGAAGTCTTGGTGGCCGTTGAGGGGCACCACGACGTGCAGTCCGCGTGAGCCCGTCGTCATCAGGGCCGAGAACAGGCCCATGTGGTCGAGGAGTTCACCGAGCAGCCGGGCCGCGTCGCGCACGGCGCCGAAGTCGTCCTTGGCGGGGTCGAGGTCGAAGACCAGCCGGTCGGGGTGGTCGATCCTGCCGGTGCGCGAGAGCCAGCGGTGCAGGGTCAGGCAGGCCTGGTCGGCGAGGAAGAGCAGGGTCGCGGTGTCGTCGCACACGGTGTGGGTGACGGTGCCGCCCTGCTTGGCGACCTCGGCGCGGGTGATCCAGTCCGGGTAGTGCTCCGGGGTGTCCTTCTGCATGAAGCGGGGGCCGTCGACGCCGTCGGGGTGGCGTTCCAGCATCAGGGGGCGGCCGCGTAGGTGGGGCAGCATGAAGGGGGCGACGGACCGGTAGTAGTCGAAGAGATCCGCTTTGGTGTAGCCCGGGTCGGTGCGGGCCGGGGCGTCGGCGTCGCGGGCCGGGAAGAGGATCTTCTCCGGCCGGTGGAGTGCCACGGCGCGGCGGCCGACCCGCACCGTCCGTGCGTCGTTCATGGGGGTCCCCTTCGCTCGGTCCGTCAGGTCGGACGGGCCGGGCGGGTACCCAGAGGCCGCCCCGGTAGTCGCCCTGGCCCCCCGGGCACGGTGGTGTTCACCCAGGTCGGGAGGGTGGCTGGCCCCACCCGGAATCCGGGGGACGGCGGGCGTGTCCCAAGACGCCCGGCCCGGAAGGATCGACGGCATCGCACAGTCGTCGCACCCCGGCTCGGCGACCGCCGGACCACGCCACCCAACAGCGACCCCGCAGTGAGGCAACGCCATGACACACGCCCCCGAGTCACGCCCCCGCCACGCCGACCTGCCTCGCCCCCGCCCGCGCTCCCAGGACCCGCGCCCGCTGCCCCGGATGCTGCCGGGAACCGACGAGCCGCCGGCGCCCGCCACGGTCAGGGCGGCCTTCGCGCTCTGGCTCACCGCGGTCGCCGCCGGCGTCTTCGAGACGGTGCTCGCGGTCATCAGGGCGATGACGGACGGCGACGCGTCCACCGGTGACCTCGCGGGCGGCCTCGCGCTGCGCGTCGCCGTGTACTCGGCGGTCGTACTGGTCGCGGTACGGATGCGGCGCGGCGGGAACGGCGCACGGCTGGCCCTTGCGGGCGTGCTCGGCGTCCTCGGCACGCTGTCCCTGGTGATCGAACCCGTGCGGTGGCTCGCCGACGGGCATGCGCTCGGCGCCGCCTTCCACGACCTCGGGGCGGTCGACGTGCTGTTCGGCGGGAGCCGCGCGCTGCATGTGGCGGCCGTACTCGCGGCGGTGGCCCTGATGTTCCGTCCCTCGGCGAACGCGTGGTTCAGGGCGGCCCGCCGCCCCCGCCGCTGACGGCGGCGCCGCCCGGCGGCCGTGTCAGCGCACCACCGCCTCCTCCACCAGGAGCCGCGCCGCCGCCGCGATCGACTGGGCGTCGATGCCCGCCGCGCGCAGCTGCTCCTCGGGCGACGCCGAGCCCGGCATCGTACGGACGGCGAGCCGCACCAGGCGCGGCACGGGAGAGCCGTCGGTGAACGCGTCGAGGACCGCGTCGCCGAGGCCGCCCTCCTCGCGGTGGTCCTCGACGGTGACCAGGCAGCCGGTCTGTTCGGCCGCCTCGCGCAGGGTGCGCCGGTCGACGGGCTTGACGGAGTACAGGTCGATGACGCGCACCGCGATGCCCTCGCCTTCGAGCAGCTCCGCGGCGGACAGCGCCTCGTGGAGGGTCACGCCGGCGGCGACGAGCGTGAGCCGGTCCGCGTCGCTGGAGCGCAGGACCTTGGAGCCGCCGATGGGGAACTCCTCGCCGGGGCCGTAGATGACGGGCGTGGCCCCGCGCGACGTACGCAGGTAGCGCACGCCGTCGAGTTCGGCCATCTGGGCGATGAGCCGCCCGGTCTGGTGGGCGTCGCACGGGTACAGGACGGTGGAGCCGTGTACCGCGCGGAAGAGCGCCAGGTCCTCCAGGCCCATCTGGGAGGGGCCGTCCTCGCCGATCGCGACGCCCGCGTGCGAGCCGACGAGGTTGATGCCCGAACCGCTGATCGCCGCCATCCGTACGAAGTCGTGGGCGCGGGTGAGGAACGCCGCGAACGTCGTCGCGTACGGCACCCAGCCGCGCGCCGCGAGGCCGACGGCGGAGGCCACGAGCTGCTGTTCGGCGATGTAGCACTCGAAGTACCGCTCGGGGTGTTCCTTGGCGAAGTACTCCGTGCGCGTGGAGTCGCCGACCTCGCCGTCCACGGCCACCACGTCGCCGCGCGCGCTGCCCAGCGCGGTGAGCGCCTGACCGTAGGCGTCGCGGGTGGCGATGTCCTCGCCCACCTCGTGGCGGGGCAGTTCGAGGTGGCCGCTGCGCACCGTGTGCATGGTCCGCGCCGCGGCGGGCTTGCGCACCTCCACGCTCACCTCGCGTACGCCGCCCAGCTCCTCGATGGCCTCGTCGGCGTCCGGCAGCGGCTTGCCGTGCTTGCCCTCGCGGTCCTCGACGGCGGCGACGCCCTTGCCCTTGCGGGTGCGGGCGAGGATCACGGTCGGCTGCCCCGCGGTGGAGCCCGCCTCCTGGCAGGCGCGGTCGATGGCGTCGACGTCGTGACCGTCGATCTCGATGACGTGCCAGTCGAAGGCCTTGAAGCGGTCCGCGTAGGCCTTGAGGTTCCACTCGTGGCGGGTCGGGCCGCGCTGGCCGAGGCGGTTGACGTCGACGATCGCGGTCAAGTTGTCGAGGTGTTCGAACCCGGCGTGCTCGGCCGCCTCCCAGATGGAGCCCTCGGCCAGTTCGCTGTCGCCGCACATCACCCAGACGCGGTAGGGGATCCGTTCGAGCCGCTTGCCCGAGAGCGCCATGCCGACGGCGACGGGGAGGCCCTGCCCGAGCGAGCCCGTGGCGACCTCGACCCAGGGCAGGGCGCGGGGCGTCGGATGCCCCTGGAGGCGGCTGCCCTCCTTGCGGAAGGTCAGCAGTTCGTCGTCGGTGAGGGCGCCGGCCGCCTTGTACGCCGCGTAGAGCAGCGGTGAGGCGTGGCCCTTGGAGAGGATGAAGCGGTCGTTGCCCGGATGGTCGGGGCGGTCGAAGTCGTAGCGGAGGTGGCGGCCGAGGAGCACCGCCATCAGGTCGGCTGCGGACATCGAGGAGGTGGGGTGCCCGGAGCCGGCGGCGGCCGCGGCACGGACCGAGTCGACGCGCAGCTGCTGGGCGAGGGCGGCGAGTTCACCGCTGTTCAGTTCACTGCTTTTCAGATCGCTGCTGGTCATGGGGGTCTCCTTGGTGTGCGGCGGCCTCCGGGGGCGCGGAGGTACGGCTCCAGGAGCCAGTCTGCGGGGGCGCTCACACGCTCGCCCGGCGTGGCCGCCCAGGTGGGAGGTCGGAACCTCCCGCGTGCCCGGCCCGGCGGGCACCAAACTCGGGGGCGGGCAGGCGCGGGGGCCCGGGGCGGCGCGCGTACGGGCCCGCCCGCGGGGTGTCGAAATCCGAGGTCGGCACCGCTGCGGACGCCGTTTGTCGCCGCTCCTCCGGGTTACCCGAAGCCGTATCCGACCAGCTTCGCCCACCGCACCGGAGGCACCTTTCCGTGCCCTCGGCCGCCGCGCCCTGCCCGCCCCCGCTCCCCCGCTCCCCCGGGCGTTCGCCCCGTACGGCCACCGCATCCCCGCGCCATGAACCATGAACCGAGGAAGTCCAGATGAAGGACGCAGTCTCCATCGAACGGCCCGTCGTCTCCGCGTACACGGTGCCCGCGGACGCGCCAGAGGCGGACGGCACCTTCGCCTGGGACACGACGACGATCGTCATCGTCGAGATCACCGCGGGCGACGCGACGGGCACCGGCTGGACCTACGCACCCGTTTCCGTCGCCGCCCTGGTCGACGAGCAGCTGACCCCGGTCATCGTGGGGCGCGACGCCCTCGACGTGCCCGCCGCGCACGACGCCATGGTGCAGGCGGTCCGCAACACCGGCCGCCCCGGCGCCGCGGCCTGCGCGATCTCGGCGGTCGACATCGCCCTGTGGGATCTGAAGGCCCGCCTCCTGGAGCTGCCTCTCGTACGTCTCCTCGGGGCGGCCCGCGACGAGGTGCCCGTCTACGGCAGCGGCGGCTTCACCACGTACCACGACACGCATCTGGCGGCGCAGCTCAACGGCTGGGTGCACGGTCAGCGCATCCCGCGCGTCAAGATCAAGGTCGGGGAGCGCTGGGGGCGGGCGGCGGCCCGTGACGTGTCGCGGGTCCGCACCGCGCGTGAAGTCATCGGGCCCCAGGCCGAGTTGTACGTCGACGCCAACGGCGGCTACACGCGCAAGCAGGCGGTGCGGGTGGGCAGGGTGCTCGCCGAGCACGGCGTGGGCTGGTTCGAGGAACCGGTGTCCTCGGACGACCTGCAAGGGCTCGCGCAGGTCAGGGACGCGCTGGTGTGTGACGTGACGGCGGGCGCGTACGGCTACGACCTGCCCTACTTCGCGCGCATGATCCCCTCCGTGGACTGCCTCCAGGTCGACGCGACGCGCTGCGGCGGCCTGACGGAGTGGTTACGCGCGGCGGCCCTGGCGCAGGCGCACGGCCTGGAGGTCTCGGCACTGGGCGCGCCGCACGCGCATGCCGCGGTCGCCGCGTGCGTGCCCAATCTGCGGCACGTCGAGTGGTTCCACGACCATGTGCGGATCGAGTCGATGTTCTTCGACGGCGCGCTGGACCCGACCGGCGGCGTGGTCCGCCCCGAGGGCGGCGTCGGGCTCGGCCTGGAGCTGCGCACGGACGAGGTGGAGGAGTTCCGGGTGGTGTGAACACGCGCCCACCCACGGGAGCGATCCCAGGCGGGAAGTGCCTGTCAGCGCTCCCCGCGCTCCCCGTCACCCCCGCCCGGCGTCTCCCGGGGGACGGTGGGGGCCGTGGGCGGCATCGGCGGGGCCGCGGGGGCGGAGGGGCCGCCCTGGGGGGCGCCGGGGGCGGTGAGGCCGTCCGGGGAGAGGCCGGGGCGACCGGTATGCTTACCGCGGGTCCGCGTACCGGTAAGCGTCGGGCGCCCCGCACGCGGTCGTGCCGCGTTGCGCAGCAGCAGCGCCGCGACGCCGAGCAGTGCGGCCACGATCAGGGCCGCCGCCCAGTCCGGCAGGGCAAGGTCCAGGGCGAGCCCGGCGGCGAGTGCGATCGCGGCGCCCGCGTAGAGCGCGGTGGCGCCCGACGCGGCGTACAGCGTGGCCTTGCGCCGCTGCTTCTTGGTCTGCTCGCGGAACTCCTCGCGCAGTTCGGTGCGGATCGTGCGGACCAGCTCGTCGGTCAGGGCCTTGTCGAACGGCTGCTTGTCGAGGCCGGTCAGAGGTTTCTCGGGGCCAGTCATGGCCGCCGGGTACCCGAAGGCCCCGGCCGGTAACGGCACGCCGCGGCGCGGCACGCGGCGGCGTGACGCAGGCCACACCTTGGCAGGTGCGCCGACTGGGTAGGCGGCGCGTGATCGCCTGGGTCCGCACCCGGGAAGCACCACAGATACACGGAGGTATCCATGTCCTCGAAGCGACGCCGCAAGAAGAAGGCCCGCCGCAAGAACGGCGCGAACCACGGCAGCCGTCCCCAGTCCTGAACGGCGGGCGAGACGGTCGGAGGGCGGCACCGGACGGTGCCGCCCTCCATCGCGCCCGGCGGACCGGCGAGTTGAGGTCACCTCCTCGCCGGAGGCGGTGGCGAGGGGGCGGGCAATCATGAAATCGTTGCTGAGCCGTTGGCCGGTCACAGAGGTGAGGGCGTTCCAATCATGGAGATCCTGGGAACCACGCTGCGCGTCTGCGTCGAGGACCTGGAGTCCTCGGTCGCGTTCTACGAGCGCCTCGCGGGCGGCAAGGCGATGCGCTTCGAACGCGGCGGCGTGTCCGTGGCCGCGGTCGGCTGCTTCCTGCTGATGAGCGGCCCCGAGCAGGAACTGGAAGTGCTCCGCAAGGTCACGGCGACCATCGCGGTGCGGGACGTGGATGAGGCGTACGCCGTGCTGAACGCCTCCGGCGCCCGGGTCATCGCGGGCCCGGTCCCGACCCCCGCCGGGCGCAACCTCATCGCGATGCACCCGGACGGCGCCGTCTTCGAGTACGTGGACCGCCGCGTCGCCGCGACCTGACCCGCATCCTCCACGGCGGGGCGGGTGGCATCAGTGGCGGACCACGGGCAGGTCGAGGACGCCGGTTTCCTTGGGCGCGCTGGTCACCGTGACCGGCTTGACGCCCTTGTTGCCGAGGTACGCGCCGTCGCTCGCCGCCACCACGAACCGCAGCCGGTGGCCCTTCTCGTAGCGGTGCACGATGCCCGGCAGCGACACGGTGAACGGCTTCGTCACGTCCGGCACCCGCACGGGTGAGACGAGCCGGTGGACGAGCGTCTTCTTGCCGTCGGGCGCCACGTCGTAGAGCTTGGCGAAGAGGACCAGCTTGTCGGCCGCGTCACCGGAGTGCTGCACGCGCTCGGTCCTCGGCGAGATCACCTTCAGGGTGGCCCTGGGGGCGCCGACGACGTCCATATCCTCCGTGAGGGGCTCGGTCGTCCAGTCCAGGTAGGTGCCCCTGGTGTCGTACGGGGCGGGGTCGGGCAGGCCGATCAGTCCCGCGAGTGAGGACTCCGAATGGCTCGTCGGGACGAGCCGGTTGCGGTACTCGCGGCTGCCGCGCGCCACCTTCGCGCGGTTGTCGACCAGCTTGCCGTCGCCGGACAGGTACAGCTTGCGGTCGAGCGGCGGGACCTTGGAGGCGGTGGCGTAGGTGGTGTCCGGGTCGCCGATCCAGTCGCGGCGGTAGGCGAAGGCGGGGCCGGTGTCGACGCCCTTCTTCTTCTGGAGGTAGCGGTCGAACCAGGCGAGGATCCGCCGCCCCACATACGACGTCTCCAAGTTCCCCTCTTCCAGGTTGAGTTCGCCCGACGCCGCGTCCCGCACGCCGCCGCTGTGGCCCCAGGACTGCCAGATCATCTTCGCCGGGGTGCCCTGCGCCGTGAGCGTCCTGTACGTCGCCTCGGCCTCGTTGAGGTTGAAGAGAGTGTCGGCCTGGCCCTGCACGAGGAGCGTGGGCGCCTTCACCTTGTCGAGGTACGAGACCGGGGAGACGCCGCGCGCGAACTCCTGGAGGGCCTTGGTGCGGTCCGCCGGATAGCGGCCGGAGTTGAGCGTGCGGATCGTCTCGCAGGCCTTGGTGACGAAGTGCAGGCAGCCGAGGCGGTTGACGCGCGACGGATCGAGGTTCGGGACGAGCAGCGGCTGACCCTCGCCGATGAGGTAGAAGCCGTTCATCCACTGCCACTTGGCGGCGCCGGGCACGCTCCGGTCGGCGGCGTTGTTCGGATCGAGGGAGTACGCCAGGTCGTGCCAGGTGATCATCGGGACGAGGGCGTCGACCCGGCGGTCCACGGCGGCGGTCGCGAGCTGGACGGCGCCGCCGTACGAACCGCCGATCATGCCGACACGCGGGTCGCCCACACGGTCGGCGGTGACGTAGTCGACCTTGGTGCCGTCGTCGGCGGCCCGCTCACCGGCGAGGAAGTCGACGAGCCCGGAGGCGGCCCTGCCGTCGATCTCCGGGTCGTCCAGGGAGATCAGGCAGCCGGACCTGCCGAAGCCGAGGCCGGAGTAGACGAGACCGACGTAGCCGCGCTCGGCGAACGCCTTGCCGACCGCGGCGGTCGATCCGTCGGACTTGCTGCCGCCGAAGCCGTTGGTGGAGAGCACCGCGGGGGCGGGATGCGCGGCGTCCACCCCGGCGGGCCGGTACAGGTCGGCGTCGACGGTGCAGCTCCTGCCGCCCGCCTGGACGGTGAACTTCAGCGCGGTGACGGTGTATCGCTCCGCCGCGCCGGCCGGGGCGGGCGCGGCGACGGCGAGCGGCGCGGCGAGCGCCGCCGCTGCGGCGAGGGTCAGGGCACGGCGACGGGACAAGGGGACCTCCACGCTGAGGACATCCGACAACTGGCGACTACTGACCGGTAAGTGCCGGCCCCGCTCATGTTGTGACACGTGTCAGAGCCAGGTCAACGACCGTGACAGCGGTTTCTTCCGGGAGCGCGCGTGTCAGGTCAGCGCGGGGACATCCAGCGTCAACGTCCCCGCGTCCGCGTCCAGTTCACCGGCCACCCCGAACGGCACCGTCAGCGCCCCGTCGCAGTGCCCGAAGCCGAACTCCTCGACCACGGGCACGCCGAGTCCGCCGAGCCGGTCGGCGAAGAGGCGGCGCACTGTGTCGTACGGCCCGCACAGCTCCCAGGAGCCGAGGGCGATCCCTGCGACACCGTCCAGCCGGCCGGCGCGCAGGAGCTGGGTGAGGATGCGGTCCAGGCGGTACGCCTCCTCGCCGATGTCCTCCAGGAACAGCAGGCCGCCACGCGCACCGGCCCGCGCCCCCGGCGTCCCGATCTCGGCGGCGAGCAGCGAAACGCAGCCGCCGAGCGTGACGCCCCTGGCCCGGCCGCCGACCAGGGGTGTGGCACGCGCGGGCGCGGTGATCACCCGCACTTCCTCCGGGGTGAACAGCGTGGCGCGCAGGTGGTCCTGGGCGTCCGCGTTCTTGAGGAAGTCGGCCGTGGCGGTCATCGGGCCGTGCAGGGTGGCGAGCCCGAGCCGCGTGGCGAACGCCTCGTGCAGCGCGGTGATGTCGCTGTAGCCGAGGAACACCTTCGGCCCGGCCGCCCGCAGGGCGGTCCAGTCGACGAGGTCGACCATGCGCTGGACGCCGTACCCGCCGCGGGCGCAGAACACGGCGGCGACGGCCGGGTCGCACCACGCCCGCTCCAGGTCGCGCGCGCGGTCGGCGTCCGTCCCCGCGAGGTAGTCGAACTCCGGGTGGCGGTCAAGGACATGGGGCATGACGACCGGGTCCAGGTCCCAGCCGCGCAGGATGTCCAGGCCCGCCTCCAGGCGCTCCTCGGGGACGGGGCCGCTCGGCGCGACGACGGCGACGCGCGCGCCGGGGGTCAGGCGCGCGGGCCGTACGAGGGGTCTCACTTGGCGAGCTCCAGGGTCGGCGGCGGTCCCGCGAGGTCGATTCCGAACACCTGGGCGTAGAGGGAGAGTTCGGCCTCCAGGGCGCGGACCATCGTGTCGGCGCGGCGGAAGCCGTGCCCCTCCCCCTCGAAGGCGATGTAGGCGTGCGGGATGCCGCGCCCCTCCATCTCGGCGAGGAACCGTTCGCATTGGGCGGGCGGACAGACCACGTCGTCGAGCCCCTGGAGCAGCAGGAAGGGGACGGTGACACCCTCGGCGTGCTCCAGCGGCGACCGCTCCGCGTACCGCCCCGGCACCTCGTCGAGCGGGCCGACGATGGATTCCAGGTAGCGCGATTCCAGGTCGTGGGTCTCCCCCGAGGCGAACGCCGCGAGGTCGAGAACGGGGTAGATGATGGTCCCGCAGGCGTAGACGTCGGTGGTGGCCAGGGACACGGCCGTGGTCCAGCCGCCCGCGCTGCCGCCGCGGATCGCGAGGCGGGCGCGGTCGGCCGTGCCCTCGTCGGCCAGGGCCAGGGCGACGGCCGCGCAGTCCTCCACGTCCACGATGCCCCACTGCTCGCGCAGCCGGTCGCGGTAGGCGCGCCCGTACCCCGTGGAGCCGCCGTAGTTGACCTCGGCGACGCCGATGCCGCGCGAGGTGAAGTAGGCGATGGCCAGGTCGAGGACGAGCGGCGAGCGGCCGGTGGGGCCGCCGTGCGCCCACACCACGTACGGCGGCAGCTCCTCGTCGGGCGCGACGTGGCCGGGGTGGTGCGGCGGGTAGATGTGGGCGTGGACGGTGCGTCCGGCGGGGCCCGCGAAGGTGCGGATCTGGGGTTCGGGGTAGTACGTGGGGTCCACCGGGTCGTCGTGGCAGGCGCCGACGACGCGGGCGTGGCCGGTGCCGGTGTCCAGTTCCACGACCTCGTACGCGCTGCGCGGGCTGGCGGCGACGCCGAGCACGCGGGGGCCGTGCGCGGCGACGGTGGAGGCCCACTCCGTCCAGGGGCCCGCCGCGTCGACGACCTCGCCGGTCTCGGGGTCGAGTATGCCGAGCGCGGTGGCGCCCTTGCCGTGCACGACGGCGATCAGTCCGCTGTCCAGCGGCGCGAACCAGGTGAGGCCGGTCTGCCACAGGGGCCCGGCGAACTCCTCCTCGCGCGGGCAGAGCGGGCGTACGCTGCCCGCGTCGTCCGGCACCGCGCGGTACAGGTTCCACCAGCCGGTGCGGTCGCTGGAGAACAGCAGACGTCCGTCCGGCGCCCATTCGACCTGCGCGACGGACTCCTCGGGGCCGCCGGCGAAGGTGCGGGCCGCTGCGAAGGTGCCGTCGTCCCGCACGTCGGCGAGGACCAGGTCCGTGCCGTCCCACGGCATGCGGGGATGGTCCCAGCCGATCCAGGCGGCGCGGGTTCCGTCCGGCGACAGACGCGGGCCCGTGATGAACCGGTGGGCGCCGTCGGACAGTTCGCGCACCGCGCCGCGGTCCTCGGCCGCCGAGCCGTCGAGGGGCACCGCGGCGATGACGCGGCGCACGTCGGTGGGGTGCGGCCCGGTGAACTCCTCAAGGACGCACCACACCTCGCCCCGGTCGGGGCGGAGCACCGGTTCGGCCCAGCGCAGGCCGCCGCCGATGTCGCCGAGCGGCGTCAGGGGGCGCGGCGCCGCGTCCGGGGCGTCGGGTTCGTACGCGTACAGGCGCTGGTCGGCGAAGTTCGCGAAGACGAGCAGCGGGCCCTCGGGTCCCTCGGCCCCGGTCCAGGGGCGGCCGCCGTACTCGACGACGCGGCTGCGCACGTTCCACGGCGGGGGCAGCACCGAGCGCTCCGCGCCGTCGGGGAGCCGTCTCACCAGGGCGCGGCGGCCGCCCTCGGTGGGGCGCGGTTCGGTCCACCACGCCTCGCCGCCGACGAAGCCCACGTACCCCGGCGCGCCGTCGTGGGTGGCGGCCAGCTCGGCGTCGATCGGCGACGGCCATGATCCGTACGCGCGGGTCTGCATCATGTCCTGTACTTCCCCCATTTTTCCTAGGCCGTGCGCAGAAAGCGGTCGAGGACACGGACGCCGAAGTGCAGTGCGTCGACGGGGACGCGCTCGTCGACTCCGTGGAAGAGCGCCTGGTAGTCGAAGCCCTCCGGTGTTCTCAGCGGCGAGAAGCCGTAGCCGGTGATGCCGAGCCGCGAGAACTGCTTCGCGTCCGTACCGCCCGACATGCAGTACGGCACGACGTGCCCCTCGGGCGCGAACTCCTCGACGGCCGCCCGCATCCTCGCGTACGTCGGCGAGTCGACCGGCGCCTGGAGCGCCACCTCGCGGTGGTGGAACTCCCAGTCGACGTCAGGGCCGGTGAGCAGGTCAAGCGTGTGGCGGAACTCTTCCTCGCCGCCGGGCAGAAAGCGGCCGTCGACGTAGGCCACGGCCTCCCCAGGAATCACATTGACCTTGTAACCCGACTGGAGCATCGTCGGGTTCGCGCTGTTGCGGACGGTGGGTTCGACGAGCGCGGCGGTCGGGCCGAGCTTCTCCAGGAAGGCGTCGACGTCGAAGCCGGGCGCCTCGGGGTCGCTCTCCAGGCCGTAGAGCGCGGCCAGTTCGACGAGCGAGGCGCGCACGGTCGGCGTGAGCCGGACCGGCCAGCGGTGCTCGCCGATGCGGGCGATGGCGGCGGCCAGCCGGCTCACGGCGTTGGCGCGGTTCACCTTGGAGCCATGGCCCGCCTTGCCGCGGGCGGTCAGCTTGAGCCAGCCCGTGCCGCGCTCGCCCGCCGCGATCGGGTACAGCTGGTTGCCGCGCCCGTCGTGGAAGGTGAAGGCCCCCGACTCGCTGATGCCTTCCGTGCAGCCCTCGAAGAGCGGCGCGTGCCGGTCGGCGAGGAACCCGGAGCCGTCGGCGGCGCTGGCCTCCTCGTCGGCGGTGAAGGCGACCACGATGTCCCGCCGGGGCCGCACCCCGGCGCGCGCCCACCTCCGTACGACCGCGAGGATCATCGCGTCCATGTTCTTCATGTCGATCGCGCCGCGGCCCCAGACGACGCCGTCGCGGATCTCGCCGGAGAACGGGTCCACGCTCCAGTCGGCCGCCTCCGCGGGTACGACGTCGAGGTGGCCGTGGACGAGCAGCGCGTCGGCGCCCGGGTCGGTGCCCTCGATGCGGGCGACGACGTTCGTGCGGCCCGGGGCGCGTTCCAGGAGCGTGGGGGTGAGGCCCGCGTCGGCGAGGCGTTCGGCGGCGTACTCGGCGGCGGGCCGCTCGCGGCAGTCGCCGCCGCCGCGGTTGGTGGTGTCGATGCGGATGAGTTCGGAGGTGAAGGTGACGACCTCGTCGAGCGCCCGCGCGTCCACCTGGTCGTGGTCGGCCTGACCCCCGGGCTCCTGCTGCTGGCTAGCCATACTGCTCCTCCACGGCGGCGGAGGCGATCGTCGTAACCGCCTTGAAGGTACGGATCCCCTCGTACATCGTCTCGCTGTCGTACGCGACCTTGCGCTCCCCCGTACGGCGCACTCCCGGCACGACCGTCGAGGCCATCGCCAGGTGCTCGGCGTCGAACTCGACCTCCACGGTGAACGGTCCGCCCACGACCGGTTCGTGGCGCACCGCGAGTGCGGCGGCGTCCTTGGCGGCGGCCCGGATGTCGGCGGCGGTGCGGGCCGGGGTGCGGCAGACGGCGGCGTAGCGCGACACGTGGTCCTTGACGGCGACCTTCAAGGCGCCGGGCGCGTACCCGAGGGCGTCCTCGCAGGCCAGGTCGTCGCCGGTGACGAGCACCACGGGGACGCCGTACTCGGCGACGACATGGGAGTTGAGCAGCCCTTCGCTGGCGCGTACGCCGTTGACCCAGACGCCGGTGATCTGGTTGGCGAGGTAGGTGTGCGCGAGGACGCCCTCCATGCCGGCGCCCGCGTGGTAGCCGAGGAACGCGATGCCGTCCACGTCACCGTGCTGGACGCCCTCGACCATGGACAGCGACTTGTGCCGCCCGGTGAGCATCTGGGCCCGCTCGTCCAGCTCTTCGAGGAGCAGGTTGCGCATGGTCCAGTGCGCTTCGTTGATGAGCACCTCGTCGGCACCGCCGTCGAAGAAACCGAGCACGGCGGCGTTCACGTCCGAGGTGAACATCGTCCGGCACCGCTCCCACTGCGCGGTGCCCGGCAGCACGTCGGCCGGCCAGGTCACTCCGGTGGCGCCCTCCATGTCGGCGCTGATGAGGATCTTCACCCGTCCCTCTCTTCACTGCCGTGTCTCGTACCTGCCGGTCGAACACCAACCCTAACCAGGGCCTCACGTGGGGCACGCGGCATGGCGGGAGTGGCCAGATCCTTGCGGCACCTGGCCTTCTGGCCACTCGTTGCCGCCGAGAGGGGCCCCGCACGATCGGGGCATGAAGGTTCTCTGGATTTTCGCCCACCCCGAACAGCGCTCCCTGAACGGCTCCCTGATGCGCGACGGGCTGCGTACCCTGGAGGCGCTCGGGCACGAGCACCGCGTCTCCGATCTGTACGCCATGGGCTGGAAGGCCACCGTGGACGCCGACGACTTCGGGGACCCGCCGCGCGAGCGTCTCTTCGTGGGGGCGGAGCAGGAACGCGCCCACGCGTCCGGGACGTTGAGCGCGGACATCGTCGGCGAGCAGGAGAAGATCGCCTGGGCGGACACGCTCGTCTTCCACTTCCCGCTCTGGTGGTTCGGGCCGCCCGCGATCCTCAAGGGCTGGTTCGACCGCGTCCTGGTCCAGGGCTTCGGCTTCGGTGTCGCGGGCCCCGACGGCCGCGCCCTGCGCTACGGCGACGGCGGCCTGGCAGGGAAGCGCGCGCTGATCGTCACGTCGGTCGGCGCCCGGGAGTCCGGCTTCGGCCCGCGCGGCATCCACGGGCACCTGGAGGAGGTGCTGTTCCCGCTGCTGCACGGGACGTTCTGGTACACCGGCATGGCGGCGCTCCCGCCGTTCGTGGTGTACGGCGCGGACCGGCTCACGGCGGCGGACCACGCGCGGGACGCGGCGGCCCTGCGCGAACGCCTGCGCACGCTGCCCACCGAGCGGCCGCTGCCTTTCCGCCACGAGAACGCGGGGGCGTACGACGAGGATCTGGTGCTGCGGCCGGAGTTCGCCCCGGGCCGGTCAGGAGTCGGCGTACACCGCTGAGGCCGTCGGCCCCCTGGTCACGGGAGGTCCCGCGCGCCGAGGCGCAGGTGCTCGATGTGGTAGACGGCCTCGTCAAGGAGCTGGGCCACGTGGTTGTCGTAGAGGCTGTAGACGATGCGGCGGCCCTGCCGGGAACCGGTGACGAGGCCGAGGGCACGCAGCAGGCGCAACTGGTGGGAGACCGCCGACTGTTCCATGCCGACCGCCTCGGCGAGCGCGCCGACGCCGCACGGGCCCTGGCGCAGCTTGGTGAGGATCATCAGGCGGGACGGTGTGGCGAGCGCTTGCAGCGTGGCGGCGATCGTGGCGGCGGAGTCCGCGTCGAGGTGCGTCGCAGGGGTGATCTCGCTGTCGGCTCCGTGTCCCATGCGGCAATCCTACTCGTCGCATAATTGAAGACCTCTTCATGTGTTCCGCTATGGTGGAAGGACCGTCCCCGAAGCGTCCCCGAACACGAGGTGTGCCCCGATGTCTTCCGCCCTGGTGGGCGACCGGCCCCGTCCGGCCGCCACCGCCGCGCCCGCGCCGGCGCGCCGCACCCGGCTCGTCGCCCTGCCCGAGGTCCGCTGGGCCGCGCTGGCCACGGCCGCGTTCCTGCTCGCGTTCCCGCTGGACCTCGCCGGGGCCCCCGCCTGGGCGTGGGGCCCCCTCTACGCGCTCTGTTACGCGGCCGGCGGCTGGGAGCCGGGCGTGGCGGGGCTCCGGGCGCTGCGGGAGCGGAGCCTGGACGTCGATCTTCTGATGGTGGTGGCGGCCCTCGGCGCCGCGGCCATCGGGCAGTACCTCGACGGCGGCCTGCTCATCGTGATCTTCGCGGTCTCCGGGGCCCTTGAGGCCCTCGCGACCCGGCGCACGGCGGACTCCGTGCGCGGGCTGCTGGACCTCGCGCCCGCGATGGCGCTGCGGATCGACGCGGAGGGCGGCGAGGAGCGGGTGGCGGCGGACGCGCTGCGGATCGGCGACATCGTTCTCGTACGGCCCGGCGAGAGGCTGCCCGCCGACGGCGCCGTGCTCGACGGCAGCAGCGAGGTCGACCAGGCCACCATCACCGGTGAGCCGCTGCCGGTGGCGAAGGAGGTGGCCGACGAGGTGTTCGCGGGCACCCTCAACGGCACGGGCGCGCTGCGCGTACGCGTCGGCCGGGACCCGGCGGACTCCGTCATCGCCCGCATCGTGACGATGGTCGAGGAGGCCAGCGAGACCAAGGCGCCCACGCAGCTGTTCATCGAGAAGGTCGAGCAGCGGTACTCGGTGGGCGTGGTGGTCGCCACGCTCGCGTTGTTCGCCGTGCCGCTCGCCCTCGGTGCCGCGTTCACCGAGACGCTGCTGCGGGCCATGACCTTCATGATCGTGGCCTCGCCGTGCGCGGTGGTGCTGGCGACGATGCCGCCGCTGCTCTCCGCGATCGCCAACGCGGGCCGGCACGGCGTGCTCGTGAAGTCCGCCGTCGTGATGGAGCGGCTCGGCGCGGTGACCAAGGTCGCCCTGGACAAGACGGGGACGCTCACCGAGGGCGCACCCCGCCTCACGGACATCCGGACGCTGCCGGGCGCCGGCCTCACCGAGGACGAGGTGCTGGCGCTGGCCGCGGCCGCCGAGCACCCCAGCGAACACCCGCTCGCCCGCGCCGTGGTCGGCGCCGCCCGCGAGCGCGGTCTCGCCCTGGCGGCCGCGGGTGACTTCGCCGCCGCTCCGGGGCGCGGCGTGCGCGCGGTCGTCGCGGGCCGCGTCGTCCGGGTCGGCAGCCCGGACCGGCTCCTCGCCGCCGCCGACGAAGCTTCCCGTACGTCGGTCATGGCGGTGGACGCGATGACGCGGGCCGCGGCGGACGGCGACGCCCGCACGGTCGTCCTGGTCGTGGTCGACGACGTCCCCGCGGCCCTGCTGCGCCTCGCCGACCTGCCGCGCGCCGGGGCCGCGGAGGCGGTCGCGGGCCTGCGTGGACTGACCGGCTCCTCCCCGGTACTGCTGACCGGCGACACCTCCGACGCCGCGGCGCGCCTCGCGCGGGAGACCGGCATCGAGGACGTCCGGGCGGGGCTCCTGCCGCAGGACAAGGTGGCGGCCGTACGGGAGTGGGAGGAGCGGGGCGAGCGGGTGCTCGTCGTCGGCGACGGCGTGAACGACGCGCCCGCGCTCGCCGCCGCGCACAGCGGCATCGCCATGGGCAGGACCGGCTCCGACCTGACCCTGGAGACCGCCGACGCGGTGGTGGTCCGGGACGAACTCGCCACGGTCCCCGCCGTCGTGGCCCTCTCCCGGCGGGCCCGCCGCGTGGTGGTGCAGAACCTGGTCATCGCCTCCGTCTGCATCGGCGCACTGGTGATCTGGGACCTGGCGGGCCATCTGCCACTGCCCCTCGGCGTCGCGGGCCACGAGGGTTCGACCATCCTGGTCGGTCTCAACGGCCTGCGGCTGCTGCGGAGTTCGGCGTGGCGGCAAGGAGGCGACACGACTTGAGGGGCGCCGTGTCGTTCGAGGTGGCGCCGGCGGAGGCGGCCCGGCCGTGCGTGCCTGCTCCATGCGAGCGAAGCGCCGACCGTATGTCGCCCGGATGCACCAGTGGACGGCCCCGCCCGCGACGGGTGCTGAAAGAGTGCCTGCCCGTGCTCGATCTCACCTCCCCCGGGGCACGCTCGCGCCCCGACACCGCCTGGGCGCGCGTGGCGGCCGCCGCCGCTGCCCATCTGCACCGGCTCCTTCAACTGCGGGCCACGGCACTGCGCGGGCCCACCCGCCCCTCGTACCGCGTCGGCTGCAAACGCATCCTGCTCGCGAGCGACTACTATCCGGCCCTCCGGCAGCCCAACGTCGACGTCGTCGCCCAGGGCGTCGAGAAGATCGGCCCCCGCACCATCACCACCGCCGACGGCAACCGACGGCCCGCGGACGTCATCGTGTTCGCCACCGGCTTCCGCGTCTTCGACCCTCCGGTCTCCCACCGCGTCACCGGTACGGACGGCCGGACGCTGGCGGAGCACTGGGGCGAGGGCATGGCGGCGCACAACAACGTCACCGTGCCCGGCTTGCCCAATCTGTTCCTCCTGCTCGGCCCCAACAGCGGACTGGGCCACTCCTCCCTGGTCCTCATGCTGGAGGCGCAACTCGACCACGTGCTGGCCTGCCTGGGTCACCTGGAGCGCACCGGGGCCCAGGCGATCGAAGCCACCCGGGAGGCGTGGCACACGTACCGACGGCAGCTGCGCGACCACACGTCCGGTTCGACGTGGGCGACCGGCTGCGACAGCTGGTACCTCAACCCGCGGACAGGGCACAACACCGCCCTGTGGCCGCGGTCCGTCATCGCGTACCGAAACCTGCTCCGCACCTTCCGCCCGCAGGACCACACCCTGACCCGGCGCCCGGTCCCTTGACGGGGCCGGGCCGCGCGTGCCGGGCGCCCTCAGGTGGCCGGCACGCTCGTCTCTTCCGCGTGGGCCTTACGTGCCTGGTGCGGGACGGTGGGCAGGCTCGGCGCGGGCCCTTCGGAGGAGCGCAGGCCCAACCGGAGGTACAGCGTCTGAGCGACGTCGGTGAGCGTGCCCGTGCTGCTGCGCAGGAGTTCCATGGGCGGGATGTCCACTGCGAAGCGCCGGTTCAGGGTGACCAGGAGTTCGGTCCCCATCAGGGAGTCCATCCCGTAGGAGTCCAATCGCTGGTGCGGGTCCATCTGGTCGGCGTCCATCTGCAAAATCCCCGCCAGGACTCTGGCGAGGGCCTCGGTCAGGTAGGCGATGGCCTCTTCGCCGGACATCTGGGAGAGCGTGCGCAGCAGTTCCTCCTGGTCCATGTCCCCTGCCTCGCCCTGTTCCGGTACCAGTGGCGACAGGCGTGGGCTGGAGACGGACGGCATGACCTTCATCAGCCGGCCCAACTCGCCCCGGAAGACGCCGGTGACCTCGGCATCGCTCCCCAGGAGGGTCTCGGCGACGGTGAAGGCCTCCGCCGGGCGGAGCAGTCCGAAGCCCATGGTGGACAGGGAGTGGCCCAGGCCGTTGCGGGCCACATAACCGGTCTCCCCGACGGCTCCCCAGGCGAGGGCCAGGCCGGCCAGACCGTCGCGGCGCCGGCGTCGGACGAGGGCTTCGAGGTAGAGGTTGCCCGCCGCGTACGGCGCCTGCTTGACATTCCCGAAGGTCGCCGTCTCGGAGGAGTACATCAGGAACAGGTCGCACTCCCGTTCCCGCAGCAGGAGGTCGAGGACCGCCGCCCCAGTGATCTTGGGTGCCATGACCGCGGCCAGGCGCTCCCCGGTCAGCTCGGTGAGCAGGGCGTCGTCGAGGTGCATCGCGCAGTGCACGACGCCGCGCAGGGGATGCCCGGTGGCATCGATGCGGGCCACGACCTCACGCATGGCGTGCGGGTCCGTGACGTCGGCCGCGTACGCCGTGGCCGTCACGCCCCGCCCTGTCAGCGCCGCCAGCACGTCCGCCGCCTCCGGGGCCTCGGCGCCCCGGCGGCTGACCAGCGCGACGTGGCGTGCGCCGAGTCCGGCGAGCCACAGGGCGGTGGCCGCGCCGAATCCGCCGGTGCCCCCGGTGACCAGATAGGTGGCCGTCGCGTCGAGGCGGGTGACCGGCGGTGTCCGTTCGATCAGAGGCGGCTCGTCCAGCGGGTCGAAGGTGACGACGACTTTTCCGATGTGCCGGGAGTGCTGCATGAGACGGAAGGCGTCATCGACGCGTGTCGCGGGGTACGCGGTGTGCAGCAGCGGGCGGAAGGACTTGTCCGTGAGCTCCTTCTTCGTCGTGGCGAGAAGTTGTTCGGCCTCCCGTTCGTCCTGGAGCACCTGGATGAGGTCCAGACCGAAGAAGGCGATGTTCTTGCGGAACGGGCGCAGCGGCAGCGACTTGTTCTCGTAGATGTCCCGCTTGCCCAGCTCGACGAACCGGCCGCCCGGCCTGAGCAGTTCCAGGCTGCGGACCATGGCTTCCCCGGCCAGCGAGTTGAGGACCACGTCGACGCCGCGGCCTTCGGTGATCTCCTGGACCTCCGCGGCGAAGTCGAGGGTGCGGGAGTCCAGTACGTGCCGCGCGCCGAGTGAGCGCAGGAGGTCGCGCTTCAGCTCGCTGCCCGCGGTGGCGATCACGTGGGCGCCGCATGCTTCCGCGTACTGGAGGGCGGCGAGGCCGACGCCACCGGCCGCGCCGTGCACCAGGACGGTTTCACCTGGCTGCAGCCGCGCGAGGGTGCCCAGACCGTAGCGGACGGTCGAGCAGGCGACGGGCAGGGTGGCGGCTTCGGCGAAACCGACGTCGTCGGGCAGCGGCCACAACGCGCGTTGGTCGGCCACCACGTGGGAGGCGAGCGAGGCGGGGGCCAGGCCCACCACCCGGTCGCCGGGTGCCAGGTCCGTGGCGCCCTCTCCGCAGGCGATGACGATGCCCGAGCACTCCATGCCGAGGCCGTCGGCTGTCGGTGTGCCCTCGACGGCCTCCATCGGGAGCAGGCCGACGCTCTGCATGAGGTCGCGGTAGTTCAGCGCGGTGGCCCGCACGGCCACCAGCACCTCGCCCGGGCCGGGTTGCGGCAGCGGGCGCTCTTCCCAGGCGAGCCGGTAGGACAGGCCGGGGTTGTCCACCCGCAGTGCGAACGGCACGGTGCCGTCACAGGGCTGGGCGAGGGGGCGGGGCAGTTCCCGGGGCACGAAGCGGTCCTCGGCGGTGAGCAGGACCTCGTCCTCTTCCGTGGGCCGCAGCAGTTCCCGCGCCAGCCGCTGTGCGTCGGCGGCCTGGTCCGCGGTGCGTTCCAGACCGACTCGGCGGCTGACCAGCCCGATCACCTCGTTGACCAGGCTGCGGGTCATCCCCCACAGGGCGGCGTCCAGTTCGTGCGTGACCTCGGGTGAGGGGATGGCGCCGCAGGGCCGGGTGACGAGCCACAGCTGCGGGGGTTCGGCGGGGGACGCTTCGTCCATCGCTGCGGTCAGCGAGCGCAGCGCCTCGGCGCGGTGGACGGCCTGGGCCGTCAGTTCGCGCGGTGCGGTTGCGGAGGTGTCGCCGAGGACGAGGACGACGGCGACGGTGTCCGTGCCGGGCTCACCGTGCGCCTCCCGTAGCACCTGTGCCCAGGTCGGATCGTCGTCGGTCATGGCGATGACGCGGGCCGGGCTGCCGTGGTGGCACAGCGCGTCGGCGGTGGCGGCGGCCAGGTCCCGCTCGGCCTCCGCCTCGATGGCCACGACGAAGGCGGTGCCGCTCCGATACGGAGGCTCCGTCCCTGCTTCGGTGTCGGCCGTGTCGGCGGCGGCCTCGGAGGGGAGACCGGCGGCCGCGGGGGCGTCGGCCGCGTCCTCGAAGGGGGTGGCGGCGAGCAGGACGGAGATGTCGCCTTGTCCCGAGGGCGTCTCGTGGCCCGTCTGGAACACCTGGCTGTAGCCGCAGTCCCGCAACAGGGTGGGCCAGGCCTCGCTCGGCAGCAGCAAGGAGTGAGGGCGCAGCTCGGTGTCGGTGTTGCCGTAGAAGCTGTCCAGGAACCCGAAGTAGCTCACCAGCTCCATCGGGTCGTGGGGTTCCATGGCCAGGAGGTGCCCGCCGGGTGCCAGGAGCGTGGCCACGTTGCGCAGGGCGTCGGCCAGGTCCGGTGCCGTGTGCAGGGAGTATCCGGCGACGACGAGGTCGTAGCTGTGCGGCGTGTACCCCTGCGCCGCGGGGTCCTCGGCCAGGTCCAGGGTGCGGTACTCGACGAAGTCGTAGGCGGCGAAACGGCTCTGGGCGCGGGGGAAGAAGAAGCCGGAGACGTCGCTGAAGGTGTAGTGCGTGCGGTCGCTCGGCAGCAGCGGCAGCAGCGCGGCGGTGGCGCCGCCCGTCCCGGCCCCGACCTCCAGAATGCGCAGGGTCCGCCCCCGCGGCCACTGGGCGACGATCTCACGGACGAGGGCCTGAGCGACCTGATTGAGGAATCGGGTGACCGGCAGGACGTCGTAGAACTGTTCCATCGCCTGGGCGCTGTGATCGGCTACCAGGAGTTCCATGGGGTCGGCCTGTCCGCGCAGGACACGCTCCATCGCTCGCCCCTGGTGGACGGCGAGGCCGAGCGCGCAGGCGAAGCCCGGGCTGTCCGCGACCGCCCGACGCGCCAGGTGTTCGGTCGGGAACCGCGACGCGGTCAACCGCCACCGCCCGGCACCGACGGGTTCGAGCAGTCCATGCCGTTCCATCAGGGGGAAGAGGATCGGCCAGAGACGCGCGTGCTTCTCAAGGGCTCCGCCCGCCACCAGATCCGCCGTGGTGAAGGGCTGTGCGGGGTCGGACACCAGCCCGGCGACGGCTTGTGCCGTCCACCGCGCGAAGTGCTCCTTCACCAGCTCCGCCGGAACCGCCAGGCCGGCGCGCCGCTCCGTCAACTCATCGATCGTCCTGGCCGCCCCTTCCGCGACGCGCCGGGGCGAGGGCAGCGGAGAGGGCGCGGCCGGCCTGTCGAGGCGGGGGGCCGCGCGCAGTTCGGTGCGGTGCACCAGGACGGGGGCGCGCCGCGTCGCCGCGACGCGCCTCAGCCGGCAGCCCTCCAACTCCACGTGCACCTGGCCGTTCTCATCGGCCAGGACGATGTCCCAGCACACCTCGTCCGGTGTGCGGCTGCGTTCGCTGACCCACACCACGCCCTCGGGTGACGGCTCGTCCCACACGCGGACGGCGCCGATGGCCGCGGGCAGGAACGCGGCCCCGTCCTCGACGAGGTCCCCGAGCAGCGGGGCCCCCGCCTGCAGGGCGCCGTCGAGCAGGGCGGGGTGGGCGGTGTACGGGTGGCCCGGCGCGTCGTGCCGGTAGCGGGCCAGCACCTGGCCCGTGCCGGTGTCGAGGCCGGTGAGGACCTGGAACGTCGGCCCGTAGTCGAGACCACCGTCCGCGCAGGCCCGGTAGTGCTCCTCACCCGTGAGGTGCCGCGGGCAGCGCTCCGCCAGCGCGTCGAGGTCCAGCGGCGTGGGGCGGGTGCCCAGCAACGCCCGCACGCGGGCCCTGATGTGCGCGCGGGGCTCCGGGTTGTGGTGGGTGGTGCTGGTGACCGTCAGCATCCCGTCGTCCGGGTGCAGCGCCACCTGGGTCCGGGTGCCGGGCGCCTCGGCCCAGGGCACGACCAGAGCGGTGAGGATGTCCAGGTGCCTCACCTCGACCGCGTGGCCGAACGTGGCTCTCCCGGCCGCGAGGGCCATCTCCGCATAGCCCGTGGCGGGCATGACGACGGAGCCGGCGACGCGGTGGTCGGTCAGCCACGGGAGGAGCGCGGGTTCGATGCTGCCCTCCCAGACGGGGTGCGGTGCGGTGACGCGTCCGCCGAGCAGGGGGTGCACGAGGGCGCCGTTGCGGTGCCAGGCGTCCGCGTCGCCGTTCCAGTGCCGCTCGCGCTGCCAGGGGTAGGCGGGCAGGGTCGCGACGCGTCCGGGCCGGGGGAAGTACCGGTCCCAGTCCGTGGTGGCTCCGGCGGCGAGCAACGCGGCGGGTACCGCGGCCAGTTGCCCACTGCCGCTCGTGTCGCGGCTCAGGGTGGGCACGACGACCGCGTGCGTGCCGGCCCGCGTGGCGATGATCCGGCGCAGGTAGGTGCGGAGCACGGGGTGCGGGCCGATCTCGACGAGGACGTCTCCGCCGTCGTCCAGGGCCCGCTCGACGGCGGCCGTGAAGCACACCGGCTCCCGTACGTTGTGCCACCAGTACGAGGCGTCCAGCGCGGTGCCCGAGATGCGGCCTCCGGTCACGGTCGAGTACAGCGCGATGTCGCTCTCGCGTGGGGTGAGTCCCTGGAGCGCGGTGTCGAGTGGCTCGCGCTGACCGTCCATGGCCCGGCTGTGGAAGGCGTAGTCGAGGCCCAGGTCACGGACGAACACGCCGCGTTCGGTGAGCCGGGCGCCGAGGTCGGCCAGCGCGTCGGCGTCACCGGCGATGGTGACGTCCTTGGGACCGTTGGCACCGGCGATCTCCAGCGCACCGCCCCAGGGGGCGATCTCCTCGGCCGCCTGCTCGGGCCCGAGTCCGACGGCCGCCATGCGCCCGAGGCCCGCCGTCCGAGCCTGCACCCGGCTGCGTTCGGCGATCACCCGGGCCGCCTGGGCAAGGGTCAGGGCGCCGCCTGCGTACGCGGCGGCCACCTCACCGACGCTGTGCCCCAGCACCATCGCGGGCGTGACCCCCCGGTCACGCAGAACGGCCACGATGCCGATCTGCACGGCGAACAGCAGCGGCTGCGCCACCTCGGTGGCGGCCAGGGACCACTTCTCGGCGGGCAGCGCGAGTTCGTCCAGGACCGACCAGCCGAGCCGGGGCGCGAGTTCGGCGTCCGCCTCCTCGACGGCCTTGCGGAACACCGGCTCCTCGCGCAGCAGGTCGGTCGCCATGCCCGCCCACTGCGAGCCGTTCCCGGAGAAGACGAACGCGACCCGCCCGCACATCGTGGCCTGGGCGACAGCGGCGGACACGGCGTCGGCGCCGCCCGCTCCAGGCACCTCGTCGGCCTCCCGCACGTCCGCGTGCGCGTCCCCGGCCAGCGACGCGAAGCCGCGGGCCGCTTCCCGCGGCGACCGGGCGAGGACGGCCGCGCGGTGCTCGTGCGCGCCACGGCGCAGGCACGAGGTGTAGGCGAGGTCGTAGAACGTGTCGTCGTCCGCGTCGCGCAGCCGTTCGGCCATGGCCGCGGCGGCGGCCGACAGCGCCCGTGGCGTGCGGGCACTGACCATCAGGGGCAGCCCCTCGACCGGCGGGCTGTACGCCACGGGACCCGGGGGCGGCGGTGCCGAGGTGAGCGTGACGTGGGCGTTGGCCCCGCCGAAACCGAAGGAGTTGACGCCGACGACGGGCCGGCCGGTCGGACTCGCGGGGAGCGGCTGCCGAGAGGTGGTGAGTCCGAGGCCGAGACCCGTGAAGTCGATGTCCGGATGCGGGGTGTCGGCGTGCAACATCGGGGGAATGGTGCGGTGCCGCAGCACCAGCAGGGCCTTGCACAACCCCGCCATGCCCGACGCCGGTTCGAGGTGGCCGAGGTTCGTCTTCACCGAACCGACGGGCAGCGCCCCGCTGATGCGGCGTACGCCGAGCGCCCGTCCGATGGCCTGCGCCTCCAAGGGGTCTCCGACGGGGGTGCCGGTGCCGTGGGCCTCGAAGTAGACGACCTCGTCCGGGTCGACGCCCGCTCGCGCGTACACCTGGCGCAGCAGCTCCTCCTGCGCCTCGGCGCTGGGCAGCGCGAGGCCCATCGTGCGGCCGTCGCTGTTGCTGCCGCTGCCGAGGATGACGCCGAGCACCCGGTCACCGGCGGCCAGGGCGTCCGCCAGCGGTTTGAGGACCACCATGCCGCCGCCCTCGGCGCGTACGAATCCGTCGGCCTCGGCGGAGAACGCGGCGCAGTGTCCCCGCCTCGACAGCATGGACGCCTGCGAGAACCCCACGTAGTGGTAGGGGCTGAGCAGGATGTTCGCTCCGCCGCACAGGGCCACCCGGCTCGTGCCCGCCCACAGGGTGTGGCAGGCACGGTCCAGGGCGACGAGGGAGGAGGAACAGGCGGTGTCCACCGCCATGCTGGGGCCGCGCAGATCGAACGCGTGGGAGAGGCGGTTGGCCGCGATAGAGGAGGCCGCGCCCGCCATCGTGTACGGGCTGACCGTTTCCAGCGACATCATCTGGAGCGCCCCGTAGGAGGCGTCGGAGATGCCGACGTAGACAGCGGTGTCGGTGCCGGCGATGCGCTCGGGCGCGATGGCCGCGTCGTCCAGCGCCTCGGCCGCCAGTTCCAGCAGCAGCCGGTGCTGCGGGTCCATGTGGGCGGCTTCCTTGGGCGAGATGCCGAAGTACGCGGCGTCGAAGCCGGCGATGTCGTCGAGAAAACCGCCGGCCGAGGTGTAGCTCCGGCCGGTGCGCGGCATGTCGCCGGCCGCGAACCGGCGGGCGTCGAACCGGTCCTTCGGCGCCTCGCCGACCGCGTCCCGCCCCTCGCACAGAGCCGTCCACAGCCCGTCCATGTCGTGGATGCCGCCCGGCAGGCGACAGGAGACGCCGACGACGGCGA
The DNA here is from genome assembly GCF_020026305.1 of Streptomyces sp. 135. Lineage (NCBI taxonomy): Bacteria > Bacillati > Actinomycetota > Actinomycetes > Kitasatosporales > Streptomycetaceae > Streptomyces > Streptomyces sp. 135. Next base: position 7,321,094 of record NZ_CP075691.1, on the reverse strand, counting down.
TGGCTCTCTCGGGTGCGGCGGAAACCAGATCCTGGGTCACAGGGCGGCCTTTCAGCGAACAGCGGGCAGCAACGGGGTAACAGGTAGTAATGGGTAGTAATGAGGAGCAGTGGGCAGCAATGAACAGCAACAGGGAGCAAAACGCCACAGATCGCTCAGCACCGTAGCCACCTCCGGCTCGAACGCTGGTAGAAATCACCGGAGTTCGGGTGTTTTCCTCGCAATCACCTTTACGAGTGAAGGGCCCCGCATCGACGCCGACCACTCGTCCGAGTGACTGTGCCGAGGCGCGACCTGAGCGGCGGTTCGGACCCGAGACGGCGCCGTAGCGTCTGGTGCCGTCACTCCCCCCTCTTCCTCAGGAGACCCCGTTGTCCGTCCTGCTCACCGGCGCGACCGGCTTCCTCGGCTGCCGCATCCTGCGCGAACTCCTCGCCCGCGGCGAGGAGGTCACCGTCCTGGGCCGTGGCACACCCGACGAACTGCGCGCCCGCGTCGACGCCGCCGTGACGTGGCTCGAGGCCCCGCCATTGGCCGCCGACGCCCTCGCCGGCGTCCGCTACGTCCGCGGCGACCTCACACAGCCAGGCCTCGGCCTGACACCGGAGGACCGGGCCCGCGTCACTCGGGGCCTCACCGCTCTGTGGCACTGCGCCGCGATGATCGCCCTTGAGGCGGAGCCGGCCCCGCTGCACCATGCCAACGTCATCGGCACCCGGCGCGTCCTGGAACTGGCGGACGAGGCTCCCGGGTCGCGCGTGCTCTTCGTGAGCACCGCGTACGTGGCCGGACGGCGCCGCACAGGGCACGTGAGGGAAACCGACCTGCGGGACGGGGACGGGTTCCAGACGCTGTACGAGGAGTCCAAGTACACCGCCGAGCGCCTGCTGCACGCCTGGGCGCGCGAGGGGGGCCGGGACGTCACCGTGTTCCGCCCCAGTCTGCTGGTCACCGACCGCCCGGCGCCCGAGGGGCTGCCCGGCCAGCCGACCGACGTGGCGGTCCGGCTCATCGAGAACGTCCTGCTCGGCCGTGCGGCCGAGCAGGACGCGATGCGGGTGCTGCTGGGTGGCCCGCGCAGCGCTGACACCCGGCGGCCCGAGATCATGCAGCACCGCGTCGAGGGCGACCCCGAGGGCGCGCTCAACCTGCTCCAGGCCGACTACGCGGCCCATGCCATGGTGCTGGCGGCATCGCGCGACGAACCCGCACCAGGCGTCCGCACGCTGCACGTCACCCATCCGCAGAGCGTGAGACTGTCGACGATGGCCACCGCCATGCGAACCCGCTTCCCCGGCCTGCTGATCCGCTTCACCCCCGTACTGTCCCACCCCACGATGCCGGAGCGGCTCCTCGCGAAGCACGGCACGCGCCTGCTGACGTTCAGCGCCCACCGGCGCACGTACGACCGGAGCAACCTCCTGGCGGCCGTCGGTGACCTTCCCGTCCCCGACCCCGTCGACCACGACTACCTGGTACGCGCCTTCGGGGGAGCCAAGGCGCCGCTGCACGTGTGAGCCCCTGGGCCGGGGGCGCCGCACAGGGCGTCGACCTCCGCGTTCCAGAGTGCTCCCACCCGAGCGGCGTCCGGCAGGGCCGCATCGTGCACCACGGCGAGCCGGGCGACAGAGCGGTGGTACGTGAGAGCCGTGTAGAGCAGATGCCCGTCCATGAGCGCCCCCACCGAGGTGACGTCGAGGGCGCGGCTGCCGTCGAAGGACAGCTCCGGCTCCCGGTAGGGCACGTAGTTGCAGCACACCGGCGCGGTACGCGCGTCCATGAGCGCCCTGGCGGTGGCCTCGGAGATCCGGTGCGGGGCATGCTCCTGGAGGAAGCGGGAGGTGGCCGCGCGTCCTTGCCGCTTCGCGCGGGCCGTCGCCCGGTGCACGCGGGCCAACCGCTGCCACGGGTCGGGCAGATGGCAGGGCAGCAGGACACGGGCCGTCGCCAGATGATTGCCCGGCAGGCCCTCCTCGCCTGCGCGGCGCGTCGACATGGGCATGGACACCGGCAGGGCGCACAGCTCGTCGGGGCCGGTACCCCTTTCCAGCGCCAACTGGCGCATCACGCCCGCCATGGCCGCGAGATAGACGTCGTTGGTGGTGACCCCCGCGGCTCGTCCCACCTGGGACAGCCGCTCGTAGGGAAGGGAAACGCAGCTGAGGCGGGAGGAGCCGCTCGTGGGCCCGTACAGCCACCGCCAGGGCGGTGCGGCAACAGGGCCGGGCAGCAGCCCGGACACGGCATCGGCGAGCAGACGCGCCGCGCACGTGAGGGAGAACCCGCCCCGTGACACCGCGGGGCCTGGCCGCGGAGCGCTCCCGAACAGACTGTTGATCAGATGTGCGCGCCCCGTCCCGTCGGTGAGCGCGTGGTGGGAGCGGAAGAAGAGCAGCCACTCGTCGGCGTGGTGGCCGTCGGCGAGCCAGACGTCCCACGGCACGGCCGGTGGCGGCGGCAGGGGGAGGGCGTGCAGCGCGTCGGCCACCTCCTCCCACGTCCGGCCGGGAGGCGCCGCGTGGTGCCGTACGTGGTCCTGCGGACGCACATCGGCCGGCACGCGGCAGGTGCGGCCCCCGACCTCCTCCAGACGGTGACGCAGGACGGGCTGCTCGGCGAAGTGCGCGGCGAAGTGCTCCCGGAGCCGGCCGAGCTCGGGAGCCGCGCCCCGGAACCGCAGCAAGGTCCCCACGATCTGCGGGTGCGCGCTCCGGTACCGGTGGTAGACGGCGTCCACTGGGTTGGCGTACATGCGGCTCTGTCCCCTGTCACGCGGGTGGTCGACTACTTGTGTCACGAGGGTGGTCGGTCACTTGTCGGACACCGGCGCGGACACGGTTCCCCGCTCGCGCGCCGCGGGAAGCCGCGCGTGCGTGCCGGGAGCCGTGCGGCGGTGCCGCCGGTCCAGGCCGACGCGCCGGTGGAGTGCGGCGAGAGGGCGCGGCGCCCACCAGTTGGCGTGCCCGGTCAGCTGCATGAACGCCGGGACCAGCACGCCGCGTACGACGGTGGCGTCGACCAGGACCGCGAGCGCGAGCCCGCAGCCGACGAGTTTGAGCAGGGTGATGCCGGAGGAGATCAGGGGCAGCAGGGCGACCGCGAAGATCACCGCCGCCACAGTGATCATCCTGCCGGTGCGGGCGAGCCCGGTGACGATCGCCGTCCGGTGATCGCCGGTGCTCCGGTACTCCTCCTGGATACGGGAGATGAGGAACAGCTCGTAGTCGACGGAGAGGGCGAACGCCGCGCCGAAGACCAGGATCGGCATCGACGTCTCCAGCTCACCGGTCACGGTGAAGTCCCCCACGAGAGCGCGCAGATGTCCGTCCTGGAAGACGTACACCATCGCCCCGAAGGTGGCGCTCAGGCTCAACGCGCCCATGAGCACGGCCTTCACGGGGATGAGGACCGAGCCGGTGAAGAGGAACAGCAGCAGCAACACCGCTCCGACCACGAGGGCCGCGGCCGTGGGCAGGGCCCCGAGGACGGCGTCCTTGGTGTCCAGTACGCGGGCCGGACGTCCGGAGACGTGATGCCGGCCGGGAGAGGGCAGTGCGCGCAGCTCCCGCACCAGCGGTTCGTCGGCCGACGGCGGCCCGTCGGCGGTCACCGACAGCCAGGTCGATCCGTCGGCGACATAGAGCAGCGCGTCCATGGACGGCCCGGTCGTGCGGCGTCCGTCGTGGTACGTGCCCAGAGCGGTCCCGACCTCGCCCGCCGTGGGCAGGGCGGAGACCCTTCGGGCATAGGCGTCCAGGGCCTGCCGCTGGTCGACGGCGTCGGTGTCGGGCAGCAGTACGGCCAGCGTCCGGGTCCACGGCAGGGGGAACTCGCGGCCGACGCGCGTGGCCGTGGCGTGGGACTCCGCCTTCTCGGGCAGGACCCGCTCGTCGGTGACACCGAAGCGGGCGTGGGTGAACGGCACGGCCAGGGCCAGCAGGAACAGGGCCGCGCAGCCGCCCGCCAGAACCGGTCGGCCGGTGGCGAGGCGCGCCACGCGTGACCACGACGGGCTCCGGCCGGCACGTGCGCCGCGCCGCAGCGGAGCGAACGGGTCAAGCCGGTCGATCCGACCACCGATGACCAGGAGCATGGCGGGCAGCACCACACGCGTGGCCACGGCCGCCAGCACGACGACGCTGATGCCGGCCAGCGCCAAGGAGCGCAGGAACCCCAGCGGGAAGAGCAGGAGCGCGGCGAGGCAGACCACGACCGTGCCCGCGGAGAACAGCACGGTCCGGCCGACCGTGCGCATGGTCGTCCCGACCGCTTCGGGCGGCGTGGCGCCCGCGGCCAGCTCCTCGCGGTAGCGGCTGACCACGAACAGGCCGTAGTCGACGGCCAGTCCGAAGCCGAGGGCGGTGGTGAGGTTGAAGGCGAACGCCGACAGCGGCATGTACGCGGCCAGCACCTGGAGAACGGCGAAGGTGCCGGCCACGGAGAGCGCGCCGACCACCGCGGGCAGCAGCGCCGCCGTGAGTGATCCGAAGGCGAACAGCAGCACGAGGACGGCGAGGGGGGCGCCGATGAGTTCGGCGCGGATCAGTTCCTCGCGGCTCAACTCGGTCACCTGGGCCATCACCCAGGCCGGCCCGGTCGCCGTGACGGTGAACGGACCCTGCCCACCGGTCAGCCGTGGCACCAGGTCCGCCGCCCGGCGCGCCGCCGCGTCCTCGTTCCCCCGCAGGTCCACGGTGACCAGGGCGGCCCGGCCGTCCTCACTGAGCAGCCTGCGGTCCCCCACGGCCCAGTAGGAGACGACTTCCCGCACGCCCGGTTCGTGGGCGACCCGGTCGGCGAACTCCTGGCCCGCGCGCCGCACTTCAGGGGCGTCGGCAGGCTGGGGTGCGCGCGCGTACAGGACCAGGTCGGGAATCCCCGCGCCGAAGCGCTGCTGGATCAGCGCGTCCGTACGGGTGGCCTCGGTCCCCTCGGCGATGTAACCGCCGTTGGACAGCCGGCCCGGCGCCGCGAACGCGGTCAGTGCCAGCACGGTGCCGATGCCGGCGGTGGCGAGCAGCACCCACCACGGGCGCCGCGCGCTCCGTGGAGCCGTCCCGCACCGCCCGCGAGCGGTATCGCGCCTCCGGCCGAGCAGACCGCTTCCGGGAAACCATCGCATGACGGTCCTTTCCTCGACGCGGCAATCCTGTCCAAAGCGGCATTCGAGGGTCAAACACTCATTAGGCCTGAAGAGTGACGAGTAGCATCGAACTTCACGTTGAGGGAGATTTACTCGCAGAGAACGCGAACGATGGGAACCACACCACGTGTTGTCACCCCGACCAGAGGAGAACCGCATGCGTGCCGTGCATCACCTGCGAGCCGCCGCCGTGACGGCGACCGCAGTCCTGACCCTGTTCGCCACGGGCACCACCAGCCAGGCCGGACCGCAGACGGCCGGCGCCCCGTCAGCCGCCGTCGCCGCCCCCCGGGCCACCCTCAAGTGCTCCCTGCGGACCGGCCCCGGCCAGCGCATCACCTTCAGCCCCGCCGTCACCAGCACCCCCCGCAAGATCTCGGCCCGCGGCAGCGCGAACCTGGACAACTGCACGTCCCCCAACGGCCGTCAGCCCCGCATCAGCTCCGGCCGGCTCACCGTGAAGGGCAGCGCGCACGCCAGCTGCTCGCGTGCCAGGTCGATCAAGGGCAGGGCCACGGTCACCTGGTACTCCGGCCCCCACCGCACCGGCCGGATCCTCGGACGTTCCACGCTCCGCCCGGCCCCGCACGGCACGCGCGGATACACCGCGGCCGACTCCTTCCTCAACGGAACCGTCGCCTCCGGTCGCATGGCCCACCGTTCCTTCTCCGGCACGGCGGTGCCCACCAACAACGTGCGCCGCTGCTACAGCAGGGGTGTCGGCTACATCGAGGGTCGGGGCAGCCTCACCATCCGCTGACCCGCGCCCGGGAGGACGGCGGCACCGCCCGCAGACTCCGGTGAGTTCGAGGGTGTGTTCCAGTTCCGCGAAGCCCGTGCTCTCGGTGAGGCGTTCCGCCCACGTCTCGACCTCGCGTGCGTCGACCGGCTGGCTGCGGCCGCAGCGGCGGCAGATGAGGTAGTGGCGGTGCTCGTCGGTGGGGCGCCGGAGGTAGAGCCGCTCGCCGGACTCGTCCCGTACGACGTCGACGAGGCCGGCGCGGTCGAGGTCCCGCAGCGCGCGGTAGACGGTGGTGAGTCCGACCGTGCTGCCGAGTCCGGCGAGCAGGGCGTGCAGTTCCTGGGCGGAGACGAACTCCCGGCAGCGGCCGAGGGTTTCGAGCACGGCGGCGCGCTGCGGTGTCCTGCGTACGCCGGTCGCCGCGCGCCCGCCCGCCGACCCGCCCGTCACGGCACGCCCTCCCCCGCCGTCACCGCCACGCGCGAGGCGCCCCGGAAGCTCAGCGTCCGGTAGACCGAGACGGCGCCCGCCAGCTCCGCGCACGCCTGCGAGGCCGCCGTCACGCGGCGCGTGTACGCGGGGTCGGTGGCGTCGAGCAGGACGCCGAGGGTCGTGCCGCTGTGTCCGACCGCCACGCCGAGGCCGCCGACCTCACGGCAGACGGCCCGCATCGGCTCCAACAGCCGTTTGTGGCGCAGGTTTTGGTTCATCAGGGCGCTGCGGGTGGCGACGCGGCCGACCTCCGCGAGGTCCCGGGCACGCACGGCGTCGGTGAGCCGGGCGAGCAGGGCGGCGTACGCGTGCCGGTCCGCCGCGGTGAACGGCTTGGGGATGCGGTTGAAGTCCACGGTGTCGACCGAGCCGCCCTCGTCGACGCCGACCACGGCCATGGCGGGCAGCGACCCGAGGACCGCGCGCAGCCGCACGCTGCGGTGGTGGAAGGCGACGATCGCGGGGTAGAGCACGCCGTCGGTGGGTTCGATGCGGGACAGGAGCCGTTCGATGCGGACGGGCGGCATGGGGACACCGAGGGCCCGGCCGACCGCCCGCGCGGTCGCGACGAGGTCGGCGGAGGAGCTGGCGAGCCCCTTGCCCTCGGGGATCACGCTGCTGACGGTGAGGGTCCCGCCACGCGCGGACCGCACACCACGTGGCGCCAAGTCGACGATCATCCGGGCCAGTTGGAGCGCCTTCGTCTTGCGCGGCGGCCAGACCTCCAGCTCGCCGGAGTCGGACTCCTGCCGGTAGGTGGCCATGCTCCAGCGGGCGACGGGCAGCGTCACGAGGAAGTCGCCGTCCTCCTCGGGCAGCACGCCCTGGAGGAGCTCACCGAAGGTGCCGAAGGCGGTGCCCACACCGGTGGCCACCCCCGGCCCGGCCCCTCTCGGACGCGGCTCCTGTCGCGGCAGGCGAGCCCTGGCTCCGGGCTCCTGGGACAGCTTCACGCGGCTCCTCTCGACACGGCGGGGCACTGAACGGCGCACCGCCTCCCATGGACACACCGCCCCTCAGGGACGCACCACCCTCAGGGACAGTGTGACGACCTTACCCGGTCTTGACAATCATTTTCATCTAGTGTGATGCTCTCGGCGTCTTCCGCTCCGACGTCCCAACGGGGGGATCCACGCCATGCACCCACACATCGCCGAAGCGGTGAAGAAACCCGATCTCATATCCCTGGAACCGGACCTCGCCTGCCTCCGGTTCGAGACCATGAAGATCTACTCGGCTCTCGGAGCCGTCCGCCATCTGCTCGAAACGGGAGCCGTCCGACCCGGTGACACCCTCATCGACAGCTCCAGCGGCATCTACGCGCAGGCCCTGGCACTGGCCTGTCACCGCTACGGCATGAAGTGCCACATCGTCGGCTCCACCACGGTGGACCGCTCGACCCGCGTCCAGCTGGAGATACTGGGCGCCACCCTGGAACAGGTCGCTCCCTCCAAGGACCTGCGCCTGGACCAGGAGTTGAGGGTGCGGCGCATCGCCGAGATCCTGGCCGCCAACCCCTCGTACCACTGGATGCGGCAGTACCACGACGCCATCCACTACTACGGCTACCGCGAGGTCGCCGAGTCGATCGACGCGGACATCCCGACGGGCCCCCTCGCGCTCGTCGGCGGCGTGGGGTCGGGTGCCTCCACCGGGGCCCTCGCCACGTATCTGCGCGAGGCCGGCCGTGACGTGACGCTCGTCGGCGTGCAGCCCTTCGGCAGTGTCACCTTCGGCTCCGAGCACGTCGCGGACCCGGACATGATCATCGCCGGGATCGGCAGCGCCATCGAGTTCCAGAACGTCCGGCACGACCTGTACGACCGCGTGCACTGGGTCAACTTCGACAGCGCCGTCTCCGGAGCCGTCGCCCTGCTGCGCACCAGCGGCATCTTCGCCGGGCTCTCCGCGGGCGCCGCGTACCTGAGCGCCCTGTGGGAGCGGCGCGGGGACGGCTCGCGCACCTACGTCTTCATCGCGGCCGACACGGGCCACCGCTACGTCGAGAGCGCCTACGCCCGGCACGAACAGGCCCTGGACATCGAGACGTTGAAGCCGCACGAGGTCACCTCGCTCGACCAGCTGCGCCACCCCTGGTCCACCACGGCCTGGCCCGCCACCGCCTGACGTTCCGGCAGCGTGCCGCCGCCCCGCCTTCAACACCCCCGCAGATCAAGAGAGAAACCATGTCGCGTCCCATATCCCACACATCCGTCGCGGAGCTGACAGAGGCCGTCCTCGCGGGCGAGCACGGCCCCGACCCGGCCGGCCTCACCGTCACCAGCGCGTTCTGGCTGTACAACACGACCCGGCTTGCCGGCGGTGATGTCACCTACCACAACCACTACTTGCTGCTTCGCGTCGGCGACTCCTTCGGCGCGTGCTCCTTCGAGGCGGGTGAAATCGCCCCGGAATTCTGCGAGAACGCCTCCGGCCACTGTCTGGACAAGCTGCTGCGCGACGAGTCCGCGCCGGTGCGGACCGCCGCACTCGACGCCTATCTGGCCCGGGTGCGCCCGCACCGGGACGCCGATGACGCCGAGCGCGTCATGCTGCCCACCGGCACTCCGGAGGTCCGCGCCGAGGCGCGCGACGCCGCCGTGGCGGGGCTGCTCGACATCGAGCCCGGCGCCAAGGTCGCCCTGATCGGCGTCGTCAACCCGCTGGTCGCGGCGATCCGGGAGCGGGGCGGCGTCTGCCTGCCCTGCGACCTGAACCTGCGGACGACCGCGTGGGGCGACCCCGTCACCGACGACATGACCGAGGTCCTCGCGCAGGCCGACGCGGTGGTCGCCACCGGCATGACGCTCAGCAACGGCACCTTCGACCTGATCCTGCGGCACTGCGTCGAGCACCGCGTCCCGCTGACCGTCTACGCCCAGAGCGGCAGCGCCGTCGCCCGCGCCTTCCTCGGCGCCGGAGTCACCGGTCTGAACGCCGAGCCGTTCACGTTCTCCCAGTTCAGCGCGGACGCCACGCCGATGTACCGCTACCGCGCCGCCCTCGCGGACGGAGCGGGTGCGTGAGCGTCGACGCCGTGAAGGGCCCCACGACGGACAGGGCCGAGGAGCCGGTCCCGGGCGATCTGCGCATGGCCCGCACCCTGTGGCCGGTCCTGCTCGCCTCGGCGGTGGGCCTGCTGCCGTTCACCGTCTTCAGCACCTACCTCGTGCCGATCGCCGACGACGCCGGCAGCAGCGTCGCCGCGATGGGCGGCCTGCGCGGACTCGGCGGCCTCGCCGCCCTGCTGGTGGGCACGGCCCTGGCCCCGCTGATCGACCGGGTGCCCAAGGAGTGGGCGGCGGCGGGCGCGCTCGTCGCCCTCGGGGCCTCCTCCGCGCTCGGCGCCAGCGGCGACTTCGTCATGCTCGCCGTCTTCTGCCTGCTCATCGGCGCGAGTACGTCCGTCCTGAACCCGGCGCTGACGGCCGCCGCCGCCGACCGCTTCGGCACCGGCAAGGCCGCCGGGCGCGCGGCGACCCTGGTCACGGCCACGCAGTCGATGACCGCCATGCTCGCGGCGCCCGTCATCGCGCTGCCCGCGCTGTTCTGGGGCTGGCAGGGCGACCTGTTCGGCGTGACGGTGGTGTCGCTGCTGCTCGCCGTGGTCTTCGTGGCCCGCCGCAAGAAGGAGGCATCCGCAGACAACGCTGCCAACGCCCCCGCCGGGCAGCGCCTCGGCTACCTCGCCTCGTTCAAGGCCCTGGCGGCCGTCCGTGGTGCGGTGCCGCTGCTGCTCATCGGGTTTCTGCGCACCGCCGTGTTCATGGGCTACCTGTCGTACCTCGCGGCCTTCTACGAGCAGCGGTTCGACCTCGACGCCGGTCTCTTCGCGTTCGTGTGGACGCTCAGCGGCGCGTCGTTCTTCGTCAGCAACCTCCTCACCGGCCGGATCACCAACTCCGCCGCGCCGCGCGTCGCCACGGAACGCATGCTCGGCATCGGTCTGGTCGCCGCCCTCGTCTCCGTCGTGGGCTTCTACTTCACGCACTGGCTGCCGCTCGCCCTCGCCATGACCGCGCTGCACGCGGCCAGCCACGCCATCGTCGCCGCGTGCGTCGTCAGCCTCATCGTGCGGCGCTGCGGCACCTCGCTGCGCGGCTCGGCGCTGAGTCTCAACGCCGCGGGGCAGAGCCTCGGCGTGTTCGTCGGCGCGGCGCTCGGCGGCGCGGGCCTCGGCCTCGCCGGCTACCCCGGCACCGCCGCCGTCTTCGGCGCCCTGGTCGTCGCGGCGCTCGGCGCGGCCGTCCTGGTGCGGCGCGGGTCCCCGAGCGACGACGAGGCCGAAGCCGAAACGGAGGCAGGAACAGCATGAGCACCGTCACGGAGGCGGCACCCGCGCGCCCCAGGGCCGCCGTGCGGGACCGGCTCGCCTCACCCGGGGCCCTGGTCCTGACCTGCGTCGCGCTCTTCCTCGTCCTGGTCGCGTCCGTCGTCGTGGCCATCGGGCTCGGCGCCGCCTTCGTGACGCCCGCCGAGACCGCCCGCTATCTGTGGGCGGCGCTCACGGGCGGGCGCATCGGCGCCGACGAGACGACGACGTACCAGATCATCTGGCAGATCCGCACGCCGCGTGTCCTGCTCGCCGCGCTGGTGGGCGCCGGGCTCAGCGCGGTCGGCGTCGCCATCCAGGCCATGGTGCGCAACGCCCTCGCCGACCCCTTCGTGCTCGGCGTCTCCTCCGGGGCGTCGGTGGGCGCCGTCGCGGTGACGGTCACCGGCGGCCTGGCCGCGCTCGGGGTGTACGCGGTGTCGGCGGGGGCGTTCATCGGCGCGCTCGTCGCGTCGTTCCTCGTGTACGTCGCCTCGTCCAGCGGGGGCGTCCTGTCACCGCTGCGTCTCGTCCTGACGGGCGTCGCCATGTCCCTGGGCTTCCAGGCCGTGATGAGCGTCATCATCTACTTCGCGCCGGACAGCGAGGCGACCGGCATGGTCCTGTACTGGACCATGGGCAGCTTCGGCGCCGCCAGTTGGGCCGCGCTGCCCGTCGTCGCCGCCGTCGTCCTGCTCGGCCTCGTCGTGCTGTACCGCCACGGCCGTGCCCTGGACGTGCTCGCGCTCGGCGACGAGACCGCGGCGAGCCTCGGCCTGAGCCCCGACCGGCACCGCAGGTCGCTGCTCGTCCTCGTCTCGCTGGTCACCGGCGTGATGGTGGCGGTGAGCGGCGCCATCAGCTTCGTGGGGCTCGTCATGCCGCACCTGGTGCGCATGGTGGTCGGCGCCGGGCACGCCCGGGTTCTCGCCGTGGCCCCGCTGGTCGGCGCGGTCTTCATGGTCTGGGTCGATCTGCTGTCCCGGACGGTGGTCGCGCCGCGCGAACTGCCGCTGGGTGTCATCACCGCGCTCGTCGGAGTACCGGTGTTCATCGCGCTGATGCGCCGCAAGGGCTATGTGTTCGGGGGCCGTTGAGATGGACTTGCGAATCGAGGGGCTCGGCGTCGTCATCGACGGCAAGAGCCTGGTGCGGGACCTCTCGCTCGACGCGGGCAGCGGCGAGGTCGTCGGCCTCGTCGGCCCGAACGGCAGCGGTAAGTCGACCGCGCTGCGCTGCGTCTACCGCGCGCTGCGGCCGGCCACCGGGACGGTGCGGGTGGGCGGTGACGACATCGCGGGCTTTTCGATGCGGCGCAGCGCGCAGCTCGTCGCGGCGATGACGCAGGACGGCGCCGTCGAGCTCGACTTCACCGTCGAGGAGGTCGTCGCGCTCGGACGCGCTCCGCACCAGCGGGGCAACCAGGCGCTCAGCGGGCGTGAAAGGGAGCTGTGCGTACGGGCGATGGAGCGGCTCGACATCCGGCATCTGGCCAAGCGCGGCGTCCTGACCTTGTCGGGCGGGGAGCGCCAGCGCGTGCTGCTCGCCCGGGCGCTCGTCCAGGAGCCGCGGGTGCTCGTCCTCGACGAGCCGACCAACCACCTGGACGTGCGCCATCAGATCGAGGTCCTGTCGCATCTGCGGGGCGCCGGGCCGACCGTCCTCGTCGTGCTGCACGACCTCAACCTCGCGGCCGCCGCCTGCGACCGGCTCGGGGTCCTGTCGCAGGGGAGCCTGGTCGCGGCCGGGACGCCCGAGGAGGTCCTCACCGAGGAGCTGGTCGCCGATGTGTTCGGCGTGAAGGCCACCGTCGTACCGCATCCGCTGACCGGCGGCCCCCAGCTGCTCTACTCCCTCCACCCCACCCTCTGACCACCCCACCCCACCTTTGGAAAGGCACCACATACCCATGTCACACACCCGGTCCATCGCCCTGGGCTCCGCGCTCGCGGCCGCGCTGCTGCTGAGCGGCTGCGGCGCGGAGGTCGAGGCGGACGGCGACGCCAAGGCGTCCGAGAAGGTCACCGTCAAGCGGTGCGGCGAGCCCGTCTCCTACCAGGTGCCCGAGCGTGCCGTGGCCTACGAGGGCGGCAGCGCCGACAAGCTGTTCAGCCTCGGTCTGACGAAGCACGTCCACGGGTACGTGATGCCGCCCGCCAATCCGCCGGTGAGCGAGTCGCCCTGGGCGTCGGAGTACGCCAAGGTGAAGATGCTCAGCGACGACCTGCTCAACAAGGAGATCGTCGTCGAGGCCAAGTCCGACTTCGTCGTGGCGGGCTGGAACTCCGGCTTCAGCGACCAGCGCGGCATCACCCCGAAGATCCTGGACAAGCTCGGCGTCCAGAGCTTCATGCACACGGAGAGCTGCTTCAACTATCCCGGGTATCCGCAGAAGGTCACGCCGTTCAACGCGCTCTACAGCGACCTTGAGCGGCTCGGGAAGATCTTCCACGTCGAGAAGAAGGCCGGTCAGGTCGTCGGGGACCTGAAGAAGCGCGTGGCGGCCGTGAAGGAGAAGGCACCCAAGGGTGATCCGGTGCCGGTCTTCCTCTACGACTCCGGGACCGACCAGCCCTTCACCGCGGGCAGCCAGGTCCCGCCGAACGACATCATCAAGACCGCGGGCGGCAGGAACATCTTCGACGGGCTCGACGAGCGCTGGACGCAGGTGAACTGGGAGGCCGTCACCAAGGCCGAGCCCGAGGTCGTCATCATCTTCGACTACGGCGACCAGCCCGCGGAGAAGAAGATCGAGTTCCTGAAGAAGTCCCCGCACACGAAGGAGCTGCCCGCCGTCAAGAAGAACAACTTCTTCGTCCTCGACTACAACGAGGGCATCAGCGGGCCGCGCAACATCGACGGCCTGGAGAAGTTCGGGAAGTACCTGCGCGAACTGAAGCGCTGACCCTCTTGTGGCCGGCCGGTTCAGCCTGCGAAGGGCGTGCCCGGCAGCCCCTGGCCCGCGTCCGGCACCACGAGCACCGAGCCCGCCAGTGGGTGCGGGCGGGGCTGGCCGGCTCGGGCCGTGGTGATGTAGAGGTCGCGCAGGTCGGGGCCGCCGAAGGCGCAGGCCGTGGGGCGGGGTGTCGGCAGGGGCACGGTCAGGTCGAGCCGCCCGTCGGGGGTGTACCTGCGGACGGCTCCGCCGTTCCAGAGGGCGATCCAGACGCAGCCCTCGGCGTCGACGGTGAGTCCGTCGGGGTCGCCCGCGCCGTCCTCGATCACCACGAACGGGCGCCGGTTCCGCGCGTGCCGGCCGTCGAAGTCGAGGACGTCGACCCGGCGCGTGGGGCTGTCGGCGTAGTACATGAGCCGCCCGTCGGGGCTCCAGCCCGTGCCGTTGCTGACGGCGACGTCGCCGAGGGACGCGGACTGCTCGGTGACGGTGCCGTCGGGGTCGACGCGGGTGAGGCCGCCGCCGCCCGGCGCCTCGTCGTAGCGCATGGTGCCCGCCCAGAGCGCGCCGTCGGGCGCGACGGCGGCGTCATTGCCCCGGCGGCCCGGCACGGGGTCGCGCACCAGCCAGGAGAAGGACGCGCCGCCGGGGCCGTACAGGCCGATCCCGTCGCGGAGGTTGACCACCAGGCCGCCGCCCGCCCGGGGCTTGGCGGCGCCGACGTGCTGGTCGGTGGCCATGACCGTACGGCGGCCGTCGCCGGGTGCGTACGTATGGACGCGTGCGGCGAGGATGTCGACCCAGATGAGGCGCTCGCCGACCGCGTCCCAGGTGGGGCCCTCGCCGAGCAGTGCCTGCTCGCGCACCGCCACCTCGAACCCGCCGCTCATCGCCGGCCCCGGTGACCGAGGCGGACCGAGAGGTCACCGGCTCCCTTGGCGGCCAGCTCGGCCAGTTCCCGCTCGCGCTCCTCGCTCCAGCGGATCATCGGCACGGAGATGGACAGGGCGGCGACGACCCGTCCCGCGCTGTCGCGCACCGGCGCGGCCACGCAGCTGACGTCCGGGTTGGACTCCCGGTGCTCGACCGCGACGCCCCGCTCCCGGATGTCCGCGAGCGCGGCGGCCAGCTCGTCGGGGTCGGTGATGCTGTCGGGGGTCATCGCCGCGAACACCCGGCCCTGGAGGCGGGACTCAAGCTCCGGCTGCGGCAGCGAGGCCAGCAGCATCTTGCCGACCGAGGTGCAGTGCGCCGGAAGCCGGCGGCCCGCCGCGGAGACCATGCGCACGGCGTGCGTGGAGTCGACCTTGGCGATGTAGATGACGTCGGTGTCCTCGAGAATGGCGACGTGGACGGTCTCGTCGCAGGTCTCGGCGACCTCGCGGGCCACCTGCTGCCCCTCGGCCGCGAGGTCGAGCTGCTCGGCGTAGCGGCTGCCGAGCTGGTAGGTGCGCACGCCGAGGCGGTAGCGGCCCGGCTGGTCCGGGATCTGCGCGAGGTACGAACGGGCCGCCAGGGTGGTGAGCAGTTCGTGCACGGTGGTGCGCGGCAGCTGAAGCCTGCGGGTCACCTCTGGCGCGGAGAGCGTCCCGTCCCCTTCCAGGAACAGTTCGAGTATGTCCAGCGACCTGGTCACCGCGGGAACCAGTCGTCCCATGAGGCCTCCCACCCTGTGGCGTCCGAAACCTCGGCCGCTGATCGGTATGACGAACACAGGTTAGGCATGGCGCCGTTCGCGGCGCAATGGCCGCCGGACCGCTTCGAGGCTCCGGCGACTCGCCCCCACCGCCCTCTCAAGACCGTTTCGCGCGAACCATTGACACGTTCCGGCCACCGTGAATACCGTCACGCCAACATTTCGAACGTGTGACGAAATACCGAACAAGTCAAGGGACAACTGCCTTGCGCATCACGGGAATCAGCACGCATGTGGTCGGAACGCCCTGGCGTAACCTCACTTACGTCCAGGTCCACACCGACGAAGGCCTGACCGGCATCGGCGAGACGCGCATGCTCGGCCACACCGACGCACTCATCGGATACCTCCGTGAGGCGGAGGCCAACCACATCAAGGGGTCGGACCCGTTCGCGGTCGAGGACCTCGTGCGCCGGATGAAGTACGGCGACTACGGCCGGGCCGGCGAGATCGTCATGTCGGGCATCGCGGTCATCGAGATGGCCTGCTGGGACATCAAGGGCAAGGCGCTCGGCGTCCCCGTGTGGCAGCTGCTCGGCGGCAGGGTCACCGACCGCGTCAAGGCGTACGCCAACGGCTGGTACACCACGGAGCGCACCCCGGAGGCGTACCACAAGGCGGCCCAGGGGGTCATGGAGCGCGGCTACCGCGCGCTGAAGATCGACCCCTTCGGCACCGGGCACTACGAGCTGGACCACGAACAGAGCCTGTACGCCGTGTCGTTGATCGAGGCCGTGCGGGACGCGATCGGTCCTGACGCCGAGCTGATGCTGGAGATGCACGGCCGCTTCTCGCCCGCCACGGCGGTCCGCCTCGCCCGCGACCTCGCGCCGTTCCGCCCCGCCTGGCTGGAGGAGCCGGTCCCGCCGGAGAACCTCAAGGCCCTGGAGAAGGTCGCCGCCAAGGTGGACATGCCGGTGGCCACCGGTGAGCGGATCCACGACCGGATCGAGTTCCGGGAGCTGTTCGAGAGCCAGGCCGTGGACATCATCCAGCCGGACGTCGGCCACATCGGCGGCATCTGGGAGACCCGCAAGCTCGCGGCGACCGCCGAGACGCACTACATGCTGGTCGCCCCGCACAACGTGGGCGGGCCCGTGCTGACCGCCGCCTCGCTCCAAGTCGGCTTCTCCGCGCCGAACTTCAAGATCCTCGAACACTTCAACGACTTCGCGGACGCGGACATCAAGAAGGTCGTCAAGGGAGCGCCCCAGGTCGACCCGGAGACGGGCTGCTTCGAGCTGTCGCACGAGCCCGGCCTCGGCGTCGAGCTCGACACCGACGCGGCCGCCGAGTTCCCGCAGCAGCAGGCCCGGTTCGACCTGTGGGCCGAGGGCTGGGAGAAGCGTTCCCCCGGCGGGGCCAAGAAGTGAGCAGCCGCGCGATCGTCGTCGACCGGCCCGGCGAACACCGCCTCGTCACCGGTGACACGCCGCAGCCGGGCCCCGGCGAGGTCCTCGTGCGGGTGGCCGCCGCCGGGATCTGCATGAGCGACCGCGAGGTGTACGACGGCCACCGCGACGCCGCGTACGTGCGCTACCCCGTGACGCCGGGCCACGAGTGGTCCGGGACCGTGGCTGCGGTGGGCGCGGGCGTCGACCCCGCCCTCGTCGGCCGCAGGACCGTCGCGGAGGGGTTCCGGGCCTGCGGTGTCTGCGAGCGCTGCCGGTGTGGGGAGACCAGCCTGTGCACCGGCGGCTACGCCGAGACCGGGTTCACCGAGCCGGGCGCCTTCGCCGACCACCTCACCGTGCCCGCCCGGCTCCTGCACCTCCTGCGGGACGACGCCGACCTGCGCGCGGCCGCCCTGCTCGAACCGTCCGCGGTGATCGCCGCCGCGGTGCGGGCGGGCCGCCCGGGGCCCGGTGAGCGCGTCGCGGTGGTCGGCGCGGGCACCCTCGGGCTGCTCGCGGTGCAGCTGCTCGCCGCGTCGAGTCCCGCCGAGCTGATTGTGGTGGACCCGCGGGCGGCCCGCGGTGAGCAGGCGCGGGACTTCGGGGCCACCGCTGCCCTCTCCCCCGACGAGGCCCGGTCGGCGCACGGCCGCTTCGACCTGGTCGTGGAGACGGCGGGCGCGCCGACCACCGCGGCCTCGTCGTGCCTGCTCGCCCGCAGGGGCGGCAGGGTCGTGCTCACCGGCATGTTCACGCCGGGGGCGGTCGGCATCGACCCGGTGCATCTGTCGCTGAGCCAGCTGGAGGTGCGCTCCGTCTTCGGCGCGTCCTCCTCGGCCTGGTCGGACGCCGTGCGGGCGTTCGGCCTCGGACTGCTCGACCCGGCGCCGCTGATCACGCACGAGTTCCCGCTGGAGCGGTTCGGCGAGGCCGTCGCGCTGGTCGGCGGCGGCGATCCGAAGACCGGGAAGGTGCTGCTGCGGCCCTGAGGCCGGCCGGACCGTGTCCCCGGCGGTCCTTCCCCCTGCACGTACGGCGGTACGGGCGCGCCTGACCGCCCCGTGCCGCCGTACACCCAACCGGGCGGCGCCGCACGACGATCCACCCGAACCACATCGACACACCGATCATTGGAGTCCCGTGACCGCCCCGTCAGCAACCCGGCGCCCCGGCGCCGACGCCCTCGCCCGCATCGGTCATCCGGTGCCCGCCGCCGACCCGGCCGACGCCTCCCCGCACACGTTCCCCGACGGCGGCACGTGGCGCACCGAGATCCCCTCCGTCGAGGGTCCCGAGGCGCTCGCCGTCGTCCTCAAGGAGAGCGCGCGCCTGGACGTGCCCGTCCACCGGATCAGCCAGGGCAGCGGCGTCTGGATGCTCGGTGACGACGAGATCACCGAGATGGTGGAGTCCTGTGCCGAGCGCGACATCGAGCTGTGCCTGTTCACGGGGCCGCGCGGCACCTGGGACATCGGCGCCTCGACCCGCACCGACTCCGGCGGCGCGGGGCTGCGCGCCCGTGGCCACGACGCGCTCGCGGGCTGCGTCGAGGACGCCGTGCGCGCCACCGGGCTCGGCGTGAAGTGCCTGCTCGTCGCCGACGAGGGCGTGCTGTGGACGCTGCACAGACTCCGCGCCGCCGGGGTGCTCCCCGCCGACACCACCTTCAAGCTGTCCGCGCTGACCGGTCCGGTCAACCCGGCCTCGTACGCGGTGTACGAGCGTCTTGGCGCCGACTCCCTGAACGTGCCGTCCGATCTGACCCCCGCCCATCTCACGGAGATCCGCCGGGTCAGCCGGGCGCCGATGGACATGTACGTCGAGGCCCCCGACGACCTCGGCGGCTACGTCCGGATGTACGAGGTCGCCGAGCTGATCCGGCGCGGCGCCCCGCTGTATGTGAAGTTCGGCCTCGCCAAGGCCACCGGCATCTACCCGTACGGCGCCCACCTGCGCGAGCACGCCCTCGCCACGGCCCGGGAGCGGGTCAGGCGCGGCCGTCTCGCCCTGGATCTGCTGGCCCGCCACGGCGCGGACGGCGGCATGTCGCCGCTCGGCTCGCGGCTCCCGGGCGAGCTGTGCCGTTTCCCCGTCCCGGAAGGGGACTGACCCATGCGCACCCGCACTCTCGGCATCGCCGTCACCACCGCGCTGCTCGCCGTCTCGCTGACCGCCTGCGGGCAGGAGGCCAAGGGCGGCAGCCGCTACAAGCCGGACGACGGGAAGGGCGGCACCATCGGTCTCGCCATGCCCACCAAGTCCTCCGAGCGGTGGATCGCCGACGGCAAGAACATGGCGGCGCAGTTCAAGAAGGCCGGTTACGACACGGACCTCCAGTACGGCGACGACAAGGTGGAGAACCAGGTCGCCCAGATCGAGAACATGATCACGAAGGGGCACCGGCTCCTGGTGGTCGCCGCGATCAACGGCTCGGCGCTCACCGACGTCCTGAAGCGCGCGCACGACGCGGGGATCCCCGTGATCTCGTACGACCGCCTCATCCTCGGCACGAAGAACGTCAACTACTACGCGTCGTTCGACAACGAACGCGTGGGCCGGCTCCAGGGCCAGTACCTGGTCGACAAGTTGAAGCTCGGCAAGCCCGACAAGGACGCCGACGACACGCGGTCCATCGAGCTGTTCGCGGGCGACCCGGACGACAACAACACCAAGTACTTCTGGAACGGCGCCATGAAGGTGCTGAAGCCGTACTTCGAGTCCGGTCAGCTCGTGGTGCGCAGCAAGCAGACGCGGCTGAACCAGGCCACGACGCTGAAGTGGGACGGCGGCACGGCGCAGAAGCGCATGGACGACCTGATCAGCAAGAGCTACGGCGACAAGCGCGTCGACGCGGTGCTCTCGCCCTACGACGGGATCTCCATCGGCATCATCTCAGCGCTCAAGAGCGCGGGTTACGGCAGCAAGAGCCAGCCGCTGCCGGTCATCACCGGTCAGGACGCGGAGCTCGCGTCGGTGAAGTCGATCATCCGGGGCGAGCAGACGCAGACCGTGTTCAAGGACACGCGCAAGCTGGCCGCGCAGACGGTGAAGATGGGTGACGCGGTCCTGACGGGCAAGAAGGTCCAGGTCAACAACACCAAGGACTACAACAACGGCGAGAAGACCGTGCCGGCCTTCCTCCTGGAGCCGGTCAGCGTCGACAAGTCCAACACCAAGCTCCTCGTGGACGAGGGGTACTTCACGGCGGGGCAGCTCAAGTGAGCGCGCCCATCCTGGAGATGCGCGGGATCACCAAGACGTTTCCCGGCGTCAAGGCTCTCTCCGGTGTGGATTTGACGGTGCGGTCGGGGGAGATCCACGCGATCTGCGGCGAGAACGGCGCCGGCAAGTCGACGCTGATGAAGGTCCTCAGCGGCGTGTACCCGCACGGCAGTTACGACGGCGAGATCCTCTTCGAGGGCGAGCGGATGGCCTTCAAGGACATCCGGGCCAGCGAGCGCCACGGCATCGTGATCATCCATCAGGAACTGGCGCTTGTCCCCTATCTGTCGATCGCCGAGAACATCTTCCTCGGCAACGAACAGACCAGGCGTGGCTTCATCGACTGGAACGACACCCTGCGCCGGGCGAGCGCCCTGCTCAAGCGGGTCGGGCTGCGCGAGAAGCCGCAGACGCCGGTCTCCGACATCGGGGTGGGCAAGCAGCAGCTGGTGGAGATCGCCAAGGCCCTGTCGAAGGAGGTGAAGCTGCTGATCCTCGACGAGCCGACGGCCGCGCTCAACGACGAGGACAGCGCGAAGCTGCTCGACCTGATCGTGGAACTGCGCGAGCAGGGCATCTCCAGCATCATCATCTCGCACAAGCTCAACGAGATCCGGCAGATCACCGACGCCGTGACCATCCTGCGCGACGGCTGCTCCTTCGAATCCCTGACGGTCCGCCAGAGCCCGGAGCACGAGCCGGAGTTGTCGGAGGACCGGATCATCCGCGGCATGGTCGGCCGCGACCTCGACCACCGCTTCCCCGAGCGCACGCCGTACGCGGGCGCCGACGCGGGCGAACTCGCCCTGGCGGTGCAGGGCTGGACGGTGCGCCATCCCGTCGACCACCAGCGCACGGTCGTCGACGACGTGTCGCTGACGGTGCGGCGCGGTGAGATCGTCGGCATCGCGGGCCTGATGGGCGCGGGCCGCACCGAACTCGCCATGTCCGTCTTCGGGCGCTCCTACGGGCAGTACGTCGCAGGGACCGTGGCGGTGAACGGCCGACCGGTGGTCACCAAGACGGTCCCGGCCGCGGTCGACGCCGGCATCGCGTACGTCACCGAGGACCGCAAGCGCTACGGCCTGAACCTCATCGACAACATCAACCGCAATGTGTCGCTGGCCTCGCTGCCGGGCATGCGGCGGCGCGGCGGCATCGGCGGCTTCGTGGACGAACACCACGAGCGGCAGGTCTCCGAGCGCTACCGCAAGTCGATGAACATCAAGACCCCCACCGTCTTCGAGCAGGTGGGCCGGCTCTCCGGCGGCAATCAGCAGAAGGTCGTCCTGAGCAAGTGGATCCACGCCGACCCCGAGGTGCTGATCCTCGACGAGCCGACGCGCGGCATCGACGTGGGCGCCAAGTACGAGATCTACACCGTCATCGACCAGCTCGCGGCGCAGGGCAAGGCGGTCCTGTTCATCTCCTCGGAGCTGCCGGAGCTGCTCGGGATGTGCGACCGGATCTACACGATGGCCGAGGGCCGCCTGACCGGCGAGGTCACGCGCGCGGAGGCCACCCAGGAAGTCCTGATGCGCCATATGACCAAGACCAGAAGCACCGGAAGCAAGAGCTGAGGCCCGCCATGACCACCACGACCACGCCCCCACGGGACTCGTCCTCCGCGCCGCCGCCCGCCGTGCGGTCGGCCGGTGCGCTGCTGATCGAGAGCATGCGCTCCAACATGCGCCAGTACGGCATGCTGATCGCCCTGGCCTTCATCGTCGTCCTGTTCCAGATCTGGACCGACGGCACGCTGCTGCTGCCGAACAACGTCTCCAACCTGATCCAGCAGAACGGCTACATCCTCATCCTGGCCATCGGCATGATGATCGTCATCATCGCGGGCCACATCGACCTGTCCGTCGGCTCGCTGGTCGCCTTCGTCGGCGCCATGTCGGCGGTGATGATGGTCAAACACGACATGCCGTGGGTGCTCGCCCTCGTCCTCTCGCTGCTGATCGGCGCGGTCGCCGGCGCCTGGCAGGGCTTCTTCATCGCCTACGTCGGCATCCCGTCGTTCATCGTGACGCTGGCCGGCATGCTGCTCTTCCGCGGTCTCACCCAGATCGTCCTGGAGGGGCAGTCGCTCGCCCCCTTCCCGGACGGCTTCCAGAACATCGCCAAGGGCTTCATCCCGGAGATGGGCCCGTACACGCAGTACCACAACCCGACGCTGCTCCTCGGCCTCGCGACCATCGTCTTCCTGCTCTTCCGCGAGTGGCGGGACCGCAAGCGGCAGCTGGCGTTCGAGCTGGACGTCCTGCCCACCGGGCTGTGGGCGGCCAAGTGCGTGGCGATGACGGCGGCCATCGTGGCGTTCACGCTGACCCTCGCCAGCTTCCACGGCGTGCCGGTCGTCATGCTCATCATGTGCGCGCTGCTCATCGGCCTCGGCTATGTCATGCGCAACGCCGTCGTGGGCCGTCATGTGTACGCGCTCGGTGGCAACAAGGCCGCCGCCAAGCTCTCCGGCGTCAAGGACAAGCGCGTCACCTTCCTGGTCTTCGTCAACATGGGCGTCCTCGCGGCCCTCGCGGGCTGTGTGTACGCCGCCCGTCTCAACGCGGGCACCCCGCAGGCCGGTCTGAACTTCGAACTGGAGGCGATCGCGGCGTCGTTCATCGGCGGCGCCTCCATGAGCGGCGGCGTCGGCACGGTGATGGGCGCGGTCATCGGCGGCCTGGTGCTCGGCGTGCTCAACAACGGCATGTCCCTGGTCGGCATCGGCACGGACTACCAACAGGTCATCAAGGGCCTGGTGCTGCTCGCCGCGGTCGGGTTCGACGTATGGAACAAGCGCAAGGTCGGCCGGTAACAACACCGCCCCTCAACCCCCCGAACTGGAGCCGCACATGGAAACCAGCAGACGCACCGTCCTGGCCACCGCCGCCGCGGCGGGCCTCACCGCCGCCGTCGCCGGCACCTCGTACGCATCATCGGAAGGCGGCAGGTCCGTGCGCTTCGCGAAGCCCACCAAGGAGCTCTTCGGCACCCTCGCCGACGGCACGAAGGTCCACCGCTGGACGCTGGCGAACGGCGGCACGCGGCTGAAGGTCCTCTCCTACGGCGGCATCGTGCAGTCCCTCGAACTGCCGGACCGCCACGGCCGGTACCGCAACGTCTCCCTCGGGTACGACACGATCGAGGCGTACGCGGCGGGCACGACCTTCTTCGGCGCGCTGATCGGCCGCTACGGCAACCGCATCGCCCGCGGCCGCTTCACCCTGGACGGCAAGACCCACCAGCTCTCCGTGAACGACGGGGAGAACAGCCTGCACGGTGGCGCCAAGGGCTTCGACACCCGGGTGTGGGACGTGGAGCCGTTCACGGACTCCACCGGTGTCGGCCTGGTGCTGCGGTATGTGAGCGCCGACGGCGAGATGGGCTATCCGGGGACGCTGCGGGTGAAGGTGACGTACACCCTCACGGCGCGCGGCGACTGGCGGATCGACTACGCGGCGAGGACCGACAAGGCCACCGTCGTGAACCTCACCAACCACACGTACTACAACCTGGCGGGTGAGGGCAGCGGTGGCGTCCACGACCACGAACTGACCCTGGCGGCGGGCCGGTTCACGCCGACCGACGCCGGGCTGATCCCCACGGGAGAGCTGGCGAAGGTGGCGGGCACGCCGTTCGACTTCCGGCGGGCGAAGCCGGTCGGCGAGGACATACGGGTCGCGCACCCCCAGTTGGTGACCGCCAAGGGGTACGACCACAACTGGGTCCTCGACAAGGGGATCACGGACCGCCCGGAGCACTTCGCGACGCTGCGGGACCCGGAGTCGGGCCGCACGATGAGGATCGCCACGACGGAGCCCGGGGTGCAGTTCTACTCCGGCAACTTCCTGGACGGCACCCTGACCGGCCCCTCGGGCCGCACCTACCGTCAGGGCGACGGCCTGTGCCTGGAGACCCAGCACTTCCCGGACTCCCCGAACCAGCCGTCGTTCCCCTCGACGGTGCTGCGCCCCGGCGACACCTACCGGTCGAGCACGGTGCACAGCTTCTCGGCGCGCTGAGGGGAGCTGGGAGCTTCCGCGGAGAAGGGCTTCGCCCCGCCCCTGAGGGCGGGGCGATCGGCTTACCTCGGGCCTTCGAGGACCGGTACCGGCCCGTCCGCCACGGGGACGCCGAAGTCCGGGGTGCCGTCCGCCTTCCAGCCGAGGCGCTGGACGCGGGTGTGCCGGTTCGGGTCGTTCAGCGGGTCGCCGACGATGTCCTCGTACTGGCGGGCGTGGTAGACGAGGACGTCGGTGCGGCCGTCCTCGGCGACGGTGAAGGAGTTGTGGCCGGGGCCGTACTGCTTGGTCCTGTCGTTGCTGGTGAAGACCGGCCGCGGCGACTTGGTCCAGGACCTCGGGTCCATCAGGTCGCAGCCGGCCTCGGCGGTGAGCAGGCCCATGCAGTAATTGGCGTCGGTGGCGCTCGCCGAGTACGTCATGAAGACGCGTCCGTTGCGCTGGAGGAACGAGGCGCCCTCGTTCACCTTGAAGCCGACGCACTCCCAGTCGTACTCGGGTGTGGTGAGCCGGACCTGGGGGCCGGTCAGCGTCCAGGGGTTCGCCATCCTGGAGAGGAAGACGCCGGTGTTGTTGTCCATGCCGGGCTCGTGCTGCGCCCACGACAGGTAGCGCGATCCCTGGTACGTGAAGGTGGTCGCGTCGAGCGAGAAGGTGTCCCAGGCCGTGGTGAGCTGCCCCTTCTCCACCCAGGTGCCCTTGAACGGGTCGCGGTGGGAGTTCTCCAGGACCCACATGCGGATCTTCCACACGTCGTGGGCGGGCGCTGCGGCGAAGTAGATGTACCACTTGCCGTCGATGTGGTGGATCTCCGGCGCCCAGATGTGCGCGGCCATCTCACCGCTGGTGTGGCGCCGCCATACGACGGACTCCTCGGCGGTGGCGATGCCGTGCAGGGTGCGGGAGCGGCGCAGGATGATGCGGTCGTACTCGGGGGCGGTGGCGGTGAAGTAGTAGCGGCCGTCGCGGTGGCGGTGGATGTGGGGGTCGGCGCGGTTCGGGACGAGGGGGTTGACGGGGCGGGTGGCCTTGGCCGCTGCGGGCGCGGCGGCTGCCGAGGGGGCGGCCGCATGGGCGCTGCCCCGGGCCACGGTCAGGGTGCCCGCCGCCGCGGCCGTGGCGGCCAGCGAGCCCTTCAACAGTACTCTGCGGCTCGGGAGTTCATGGCCGTTGTTCATGTGGTCTGCCTTTCCGGAGTGGTGGAGCTGGACGGATCTGCGGTCGTGCCGGGGCCGGGCCCGCCGCCGCCGAGCGCGCGGCGCAGCAGCGGCACGGCGACGAGACCGAGCAGGGCGACGGCGAGCAGGAACAGGAGGCCGGTCAGCGCGCTGCCGGTCGAGTCGACGACGGCGGCGATGCCGAGGGGACCGAAGCCGCCGCCGAGGTTGCCGACGGCGTTGACGGCGGCGATGCCCGCGGCCGCCGCCGCGCCGGTGAGGAAGCGTGGGATGAGCGCCCAGAAGGCGGGCTGTGCGGCGTAGCCGCCGACGGCGGCGGCGCACAGCCCGAGCATCTGGACGACGGGCGAGCCGAAGAGGGCGGCGACGGTGAACCCGGCGACGGCCAGGCCGAGCATGGCCGCGATCCAGGTGTACGGGGTGTCGCGGCGCGCCACGAGCCGCGGTACGACGACGAGTCCGGCGGCGACACACACGTAGGGGATCGCGGAGACGAGGCCGACCTCGGTGGTCGTCAGCTCACCGAAGCCGTCGATGATGGTCGGCAGCCAGAACGAGAGCCCGTACGTGGACAGCGGGAACGCCAGGAAGAACAGCGCCGCCACGAGCACCCGCCGGTCGCGCAGGACGGCGAGGGTGCGGTGCGGCTGCTCCCCCGCCGTCGCGCGGTCGGCCGCGAGCGCCTCGACGAGGGCCCGCCGCTCCTCGGGGGCGAGCCAGCGCACGCGCCCGGGGCCGCTCGGCAGCAGCACCAGGACGAGCGGCGCGACGAGCACCGCGGGGACGCCGGTGATGAGGAAGACCCACTGCCAGCCGTCGAGCCCCCACGCGCCGTCGAGGTCCATCAGCAGGCCCATGAGCGGGTTGCCGAGGATGAAGGAGAGGGGCGCTGCGAGCATGAACGCCCCGATGGCGGGCCCGCGGGTGCTGCCCGGGA
Source organism: Streptomyces sp. 135 (assembly GCF_020026305.1). NCBI lineage: Bacteria > Bacillati > Actinomycetota > Actinomycetes > Kitasatosporales > Streptomycetaceae > Streptomyces > Streptomyces sp. 135. The sequence continues at coordinate 7,295,054 of NZ_CP075691.1, read as the reverse complement.
ACCACTGGGAGAGGTAGTACAGGACCCCGGGGAAGAAGCCCGCCTCGGCCGCGCCGAGCGCGAACCTGGCGAGGTAGAACTGCCAGGTGGTGTGCGCGAGCATGGTCGCGACGGTCACCAGGCCCCAGGTGAACAGGATCCGCGCGATCCAGCGGTGGGCGCCCGCGCGGTGCAGCATGAGGTTGCTGGGCACCTCGAAGATCGCGTAGGCGGTGAAGAAGAAGACCTGCCCCAGTGTGAACGCGGTGGCGCTGACGCCCAGTTCGGCCTGGAGCTCCAGTTTGGCGAAGCCGACGTTGGAGCGGTCGATGTAGGCGATCACATACAGCAGGCCGAGGAACGGCAGCAGCCGCCACGCGGTCTTGCGCAGGGCGGCGCGCAGGGTGGCGTCGCCGTCGGCTCCGTGGTCCAGGACTCCGCGGTCCATGCGTGCGCGCCCCTCCGGTGGTTCGAATGGTTCGGTATGGCTCGGTGCGGTTCGGTATTTCGGACGACATCTGCTATGTCGAACGCCGAAACGGTAAGGGCGCGTTACGAGGAGGTCAACGGGTCGGGACGGACTTCTGCGGGAGGCGCCGCCGCGCGGGACGGACGTGCCACCCTGTGGCTCCGACGAGGCCTGCGGCTTCGTGAGGACAGCGCGACGAAAGGCGGACGGGACAGATGACCGTGACCAACTGGGCGGGGAACATCACGTTCTCGGCGGACGAGGTGCACCGCCCCGGCTCCACCGACGCGCTGCGCGCGCTGATCGCGCGCAGCCGCCAGGTCCGGATCCTGGGCAGCGGGCACTCGTTCAACCGCATAGCCGACATCGACCCGGACGCGGACGGGGCCGCGCTGGTCTCGCTCGCCGCGCTGCCGCCCTCCGTCGACATCGACACGGCGGCGCGCACGGTCCGCGTGGCCGGCGGCGTACGCTACGCCGAGCTGGCGCGCCGCCTCCACACGCAAGGCCTCGCGCTGCCCAACATGGCGTCGCTGCCCCATATCTCGGTGGCGGGGTCGGTCGCCACCGGCACGCACGGTTCGGGCGACGCGAACCCGCCGCTGTCCTCGCAGGTCCGCGCCGTCGACCTGGTCACGGCGGACGGCGACTCCCTCGCCCTGCGCCGCGGCGACGCCGGCTTCGACGGCGCCGTGGTCGCGCTCGGCGCCCTCGGCGCGGTCACCTCGCTCACGCTCGACGTGACGCCCGCCTTCGAGATGACCCAGCACGTCTTCACCGGACTGCCCCTGGCGGAACTGGACTTCGCGGCGGTGAGCGCGGCGGCGTACAGCGTGAGCCTCTTCACGGACTGGCGGGGGCCGCGCTTCACGCAGGTGTGGCTCAAGCAGCTGCGGGGCGCGCCGGTCGCCTTCCCCTGGGCCGCGCCCGCCACCGAGCCCGCGCATCCCGTGCCGGGCATGCCCGCGAGCCGCTGCACGCCCCAGCTCGGCGCGCCGGGGCCGTGGCACGAGCGGCTGCCGCACTTCCGCGCGGGGTTCACGCCGAGCAACGGCGACGAGCTCCAGTCGGAGTACCTGCTGCCGCGCGAGCACGCTGCGGCCGCCCTGGACGCGCTGGACGCGATCCGGACCACCATCGCGCCCGTCCTCCAGGTGTGCGAGGTCCGTACGGTGGCGGCGGACACCCAGTGGCTGAGTCCGGCGCACGGGCGGGACACGGTGGCGTTCCACTTCACCTGGAGCCCGGACACGGCGGCCGTACTGCCCGTCGTCACCGCTGTCGAAGACGCCCTGGCGCCGTTCGCGCCCCGCCCGCACTGGGGCAAGGTCTTCGCCGTGTCGCCGGGCGAACTCCACGCCCGCTACCCGCAGTTGAAGGACTTCGCGGAGCTGGCCGCCCGGCTGGACCCGGCGGGGACGTTCCGCAACGCGTTCGTGCGGGACGTACTGGGCGGGTGACGAGGCCCGCACCCGCCGCGTCGCGTCACTTGCGCGGCACCACCGCGAGGCCCGCCAGGGGCACCGCCGCGAGTGCCAGCCACGGCAGCGCCCCGCCCCGCTCAAGGAGCGCGCCCACCGGCGCGCCGCCCGCCAGCACGACCACGCCCGACAGCGAGGACAGCGCGCCGGTGAAGAAGCCGAGCCTGCGGTCCTCCACCAGGTCGGGCAGCCAGGCGCGGGCGGCCGGGACCACCAGCATCTGCCCCGAGGTGAGCAGCACGACGAACGTCAGCGCGGGAACGATGCCGCCCACCGGCAGCAGCGCCCCCGCCCCAGCGAAGGCCGCGGCGATCAGCGCGAGGCCGCAGCGCAGCGCCGCCCGATGGGACAGCCGGGCCGACACCGCGCGCGACAAGGGCAATTGGGCCGCCACGACCAGGGCGGACGACAGGGCGAAGAGCCAGCCGAGGGCGGCCTGTGAGCCGAGGGCCCGGTCCAGCTCGGCGGGCAGGGCGAGGTAGAGCTGGTTGTACGCGAGGAGGTAGGTGCTGTAGGCGAGACAGAGGGCGAGGAAGGCGCGGTTGCGGACCAGTTGGCGTACGCCGTCCCGGAGCGAGGGGCTGGACGGGGCGGTGGCGGTCGCGTCGGCCCGTGTGTCCGGCATCAGGCGCCAGTGCGCGGCGAGGATCACGGCGAACACCGCCGCGCCCGCGAGGCACGCGGCGCGGAAGCCGCCCGCGAGGAGCGCCGCGCCGATGACGGGGCCGAGCAGGGCGCCGGCCTGGCCGCCCGCGGAGAACAGGCCGAGCACGCGGGTGCGTTCGACGCCGGTCGCCTCCTCATGGCGTACCGCCTGGCGGGCGATCTCGGTCTCGACGGCGGGCGAGAACAGCGCCGCCGCGAACCCGACGAGCAGCACCGCGCCGATCACCGACCAGGTGGCTTCGGCGAAGGCCAGCCAGCCGAGGCCTGCGACGCGCAGGACGCAGCCGGCGAGGACGACGGGACGCGGCCCGTAGCGGTCGGTGAGCGCGCCGCCGACGACGAAGAGCCCCTGTTGGCTGAAGGTGCGCAGGCCGAGGATGAGGCCCACGAGCCAGCCCGCGAGGCCGAGGGCGCCGCTGAGGTGGTCGGCGAGGTAGGGCAGGACCGCGAAGAAACCGATGTTGAACGCGCATTGGGTGACGACGAGGAGCTTGGGGAGGGCGGGCAGCGTCCGCAGGAGGCGGACGCGGACGCGTACGCGGGGACGGCGTGGGCGTGGGCGTTCGGAGGTGGCGGCAGCAGACATGCGGGGCGGACTCAGACTGTCGGGCGGGCGTGGTGGACGGCGACGGCGAGCAGGTCTCGGGTGTACGGGTCCTGGGGCGCGGTGAAGAGTGCGTGTGCCGTGGCGGTCTCGACGACGCGGCCGCCCGGGGCCATGACGGCGACGCGGTGCGCGATGTGCCGTACGAGGGGCAGGTCGTGGCAGATGAAGAGGTAGCCGAGGCCGAGCCGGTCCTGGAGGCCGGTGAGGAGGTTGACGATGCCGGAGCGCACGGAGGGGTCGAGGGCGGAGACCGGTTCGTCGAGGACGAGGAGCCGGGGCCCGAGGGCGAGCGCGCGGGCGATCCCGACGCGCTGGCACTGCCCGCCGGACAGCTCGTGCGGCAGCCGGTCCGCGAGGGCGGGGTCCAGCCCTACGAGCTCCATCAGCTCGGCGGCGCGCCCGGCGACGGGTCTGCGGTGCACGCGCAGCGGCTCGGTGATGGTGTCGCCGATGGTCTTGCGCGGGGCGAGGCAGCTGTAAGGATCCTGGAAGACGGGCTGGAACTGAGCCCGTAGCCCTCGCATCTGACGCCCCGACAGGCCGACCGTCTCCCGCCCGTCGAAACGCACACTGCTGCCGGGCTCGGGCCGCAGCAGCCCGAGGACGGCGAGGGCGGTGGACGATTTCCCGGCCCCCGACTCGCCGATGAGCGCGAGCGTCTCCCCCGCGTCGACGCGGAAGGAGACACGGTCGACGACGGTGCGGTCGCCGTGCCGGACGACGAGATCGGTGACGTCGAGCAACGGTTTCACGAGAGGGGCTCTCCGGGGGGTTGTGTGGGGCCGAGGAAGAGGGTGGTGGCGGGCACGGGCAGTTCCGACCCCCGGTGACAGGCGACGAGCCGCCCGCCCCCGGTGTCCTCCAGCGGCGGTTCCACTTCCCGGCACAGCCCGACCGCCATCGGACAACGAGACGCGAAGGCGCACCCCGCGGGGACCTCGAACGGGGAGGGCGGCGCCCCCGCGATGGCGGGCAGCCACCGGTCGCGCCGCGGACCTGCGGGATCCCTGGGCAGCGGCACGGAGGCTGGGCCTGCGCCCACATCGGCGGCACCGGCCGCCGCACCGCCCGCCCCGGGCGCCGGGCCCCTGGGGCGGGGCCTCCAGCCGGGTCGGACCCACGCGCCGAGCCACCAGCCACGCGGTCGCCGGGGCCTGCGGCGGCGGCGCCGCCAGCCGGGGCCGAGGCGGGGGCACCCGGCTTCCGGCCGTCGAAGCCTCCCTCCACCCCGGTGGCGCCCGCGCCCCACCCCGGCGGCAGCGACGCCACCAAGCCCGCCGTGTAGGGCGAGCCCGGCGCGGTGAAGATCTGGCGTGCGGGGCCCGTCTCGGTGACTCGGCCTGCGTACAGCACCACCGCGTGGTCCGCGTGTGCCGTCGCGAGGGGCAGGTCGTGGGTGATCAGGAGCAGCGCCGCGCCCGTGGCCTCGCGGGAGCGGGTCAGGGCGTCGAGGACCTGTTCCCGTACCCGCGGGTCGAGCGCGGTGGTCGGCTCGTCGGCGACGATCAGGCGGGGGCCGTTGATCAGGGCCATGGCGATCACGGCGCGCTGCCGCATGCCGCCGGAGAACTCGTGCGGCAGGGCGCGGGCGCGGCGCGCGGCGTCCGCGATGCCGACGGCGTCCAGCGCGGCGACCGCCCTGGCCCGCGCCTCGGCGCGGGGCACGCGGGCCACGGAGCGTACGGCGGCGGCCAGTTGGTCGCCGACCGGGTGCACGGGGCTGAGGACGGCGAGCGCGTCCTGCGGGACGTACGCGACGCGACGCCCCCACAGCCTCCGGTACACGGCCGGTCCCGCCCCGGCGATCTCCTCGCCGTCGAGACGGACGCTGCCGAGGATCCGGGCACCGTGCGGCGCCAGGCCCAGGACAGCCCTGGCGGTCAGGGACTTGCCCGCACCCGACTCGCCGACCAGGGCGGTCACCTGCCCCGCGGGTACGTCGAAGGAGACGCCCCGCACGGCGGGCACCGCGCCGACGGTCACCCTCAGGTCGCGCACGGACAGCACCGGCGGCATGGTTTCGTGAGTCGTCGTCATCAACGTGCCCCGTACACGGCGTTGACGGGCCCCTGGGCGGCATCGCCCCGCACCGCCCGGCGCGCCTGGGGCCGCAGCCCCGCCAGCGTCACCGCGAGGCCCGCGAGGAGTGCGAGCGCCGCCGCCGGGCGAGGGCGGCGAGCGGCGCCCTCTCCACGTACAGCCGCGACTCGTCGAGCAGCAGACCCCACTCGGGGCGGGCGGCCGCGCGCCGAGGCCGAGGAAGCCGAGCGCGGCGAGCGCGAGGGCGACGCCGGGCAGGCGCAGCACCGCGTGCCGGGCGACGGGCCCCGCCACCGCCGGCAGCACGTGCCGCGCCAGGATCCACGCGGGGCCCGCCCCGACCGCGCGCAGGGCGGTCAAGTGGGCGCTCGCGCGCACCTCTTGGACCAGCGCGGCCGCGTGCGCGGCGAGCGGCGGCCAGGAGATGAGCGCGACCGCGAGGGACGCGCCGAAGGTGCTCGGCCCGGTGAGGGCGGCGACGAGCACGCCTGCGATGACGGGCGGCAGTGCGTTGGCGATGTCGGCGAGACCGGCCCCGGCGTTCGGCAGGAACCCGATCGCGAGGGCGAGGAGGAAGGAGACGGCGCACACGCCGAGCGCCACGCCGACGGTGCTCGCGGCGCCGTGCCCGAGCCGGGCGAGCACATCACGGCCGAGCCCGTCCGTGCCCAGGGGGTGCGCGGCGGACGGCCCGGCGAGGCGCAGGGCGGTGTCGACCGTGTAGGGGTCGCGCAGCAGTCCCGCCCCGATGACCAGCGCGAGCACGGCGCCGAGCGTGGCGGGCACCCATGCCCGTACGCGGCCGGGCGGCGGCGCGGGCAGCGTCAGCGCGCCGCCCTTGAGCGCGGCGCCGAACAGCCGCAGCCGGACCAGGGCCGCGCAGCCGCCCGCCGTCAGGGCGAGCAGCAGCAGCGCGAGGACGGAGCCCTGGAGCAGCGGCAGGTCCTGGGACTTGGCGGCGCCCAGCGCGGTGCGACCGAGGCCGGGCACGGCGAAGACGGTCTCGACGGCGACCGCGCCGCCGGTGAGACCGACCACGACCAGGCCGACCTGCGGCACGAGAGCGGGCAGGGCGCGCCGCAGCGCCGCGGCGACGACCCGGGTCCTGCTCACCCCGGAGGCCCGCCACACATCGGTCCAGCGTTCGCGGAAGACGGCGGGCAGCGCGTCGTCCACGAGCCTGCCGAGCAGCCCGCCCGCGGGGATGCCCATCGCGAGGGCGGGCAGCACGAGGTGTTCGGGGCCGCGCCAGCCGGAGACGGGCAGCAGGCCCCACCACACGCCGAAGGCGATCAGCAGGACGGTGCCGAGCAGGAATTCGGGGACTGCGGCGAGCATCGCCCCGCCCGCGCCGCCCCCGCCGCGCAGCGTTCCGCGGGCGCCCCGCACCAGGGTGGCCGTGCACAGCGCGCTGGCGACGAGCGCCGCCACCGCGAGCGAGGCGGCCATGAGCGTGAGCGAGACGCCGAGCCCGGACAGCACCGAGGGCAGCACGTCGGCACCGGAGACCCAGGACGTGCCGAGGTCCCCGCGCGCGAGGTCGCCCGCCCAGCCGCCGAGCAGCGCGAGCGGACCGGCGTCCAAGCCGAGGTCACGACGGACGGCGCCCAACGCCTCGGCGGTGGGCTCCTGTTCGGCCGACCTGGCCCGCAGCACGCTCAGCGCCGGGTCCTTGCCGGAGAGCCAGGGCAGCAGGCCCACGGTGGCGACGACGGCGAGGAGCGCGCCGAGCCGGGCGAGACCGGCCCTGAGGGTGGGCCCGTGAGGGGCGGCACCCGACCGCTCGGCTCGCTTCCGCATCACTTGGGTCCGCATGGCTACTTGACGTACGTGTCGGCGGTGATCAGCTCGCGTTCACGCGGGTCCTTGACCGACCCCACGACATCCGTGGCGTCGCCCTGGATGACCCGCTCGTGGAGCATCGGGATCGCGGCGTCGGTGTTGAGGACGGCCGTCTCGGCGTCGAGCACCGCGGCCCGGCGGGCGTCCCCCGACGCGGTCTCCTCGGCCTTGCGGACGGCCTTGTCCACGCCGGGGTCGGCGAGTCGGGAGATGTTGAAGGAGCCGTCGCCCGCGAAGTCGCTGCGCAGATACGCGGCCGGGTCCCCGGAGTCGATGACGGTGGCGCGGGAGAGGATGAACGCGTCGAACTTGCCCGCGAGCGCGTCGGCCTCGATGTTGGCGTACTCGCGCACCTCCAGCTTGACCTTGAACCCCGCGTCCTTCAACTGTTGCTGGAGGGTGGCGGCCACCTCGGGCAGTTCGGCGCGGTCGGTGAAGGTGCCGATGGTGACCGTGTCGCCGGACGGCTCGGCGGCCTTCGCGGCGTCGGTGCGCCCCGCACGCCGGTCCGCCCAGGGCAGGGCCGGGCCGAGCAGGCCTTCCGCCACGTCGGCGCGCCCTTCGTAGACACCCTTCACGAGGGCTTCGGCGTCGATGGCCTCGCGTACGGCCGCCCGCTGCCCGGCGTCCTTGAAGACGCCCTTCTCGGTGTTCAGGTACAGGGTGTTGGTGCGCGGCATCGGCACTTCGGTGATCTGGTCCGCGGCGAGGAGCGAGGCCTGGGAGACGGGGATCGCCTCCACGATGTCGGCGTCGCCGCCGCGCAGGGCGGCGGCGCGCGCGGCGCCGTCCGGGATGAAGGTGACGTCGATCCCGGCGGCCTTCACGGGGCCGCCCCAGTACTTCTCGTTGCGGTCGAGGGTGGCGGACGAGGTGCCGTCGGCCTCCTTCAGGACGAAGGCGCCGGTGCCTGCGCCCACCGGGTCGACCGTCTTGCCGCGGTACGCCTTGGCGGCCAGGACGGAGAGCTGCGGCGAGGAGAGGCGCTGCGGTACGAGCGGGTCGGGCTCGCCGGTGGTGACGGTGACGGTCCTGCCCTTGGCCTCGGCCTTGAAGTCGACGCCGTCGAGGATGCGCGGCTTGGGCGCCGCGCCGGCCGCCCTGGTCAGGGACCGCTCGACGGCCTCGGCGGTGAGCGGCGTCCCGTCGTGGAACCGTACGCCGTCGCGGACGGTGAACGCCCAGGTCCGCTCGCCGGTGCGCTTCCACCGGGTGGCCAGCGCGGGCCGTGCGTCGCCCTCCCGGTCCAGGGTGACGAGGGTTTCGGCGGTGGACCAGCGCGACAGTTTGAAGGCGTCGTCGCCGGAGCCGGGCACGCGCGGGTCGAGTCGAGGGGCTCGCGGCGAAGCAGCCGCTGAGCGTGAGTACGCAGGCCAGGGCGAGGGCGGCGGGGGGTATGGAGCTACGGAGGCGCACGGCACTTCTTCCGGGGACGGGGCGGGCGGGACGGCCTGCGGGACGGGCGGCGGCCGGGACCACAGGAGCGACCACAGACGCGACCACGGGGTGCGATCACGGGCTCGCCGGTAGGCCCGGCGGCATGCGGAACGCCCTGGCGGCACGGCACGGCCCACCCGGCTTTGCGTTCGCTTGACCCTAGCAGCATGACAATCATTTTCACTAGCGCCCTCGCGGTGCGCCGCCGCGGGCCCGCGGGCAGGGCCGCGGTCGTCGTCGCGCAGGCCACCACTCCACGGGCCCGAAAGCGGCGACCCATGGAACTCCATTCCGGCAGTACACGGCTCTTCCCACCGAGCCACCGATCTCGCCTCCGGCCGGTGGACGCCGACCCAGGGTGCCGTGCCGCCCGCGAGCGTCCGGCACGGCACCGTGCTGCCGGTGACGCAGGCCGAGTACCGCCACCCGCTTCCCGGCAGGGGCGTCAGTAGGCCACGGGCCAGCCGCTGCTCCAGTTCAGGAGGTTCACGCCGAGCTTGGGCTTACCGCCGTCCTGGCCGTCGTAGTAGTGGTAGACGAGCAGGTCGCCGTCCACGTCCTTCATGACGGACTGGCCGCCGGGGCCGATGTAGCGGCCGTGTGACTCCAGGACGGGCGTGCCGCCGTTGTCCGTCATCGCGACGCCGTTCTTGTCCCGGTAGGGCCCGGTCACGCTCGTGGCGCGCCCCACCTTGATCTTGTACGTGGAGCTGGTGCCCGCGCAGCACGTGTCGTACGACGCGAACAGGTAGTAGTAGCCGTTGCGTTTGACGATGTAGGGCGCTTCGACGGCCTTGGTGCCCGTCGGCCGGGACGCGAGGGAACGCCGCGCCGTGTCGCCCGCGTACTGCTTGCCGGTCGCCGGGTCGACGCGGATCATCTTGATGCCCGTCCACCAACTGCCGAAGGACAGCCACCACTTGCCGTCGTCGTCCACGAAGAGGTTCGGGTCGATGGCGTTGTAGTCGCTCGCCGTGCCCGACGTGTAGACCACGCCCTGGTCGCTCCAGCTGCCCGGCTCGCCCGTGGCCGACGTCGCGAGTCCTATCGCGGACGTGTTGGAGCCGAAGCTGGAGACGGAGTAGTACATCAGGTACTTGCCGCCGTGGTACGAGATGTCGGGCGCCCAGGCCTCCGGCACGGTGGAGTACCGCGACCACCAGGCGGGCCGGCTGCCGAAGGCGTCCGCGCCGCCCCGGAAGGCGGTGCGGTCGGCGGAGGACCGGTGGCTGATGCCGCCGCCGGTCGCGTAGAGCAGGTACTTGCCCGCCGGGGTGCGGACCATCGTCGGGTCGTGGAGGACGGTGTCCCCCGTGACGGTCCCGGGGTTGGGGTAGGCCGCCGCGGTGCCCGGCACGAGGGCGAGCAGCGCGGCGGCGGGGAGGGCGAGAAGCATGCGGCGTCTCGCGGGGCGGACGGTGCGGGTGATGCGCAGGAGGGTGCGGCTCACACGGGTCTCCTAGGGCCGATGTTCTCGACTGTCCGAGATTTCGGACGTCGGTCGTGTCATCGGACGGGACCGTAGAGTCGCGGCCCTCCCGCGTCAATGGTTCGCGCGTCAACCGTTGCGGTTCGGCCAGCGGACGCCCGCCGCCCGCGGTCACGGCCCGCGGCTCAGCCCAGCCTGATCACGTTCCAGGACAGCGGCTCCAGGGTGGCGGTCAGGACGCCGTCCACGAGCCGCGCGCCCGGCACGTCGTGCGGGGTGACCCGCTCCGGGTCCTCCAGCGTGTTGCGGGCCTCGGGGTCCGCGTCGGCCACGGCGCTGTGCTCGATGACGGTGCCCAAATCCAGGCCGCTCAGGGCCACTTCGATCGGCAGCGGCTCGGTCTGGCCGCGGTTGACGGCGAAGACGGTGACGGTGCCGTCCTCGGCGCGTACCGCCGTGGCGTGCAGCAGGGGCACCTCGCCGAACTTCGCCGTGTCGTACGTGGGTGAGTCCACGCGTACGTCGAGGACCCGGCCGCGGCCGTGCCGGGAGGCCTGCGCGAAGGGGAAGAACGTCGTCTGGCGCCAGGCGGGGCCACCCGGTTCGGTGAGGATCGGCGCGATGACGTTGACGAGCTGGGCGAGGCAGGCGACGGTCACCCGGTCGGCGTGGCGCAGCAGGGCGATCAGCAGGGAGCCGAAGACGACGGCGTCGGTGACGGTGTAGTTGTCCTCCAGGAGGCGCGGGGCCTCCTGCCAGTCCTCTTCCGGCTGGAGGGCGGTGCGCCGCTGGTACCAGACGTTCCACTCGTCGAAGGAGAGGTTGATCCGCTTCTTCGACTTGAGCCGGGCGCCGACGTGGTCGCAGGTCGCGACGACGTTCTCGATGAAGGACTCCATGTCGACGGCCGAGGCGAGGAAGGAGTCCCGGTCGCCGTCGATCTCCTCGTAGTAGGCGTGCAGCGACACGTGGTCGACGAGGTCGTACGTCTCGGCGAGGACGGTCGCCTCCCAGGCCGCGAAGGTCTCCATGGACTGCCCGGAGGAGCCGCAGGCGACGAGTTCCAGGGACGGGTCGATCTGCCGCATGGCGCGGGCGGTCTCGGCGGCGAGACGGCCGTACTCCTCGGCGGTCTTGTGCCCGGTCTGCCAGGGCCCGTCCATCTCGTTGCCGAGGCACCAGAGGCGGATGCCGTAGGGGTCCTTGTCGCCGTGGGCGGCGCGCAGGTCCGAAAGAGCCGTGCCCGAGGGGTGGTTGGCGTACTCCTGGAGTTCGAGGGCCTCGGCCACTCCCCTGGTGCCGAGGTTGACGGCCATCATCGGCTCCGCCTGCGGGCCCACGCTGCGGACGAAGCGGATGAACTCGGAGAGGCCGAAGCGGTTGGACTCCGTGGAGCGCCAGGCGAGGTCGAGCCGGCGCGGCCGTTCGTCGACGGGGCCGACGGAGTCCTCCCACTTGTAGCCGGAGACGAAGTTGCCGCCGGGGTAGCGGATGGCGGTGACGCCCAGTTCGCGGATGAGGCCGAGGACGTCGCCGCGCAGGCCCGCCTCGTCCGCGGTGGGGTGGCCGGGCTCGTGGATGCCGGTGTAGACGCAGCGGCCGAGGTGCTCGACGAAGGAGCCGAAGAGCCGCGGGTCGACGTCGCCGACGGCGAAGTCCGGGTGGACGGTGAAGCGGGCGGGGCGGTCGGGTCGCGTCATGGGTTCCTCAACAGGTCGGTTGCCGGGCGGGGTTCGGTACAGCGGGCGTGGAGCGGTGGTGCGCGCGGAAGGGCCGCACAGGCCGGGAAGGGACCTGTGCGGCCGGTCGGTGGTGCGTCGGCCGGTCAGCCGGTCTTGATCCGCAGGAACGTCACGGAGTGCGCGGGGAAGGTGTACGAGAACGAGTCGTCGACCCCGTTGAAGACCGAGTCGACCGGCTTCACCGGCGACTCGTCCTTCGTGTTCTCGGCGGCCGGGTCCGCGGCCAGCGTGGTCACGCGTGCCTTCGGCGCGACCTTCGCGCCCCGGCCGAGGTCGACCTTCGTGCGGGCCTGCGTCGCCTGGGCGTTGACCACCTTCACGATGAGGTCGCCGGTCGCCTTGTCGCGCGTGACGACCTGGCGGAAGGGCTCGGCGGGCTTGTCGTCGGTGAAGGAGCCCCACTTCTTGCCGTCGAGGTAGAGCGTCACCTGGCGGCCGCGCACCTCGACGCGGAGGTCGTAGCTGCGGCCCGCCTCGATCTTGGTGGTGTCCTGGATCACCGTCTGCTTGGCGCCGTCGACGGTCTTCTCGACGGCGGACTGGGTGTTGTTCCAGCCGCCGAGGTTCCACCAGTAGTGGTTCCCGGTGTCCTTGACGCCGAAGGCGACCATGAAGCCCTCCTTGCCGGACTTCTTGGTGGCCTTCACCTTCAGGTCGTAGTTCTGCCAGCCCTTGTCGCCGGCGGTGACCAGGGTGTTCTCAGCCGTCTCGTCGGACTGGACGTACGCGCCGTCCCGGACGGTCCACGTGCCCTTGCCGGCCGCCTTGGTCCACCGGCCGTCACCGGCGGAGAAGTCGTCGGAGAACAGGGGCTTGCCGTCCGCGCCGGTGACGGAGACGTCGTCGTAGGCGGCGCTGGTGGCCCAGGTGGACAGACCGACGGCGCCGGTGATCGGTCCCGAGGTGGCGGGCGTACCGGAGGCCTTGGAGGGCACGACCTCGTCGCCGACGTTGCGCATGAAGAGCTTCTGCGTCTCGTAGTTCGCCGAGCCCCACGACTGGTCGTTGTCGAACCAGATCATGTTCGGCTTCCACTGGACGTAGTCCTCGTTGGCGAGCAGCGGCGCGTACGAGGCGAGCTTCACGACGTCCGCGTTGCGCTCCAGGCCGGTCATGAACGCGGCCTCGGACAGGGCGTTGCCGAAGGTGTTGCCCTGCGAGGCGTACTCACCGAGGAAGACCTTGGGGCCGCCCCGGTCGTAGGAGTCGTAGCGGTCGTTGTTCTCCAGGAACCACTGCGGGCTGTTGTAGTAGTGCTCGTCGACCATCGCCACGTTCGCGTCGCGGTTGAGCTGCCACGCCTTGTCAAAAATCGAACCGCTGTCGTCGGGCCCGGAGTTGGAGATGACGGTGATCTCCGGGTGCTTGGCCTCGATGGCGGCCCGGAACTCCTTGAAGCGGGCGAAGAACTCCTCGGGGAGGTTCTCCTCGTTGCCGACCGCCAGATGTGTGAGGCCGAAGGGCTTGGGGTGGCCCATGCGGGCGCGCTTCTTGCCCCACTCGCTGCTCACCGGGCCGTTGGCGAACTCGATGAGGTCAAGGGTGTCCTGGATGTGGCGCTTGAGCAGGGCCGGGTCGTCGGTGGCCTTGTTCTGGCCGCAGCCGGTCACCAGGGCGGGCACCACGGGCAGCGGCATGGCGCCGGTGTCCTCGGCGAACTGGAAGTACTCGTAGTAGCCGAGCCCGTAACTCTGGTTGTAGCCCCAGAAGTTGGCGTTGGTGGCGCGCTGCTCGACCGGGCCTATGGTGTCCTTCCACTGGTAGGAGCGCTTGCGCTGCCAGCCGGACTTCTCGTCGTACGCCTCATGGCTGCCGGTGTTGACGAGGCAGCCGCCGGGGAAGCGCAGGAACCCGGGCTCCAGGGCGGCGATCTTCTCGGCGAGGTCCTTGCGCAGGCCGTTCTCGCGGCCCTTGTAGGTGTCGCGGGGGAAGAGGGAGATCATGTCGAGGGCGGCGTCCGCCCCCGAGGCGACCGTCAGCCGGCCCGCGGTGGAGGTCCGGGTGGCGGTGAAGGACGCCTTGTACTTGGCCCAGCCGCCGCGCGCGGTGACCCGGCGGGCCGCGGCGAGCTCGCCCGAGGCGTCGTGCAGGGTGAGGGTGAGCGGCGCTCCGCCGGCGCGGTCCGTGCGGGCCCAGACCGAGAAGTCGTACCGCTTGCCCTTCTCGACCGCGATGCCGGTGTTGTATCCGGAGTTGGTGACGGACGAACCGGCTGCCAGGGAGAGGTAGTTGCGGTTGCGCTCGTGGAGGCGGCCGCCGTCGTTCACGACCTTCGCGGTGCCCTTGGTGTCCCACGAGGTCAACGGTGTGTAGTTCCGGTTGTCCGCGGGCTCGTACTCGAAGGACCTGTTCTGGACGAGTTCGGCGTACAGCCCGCCGTCCGCGGCGCGGTTGATGTCCTCGTAGAAGACGCCGTACATCGTGTCGTCGATCTTCGCGCCGGCGCCGGCGGTGTCGACGTCGATCGTGTAGTCGGTCGGCTCGGCCGCGGCGCTCGGACCGACGGCGAGCGTGCCGGCCAGCAGGGCGGTGACGGTGAGCGCGAGGCTCCCTCGTCTACGTGCCATGTCATCCCCAGATGTTCGAGATATCGGACGTTGGTCAGCACTTCGAACGGAAACTTAGGAAGCGGAGGGATCTCCCGTCAACGCCTGGGACCAACCCTGCGCAAAGCGTTGACGCGCGAGGAGTTCGACTCTACGGTCCGTTCGAACTGACGAGCATCATTCGATATTTCGAACATAGGGCAGGGCGAACGTGCCCGTCCCGGAACCATCCCGTCTCAGAGAGAGGGACGTACCACCGTGCCTCCATCCCTTCCGACCCGCCGCGGCGTCCTCGGCGGTCTCGGAGCGCTCGCCGTCGCGGGCAGCTTCGGCCTCGCGGCAGCGGGGCGCAGCGCCTCCGCCATCGCCTCGGACGCCGACGTCCGCGTCCGCTACTGGAACCTCTTCAGCGGCGGCGACGGCGTCAACATGATCGCCATGCTGGACGCGTTCCGGCGGGCCAACCCCCGTGTCGACGTGAAGGATTCGACGCTCCAGTGGGGCAATCCGTACTACACCAAGCTGGCCATGGCGGCCGCCGGGCAGCGCGCCCCCGACCTCGCCGTGATGCACCTGGGCCGCATCCCGGGCTTCGCACCCGGCCGCCTCCTCGACCCCTGGGACGTGGGCCTCCTCGCCCGGTACGGCGTGCGCGAGGCGGACTTCGACCCGCTGCTGTGGAAACGCGCCGTCGTCGACGGCAAGCTCTACGGCCTGCCGCTCGACATCCACGCCCAGCTCTGCTTCTACCGCCGTGACGTCTGCGCGAAGGCCGGACTCCTCGGCGACGACGGTGACCTGGCCGCCGTCTCCTCGCCCGAGGAGTGGTTCAAGGCCCTCAAGGCCGCCGGGAAGGCGACCAAAGGCGGGCTCCAGACCCTCGGCATGAAGGCCAACGAACCCAACTTCAGCTGGTGGTTCTTCCTGTCCTTCTACACCCAGCTCGGCGGCACGTGCCTGAGCGCCGACGGCCGCGACCTCACCTTCGACACCGACAAGGCCGTCGAGGTCCTCCAGTTCCTCCGGCAGCACGTCACGGACGGCTACACCACGCCCGTCGGCATCGCCGACGGCGAGATGTTCATCAACGGCTCGCCCTTCACCTGGGAGGGCAACTGGTCCGTGCCGGTCTTCGGCGGCGCGAAGCTCGACTACGGCGCGGCGCCGCTGCCGGCCGTCTTCGGCAGGGCGGCCACCCACGCCGAGTCGCACTGCTTCGTCCTGCCCCACCAGGAGGGCCGTGGCGGCCCCACCGACGAGGGCGCCCACCAACTGGCGGCGTACGTCGTCCGGCACGCCCTCGACTGGTCGCGCGGCGGCCATATCCCCGCGTACAAGCCGACGTTGAAGGACGAGAAGTACCGGGCTCTCAAGCCGCAGTCCGAGTACGTCTCCGCCATGGACCACATGGCGGTCGAGCCCGACGTCTGGTTCGCGGGCTCCACCGGCATCCTCGCCCAGCGCGTCGGACCGGCCGTCGCCGCCTCCAACTCCGGCTCCGCGAGCCCCGATGCCACCGCCCGGCGCATGCGCGGCATCTTCGAGAAGCTCCTGACGATGAAGGACCCGATGGCCGGCCGGGCCGCGGCCGCGGCGGGAGGTGGCACCGCGTGAGCACCGTCGGCACCGCCCTGCGACCGCCCGCCGCCCGCCCGGCGGCCACCGTCCACGCCGACTCGGCGCGGACCCGCCTCGCCCGCCGCTTCCAGCACGGCGGCTGGTTCGTCGCCCCGTTCCTCGTGCTGTTCGCGCTGTTCGTGCTGCTGCCGATCGGGCGCGGCCTGTGGCTGAGCTTCACCGACGCCAACATCTCCGGCACCGGCGAGCGCTTCGTGGGCCTCGACAACTACCGGGAGGCCCTCGACACCCCGCTGATGTGGGAATCGCTCGGCCACAGCGCGTACTTCACGCTGCTCGTGGTCCCGTGCATCGTCGTGCTCGCCTTCCTCCTCGCGATGCTCGCCCACCACATCGAGCGCGCCAAGTGGCTGTGGCGGCTGTGCTTCTTCGCGCCGTTCCTGCTGCCGTCCACCGTCGCCGCGAACCTCTGGCAGTGGCTGTTCAACCCCGGCACCGGGATGATCAACCACGTCTTCGGCCTGGACACGCCGTGGCTGACCGACAAGTCCACCGCCATGCTCGCCGTGGTCATCACCACCCTGTGGTGGACGGTCGGCTTCAGCTTCCTGCTGTTCCTCGCCGCGCTCCAGAACATCCCGCGACACCTGTACGAGGCGGCCGCCCTGGACGGCGCGGGCGCCTGGCAGCGCATGGTGCACATCACCCTGCCGATGCTGCGCACCATCACCGGCCTCGTCATCACCCTCCAGGTCCTTGCCTCGCTCCAGGTGTTCGACCAGGTCGTGGTGATGCAGGACTTCGGTCCCGGGCCCGAGGAATCGACCCGGACCTTCGTGCAGTACACCCTCGAAGAGGGCTTCACCAGCTACCGCGTGGGCTTCGCCTCCGCGATCTCCATCATCTTCTTCGTGCTCATCGCGACCGTCGCCCTCGGCCGCATGTGGCTGCTGCGCAAGCGCGAGGAGGGTGTGCGATGAGCGGAGGACACGCGATGCGGAAGTGGACCGCGGGCCAGATCGTGCTCACGGCCGTCGGGACGATCGTCTCCGCGGTGTGGCTCTCGCCCCTGCTGTGGGCGCTCCTGACCTCCCTGAAGTCGGAGACCGAGGCCGTCGCCGTGCCCACCCACTGGGTACCCGAGGACTTCACGTTCCAGGCGTGGCGGGCCATCTTCGAGACCGGCAACATCACCGACTGGTTCGTGAACTCCGTCGTCGTCTCGGTCTGCGTCACGTTCATCGTGGTGCTGGTGAGCGCGCTCGCCGGGTACGGCTTCGCGCGCACCGAGTTCCGCGGCAAGAACGCGCTGCTCGGTCTGGTCATGGCGGGCCTCATGGTGTCGCCCGCGGTGCTCGGCGTACCGCTGTTCAGCACCGTCCAGTCGATGGGGATGGTCGACACGTACTGGGGCATGATCCTGCCGCAGTGCGCGCCCGCCGCGATGGTCTATATCCTCTACAAGTTCTTCCAGGGCATCCCCAAGGAACTGGAGGAGGCGGCGTTCATCGACGGCGCCGGGCGGTGGCGGGTCTTCTTCACCATCGTCCTGCCGCTGTCACGGCCCTCCCTCGCGGCGGTCGGCATCTTCACCTTCATCGCGTCGTGGAACAACTTCCTGTGGCCCTACATGGTGACCAACAACCCCGACCTGATGACCATGCCGAACGGCATCGCGACGGTGATGAACTCCTACGGCATCCAGTGGGCGCAGCTGATGGCGGGCGGCCTGATGGCGGGGCTCCCGCTGATCATCGTCTTCGTCTTCTTCCAGCGGCAGATCGTCGCCGGGGTGGCGCACACGGGCCTGGCGGGGCAGTGAGACAAGGAGGCCCCCGCCGACGTCCGCCGGCGGGGGCCTCCTTTCACACGGGTGCCGGACTACTTGTAGGTGATGTCCGACGCGGTGAACTTGCAGTACCTGCCGTCGGGGCCGCTGCCCGTCTCGACCGGCTCGGCACCGGTGTTGTTGCCCGTGTAGCGGATGCAGGTCTTGATCTTCTTGCCGCTGTCGCCGTGGATACGGATGTCGCGCAACGCGGCGGTGTCGTTGTAGTTGGTGTTGATGCCGACGATCGACTTGCCGGGAGCGGTGATGTCGGTGTCGTTGACGATGATGTCGCGCTGGTACTGCTTGGAGCAGTTGCCGCAGGTACGCACCAGCTTTCCGAAGTCGGAGACCTGGAACTTGTTCACGACCAGCTTGCCGGCGCCGTTGAACTGGAAGACCTTGTCGTCGGCCTTGCGCGCGCCGCCGCCCTGGACGGCGTACGTCGAGCCGGCCGAGGCCCCCTTGAACGTGGCCGCGTCCTCGCCGACGTCCTCCCACCACACGTTCTGGAGCGTGCAGCTGCCCATGCAGTGGATGCCGTCGGCGGCGGGCGAGCCGATGATGACGTTCTTCAGCGTCGCCCCGTCCTTCAGCTTGAAGATCGGGTCCTGGCCCTCGTTCTGGCCGTCGCCGCCCAGGGCGCCGCTGCCGTAGTAGCGCTTGAGCCCGCCGTCACGGCTGCCGGAGACCTCGATGGTCTTGGACACGGCCTGCTCGCCCTTGGCCTCCGGCCAGGCGGTGGCCGCCCCCGCGGACGACATGAGGGAGGTGGTGACGAGGGCGGCGCCGGTCAGGCCGAGCGCCGCGGCCCCGCCGATGACGGCGCGGCGGCGGGTGAGGCTGCGGCGGTGGCGTACGCGCCCGTGAGCGGTTGAAGTCATGTCCGGATTCCTTCGGTGGACAGAAGTGTGCGTCCTGTGGTCGCCACCGCCCGGCGGAAGGTTGCCTCTGTGATCCACACAATCATCCAGAAAGTGATCCGGAAAAGGGCCGCCCCTTAGAAGAAGTCGCCTCGCCACTCGGTGCGTTCGTCCGGGGTGGCCGCCCTGATCGTGTACCGGTCGCCGCCCGCGTCCCGTTTCCCCTCGTCGTGGTCGAACTGCCCGGCGAAGACGTGCTCGCCGGCCGGCACGGTCCGCCCCGCCTTGAGCGTCCACCGGTAGACGAGGAAGCCGTCGCGCTCCCCCACGCTCACGTCGAAGTCCTCGGCGGGCAGCGAGCGCCAGTTGCCGGTGTCGGCGACCTCGGGTTCGCGGGCGACGCGCAGTTCGACGGTGAGGGAGGTCAGCGGCTGCTTCGCCTTGAGGGTGACCTCGCTCTGGGACCAGTACGTGCTGGAGCCGGGGTCGATCGAGCCGTCCGCCCACAGCAGTTCGGCCGCGGGCACGGACTTCGGGCCGCGCGGCGGCCGCGCGGACTGCGACGGCTTGTGGGACTCCGGGGCCCGGGAGGCGGGGGGCTTGACCGGGGGGCCGCTCGGGCGCCTCGGCGGTGGCGGCGCCGCGGTGCGGTTCTCCTCCGTGGCGGTGGGGGGCGTGTCCGGCGTCGGGGTCGAGCTGGTGGCGACGGACTGCGGATCGGGGTCCTCACCGCGCAGCGCCGAGGCGACGCCGTATCCGGCCACGGCGCAGACACCGGCGACGGCGGCCGTCGCGGTCACCACGCGCAGCCATGACGCGCCCGCGCGAAGGGGCGGCTTCGGGCGGTGCTCGCCCGGGCGCTCGCGGCGGGCCATGCCCTGTTCGACGCGGGCGAGCATCCGCTCCCGGTCCGGCCGGTGTGCCTGGGCGGCGCCGCGCAGCCTCCTGCGTACTTCCTTGTCGTCGTCCCTCATGTGCTTCCCCCCGTGTCCGCCGTGACCGCGCGCACGCGTTCCCAAGTGGTGTGCGGACCGAGGCGTCGTTGCAGCTCGGCCAGTCCCTTCGACGTCTGGCTCTTCACCGTACCCACCGAGACCCCGAGGGCCTGCGCGGTGTCCTTCTCCGAGAGGTCGAAGGCGTGCCGCAGGACCACGCAGGCCCGCTTGCGGAAGGGCAGCGCGCGCAGCGCGTCCCGTACGTCGACCACGGCCGGTATGTCGGGGTCCGCCACGTCCTCGCCGCGGCCGGACCAGAAGAGCGTGATCCGGCGGCGTTCGCGCACGGCGCTGCGGATGCGGCTGCGCGCCATGTTCGCGACGACCCCGCGGGCGTACGCGGCCGGGTGGTCGGCGGCGCGCACCCGGTCCCAGCGGTGCCAGAGCGCGAGCAGCGCGTCGGCCGCCAGATCGTCCGCGCCGTCGCTCTCGCCGGTCAGCAGGTGGGCCAGGCGGGCGAGTTCGGCGTAGTGCCGCTCGAAGAAGGCGTGGAACTCGGCGGCCGCGTCGTCGGCGGCCGAAGGCATGGGTGTGCGCTCCCCTTCCATTTCTGCGCTCTCCCGGTCGGAGACGGGCACTCTAGCCGGTCGTTCGGTGCGTGAGGGCATCGGGCAGGGTCACCTCCCCGACGCCGTGGGCGCTCGCGCGCCCGTCCACCGTGCGCACGTGGAAGGGCCGGCGGGAGCCGAGGGCGAGGACCTTCAGGCCGTCGCCGTTGCGCGTCGCGCGGAAGACCGCCGCGGGCCGCCCTTCGAGGTCGGGGACGCTGACTTCCGTGTCGTACGCCGTTTCGGACCCCGGGTCCGGGGCGGTCAGGAGGGTCAGGCCGTCGAGCCAGTCGCCGTCCGGCCGCCGCTCGTCGGCGCCGAGCGGCAGCAGCGCGCCGGGCCGGACGTACAGGGGGAGGCTGTCAAAGCCGTGCGTCTCGCGACGCCAGCCCGGGCCCCGGACGCTCTCGCCGGTGAGGAGGTGGGTCCAGGTGCCCTCGGGGACGTAGAACTCCACCTCGCCCCCGGCCGTGAAGACCGGGGCGACGAGCAGGTCGGGGCCGAGCATGTACTGCCGGTCCAGGGTGCGGCAGGCCGGGTCGTCGGGGAACTCCAGGAGCATCGGCCGCATCACGGGCACACCCGTGCGGTGGGCCTCGCCGGCCGCCCCGTACAGGTAGGGCATGAGGCGGTGCTTGAGCTTGGTGAACTTCCGGGCCACGTCCACGGCTTCGTCGCCGAACGCCCACGGCACGCGGTAGGAGACGTTGCCGTGCAGGCGGCTGTGGGAGGACAGCAGTCCGAAGGCGAGCCAGCGTTTGAAGACCGCCGGGTCGGGGGTGCCCTCGAAGCCGCCGATGTCGTGGCTCCAGAAGCCGAAGCCGCTCAGGGAGAGCGAGAGGCCGCCGCGCAGCGACTCGGCCATGGCGCCGAGCGAGGCGAAGCAGTCGCCGCCCCAGTGCACGGGGAACTGCTGGCCACCCGCCGTCGCGGAGCGCGCGAACAGGACCGCCTCGCCCGCGCCGCGTTCCTTCTCCAGGACTTCGAAGACGGTGCGGTTGTAGAGCTGCGTGTAGTAGTTGTGCATGCGCTCCGGGTCGGCGCCGTCGTACCAGACGACATCGGTGGGCACGCGCTCGCCGAAGTCGGTCTTGAAGCAGTCGACGCCCTGGTCGAGCAGGGCGCGCAGCTTGTCGGCGTACCACTCGCGGGCGGCCGGGTCCGTGAAGTCCACGAGCGCCATGCCGGGCTGCCACAGGTCCCACTGCCAGATGTCGCCGCTCGGGCGCCGGACCAGGTACCCCGCCGCGCGGGCCTCTTCGAAGAGCGCCGACTTCTGCGCGATGTAGGGGTTGATCCAGACGCTGACCTTCAGCCCGCGCTCGCGCAGTCGGCGCAGCATGCCCTCCGGGTCGGGGAAGACCTCGGGGTCCCACCGGAAGTCCGTCCACTGGTGTTCGCGCATCCAGAAGCAGTCGAAGTGGAAGACGGACAGCGGGATGTCGCGCTCGGCCATGCCGTCCACGAACGAGGTGACGGTCTTCTCGTCGTAGGGCGTGCAGAAGGAGGTGGTGAGCCACAGGCCGAAGGACCAGGCGGGCGGCAGCGCGGGCCGTCCGGTGAGGGCGGTGTAGCGGCGCAGCACGTCCTTGGGCGTGGGCCCGGCGATGACGTAGTACTCCAGGCTCTGGTCCTCGACGCTGAACTGGACCTGTCCTACGGCCTCGGAGCCGATCTCGTAGGACACCTTGCCGGGGTGGTTGACGAAGACGCCGTAGCCGCGCGAGGAGAGGTGGAAGGGGATGTTCTTGTACGCCTGCTCGCTGCTGGTGCCGCCGTCGGCCTGCCAGATGTCGACGCTCTGGCCGTTCTTGACGTACGGGGTGAACCGCTCGCCGAGGCCGTAGATGAACTCCCCGACCTCCAGGGAGAGTTGCCCGATCATGTGGTGGCTCCCCTCGGGCGTGGTCGCGAAGGCGGTGCCTCTGCGCTCCACGCCGGTCAGCCGTCGCCCGTCGGCGTCGAGGAACTGCGGGCCCCAGGGTCCGGCGGTGTCCAGGCGCAGGGTGAGCGGGCCGCTGACGAGTTCGGTGACGGTGCCTTCGCGTACGACGTGTCCCGCGCTGCCGGTGGCATGCACCGTGAACTCGGGGCCGCGCGCGGCCTTTCCGGCGTGGTGGGTGGTCCGTACGCCGATCACGCCATCGGCGGGCGAGAAGCATTCGACGGTGATGAGCGGCGAGTTGAGGGTGTCGCCGCGCTCCCGCACCCGCTGCACGGCGGCGTAGGCGGTGAACCTCCCCTCGCCCTCGCGCACGTCGCGCACCTCGGTGGCGTACGAGGCGCGCACCCCGTCGCGCATCAGCCAGAAGCCGTCGGTGAACTTCATGCGGCATCCTCCCGCGGGGCGGTGACGGTGAAGGCGATCCGGGCGAGCCGGACGGGGCCGCGCAGCCGTACGCGCAGATCGCGCACGCCGAAGACGGCGAAGCCGGAGGTGCTCGACGTGTAGCGGTACGGGCCGCCGGTCGGCGCGACGGTGACGGTGGTGGCGGTGCTTCCCGCGATGAGGTCGACGGCGCCCTCGCCCGCGGCCTCGACCGACACGGCGGTGACGCCGTCACCGAAGTCGCACGCCTGGTAGAGCAGTTCGCCCGTGCCGTCGTCCACGGCGCGCACCGCGTCGCCCGAGGTCTTCGTCCGGTCGACGAGTTCGGTGCCGCGCTGCGTGTCGTAGCCGTTCGCCGCCAGGCCGGCCCCCAGTACCGGCCTGGCGGCGAGCGGCTCGCCGGTGAGCTCGACCGGCGTGCACAGCCGGATGTCCTGGCTGGACGCCCCGGCGAGCAGTTCGTACGTGCCGGGCGGCAGGGCCCAGCGGTCCTGGCGTACGTCCCAGAACCCGAGGTCGGGCAGGGGCAGCCGGAATTCGAGGCGGCGCCAGGCGCCGGGAGCCAGCCGGACGCGGCGGTGCGCGGCGAGCCGCCGGTGCGGAAGGGCGACGGGGCCGCGGGGCGCGCGGGTGTAGAGCTGCGCCACCTCGTCCGCGGTGACGGCCCCGGTGTTGGTGAGGGTGAACGCCACGCGCAGGGTGTCTCCGTCGCGCTCGGCGGCCAGGTCCTCGTACCGGAAGGAGGAGTAGCCGAGGCCGTGCCCGAAGGGGTAGAGGGGCGTGCCGTCGAAGTACTGGTAGGTCTGCCGGGAGCCGATGATGTCGTAGTCGAGGAGGTCCGGCAGGTCGGTGTCGGCGGCGTACCAGGTCTGGGGCAGCCGGCCGGCCGGGGAGACGTCGCCGGCGATGACGCGGGCGAGCGCGGTGCCCGCGGCCTGGCCGCCGTGCGCGGTCCACAGCAGGGCGGGCAGCCCGGCGTCGGCGGCGGTGACCGCGTACGGGTAGGCGCTGACCAGTACGAGGGCGGTGCGGGGGTTGGCCGCGCGGGCCGCCCGCCACAGCCGTTCCTGGTGGGGCGGCAGGGCGAGGGTCGTGCGGTCCTCGGTCTCGCGGCCGTTGATGTGCGGGTCGTTCCCGGCGACGACGATCACGGTGTCCGCGTCCGCGGCGACGCGGGCCACGGCGTCCTCGCCGCGCTCCAGGACCTCGACCGTGAAGAGGTCGGCGCGCTCGGCCGGAAGGACTTCGCCCGCCTCGGCAACCTTCGCGCCGTCGGCGGCGACAGAGACGTACCCACCCGTCCCCGTATGCCTGAGGAGGTGCCCGCCCCCGTGCCCGTCCTCGCGTCCGCTCCCGTGCCCGTCCTCCTGCTCGACCAGCGCGAACGTCTCCTGTACGACCCAGCCGCCCGGCTGGTCGGCCGACGCGCGCACGAAGCCGTCCTCGGCGACGGACAGGTACCGTCCGTCGGGTGCCCGCAGCGTCCACGCCCCCTCGCCCCAGTCGACGAGGGCGAACTCGGTGGCCTCGGCGGCGTCCGCGCAGGCTTGAGCCGGTGTCAGGTCGGTGCGGCCGGCGAGGAGCGCCGGGTCGAGGGCGCCCCCGGCCACCCTCGCCTGGGCGGCCGCGGCGGACGCCGGGACCCGCAGCCAGCCGCCCGCGCACTTCAGGCGTACCCGGTCCACGCCCTCGGCGAAGGTCACCCGCTCGGCGCCGAAGCGCTCGCGCAGCCCGTCGAGGACGGTGCTCTGGCGGATCAGGGTGCCGCTGTACCAGTCGGTCTTGCACTCGTCCGCGAGGAGGCCGACGACCGCGACGCGGGCGCCGTCGGTCGGGGGCGCGAGGGGCAGCAGGCCGTCGTTCTTGAGCAGGACGACGGCCTGCTCGGCGGCCTCGCGGGCCAGCTCCCGGTGCTCGGCCGTGTCGAAGTCGCCCGGGTCGGCGGCGCCGTACGGGCCGCCGTCCGGGTCGAACTCGCCGAGCCGCAGGCGGACGGTGAGGTGCCGGCGTACGGCCGTGTCGATGTCGGACCCGGTCAGCAGGCCCGCCGCCAGGGCGCGCCGCAGGCGGCCGACGATGGTCCGCGGGTCCGTGCCGTGGTCGGTGAAGCTGTCCACGCCCGCGACGAGCGCGGCGGCGACGGCCTCCTCGTGGGTGTCGAAGTAGTGCTGGCTGTCGACGAGGTTGCTGGGCGCGCCCGCGTCGGAGCAGACGAGCAGTTCCTCGTCGGTCCAGCGCCTCAACTGCTCGCGCAGGTGGGGCGATACGTGGTTGGGGCGGCCGTTGACGAGGTTGTAGGCGGGCATCACGCCGGCGACCGCGCCCGCCTCGACGGCGCCGCGGAAGGCGCGCAGGTCGTACTCGTGCAGGACGCGCGGGCCGACGGAGGCGTTGGAGGTGTCCCGGTCCGTCTCGTTGTTGTGGGCCAGCCAGTGCTTGAGGACGGGCGCGGTGCGCCAGTGCGTCGGGTGGTCGCCGCGCAGGCCGCGGGTGTAGGCGGCGGCGAGGGCGGAGGTCAGGTGCGGGTCCTCCGCGTAGCCCTCCTCGTTCCTGCCCCACAGCGGGTGGCGCAGGAGGTTCACGGTGGGCGCCCAGACGTTGAGGCCGACGCGTTCGTCGCGGGAGCGCATGGCGCGCGCCTCGACGGCGATGGCCTCGCCGATCCTGCGCAGCAGGTCGTCGTGCCAGGTCGCGCCGAGCCCCACGGCCTGCGGGAAGACCGTCGCGGGCCCCATCCAGGCGACGCCGTGCAGGGCTTCCTGACCGGTGCGGAACGCCCCGATGCCGAGCCGGTCGACGGCGGGCGCGAACTGGTGCAGGAGGGCGATGCGTTCGTCGGCCGTCAGCCGGGACAGCAGGTCGTCCACGCGCTTGTCCGGATCGAGCCCCGGATCACGGAACGGCGGCGGGCTCTCGGTCACGTGGTTCCCCTCGGCGGACGGTGGAGCGGCGATGATTGCGGCGACGTGCCGACAAGGCACTTCTCGAAGCGCTTCGATGCTCGGCGTTACCGGGTGGTGATGTCAAGACGAGCGACTCACCGCGCCCTTCGGTTCGGCTCAACCCGGCCGTCAGAGCAACTCCCGCGCAGCCGCCGCGAATTCGCGACCGACCCTTGTTACGGCTCGGGCGTTCACTTAATCTCGCAGCAACATCGAAGCGCTTCGAAAGCCGACCGGCGGTATCCGCCGTGTGTCCGGGCGCGCGCCACGAAGGGTTGACGCAATGACGCCGAACTCCCCCTCCACCGGCTCCGGTCCGCACTCCACCGGCTCCGGGCCGAACCGGAGAACCTTCCTCGCCTCCTCCGGGCTCGCGGTGCTCGCCGTGGCCGGCGGTGCTCCGCTGCTCACGGCCTGCGGGGGCGGCGGGTCGAAGAACGAGGGCACCACGACGGGGAAGAAGCTCAAGGACCTGCTCCCGGCGTACGTCGCCTCGGACCTCGTCAGCCCGGACATCCCGGCCAAGAACGGCTCGGCCGCGGGTTTCACCAAGGCCCTGCCCGCGGCCGAGCTCAAGACGTCGGTGCCCGAACGGCTCGGCAAGGGCGGCGAGTTCACCGTCATGTCGCCGATCTGGGGGAACGTGCCCAAGCAGGGCAACCCCTACTGGACCGCGATGGACAAGGCCGCGGGCGTCCGCGTCAAGTGGCAGAACCAGCAGGGCGACACGTACGGCCAGAAGCTCGGCGCGGTCCTCGCCTCCAGCGGCGTGCCGGACGCGGTGGTCGTGCCCGGCTGGGAGCTGACCGGCAAGATCCCGAGCGCCATCGCCAACAAGTTCGCCGACCTCGGCCCCTACCTGAGCGGCGACAAGGTCAAGGAGTACCCGAACCTCGCCGCGATCCCGACCGGCGCCTGGCAGCGCTCGGTCTTCGGCGGAAAGCTGCGCGGCCTGCCGATGCCCTCCGCCACCACCCCGAACATCGCGCCCTTCTACCGCACGGACCTCTTCGAGAAGGAGGGGCTGAAGGCGCCGACCAGCGCCGAGGAGTTCTACGACCTGTGCAAGCAGCTGAACGCCCCCAGGAGCAAGGTGTGGGCGTGCGGCGACATGAGCTGGGCCGCCTGGCACATCTTCGGGGTGCTGCCGGAGAAGCCGTACTACTGGAAGCTCGTCGACGG
This sequence comes from Streptomyces sp. 135, assembly GCF_020026305.1. Taxonomy (NCBI): domain Bacteria; kingdom Bacillati; phylum Actinomycetota; class Actinomycetes; order Kitasatosporales; family Streptomycetaceae; genus Streptomyces; species Streptomyces sp. 135. Next base: position 7,268,551 of record NZ_CP075691.1, on the reverse strand, counting down.
CAAGCTGGTCAACCGCTACGAGACCGACGAGTACCTCGAAGCCCTGGAGTGGTCCCGCAAGCTCTACTCGGCGGGCTTCGTCCACCCCGACGCGAAGGCGGAGACCGGCAGCATCGGCGACCTGTGCGCGGCGGGCAAGGTCTGGATGTACTGCCAGGACCTCTCCGACTGGTACGGCAAGGCCGCCGTGCAGCGCGTGGACGACAAGAGGTTCCGCATGGAGGCCTTCGACTACTTCGCGCCCGACGGCGGAGCGCCGACGCTGTACGCGCGCCCGCCCGCCGACATCTGGACGTTCATCAGCGAGAAGGCCGACGAGAAGACCGTCCGCGACATCCTCGCCCTCGCCAACTTCACGGCCGCGCCCTACGGTTCGAAGGAGCAGCGGCTGCGGATGTACGGCGTCGAGGGCGTCCACCACACCCTGACGGACGGCGTCCTCACCAAGAACGGCAAGGGCAACAACGAGGTCTTCTCGACGTACGAGTACCTGGCATCGCCCGCGCCCTTCATCGCGTACGCCGATCTGCCGGACGTCACCCGGGGCATGGTCGGATGGCAGCAGCGCCAGGGCGCGCACACGAAGAAGCCGCTCTTCCACGGCATGATGATCATCGAGCCGACGCGGTACACCGAGCTGAACGCCGAGTTCGAGGACCTGGAGAAGGACATCGTGCGGGGCCGCAAGAAGGTATCCGACATGCGACAGGCCGCTTCGGACTGGAAGTCGGGCGGCGGCGACAAGCTGCGCGACTGGTACAAGAAGCTGCTCGATCAGACAGGGGACGCAGGGGCGACCGGCGACGCGGCGTCCTGACATGGCGCAGAGCACGGCTCGCCCCCGCGCCGCCGCCGAGCGGCCGCCCGCACCCGCCGGTGCGGCGCCCCCCGCCAAGGACTCCGTGCCCCGTGTCCCGCTCCGCCACCGGCTGCGCCGGGACCGCGTGCTGCTCCTGATGGTGCTGCCCGCGCTGCTGCTCCTGCTCGTCTTCAACTACGTACCGCTGATCGGCAACGTGGTCGCCTTCCAGGACTACGACCCCTACATCGCGGACAACGCCTTCCAGGCGATGTCGCAGAGCCCCTGGATCGGCTTCGAGCACTTCCGGCACATGGCCGAGGACCGGCTGTTCTGGCAGGCGGTCCGCAACACCCTCGCCATCTTCGTGATCCAGCTGACGCTGTTCTTCCCGGTCCCGGTGCTGCTCGCGCTCTTCATCAACAGCTTCGTGCGCCCCCGGGTGCGGGCCGTGGCCCAGGCGATCCTCTACCTCCCGCACTTCTTCTCCTGGGTGCTCGTCATCACGGTCTTCCAGCAGATGTTCGGCGGCGCCGGCCTCATCGCGCAGGTGCTGCGCGACCACGGCCACGAGGGCTTCGACCTGATGACCGACCCGGGCCTGTTCAAGTTCCTGATCACCTTCGAGGTGATCTGGAAGGACGCGGGCTGGGGCGTCATCGTCTTCCTCGCCGCTCTCGCCGCGGTCAGCCCCGATCTGTACGAGGCCGCCGCGATGGACGGCGCGAGCCGCTGGCGGCGCATCTGGCACATCCAACTGCCCGCCCTGCGCCCGGTCGTGGCCCTGCTGCTCGTCCTCCAGGTCGGCAACGCGCTCACGGTCGGCTTCGAACAGATCCTGCTCCAGCGCACCGCGGTGGGCCCCACGGCCTCCGAGGTCCTGGACACGTACGTGTGGAACACCGGTCTCGACAACGGCAACTTCGGCTACGGCGCCGCCATCGGCATCGTCAAGGGTGTCTTCGGCCTCCTGATGGTGCTCGGCGCCAACAAGGCCGCCCACCTCATGGGCGAACAGGGGGTGTACAAGCGGTGAGCGTGCTCAACTTCGGCATCGAGCCGGGCAGCAGGTCCGGGCTGCGCCCGGTGTGGGAGGAGCCGCCGACCAGGGCCGGGCTCGCCACCAAGGGCGTGACGCTGACCCTGGTCTGCCTGGCCGTCCTCTTCCCGGTGTGGGTCGTGGTCGTCACCAGCCTCTCCTCGGTGAAGACGATCACCGAGACGGGCGGCCTGGTGGTGATCCCCCGCGGCGTCACCTTCATCCACTACCAGGAGCTGCTCGGCGGCGGCCAGGTCTCGCGGGCCACGCTCGTCAGCGTGGGCGTCACGGTCGTCGGCACGCTCTTCAGCATGGTGGTGTCCGTCCTGTGCGCGTACGGCCTCTCCCGCCCGGGGTCCGTGCTGCACCGCCCGATCCTGCTGCTGATCGTCGCCACGATGTTCTTCGGGGCCGGGCTGATCCCGACGTATCTGGTGGTGCAGGGCCTCGGGCTCACGGACACGTATCTGTCGCTGATCCTGCCGAGCGCGCTGAACGTCTTCAACATCCTCGTGCTGCGGGCGTTCTTCATGGGCACGGCCCAGGAGCTGATCGAGAGCGCCCGCATCGACGGGGCCGGGGACCTGCGCATCCTGTGGCGGATCGTCATGCCGCTGTCCCGTGCGGTGCTCGCGGTGATCACGCTCTTCTACGCGGTGGGGTACTGGAGCGCCTGGTTCAACGCCTCGATCTACCTCAGCGACCCGGACATGATGCCGCTCCAGAACGTCATGCAGCAGCTGGTGATCAAGCAGCAGCGGCCGACCGGCCTCAGCCAGGCGATCAACACCGGGCATCTGTCACCGCTCGCCATCCAGATGGCCGTGATGGTCCTCGCGCTGCTGCCGGTCGCCGTCCTCTCGCCGTTCGTGCAGCGGCATTTCAAGCAGGGCATGCTCACCGGCGCAGTGAAGGGCTGACCCGCCGATACAGCGAAGGGCTGAACCCCTCGATGCCTTCCCTCCACGACTCCACCCGCGGCCGGATCCTGTTCGGCGGCGACTACAACCCCGAGCAATGGCCCGAGGAGGTCTGGACGCAGGACGCGCGGCTGATGCGGGAGGCCGGGGTCAACTCCGTCACGCTCGGCGTCTTCTCCTGGGCGAAGCTCGAACCCCGGCCAGGCGCCCGGGAGTTCGGCTGGCTCGACCGGCTGATGGACCTGATGCACGAGCATGGCGTCGGTGTCGTCCTCGCCACGCCGACCTCCGCTCCCCCGCCGTGGCTCGGCCGGCTCCACCCCGAGACGCTGCCGCGCGACGAGGACGGCCAGGTGGAGTGGTGGGGCTCGCGCCAGCACTTCGCGCACTCCAGCGCCGCCTACCGCCGCTTCGCCGCCGCCATCACTCAGGACCTGGCCGCGCGGTACGCCCGCCACCCGGCGCTCACGATGTGGCACATCAACAACGAGTACTGCACCTACGACTGGGGCGAGACGGCGGCCGCCGCGTTCCGCCGCTGGCTCCGGGCGAGGTACGGCACGCTCGACGCGCTCAATTCGACTTGGGGCACCGCCTTCTGGGGCCAGAGCTACGACGCCTGGGAGGAGATCCTGCCGCCCCGCCGCGCCCACTACATGAAGAACCCCACGCAGGTCCTCGACTTCAAGCGCTTCACATCGGACGCCCTCCTCGAGTGCTACCTCGCCGAGCGCGACATCGTCCGCGCCCACACCCCGCACCTGCCGGTCACCACCAACTTCATGCCGCTGTGGCAGGGCCAGGACGGCTGGAAGTGGGCCGGGCAGGAGGACGTCGTCTCGGTCGACCTCTACCCCGACCCGAGGGACCCGCTCGGCGGGCGGCACGGGGCGCTCGTCCAGGACCTCACCCGCTCCCAGGCGGGCGGCGGCCCCTGGATGCTGATGGAGCAGGCGGCGGGCCCGGTCAACTGGCGCGGCGTGAACCACCCGAAGCCGGCCGGCCTCAACCGCCTCTGGTCCTGGCAGGCCGTGGCGCGCGGCGCCGACGCGGTCTGCTACTTCCAGTGGCGGCAGTCACGCCAGGGCGCCGAGAAGTTCCACTCCGGGATGCTCGGCCACGCGGGCACGGAGGGCCGCGTCTTCCAGGAGGTCAAGCGCCTCGGCGCGGAACTCGCCCGCGTCGGCCCACGGGTGAGCGGCGCCCGCGTGAGCGCCGAGGTGGCGGTCCTGCACGACTGGGACTCCTGGTGGGCGGGGCAGCAGGACGGCCGCCCCTCTGCCCGCCTCGACCACGCCCAGATGCTCGGCGCCTGGCACGCGGCCCTGTGGGAGGCGCACCTCACGACCGGCTTCGCCCACCCCGAGCACGACCTGTCGGCGTACGGCATGGTCGTCGTCCCGCACCTCTATCTCCTCACCGACCCCGCGATCGACAACCTCGTCGCGTACGTACGCCGGGGCGGCACCCTCGTCTGCGGCTTCTTCACGGGGGTGGCCGACGGCGACGACCGGGTGCGCCCCGGCGGCATGGACGCCCGGCTGCGGGCGCTCCTCGGCATCCGGACCGTGCACGAGTGGTGGCCGCTGGAGGACGAGGAGAGCGTCGACTGCGGCGAGTTCACCGGCACCCTCTGGTCGGAGGAGCTGACCGCCGGGGACGACGCGGGCGTGGAGGCCCGCTACCGGGGCGGTGAACTCGACGGGCTCCCCGCGGTGCTCCGCCGGGGCCGCGCCTGGTACGTCTCCACGCTCCCCGAGCCGACCGCCCTGCGCGATCTGCTGGCCCGGGCCGCGGCACGGGCAGGCGTACGGCCTCCCCTCGATGGCCTCCCCCGGGAAGTGGAGGCCGTGCGCCGCGGCGACCTGCTGTTCCTCCTGCACCACGGCCGCGGTGAGGTGAGCGTCGCGGTGCCGGGGCGGTACCGCGAGCTGCTGAGCGGTGAGCCGGCCGAGGGGACTGTCACGCTGGGGCGGTACGGGGTGGCCGTCCTGGAGGAGGCGCCGGGGCGGCCCCACCGGGTCGAGGGCCGGTGAGGTCGCCCGCGCGCTGTCAGAGCCCGGCGGTCTGCACCAGGCGGTTGGGAGAGGCGGGAGACACCGAGAGGATGCCCTTCACCGACTTGTCGACCACCCAGGAGTACACCTGGGCGGAGGTCGCCGAGGGGTAGCGCGCCTTGAGGAGGGTGGCGACACCGGCGACGTGCGGACTGGCCATGGACGTGCCGTCCAGCGCCACGCTGCCGCCGCCGAGCCTGGCCGAGATGATGCCGGTGCCGGGGGCGTACATGTCCAGGCAGCGGCCGTGGTTGGAGAAGCTCGCCTGCTGGTCCTGGGGGTCGGTCGCCCCGACGGTGAGGACCCGGTCGGCGCTCGCGGGAGAGACGTTGCACGCGTCGACCGCGTCGTTGCCCGCCGCGACCACCGGCAGGACGCCGCGGTCCGAGAGCGCGGTCGCGGCCCGGTTGACGGCGTCGCTGCGCGGGCCGCCGAGGGAGCCGTTGAGGACCGCGGGCTGCCGGGCGTGCTGCGCCACCCAGTCGAAGCCGGCGATCATGCCGGAGTACGATCCCCTGCCGTCGCAGCCGAGGACGCGGACGCTGACCAGCCGCGCCTGCCGGGCGACTCCGTAGTTCGCCCCGCCAACGGTGCCCGCGACATGCGTGCCGTGGCCGTTGCAGTCCTGGCCGTTCCTGCCGTCGCCCATCGCGTCGAAGCCGGGCACGGCGCGGCCGCCGAACTCCGCGTGCCGGTAGTCGATGCCGGTGTCGAAGATGTACGCCGTGGCGCCGGCGCCGGTGCTGTTGACGTTGAACTGCCGGTCGAGCGGGAGGTAGGGCTGGTCGATGCGGTCCAGGCCCCAGCTGGCGGCCGGGACACGGTCCGCGCGAAGCGGGGTCGCGGTGATCGTCGCGTCCTGCTCGACGGCCGCCACCTCGGGAAGGCCGCGCACGGCCGCGAGCTGCTTCGCGTCGAGCTTGGCCGCGAAGCCGCGCAGCACCCGCTGGTACTCGTGGAGCGCGGTGGCGCCGACCTGCTGGGTGATCTGGGTGGCCGTCGAGGGGGTGTCGGGCTTCAGGGTGACGATGTACTGGTCCGGGATGGGCGCCGACGTGGTCCGCAGGGGTGCGGGGGCGGAGCGCGCCGGCTCCTTCGGGCTCGGTTCGGCGGCCGAGGCCGGGACGGCGGTGAGGGGGAGCAGCAGGAGCAGCGCTACGTAGGCGCAGCGGGCGGACAGCCTCATTCAGTACTCCGATCGGGAGTGTCTGCCTCAGCGGGACCTCAGTAGAGAAGCAGCCCGGAGCCATAACGGAATATCACCCTCAGGAGTGATGGGACTCCGAACAGTAGCGAAACGCGAATGCGCCCCCTCTGCCCGGCCGAGGCGACCTTTCCCCCCCCCCGGGGCGGAGACAGGTCCGCTGAGAGGCCGGCCCCGCGGGCGGGTGCGGGTCAGGCCGGGGCGCTTCCCGAGCTGGCCCGCACCGTCAGTTCCGGGGCGATCAGCGTGACGTCGTCCTCGCCCTGCCCCGCCAGCTTGGCGACGATGCGCTCCACGGCTCTGCGCCCCATCTCCTCGGCGGGGATGGAGACCGAGGTGAGCCGCACCGATGCCTGCAAGGCCACCTGGTCCGGGCAGACCGCGATCACCGACACGTCCTCGGGGACCGCCCTGCCCTGCTGGCGCAGCAGTCCGAGCAGCGGCTCCACGGCCGACTCGTTCTGCACCACGAAGCCCGTGGTGCCCGGCCGCTCGTCGAAGACCCGGGCGAGGGTGGCCGATGTCGGCCCGTACCCCGCCTCGCAGGGCCGGTGCAGCAGCCGCACGCCCAGTTCGCGGGCCTTGCCGCGCAGCCCGTCGAGGGTGCGTTCGGCGAAGCCGGTGTGCCGTTCGTAGACGGCGGGTGCCTCGCCGATGACGGCGATGTCGCGGTGGCCGAGCCCGGCCAGGTGCTCCACGCAGAGCGCGCCCGTCGCGACGAAGTCGAGGTCCACGCAGGTGAGTCCGGAGGTGTCGGCGGGCAGCCCGATGAGGACGGCGGGCCGCGGGCTGTCGCGCAGCAGCGGGAGCCGCTCGTCGTCCAGTTCGACGTCCATGAGGATCATGGCGTCGGCGAGTCCGCTGGCGGTGACGCGGCGCACGGTCTGGGGGCCCTCGTCGCCGGTCAGGAGCAGTACGTCGTAGCCGTGGGCGCGGGCCGTGGTGGCGACGGCGATGGCGATCTCCATCATCACCGGTACGTACATGTCGGTGCGCAGCGGCATCATCAGCGCGATGACGTTGGATCTGCTGCTGGCCAGGGCGCGTGCGCCCGCGTTCGGGTGGTAGCCGAGCTGCTGGATGCTGCGTTCGACGCGCTCCCGGGTGCCGGTCGAGATCGACCGCTTGCCGCTGAGGACGTAGCTCACCGTGCTGGCCGAGACTCCGGCGTGCCTGGCGACCTCGGCGAGGGTGACCATGCGGCTCTCCTGAAGGGGACGACGGGACGATGCGACCGACCCTAAAGGGGCGCCCCTGGCCTGTCCATACGCTGAGTCGAAGCGCTTCGACTCCGTTGAGCAGGGGCGGGGCGCCCCAAGGGGCGGTCAGACCGCCGGGTGCGCGTTCTTCAGGAGCTCCTGGAACTGGGCGGAGAACCAGTGTCCCGAGACCGGCGCGTTCGGCAGGGCACCGGACTTGCTGTAATTGTTGCGCGCGTTGCCCTCATAGGTGGGGTCGCACATGCGGTCGAAGCCCTTGCCCTCGTCGTTCGGGATCTCCTTGCTGGAGCCGTCGGACTCGCCCGGCGGCTTCATCCAGACGTAGGCGTCGATGCCGGCCGCCGGTGCGGCCTTGGGGCGCTCGCCGAGGCCCGCGCCCGACTGGTTGCACCAGTTGCCGACGTGGATACGGCGGTCGTAGCGGCCGCCGTTGACGTAGGAGTCGACGTCCGTGGTCGGGCCCGGCCGGGTGGGCCGTGCCGTGCCGCCCCAGCCGTTGCGGGAGGTGTCGATGAGCATGCCGATGTCGGACCGGAAGCCGGTGGACACCAGTTGGTTGCGGAAGGCCTGGGCGAAGGAGAGCTCGTCGGTGTAGCGGTTCCAGTCGACCCACTTCGACTCGCGGACCGAACGGCCGCCGACCGTGTCGCCGATCCGGAAGTTCTCCTCCTTCAGGGCGCTGTAGTTGGCGGTGTTGGTGATGAAGCCGTGGACGTTGTCGACGGTGCTGCCCTCGGCGGTGGCGGCCTGGTGGAAGACCTGCGCGGAGGCGGCGAAGTTGTCGTCCCAGCCGATCCAGCCGTGGTGGCCCGCGTCCACGTAGTTGTAGACGTTGGGCACGGCGCCCAGCTGCTTGAGGGCGTAGCCGACGCCCTTCACGTAGTTGCCGTTGGCCTTCATCACGTCACAGGCGGGGGTCGCGGTGGGCCGGCCGCCGGTGTTGGTGACGAGGTTGGGCAGCGAGTCGATCTCGATGGTCGTGACGATGCGCAGGTTCGCGTACTTGGCCTCGCCGAGGATCCTCGCGATCGGGTCGATGTAGTCCCGCTTGTAGCGGTCGATCTCGGTCGGGCCGAGTTCGCCGTTGGAGGCGAGGGCCGCGCAGTCCCGGCCGGGCAGGGTCGATCCGTACTGCACGACGCGGGCGGCGCGCGGTGGCGCGTGGGTGTGGCGGCGGTGCCGCTTGGCAGCGCGGTCCGCGTGTGCGGTCGCGGTGCTCGAGGGCGCGCAGATGGTCGCGCAGCCCGATGCCGAACGGGGTGGGTGTGCCGTCGTAGGAGCGGATCAGGGCCGGGCCCGATGAGCAGTCCCAGGCGTTCCAGGTCCAGCCGAGGTAGGAGAGCCGGCGGTCGTCGAACCACTTCATGACGCGGTCGACGAAGCCGTGGGAGCAGGTGTTCTCGCCGATCTCGCCCGCGACGAGCGGGACGCGGTCGGCGACGGGGGCGAGGGTGCGGTTCCAGCAGCTCTCGTCGGCGCAGGCGTTGAAGTTGTAGACGTGCCAGGCCGCGGCGAGATTGCCCGCCGGGTCGTGGGGCGCGTGCTCCAGCCAGCCGCTGAGGTCGTTGGAGTACGCGATGCCGGCGGTCAGGACGAGATTGCGGGCCCCCGTACCCCGTACGGCGTCCAGCAGGTCCTGCATCCCGGCGACCTCGTAGTCGATGCCGGGGCAGGTGCCGCCGTCGCGCCAACAGGCCCATGCCTGGGCGGTGGTGGGGGTCGCGCGGTCCGGATAGGGCTCGTTGAAGAGGTCGAAGACGACCTCGGGGTCGCTCTTGTACGTGTTCGCCACCGAGGTCCAGAACGCGGGGGTGTGCGCGGCGCCCGGCATGGGCTTCTGGCAGCTCGCATGGACGTCGTGGCAGCCGGCGGAGTTGCCGGTGTAGCGGCCGTGGGTCCAGTGCAGTTCGAGGACCGGGGTCATGCCGTGCGCCTGGACGCGCTGGACCAGGCCGTCGATGGCGGTGCGGTAGGCGGCGCCCCGGTAGCGGGGGTCGATGTTGGCGGTGCCGAGCCAGCACTCCTCGTTGAGGGGGATGCGCACGGTGTTGGCGTTCCAGTCCGCGATGGCCTTGACCGAGGCGTCGTCGACGGGGCCGTCGAAGATGCCCCAGCCCTGGACGCAGGCGAACTCTCCCCCGGAGCGGTTGACCCCGAGGAGGCGGTGGGCGGCGCCGTCCGGGCCGACGAGGCGGTTGCCCTCGACGTGCAGGACGGGTGGCGGTGCGGCCGCGGCGGGGCGCGCGGCCACGGGGGACGTGAGGCCTCCCGCGAGGAGGAGGGCGCCCGCCAGGACGGCGAGCGACCGCAGGAGGCGGCGTGGGTGGCGCGTTCCGAGCGGGTGGCGCGGGCGGTGCGTGCTGAGCGGTCGGGACAGGAGCGGGGGGTGCCGCGTCATGGCGACTCCTTGTCGGTCCGTCGGTCCTTCGGCCTGTCGGTCTGTCGGTCGTTCGGTCTTCGGCCGGTAAGGGCGGGGCTCTGACGTGGAGTCACCGCCGGACAGCGAAAGGGTTGCCGCGTTTCCCGGAATTTTTCCGGCCGTCCCGTCGAATGGATTCGACAACTCGATTCACGCCAGCAGTCTTGACAACCTCTGGTCGCACAAGGACTTTGGGAGCGCTCCCACCCTCACCGGAAGAAGGACACCCCCATGCGTTCTTTCCCCGAACCCGGCGAATCACGACCAGAACTCAGCCGCCGCAGAGTTCTGGCCATCGGCGCCGCCGCGGCCGCGATCCCCGTCGCCGCCGGCCTCGGACCCGCAGGTCAGGCCGCCCACGCGCGGGAGGTTTCGGCGGCGGCCACTCCCTATGAACAGCGTTTCCTCGACCTCTACGGAAAGATCACCAACCCCGCCAACGGCTATTTCTCGCCAGAGGGCATTCCGTACCACTCCGTCGAGACGCTCATTGTCGAAGCGCCCGATCACGGCCATGAGACGACTTCGGAGGCGTACAGCTATCTGATATGGCTCCAGGCCATGTACGGCAAGGTCACCGGTGACTGGACCCGGTTCAACTCGGCGTGGGAAACCATGGAGAAATTCATGATCCCCACCCGCGCGGACCAGCCGACGAACAGTTTCTACAATGCGGCGAAACCGGCTACGTACGCGCCCGAGCGGGATACACCCGCGCAGTACCCGGCCCCTCTTGACCCCTCTGTCGCCGCTGGTTCCGACCCCCTCGCGGCCGAGCTGAGGAGCGCGTACGGCACCGACGACATCTACGGCATGCACTGGCTCCAGGACGTCGACAACACCTACGGCCTGGGGGGCGCGGGCACCGCTCCGACGTACATCAACACCTTCCAGCGCGGCCCCCAGGAGTCGGTCTGGGAGACGGTCCCGCACCCCTGCCGCGACGACTTCACGCACGGCGGCAGGAACGGCTACCTCGACCTGTTCACCGGCGACGCCTCGTACGCCCGGCAGTGGAAGTTCACCAACGCCCCCGACGCCGACGCGCGTGCCGTGCAGGCCGCGTACTGGGCGCACAAGTGGGCCACCGCGCAGGGCAAGCAGGGGCAGGTCGCGGCGACCGTCGCGAAGGCCGCCAAGATGGGCGACTACCTGCGCTACGCGCTGTTCGACAAGTACTTCAAGAAGGTCGGCGACTGCACGTCACCGTCCGGCTGCGCGCCCGGCGGCGGCAAGAACAGCGCGCACTACCTGCTGTCCTGGTACTACGCGTGGGGCGGCGCCCTGGACACCTCGGCGGGCTGGGCATGGCGCATCGGCTGCAGCCACAGCCACGGCGGCTACCAGAACCCCCTCGCCGCGCACGCCCTCTCCTCGTACGCGCCCCTCGCGCCCAAGTCGGCGACCGGCAGGGCCGACTGGGCGCAGAGCCTGAAGCGGCAGCTGGAGTTCTACCGCTGGCTCCAGTCCGCGGAGGGCGCGATCGCGGGCGGCGCGACCAACAGCTGGCAGGGCCGCTACGCCACGCCGCCGGCCGGCACGCCCACGTTCTACGGCATGTACTACGACGAGAAGCCCGTCTACCACGACCCGCCGTCCAACCAGTGGTTCGGCTTCCAGGCCTGGTCGATGGAGCGGGTCGCCGCGTACTACCACCAGACGGGCGCCGCGGACGCCAAGGCCGTCCTCGACAAGTGGGTGACGTGGGCGCTCGCGCACACGAGCGTCAACTCCGACGGGTCCTACCTCTTCCCCTCGACGCTCAGCTGGTCCGGGCAGCCCGACACCTGGAACCCCTCGCGGCCGGGCGCCAACTCAGGGCTGCACGTCTCGGTCGTGGACCGCACCAACGACGTGGGAGTGGCGGGTGCCTACGCGCGCACCCTGGTCTACTACGCCGCCCGCGCCGGCCACGCCAGGGCCAGGGCGACCGCGAAGGCGCTGCTCGACGGCATGTGGTCCCACCACCAGGACGCCCGGGGCGTCGCCGTGCCGGAGAAACGCGCCGACTACAACCGCTTCGACGACGCGGTGTACGTGCCGAACGGCTGGAGCGGGCGGATGCCGAACGGCGACGCGGTCAACTCCACGTCGGACTTCACCTCCATCCGCTCCTTCTACAAGAAGGACCCGGACTGGCCGAAGGTCCAGGCGTATCTGTCCGGCGGCAACGCCCCCACCTTCACCTACCACCGCTTCTGGGCGCAGGTGGACGTCGCCCTCGCCCTCGGCGCGTACGCGGAGCTCCTCGAAAGCTGAGCCGCCCTCCCCCGCCCCCCACCTGATGTGCGAAGGGACCCCCCATGCCTCCTGTGCCCCGCGCGCACAGAGCGCGCATACTCCCCGCTCTGCTCGGCCTGCTCGGCGGCATGCTCGTCGGCGGTCCGGTGGCGGCCGCCGACGACCACGCCTTCGCGGTCGCGAAGGCGGCCACGGCCGTCCCGTACGACTGGAAGAACGTCCGCATCGACGGGGGCGGCTTCGTCCCCGGCATCGTCTTCAACCGCTCCGAGCGCCACCTCGCCTACGCCCGCACCGACATCGGCGGCGCCTACCGCTGGCAGGAGTCGTCGAAGTCCTGGAAGCCGCTGCTCGACTCCATCGGCTGGGACGACTGGGGGCACACCGGCGTGGTGAGCCTCGCGTCCGACTCCGTCGACCCGGACCGGGTGTACGCGGCCGTCGGCACGTACACGAACGACTGGGACCCGGGCAACGGCGCCGTGCTGCGCTCCGCCGACCGGGGCGAGACCTGGCGGAAGGCCGACCTGCCGTTCAAGCTGGGCGGCAACATGCCGGGGCGCGGCATGGGCGAGCGCCTGGCCGTCGACCCGCACGACAACGACGTGCTCTACCTGGGGGCACCGAGCGGCAAGGGCCTGTGGCGCTCCACGGACGCGGGCGCCACCTGGAAGCAGGTGACGAACTTCCCGAACCCCGGCAACTTCCAGCAGGACCCGAGTGACACGAGCGGCTACGACTCCGACAACCAGGGGATCGTCTGGGTCACGTTCGACGAGTCGACGGGCTCGGGCGGCTCGAAGCCGCTGAGGACGCAGACCCTGTATGTGGGCGTCGCCGACAAGGAGAACTCCGTCTACAAGTCCACCGACGGCGGCGGCAGCTGGTCGCGTGTCGGCGGCCAGCCGACCGGGCTGCTCGCCCACAAGGGAGTCCTGGACGCGGAGAGAGGCTATCTCTACCTCGCGTACAGCGACCGGGCGGGGCCCTACGACGGCGGCAAGGGCCAGGTGTGGCGGTACGCGACGCGGACCGGCGAGTGGAAGAACATCAGCCCCGTCGCGGATGCCGACACCCACTACGGCTTCAGCGGGCTGAGCGTCGACCGGAGCGACCCGGGCACCGTCATGGTCACCGGCTACAGCTCCTGGTGGCCCGACACGCAGATCTTCCGGACCACGGACAGCGGCGCCAACTGGACGTCGGCCTGGGGCTATTCGTCGTACCCGACGCGTGAGAACCGCTACACCATGGACATCTCGTCCGTCCCCTGGCTCTCCTGGGGCGCGAAGCCCGCGCCGCCCGAGCAGTCCCCGAAGCTCGGGTGGATGACGGAGTCCCTGGAGATCGATCCGTTCGACTCCGACCGCATGATGTACGGCACGGGCGCCACGGTCTACGGCACTCAGGACCTCACCGACTGGGACGACCCCGGCGGAAAGTTCACCGTCACGCCCATGGTGAAGGGCCTGGAGGAGACGGCCGTCAACGACCTCGCGGCTCCCCCGTCCGGGGCGCCGCTGCTGAGCGCGCTCGGCGACATCGGCGGCTTCCGGCACACGGACGTCACCAAGGTGCCGCCGCTGATGTACACCTCGCCGAACTTCGCCTCGACCACCAGCCTGGACTACGCGGCGTCCAGGCCGGCCACGGTGGTACGGGCCGGCAACGCCGACGCGGCGCCGCGCGTCGCCTTCTCCACGGACAACGGCGCCACCTGGTCCGGCGGCCAGGAGCCGCCGGGCGTCACGGGCGGCGGGACGGTGGCCGCCGCGGCCGACGGGAGCCGCTTCGTGTGGAGCCCGGAGGGCGCGGGGGTGCACACCGCCACCGGTCCTGGCTCGTCGTGGACGGCCGCCAAGGGCATCCCGCAGGGCGCGGTGGTCGAGGCGGACCGGGTGGACCCGAAGCGGTTCTACGGCTTCAAGTCCGGGCGCTTCTACGTGAGTTCGGACGGCGGCGCGACGTTCACCGCGACGGCGGCGGCCGGTCTGCCGGCCGAGGGGCCCGTGAAGTTCCAGGCCGTCCCCGGCAGGAAGGGCGACGTGTGGCTCGCGGGCGGCAAGTCCGGCGGGACGTACGGCCTGTGGCACTCCACGGACGGCGGCGCGAGCTTCACCAAGGCGGGCGGCGTCCAGGAGGCCGACACCATCGGCTTTGGCAAGGCGGCGCCCGGTGCCTCGTACCAGACGCTCTACACCAGCGCGAGGATCGGCGGCGTGCGCGGCATCTTCCGCTCCACGGACGCGGGCGCCAGCTGGGTGCGCGTGAACGACGCGCGGCATCAGTGGGGGTGGACGGGCGCCGCCATCACCGGCGACCCGAAGGTCTTCGGCCGGGTGTACGTGGCGACGAACGGCCGCGGCATCGTCTACGGGGACACGGCGGCCAGGCGGCCGCGGTAGCCGCGAGGGCCGCCGGACGTGCCCCGCCCCTCGGGGGTTAACCCCCTCCCCGAAGCGGGTGGTGGCAGGATCGCCGCAGGTGATGGGGTACGGACATGCTGGGGGCCCGGCGGAAGCCGCCGGGTCCCCAGCGTTCGTAGGAGTTGGCTCGTGCGTGAGCAGGCATGGCAGAGGGTCCGTTCGTCCGGGCGGCAGGGCGGTCGGCGTCGCGGGAGCGTGGCGGCGGCGGTCGCGGTGGCCGTGGGTGTCATGACGGCGGGAGCGCTCCAGGCGCCCTCGGCGTCGGCGGCGTCGGCGGCTCCCCGGCCGGACACCGTCCAGCAGGGCCTGGACGCGCTGGTGCGCGCCGACGGCATGCCCGCCGCGCTGGCGAGCGTCACGGACCGCACGGGCCGCGGACGTGCCTACACCGCCGGTGTCGGGGACCTCGCGACCGGCGCGCAGGTGCCCCGGGACGGCCAGGTGCGGATCGGCAGCAACACCAAGACGTTCACCGCGGTGGTCATGCTGCAGCTGGTCGCCGAGAAGAGGATCTCGCTCGACGCGCACATCGACACCTACCTGCCGGGCCTGGTGCGCGGGGAGGGCATCGACGGCCGCCGCATCACCGTGCGCCACCTCCTCCAGCAGACCAGCGGGCTGCCCAACTACACCGAGTACGACATCCAGCCGCGGTACTACGAACCCCGCGAACTCCTCGGCATCGCGCTGCGGCACGAGGCCCATTTCGAGCCCGGGAAGAAGTGGGAGTACAGCAACACGAACTACGTGCTGGCCGGCCTGATCATCGAGAAGGTCACCCGCCGCACGGTCGCCCAGGAGATCGACCGGCGCGTCATCGACCGCCTCGGGCTGCGGCACACGTACTTCCCCGCGCCGCGCGACGCGACCATCCGCGAACCGCACCCCAAGGGGTACTACCAGGACGCGCCGGGCACCGAACTGGACGACATCACGGAGATCGACCCCTCCTGGGCCTGGTCGGCCGGGCAGCTGATCTCCACCAACTCCGACCTCAACCGGTTCTTCACCGCGCTCATCGGCGGCCGCCTCCTCCCGGCGGCCCAGCTCGACCAGATGCGCACCACCGTCCCCGCCCCGTACTTCGGCGACGGCGCCCGTTACGGACTGGGCATCGTCAGCAAGCCCCTGTCGTGCGGCGGACGCTCCTGGGGCCACGGCGGCAGCTTCCCCGGGTACGAGACCCGGGGCGGCGTCACCGACGACGGCCGCGCGGCGAACGTCGCGGTGACCATGCAGCCGACCGCGGAGGCGGCCGAGAAGCGGCTGGAGAGCGTCGTGGACACGGCTCTGTGCCGCCGCTGAACCGTTCAGGGAGTTTAGGGAGTGGCGACCCTGGGCCGTGGCGCGGTCGTCATCCCGCTCCCGATGTGGAAGCTCGGGTGCGGTGGCTGGTTGTAGGCGGTGTTCTGCCAGGCCAGGGCGGTGCGGTACTGGGTGTCCTGGAGCAGTGTGGTGATCCTCGTGTTCGTCTGGTGCGGGGTCGAGTAGATGCGCAGCGCGCGGTTGTCCGAGGTGCGCCAGACGACTTCCTCGCGCCAGTCGCCGAGGATGTCGCCGGAGAGCGACGGGGTCGCCTTGGTGCCGTTGTTGGCGGAGACGGACGCCCCGGTCAGCAGGCGGCTCTCGCCGCCGGTGCCGTACTTGTCGATGCGGGTGCCGTCGAGCAGTTCGCGGGTCGTGTCGCCGTCCCACCAGCTCACGAAATTGACGCTGGAGGGTTCGCGGCCGACCGACGCCCCGGTGGGTGAGCGCAGGGTGGTGTCGGCCGCGGACCACGATTCGGCGCCCGGGGAGCCCGCGTGGATGTCGGCGCTGACGCCACGGCCGTTGTCGGCGCCCGAAGCGGTCCGCCACAGGATCTGCCCGGTGCGGGCGTCGGCCATCCATGAGCCGGGCTTGGAGCTGTCCTCGGAGACCTTGAAGTACTCCAGGCCCGCGCGGGACGGGTCGAGGTCGCCGACGTGGCCCGCGTCGCCGTGCCCGAGCTTCGTCGTCCACAGGCCGTTGCCGTTGTCGTCCACGGTCATGGCGCCGTAGACGATCTCGTCCTTGCCGTCCTTGTCGACGTCCGCGACGGACAGGCTGTGGTTGCCCTGCCCGTCGTAGCCCTTGCCCGCGTTGGTCGAGGAGTTCGTGTCGAAGGTCCAGCGGCGCGTGAACCTGCCGTCGCGCCAGTCCCAGGCGGCGATGACGCTGCGCGTGTAGTAGCCGCGCGCCATGATCAGGGACGGCCGCGAGCCGTCGAGGTAGGCGGTCCCCGCCAGGAAGCGGTCCACGCGGTTGCCGTAACTGTCGCCCCAGGACGCGACGTCGCCACGCGCGGGCGCGTAGTCGACGGTCTGCATGGCCGCGCCGGTCCGGCCGTTGAACATGGTCAGGTACTCGGGGCCGGAGAGCACGTACCCGCTCGCGTTGCGGTGGTCCGCCGCCGCGTTCCCGATCGCCTTGCCGGTGCCGTCGACGGTGCCGTCCGCCGTCTTCATGGCGACCTCGGCCTTGCCGTCGCCGTCGTAGTCGTACACCTGGAACTGGGTGTAGTGCGCGCCCGAGCGGATGTTGCGCCCCAGGTCGATGCGCCACAGGCGGGTGCCGTCCAGTGTGACTCCGTCGATGACGGTGTTGCCGGTGACGCCCGACTGCGAGTTGTCCTTGGCGTTCGTGGGCTGCCACTTCAGGACGAAGTCGAGGGCGCCGTCGCCGTCCAGGTCGCCGACGGACGCGTCGTTCGCCTCGTACGTGTAGTCCGAGCCGCCCGCGGGCGGGGTGATCGGCACGTCCTTGTAGCCGGCCCGGAACTGGACGGCGTGCGCCGAGTCGCCCTGCTCGACGCCGCCCACGACGGCGCGGACCGTGTAGTCGGCCGAGTTCGGCGCCCCCGGGTGGAAGTAGTTCGTGGAGCCGGTGACGGGGGACGCGTTGACCTTCGTACCGCCCCGGTAGACGTTGAAGGCGACATTCGTGGGGTCGGAGGCGAGCCAGCGCCAGCTCACCAGGTTGCCGCTGCCGTTGTGGACGCTGACGACGCCGCGGTCCAGGCGCTCGGCCTGGCGGGCGGCGGGCGCGGCGGAGGCCTCGGACGAGGTGCCGGGCAGCGCGACGAGCCCGGCGGCGGCCACCGCCCCCGCCGCCACGGTGGCGCCGAGCAGACGCGTCCTGGCCTTGCGTCTGCGGTGGTGAAGCGGGTTACGCACGGGGGCCTCCCGGAAGGGGTGGGTGGGGGACGGGGGTTCTCCCCGTGAGTCGCCGCCGGAAGAGCATGAGTTGCCGCCGCCTCTCTCCCTCCCGAAGCCCCGCCCTGTCAGCGATACGGCCGCCAGTCGCGCAGGTACTTCTCGCGCGTGGCCGACGCGGCCTCCGCGGCGGTGAGCTGGGGGCGCCGGGCCGGGTCGGTGACGGTGGCGCCCGGGCCGGTGTTGCGGTACTCGCCGAAGCGCTGGTTCTGCCACGGGTGGCCCGACGCCATGGTGCCGTAGGGCTCATCGGCGTCGATGCCCGCGCCGAGCCAGGTGTCGCGCACCGTCAGCATCGGCCGCGCGCTCTGGTCGGACGACGGGACCCAGGGGCGGGCCAGCTTGTAGTACGCGTCCGGGGCGCCGCTCGTGACCCGGGACCGCGCCACGAGGTAACCGCGCGGGTTGGCGACGGCGGTGCTCGGCGCGAACACGAAGCCGAACGGCGCGCCCGCGAGGTCGGTCCTGTGCAGCGTGTGGAACCGGCAGCGCTCGAAGACCGCCGTGGCCCGCCCGAAGACGAAGTCGACGTCCCCCTCGGCGTAGCAGTCGCGGAAGTACTGCCGGGCGAAGACGGTGAGCGCCCTGGTGTCGGCGTACAGCGTGTCCTGGTGGCCGAGGAAGCGGCAGCGCAGGAACGCCGAGCGGTCCCCCGTCACCTTGATGGCGACCGCCTGCGTCCCGGAGACGATCTCGGGGTGTTCGGCGCGCAGCCAGTCGTTGGCGAACGTCACGTCGCGTGCGGTGAACCCGTCGGCCTCCACGGTGACGGACGCCGAGCCGGACGTGCCGTACGTGCCGCCGCCCGGCTTGGGCGTACCGGCCGCGTTGTCGTACACGATGACCACGTCACGCGGCTCACCGCTCGCCCCGACCACCGCGAGCCCCGCGTGCCCGGCGGTGACCCTCACGACCTCCCGGTACGTCCCCGGCGCCACGACCAGCGTCCAACCGCCCCCGCCCGCCGCGTCCACGGCGGCCTGTACGCGGGTGAAGTCACCGGTGCCGGGGCGCGGATGCACGTACAGGGTGCGGGCGCCGAGCCGCGCGGCGGGCGAACCGTACCGTCCGAAGGGGCGCCGCCGGGTGGCGGCGGCCGGGGCGGTCGGGGCCAGGGCGAGCGCGGCTCCGGCGCCCGCGGCGATGAGGGAGCGGCGGGTGAGGGGGCTGTGCGGGTGGGGCGAGGGCATGGAGGTGCTCCTTCGCTGTGCGGCTCGGACACGGTGGTCGAAACGGGGGGCGGTCGACGGAGGGCGGTCAGCGGAGTTTTCCGGCTCCCGCCCCACGGCCCACCACGTACGGCACGGCGCGCGGGTGGTCGACGTGTGTGCGCAGGTGTGGCGTCCAGCCGGCGCCGGACTGGAGGGGTTCGTCGGGGAACTGCGCGTTGTGCGCGCCGATCAGGTCCACGCGCCTGCCGTTCACGTGGTTGTGGTCCGCCGTGACGGGGGCCTCCTTCCACTTCTTGAGGATCTGCCCGGCTCCGACCCCGCGCGGGAGGGTGAACGCGTTGTGCTGGACGACGAGTTGGGACTCCGCCCCGATGCCGAAGGAGTACTGGTAGCCGTCGCGCGGGACGACGAAGTGGTTGTTGTAGGCGTCGACCTTGCCGAAGCGCACGCGCGGGGCGCGCTCGACGACGTCGCGGAAGAGGTTGTGGTGGAGCGTGACGCGGAGCCTGCCGCGATCGGTGGCGCCCGCGCTGTCGCTGTTGCCGATCATGAGCGTCTTGTCGTGGTCGGCGAAGACGTTCCAGGAGACGGTGACGAGGTCGGCGCCCCGCACGATGTCCAGTTCGCCGTCGTGCCGCTGGTAGAGCTCGCCGTAGTAGGAGGGCAGCGAGCTGTCGGGGTGGGCGCCGTCGGTGAAGGTGTTGTGGTCCAGCCAGACGTGCGTGGAGCCGTACACCACCGCGCTGTCGTACTCCGAGTTCCAGGCGCCCCGCGCCCCGTCCGTCGGGTCCCACTGCGGGAAGCAGTCCAGGGGGCTCTCCAGGGTGAGGCCGCGGACGATCACATTGTCCGCGCCCTTGATCTGGAGGCTGCCGCCGGTGATCCCGGCGCTCGCGCCGACCCCGACGACCGTCGTGTCGGAGGGGATGTACGCCGTGACGGCCGCCGCCTGCCGGGCCGCCGAGGCCGCGCGCAGGTCCTCCTGCTCGCCGCTGACCGGCCGGTCCCTGCCCCATACGGCGGGGTCGTACGCGGCGAGGTACTCCGCGAAGTCGTACCCCTCGGCCTCGAACGCCGCGCAGCCTCCCGCCCCCGTGGCGTCCAGCGTGCCCTTGACCTTGATGATCCGCGGCCCTTCGCCGCCCGCGGAGAGCGCCGCCCTGAACTCCCGCCAGGTGGTGACGGTGTGGGTGCGCGCGGGCCCGGCGCCCGCGCCGCCGGTGGTGCCGCCGTCGGCGGACGCCCAGCCGTCGTGCGCGGGCAGCACGTCACGGGCGGGTCCCGGGCGGGCCGTCGCCGTGGCGGGCACGGCGAGCGTCAGGGCGAGGGCCGCGCAGCCCACGAGCAGGGTGGTGCGGGCACGCTTCGTCATGCTCTCTCCTCGGCCGGCCAGGTGATCCAGGACTCCGGGACCTCGTCGTCGAGGCGGCGTACGTCGCCCGGCGCGAGCACCCTGCGGTGCAGCAGCTCCGCCGCGACCAGGCGGGCCACGGCGATCGCGCCGGGCGGGTTGAAGTGGGTGTTGTCCTGCTCGGACGCGGTCCAGTTGAAGTACCGCTTGGTCTTCTCGGCGCCGAGCTTGCCCCACAGGGCGAGGGACAGGGCCTGGATATCCAGGAGGGCCACGCCCTCCTCGGCGGCCAGGTCCCGCATGGCGGCCGGATAGTCGCCGTGCGTGGGCAGGGCGCCGCCGCCCTCGTCGAAACGCCGGCGTTCCACCGAGGTCAGCAGCACGGGGCGGGCCCCGCGCGCCCGCGCCCCGGCGACGTACTCGCGCAGGTGTTCCTGGTACGTCGTCCACGGCTCGGTGTACCGGGCGGGGTCCTCGCGCTTCTGGTCGTTGTGGCCGAACTGGACCAGGAGGAGGTCGCCGGGGCCGATGGCGCCGAGGATCGCGGTGAGGCGGCCCTCGTCGATGAAGCTCTTCGAACTGCGACCGTTCACCGCGTGGTTGGCGACGGGCAGCGCGGGGCGCAGGAAGAAGGGCAGGGCCATGCCCCAGCCGGTCTCCGGCGCGGCGGACGCGTACTTCTGGGCGGCGGTGGAGTCGCCCGCGAGGTACAGCGTGCGGCGGCCGGGGCCCGCGGCGGTCACTGGTGCTCCTTCTTCCACTCGGCCTGCGCCTCGTTGAGCTGCTCGGCGAGCGAGTCCAGGAAGTCCTTCGCGGACATCTTGCCGAGGAGCACCTTCTGGAAGCCGGGCTCGTTCTCGGCCTTGCTGATGGTGTTCCAGTCGGGCAGGTAGTACGGCAGCTGCACGATCTTGAGGGAGCCGTCGTTCAGGGCCTCGGCCGCGAGCTTGGTGGGCTCGGACTTCTTCACCCACGGGTCCTTGGCCGCCTCGGTGTTGGCGGGGATGGCGCCGGCCGACTCGTTCCACTTGCTGTTGGACTCGTGCGAGGCGGCGAACTCGATGAACTTCCAGGCGGCCTTCTTCTTCTTGCTCGACTTGAACAGGCCGAGCCCGTCGACGGGGTTGGAGACCTGGACGCGTACGCCGGCGTCGGTCGTCGGGTTGGGCAGGCCGCGGAACTTGTCCTCGCCGAGTGCCTTCACGTGGTCCTGGTAGGAGCCGAGGTTGTGGCTGAGCATGCCGATCTGGCCGCTGTCCCACTGGGCGACCATCTTGGTGAAGTCGTTGTTGAGGTCGGCGGAGGGCGTGGCCTTCTTGTAGAGGGCCACGTACTTCTTCAGCGCGGCGACGTTCTTGGGGTTGTTGACGGTCGTCTCGTCGCCGTCCCAGAAGTCGCCGATGCCGGACTGTCCGTACATGGCGTCGAGGGCCTGGGCGATGGAGCCCTCGCCGCCGCGGATGGTGTAGCCGAAGCGGTTGTTGTCCCTGTCGGTGAGCTTCTCGGCGGCCTCGTAGAACTTCGTCCAGGTGGTGGGCGCCTCCAGGCCCGCGGCCTTGAAGAGGTCCGTGCGGTAGTAAAGGACGCCGTTGCTCGCGGACGTCGGGACGGTGTAGAGGTCGACGCCGCCGCCGGCCGCGCGGACGCTGTCCACCATCGCGGAGTTGAGCTTGCCGCTCAGCGCGCTCTTCTCGACGCGGTCGTCGAGCGGTTCCAGGGCGTCCTGGGCGGCGATCCCGGCGAGCATGGCGGCGCCGACGCCGCCGACGTCGGGGAGGCCGCCGCCCTGGATCGCGGTGTCGTACTTGGACTGGACGTTCTCGGCGGGCACCCCGACGTACTTGACGTCGATGTCGGGGTTCTCCTTCTCGAAGTCCTTGATGATCTCCTGCCAGACGTCGTGCCGGACCGCCGTGTTGTTGTCCCAGAAGACGATCTCCCCTTTGCCGCTGCCCTCGCCGCCCTTGTCGCCGGCCGCGCCGCTGCCGTCGTCACCGCAGGCGGTGGCGGTCAGCGCGAGCGCGGTGGTCAGGGCGAGGGCGGCGGTCGTGCGGCGCCTGAGGCGTGGGCTCATGTTCATCATCGGCTCTCTTCTCGGGTGGTGTTTCCGTGGTTGATCCAAAAGTGCGTGAACAGGGCGGTGCCCGTGGGGCCCGTGCCCTCGGGCGCCGCCGCGAACAGGCCGAGCAGCGCGCCGACCCAGCGCCAGGGTGTGGCGGCGAAGACGGGGCCGCCGGTGGGCCGGAAGCCGTCGCCCGTATCGGCATGGAAGTGGCAGCGGGCGCCCCGCGTGATCTCCACGCGCAGCCGGGCCGTGCCGTGCGGGGCGGGGCGCGGTGGCGCGGCGTCCCGCTCGGCCTCCGTGCCCGCTTCGGCGAACCGGTGCACCAGGCGGACCGCTCCGCCCTCGCCCCGCTCCAGGCCGACCCATGAGTACGCGTCGCCGAGCACCGCCAATCCGGCGCGGGCGCCCGGTACTTCGGCGTCGAGGCGCAGTTCCACCTCGACGGCGCACGGCCGCAGGGGCAGCCGCTGGGTGAGCGTGTGCGGCAGGGCGCGCACGTCGTCGGCGCGCGCGGTGCGTACGCAGGCCAGGCGCAGGCCGTCCCCGGAGTGCGACGTGGCCCAGCCGGTGCGGGGGTTGGCGGTCCACTGCCACTGGGGGCCGTGCCGTCCGCCGGGGAAGTCGTCGCTCGTGGCGGGGGCGGAGGGCGGCTGCGGCGGCAGGTTCGGCTTGCGGTATACGTCAACGGGGGTGCCGGGTGTACCGGGGTTGTCGTCGTCTCCGAGCACCGGCCAGCCGTCGGCGCCCCACCGCATCGGCTGGAGGTGGACGACACGGCCGTACGCGCCGCGCTGCTGGAAGTGCAGGAACCAGTCCTCACCGGTGGCGGTGCGCACCCAGCCGCCCTGGTGCGGGCCGTTGACGCCGGTGCTGCCCTGCTGGAGGACGATCCGCTCCTCGTACGGCCCGTGGAAGGAGCGGGACCGGAAGGCGCCCTGCCAGCCGGTCGCGACGCCGCCGGCCGGGGCGAGGATCCAGAACCAGCCGTCGTGCCGGTAGAGCTTCGGCCCTTCGATGGTGAACCAGCCGGGGATCCGGTCCCCGTCGATCAACACGCGTCCCTCGTCGAGGAGTTCACGCCCGTCGGGGCTCATGCGGTGCCCTGTGATCAGGTTCTTCACACCGGACCGTGACTTGGCCCAGGCGTGCACGAGGTAGGCCGCGCCGCTCTCCTCGTCCCACAACGGGCAGGGATCGATGAGGCCCTTGCCTGGCTTGAGGAGGTGCGGGCGGGTCCAAGGCCCCCGTATGCGCGGGGCGTTGATCTGGTACACGCCGTGGTCGGGGTCGCCCCAGAAGATCCAGTACCGCCCGTCGTGGTGGCGCAGGGACGGCGCCCACACCCCGCAGTCGTGCCGGGGGACGGCGAAGGCCTCGGCCGGTTCGAGGCGGTCCAGGGCGTGCCCGATGAGCGTCCAGTTGACCAGGTCCCGGGAGTGCAGCAGCGGCAGCCCTGGCGACCGGCCGAAGCTGGACGCGGTGAGATAGAAGTCGTCCCCGACCCGCAGCACGTCGGGGTCCGACCAGTCGGCGGCGAGGACGGGGTTGCGGTAGGTGCCGTCGCCGAGGTCGCCGGTGAGCTCGGGGCGCGTGGCCAGCGGCGTGGCGGAGACGCTCGCGGCGGCCGAAGCGGTGGCGGTGGCCGCGGACATGGCAGAGGCACCGCCCGGGCCCCCGTGCGCCCCGGCTTCCGGGTGCCGCCCGGCCGACGCGCTTGCCACGTCCGACGAGGCCACCCCGGCCCCCGGACGCCCGGCGGACACACCGCCCAACCCGGCGGCCGGACCACCTCCCGACGCGCTCGCCCCGTCCGCCGACGCCACCCCGGCCGCCGGACGCCCGGCCGACGCACCGCCTGACCCGGTGGCCCGACCACCGCCCGACGCCCCCGGCCCGACTCCCTCCCCCGAAGCACCCACCACGGCGGTGCTCGTGACGGCGCCGGAGACACCGCCCGGGCCACCGCGCACCCCGGCCCCGGAGCGCCCGGCCGACGCACCGCCCGGCGCGCTTGCCATGTCCGACGAGGTCACCCCGGCCGACGCACTCGCCCCCTCCGACGACGCCACCCCACCCCCCGGACACGCGGCCGACACTCCGCCCGCCCCCGCGGCCCGACCACCCCCCGACACACTCGCCCCGCCCGACGACGTCACCGCCGCCGCCCTCACGCCGTCACCGCCTTGCGGACGAGCGCCGCCGCCTCGTCCCGGTCCAGGGTGCCGTCGGCGACGACCGTGACGACGCGGCGCACGAGCGTGTCGCGGGGGGCGATCGGCAGGCGGTCCCCGGTCGCGAGGGAGGAGCCGACGCCCGGGTACTCGGCGGCGCGTACGAACCACGGGTCGCGGCGGGTCCGTGCCGTCGCGCCGGCGAACACCAGCGTCCAGCCGTCCCCGGCAAGGGCCAGCCAGTCGGCGCGGGCGGCGTGCGCGGGTTCCTCCCCCTCGGCCTCCGGCGTGAAGACCCGTGGCGGCGCGGCCGCCTTGGGGGCGCGCCAGAAGAAGCCGCCGTACGCGGCGCCGGGGCGGCCGTTGGTGGCCGGGCTGCCGATGGACAGTTCGCCGCCGGTCGCGTTGGTGAGCGAGAAGGTGAAGTCCAACGCCCACGCGGCCGCGGTCAGTTCGACGGCGGCGACCGTGCGCCGCTCGCGCAGCAGGACCTCGCCGTCCGCCGTCCAGTCGATGTCCTCGACGAAGCCGTCCGGGTCACGCAGCTTGAACCCCCGGTGGTGCTGCGCCCCGTGGTTGTCCAGCTCCGTCGGCCCCTGGTCGCGTACGAAGGTCCGCCCGCCCCAGAAGTTGCGTCCCGCCACGTCGGGCACGGCGACCCCGGCCCCGAGGTGGTGCGGATGGTCATCGGGAGCCAGCTCGGTGACGGGCGTCCCGGCGAGCGTGGTGACGGGGTGCAGGTAGGGGCGGGGCGCCATGCCGCGCTCCAGGTCGGGCCGGATGACGTAGCGCGCCACCGGGCGCCCCGCGCAGCGCAGGAGGAGGGAGCCGGGTGGGTGCTGCGGGGAAGCGGTCATGACGTGTTCACCTCGTTGTGAAGGTCACCGTGCGGGTCGAGGGCGTCGCGGCCGGGCGGCCGGGCCCAGGAGACGCCGAGTTCGGAGTAGAGGCAGAGCGTGTCGGCGGCGACCGCGACCAGCCCGTCGATGCCCTCGACGACGCGCCGCTCGGCGCTCTCGCCGGGAGCGCCGCGCCACGCGCCGGCGGGCAGCGCGACGGGGTCCGGCGCCGTCCTGACCGCCTCGACGACCCGCATGAAGGCACCGGTGGCGGCGGGCGGCACCAGCAGCGCCGCGCGGCCCATGAGGTGCTCGACCAGGTTCTCCAGGAGGTCGGTCCTGCCGTACAGGGCCGGTGAGCCCGTGCTCTTTGTGCCGCCGCGCCGCACCTGCACGCGGTCCTGCTTGTACCAGAAGGTGATGCGCCCCTCGCTGCCGTGCACCACGACGTACGGCTCCTCGGAGGTGTGGCCGCAGAGCGTCGCCGCGACGGTGACCCGGGCGCCGTCCGCCGTGGAGACCCGTACGCACGAGGTGTCGTCGGACTCGATGGCGTGGGCGCGGAAGAGTTCCGTCTCCACGTCCGTGACGTCCTCGGCGGCCGCGCTGCCCGCCAGTGCGAGGGCGGTGGCGACGGCGTGCGCGAGGGGGTTCGTCAGGACGCCGTCGACCACGTCCACACCGTCCATCCTGCGACGACCGGCCCACGGCGCCCGCCGGAAGTACGCCTCGTCGCGCACCCATACGCCGGCCCCGCCCACCCCGGTGACCTCGCCGATCGCGCCGTCGGCGACGAGCCGGCGGACGGCGGGGATCGCGTGCGAGCCGAGCGACTGGAAGCCGATCTGGACGGCGGTACCGGCCGCGGCGGCGCCGTCCGCCATCCGCCGGAACTCCGCGTAGGACGGGGCGGGCGGCTTCTCCAGGAGCACGTGGACGCCGCGTCGCGCGGCGGCGAGCGCCAGCTCGGTGTGGGTCGGGATGGGCGTGCAGACCACGGCGACGGCGGCGCCGGTCGTGTCGAGGAGCGCCGCGAAGTCGTCGGACTGCTCGACCGCGCCGAAGCCGACGAGTTCCTCGCCGACCAGCGGCTTCAGCTCGCAGACGCCCACCAGCCGTACCAGACCGGCGTGTTGGAGGCGCCGGATGTTCTCCAGGTGCCAGCGGCCGTGGCCGCGGGCCCCCGCGAGGACGATGGGCAGCGGGAGCCGGAGCCCCCGCGTCGTGGCGCTCATCCCTTCACCGCCCCGGCGCTGAACCCGGTGACCAGCCACTTCTGGATGAAGGCGAAGACGATCACGACGGGCACGGCGGCGACGACACCGCCCGCGGCGAGCGCCCCGAGGTCGACGCTGTCGGCGCCCATCAGCGTGGCCAGGCCCACCGGGATGGTCTGCTTGCCCTGGTCGCTGAGGAACATCAGGGCGAACAGGAAGTGGTTCCAGCTGTGCACGAAGGCGAAGGAACCGACCGCGATCAGGCCGGGCCGCAGCATCGGCAGGACGACGGCGCAGAACGCGCGGAAGCGTCCGCAGCCGTCGACCCAGGCGGCCTCCTCCAGGACGTAGGGCACGTTCTTGATGAACCCGCTGATGAGGATCATCGACAGGGGGAGCTGGAAGACGGTCTCGGCGACGATGACGCTGGCCAGGGAGTTGATCATCCGCAGCTCGGCGAAGATCTCGAAGAGCGGTACGAGCATCAGGGCGCCCGGGATGAACTGCGAGCAGAGCAGCGCCAGCATGAAGGCGCGCTTGATCTTGAAGTCGAAGCGGGCCAGGGCGTAGCCGCCCGCGAGGGCGACGAGCGTGGTCATCACCATGGAGACGACGCCGACGAGCAGGCTGTTCTGGAAGAAGGTCGCGAAGCTGCGCTCGGTCCACACCTTGTCGAAGTGCTCGAAGGTGACCGGCCACGGCACGAGCGAGGTGGAGCCGGTCGGGCGCAGGGCGAAGAGCAGGATCCAGTAGAACGGGATGAGGGTGAACAGGAGGTACAGCCCGAGGGGGGTGTAGATCTGCCAGCGGGGTGTCCGTCCGATGACGGTGGCCCTGGGCTCCTTCCTCGTCCCGGCCGGGCGGGTGGCGGTGGTGGCGGTCATTTGTCCTGGCCCCCGAACTTGCTGAGCCGCAGATACAGCAGCGAGCAGAAGAGAAGGATCACGAAGGCGATGGCGGTCAGCGCGGAGGCGTAGCCGAAGTCGTGCGAGTCCACGGCGATGGACGCGATGCGCAGCGGCAGCGTCGTCGTCTCGCCGGCCGGGCCGCCGCCGGTGAGGGTGTAGAGCAGGTCGACGTTGTTGAACTCCCAGACCGCGCGCAGCAGCGTGGAGAGGATGATCGCGTCCTTCAGGTGCGGCAGCGTGATGTGGAAGAACTGCCGCCAGCGGCTCGCGCCGTCGACCTCGGCGGCCTCGTAGAGGTCCTTCGAGACGGACTGGAGGTCGGCGAGGATGAGGATCGCGAAGAAGGGGACGCCGCGCCAGAGTTCGGCGACGACGACGGCGGGGAAGACCGTCCCGGTGTCGGAGAGCCACGACGTGCCGTACGAGCCGATCCCGACATCGGCGAGGTAACGCGAGATGCCCGTCTGGGAGTTGAAGATCAGCAGCCAGATCGTCGAGGTGAGGACGCCGGAGACGGCCCACGGCGAGAAGACCAGGGCGCGGGCCATGGCGCGGCCCACGAAGGTCTGGTTGACGAGCAGCGCGAGCGCGAGGCCGAGCAGCAGTTGCAGCACGACCTCGACGGCCACCCACTGGAGGCTGAAGCCGAGCGTGTGCCAGAACTCGGGGTCGTCGGTGAAGGCGGTGACGAAGTTGTCGAGGCCCGCGAAGCCGTTGCGCCACGGCTTGGTGGGGTTGTAGTGCCGCAGGCTGTAGTAGAAGACGCTGATGACCGGGTAGGCGATGAAGCCGAGCATCAGCAGGGCGGCGGGGGCGATCAGCAGGTAGGGAAGGCGGCGCGGGGTCGCCCCGACCCGCCGTCGCCCCCGCCGCGGACCCTTGTCGGGCGGCGGCTGGGCGGTGCTCGGCGGTGGCTTCGCCACGGCTGCGGCCTGGGCCATGACACTTCTCCGATCGTGGATGTGCGGGTGAAGCGCTTCGCGCACGATGTTCGAAATCTCGGACAAATAGGGGGACGGGGGCCTGAGTTCAGCCCGCGTACGGATCCGGCACCGCGCCCGGCCTCGCGAGGAAGGCGAAGTCGCAGCCTGTGTCGGCCTGCGTGATCTGCTCGCTGTAGAGCGCGCCGTACCCCCGCTCATAGCGGGCGGGGGGCGGCGTCCACTGCTCGCGGCGGCGCGCCAGCTCCTCGTCCGGCACCTCCAGGCGCAGGGTGCGCGCCGCGACGTCGAGGGTGATCAGGTCCCCGGTACGCACCAGCGCGAGGGGCCCGCCGACGTACGACTCGGGCGCGACGTGCAGCACGCAGGTGCCGTACGAGGTGCCGCTCATCCGCGCGTCGGAGATCCGCACCATGTCGCGCACGCCCTGCTTCAGCAGGTGGTCGGGGATCGGCAGCATCCCGTACTCGGGCATGCCGGGCCCGCCCTTGGGTCCCGAGCCGCGCAGGACCAGGACGTGGTCGGGCGTGATGCCGAGGGCCGGGTCGTGGATGGTGCGCTGCATCGTGCGGTAGTCGTCGAACACGACGGCGGGGCCGGTGTGCCGCAGCAGGTGCGGCTCGGCGGCGATGTGCTTGATGACGGCGCCGTCCGGGCAGAGGTTGCCGCGCAGGACGGCGACGCCGCCCTCCGCGGCGACCGGGTCGTCGCGGGTGCGGATCACGTCCGCGTCGTGCACGCGCGCCCCCGCGAGCTGTTCGCGCAGGGTGTCGTGGCAGACCGTGGGCCGGTCCAGGTGCAGCAGGTCGGTGATCCGCGACAGGAAGCCCGGGAGCCCGCCCGCGAAGTGGAAGTCCTCCATCAGGTACCGCTCGCCGCCCGGCCGCACATCGGCCAGCACCGGCACGGTGCGGGCGATCCGGTCGAAGTCGTCCAGCGTCAGCTCGACCCCGGCCCGTCCCGCCATCGCGATGAGGTGGATGACGGCGTTGGTGGAGCCGCCGAGTCCCAGCACCGTGGTGACGGCGTCCGCGAAGGCGTCAGCGGTGAGGATCCGCGAAAGACGCCGGTCCTGGCGTACGAGTTCGACGATCCGCAGGCCCGACGCCGCCGCCATCCTGTCGTGCCCGGAGTCGACCGCGGGAATGGACGAGGCACCGGGCACGGTCACGCCGAGCGCCTCCGCCGCCGCGGTGAGCGTCGAGGCGGTGCCCATGGTCATGCAGTGGCCCGGCGAGCGCGCGAGGCCGCTCTCCAGTTCGGTCAGTTCGCAGTCGCCGATGAGCCCGGCGCGGTGATCGTCCCAGTACTTCCACATGTCGGTGCCGGAGCCGAGGGTCTCGCCCCGCCAGTGCCCCGGCAGCATGGGCCCGGCCGGCACGAAGACGGCGGGCAGGTCGACGCTGGCCGCGCCCATGAGCAGCGCGGGCGTCGTCTTGTCGCAGCCGCCGAGCAGGACGGCGCCGTCCACCGGGTAGGAACGCAGCAGTTCCTCGGTCTCCATGGCCAGGAGGTTGCGGTAGAGCATCGGGGTCGGCTTCTGGAAGGTCTCGCTGAGCGTGGAGACCGGGAACTCCAGGGGGAAGCCGCCCGCCTGCCACACGCCGCGCTTGACGGCCTGGGCGCGCTCGCGCAGGTGGGAGTGGCAGGGGTTGATGTCGGACCAGGTGTTGAGTACCGCGATGACGGGCTTGCCCAGGTGCTCCTCGGGGAGGTAGCCGAGCTGGCGGGTGCGGGCGCGGTGGCTGAAGGAGCGCAGGCCCGAGGAGACGCTCTCGCCGTACCACTGGCTGCTGCGCAGCTCTTGCCGCGTACGACCTTCGGGCGCGCCGCTCACAGGGACCACCCCGCGACGATCGTGGCCACCTCGGCCCGCTCGGCCGCCGGCAGCGGGCTGCTCGGGGCGCGCACGTCACGGCGGCACAGCTCCAGGACGGCGAGGGCCTCCTTCACGACCGTGACGTTGTGCGCGGAGCCGTCGGCGGCGCGCAGTTCCTCGAAGCGGCGGATCTGCTCCCACACCTTCATGGCCTCGCCGTGGTCACCGGATCGAAGCGCTTCGATCATGCGCAGCGAGAGGCCGGGGGCGACGTTCACGAGGCCCGAGGTGAAACCGGTGGCGCCCGCCGAGAAGTACGAGGGGGCGTACGGCTCGGCGAGCCCCGCGACCCACACGAAGCGGTCGAGCCCCGCGTCGCGCGCGAACCCGGCGAACCGTACCGCGTCCGGTACGGCGTACTTGACGCCGATGACGTTGGGGCAGGCGTCGGCGAGTTCGGCGAGGCGGGCGCCCGGCAGGCCCGCGTCCCGTAGATAGGGGACGACTCCCAGGTCCGGCACGGCCTCGGCGATCGCCCGGTGGTAGGCGACCCAGCCCGCGTCGGAGACGTAGGGGTGCACGGGCTGATGCACCATCACCATGTCCGCGCCGCACTCCCCGGCGTGCCGCGCGGCAGCGACAGCGGTCGGCACGTCATGGCCCACGCCGGCGAGGACCACGGCCTGCCCGGCGGCCTCGGCGATGGTCAACTCCACGACGTCGCGCCGCTCTTGGGGCGACAGGGCGTAGAACTCACCGGTGTTGCCGTTCGGCGTCAGGGTGCGCACCCCGCCGTCGAGCAGGCGGCGCAGGATCGCGCGGTGTGCCGCGCGGTCGATGGCGCCGTCCGCGGCGAAGGGCGTCACCGGGATCGCCACGACGTCGGCGAGTGCGGTGCGCTGCGTCTCGAACGTCACTGAAGTTCCCCTTCCCCGGGAAAGGCTCGGCGCACGAACGACTCGATGTGCTCGTGCAGGGCGCGCGCCGCCCCGTCCTGGTCCCCGGCGAGGGCGAGCCGCAGGATCCGCTCGTGCTCGGTGGCCTCACGCGCCCACGACGGGTCGGCGGCCCAGGCCACGGCGGATACGAGTGCGGCCTGGTCCCGCACCCCGTCAAGCAGCCGCCCGAGGAGCGGGTTGCCGCAGTCGACGTACAGCGCGCGGTGGAACTCCCGGTTGGCCAGCGAGCGTTCGGCCGCGTCCTCGGCGGCGTCGGCCCGCACCAGGGCCTCGCGCGCGGCGTCGAGCGGGGCGCCGCGCAGCACGGTGCGGCGCAGCGCCTCGGGTTCCAGGAGCAGTCGTACGTCGTAGACCTCGCGCGCCATGGCGGCATCCACGGTGCGCACGGTGGCGCCCTTGTACTGGCTCATCTCGACGAGCCCGGTACCGGCGAGGGTTTTCAGGGCCTCGCGCACGGGTGTCTTGGACACTCCGTACGCGCGGGCGAGTTCCGTCTCGATCAGGGGCTGCCCCGGGCTCAACTCGCCGCTGAGGATGCGGTGTTTGATCGACTCGAGCACGTACTGCGTGCGCGACGGGATCGGGACCGGGGGCGGCGCCGAGGCCGGGGTCGGAGTCGGGACGGACGTCATGGGCACCCTCAGATCTCGCGTATCGCGTCTCATATATGACGTACGAAGTACGACGCGTAGAAGCTAAGAGGGTGCCCCGGCTCCGTCAATGCTTCTGACAAAACCTTCTGGAACTCAGCGGTGCGCGAACCACCGGGCGGCGGGCAGGAGTCGGCGGTCGTAGCCGAACAGCGCCTGGTTCTCCCACGCGTTCCCCGACGACGGGTCGGCGGGGTCCCAGCCACTGCCGTCGACCGCCGTCCAGGCCGGTTCCCAGTACACGACGCCGAGCCCGCGGCCGCCGGGGACGGCCTCCACGACGTTCATGACGTCCCGCAGGTTCGCGGCCTGCCCGGCGGGGGTAGCGGGGTAACCCGCGGCGAGCTGATCGGCGCGGGCGACGTTGTTCTCCAGGTCGTCGCCATTGGCCAGCGTGTGGGCGTAGGCCGTCTCGGCGACCAGGACGGGCTTGCGGTAACGGGCCGCCACGTCGTCGAGGTTGGCCTGGAGCCCGCTGAGCGGACCGTGCCAGTAGCCGTAGTACGACAGGGCGATGACGTCGAAGGGCACACCGCGGGAGACCGCCTGGTCGAACCACCAGCGGGTGCCCGCGCTGTCACCGCCCTCCGCGAGGTGCAGGGCGACCCGGGTGCCCGAGGACACCGCCTTGGCGGCCTGGGCCCCCGACTTCAGCAGCCCCGCGAGGCGGTCCCAGTCGTCGGTCGAGCCCTCGGGCCAGAGCATGCCCCCGTTGAGCTCATTGCCGATCTGCGCCATGTCGGCGGTGGTGCCCTGCGCCTTCAGGGCGTTCAGGACGTCGTACGTGTGGTCGTACACGTCCTTCGTCAACTGGCTGTAGCCGTGCGTGGCCCAGGCCGCGGGCTTGTTCTGCTTGCCCGGGTCCGCCCAGCTGTCGGAGTAGTGGAAGTCCACGAGCAGCTTCATGCCGCGCGCCTTGGCCCGCTTGGCCGTGGCGAGGACCTTCGCCTTGTCGTTGTAGCCGTCGGCGGGGTTCACCCACACCTTCAGCCGGGCGTAGTTCATGCCCGCCGAGCCCAGGATCGCCAGCGCGTCGCCGCTCGCACCGTCGGCGTAGCGGTACGTCGCCCCGTGCGCCTCGTTCTTGGCGAGCGTGGAGACGTCACCGCCCTTGACGGCCAGGCCCGTCGACCCCGGGGTGAACGTGACGTCGTCGAAGTTGGCCCACTCCCCCGCGTGCGCGTCGGAGACGAGCCGGACGGTGCACGCACCGCCGGTGACCCGCACCGACGTGACGAGGCGGAGCCACGCGCCGTTCGGGGTGGGCGGCAGGTCGGTGCGCTGCTCGGCGCTCCCGCTCTTGAGCGCGATGTAGGCGGCGTTCTGGCCGCCGCTGGAGCGGACCCAGGCCGTCAGCGTGTACGTGCCGTCCGTGAGGCCGGTGAGGTACTGGTACGTCTCGACCTGGTACGCCGATGACGCCCAGTGGGAGAGCCGCAGGCCCCCGCCGCGGCCGCCCGCCTCGGTGAACGCGGCGCCGGTGGTGCCGTGGCCGGACCAGCCCGTGAGGCCGCTCTCGAAGCCACCGCCCACGAGGGTGCTGGTGGCTCGGGCGCCCGGGGCGGGCAGCGCGAGGACGGCGCCGCCCGCGAGGGCTGCCGCCAGGACGGCTCTGCGGGTCGTGCCGGTGGTGCGTGTTCCGTTGTTGCCGTGCATCGTCGATGCCCCTTCGACTTCGCGGTACTTGGGAGTGGGTCGGCGTTGAATGGACGGGGGAAGGGGGTGCACCATCAGTCCTCGTCCAGCCGCACGACCCGCACGGCCCCCGCGGGCACGCCGAGCCGTCCCGCGACACGTTCCCCCGTGAGCAGTTCGCCGCCGGACCCGGCCAGCGGCACCTTCGCCTCGTCACCGGTGTGGTTGATCACGAAGAGGTACGTCCCGCTCTCGCCGGCGCGGGTCACCACCTCGACGTCACGCGGGAGTTCGGGCCGCGGCTCGACCCCGGCGTCCGCGCAGGCGGCGGCGAGGATCACGTCCAGGTCGTGCGCCGTGAGCCGCGTGGAGACGTACCACGCGGTGCCGCCGCCCAGCCGGTGCCGGGTGACGGCCGGCTGTCCGGCGGCGAGCCCGTCGGCGTACGTCCACACGGCCTCGGCCCCGCGCGGCACCACGATCTCGCTCCACACGTCGCCCGAGAGCTCCGCGCCGTCGGGCCCGGTGATCCGCGTCCGCTGCCCCTGGAGCAGCGGCGAGAACTCCTCGACGGTCAGGCCGAGGACGTCCCGCAGGGCGCCCGGGTAGGGGCCGGGGTGCACGGCGTCGTGCTGGTCGACGATGCCGGAGAAGTAGGAGACGACGAGCGTGCCGCCGCCCTCGACGTAGGCCCGCAGGTTCCGCGCGGTGGCCTCGGTGGCGAGGTACAGGGCGGGCACGACGACCAGGGGGTAGGACGACAGGTCGGCTTCGGGGTGGGCGAAGTCGACGGTGAGGTGCCGGTCGTAGAGCGCTTCGTAGAAGCTGTCGGCGCGCTCGCGGGCGTCGTGGTCCTCGCTGGGCCGCCACTCCAGGGTCTGCGCCCACCAGGAGTGCCAGTCCCAGAGCATGGCGGTGTCGGCGACGGTGCGGGTGCCGCGCAGCTCGCTCAAGGCGTCGATGTCGGAACCGAGCCGGACCACTTCCCGCCACAGCCGTGAGTCCGTGCCCGCGTGCGGCAGCATCGCCGAGTGGAACTTCTCCGCGCCGCGCCGGGACTGCCGCCACTGGAAGAACATGGCTCCCTCGGAGCCGCGCGCCACATGGCCCAGCGAGTTGCGGGCCATCTCCCCGGGCGCCTTCGCGGGGTTGCGGGGCTGCCAGTTGACGCCACCGGCGGCGTGCTCCATCAGCAGCCAGGGCGCGCCGCCCGCCACGGAGCGGGTCAGGTCGGCGGCCATGGCGAGGTTGACGTGGGTGCGGCGTCCGTCGGTGATGAGGTAGTGGTCGTTGGAGACCAGGTCGACCTCGCGGCCCCAGGCCCAGTAGTCGATGGAGTCGCACTGGCTGAGGGCCGTCATGAAGTTGGTGGTGACGGGGATGCCGGGGGCGAGGCGGTGCAGGATGTCGCGTTCGCGGACGAAGTTCTCCCGCATCGTCGCGTCGGCGAAGCGCCGGTAGTCGAGGGCCTGGGCGGGGTTGCCGACGGTCGGCGTCACGCGCGGCGGGTTGATCTGCGCGAAGTCGGCGTACCACTGCCCCCAAAAGGCCGTCCCCCACGCCTCGTTGACGGCTTCGACCGTCTCGTACGTGGTCTCCAGCCAGCGCCGGAAGTGGGCGGCGCAGGTGTCGCAGTAACAGGCGGAGACGGGGACGCCGTATTCGTTGTGCACGTGCCACAGGGCGAGGGCGGGGTGGTCGGCATAGCGGGCGGCGAGGCGGGTGGTGATGTCCGCGGCGGCCGCGCGGTAGGCGGGGTGGCTGTGGCAGATGGCGCCGCGTGAGCCGAACTCGTACCGCGTGCCTTCGGCGGTGACGGGCAGAGCGTCGGGGTGCTCGCGGTAGAACCAGGCGGGCGGTGCGACCGTGGGGGTGCCGAGGTCGGCGCGGACGCCGTGTTCGTGCAGCAGGTCGAGGAGGCGGTCGAGCCACCCGAAGTCGTGGGTGCCGTGGGCCGGTTCGAGCAGCGCCCAGGAGAAGATCCCGACGCTGACCATGGTGACGCCCGCGTCGCGCATCAGCGTGACGTCCTCGCGCCAGACGGATTCCGGCCACTGCTCGGGGTTGTAGTCCCCGCCGAACGCGAGGCGGGTGAGGCCCTTGGGGGCTTGGTCCGGCATGGATCTCTCCCGAGAAATCGATCATTTGGGAACGTGCACACACGCAACAGGCGGCGTCGGTCCAACATAACCGCAGAGCAACAACCATTGACAAGTGTCCTGGATGTTTCTCTACTGTGAACGCTCACAGAAGGCCGCACGGCCCGCCCAAGACGCATGGCAGGTGCTCGCAACAGGCGGGGGCCGGCCCAGGGGAGAAGGATCCATGCCGCAGAACACGCCACGCCGCTTCACCGCGGCCGCCGTCGCCGTCGCCGTCGCGCTCGGCGCCACCACGCTCACCGCCTGCGGATCGGACGACGACGACGCCGGGACCGGGTCGAACGGCCCGGTCTCACTGACGTACTGGGCGTGGGCGCCCGGCATGGACAAGGTCGTCGACCTCTGGAACGACGGCCCGGGCAAGAAGGACCGGATCGAGGTCACGGTCAAGAAGCAGGCGTCCGGCGACACCCTGGTCACCAAGATCCTCACCGCGCACAAGGCGCACAAGGCGCCCGACCTGGTGCAGGCCGAGTACCAGGCCCTCCCCACCCTCGTCAGCAATGACGCGCTCGCCGACATAGCGGGGCAGGTCCACGGCGTGCGGGCGAAGTTCGCGCGGGGCGTCTGGCAGCAGACCACCCTCGGCACGGACGCCGTGTACGCGGTGCCGCAGGACGCCGGGCCGATGATGTTCTACTACCGCGCCGACCTCTTCAAGAAGTACGGCCTCAAGGTCCCGAAGACGTGGCAGGAGTTCGCGCGGACCGCCCGCGCGCTGAAGAAGAAGGCCCCGGACAAGGACCTCACCACCTTCTCCGCCAACGATTCGGGCCTCTTCGCGGGCCTCGCCCAGCAGGCCGGCGCCCAGTGGTGGACCACAGAGGGCGAGCAGTGGAAGGTCGGCATCGACGACCCGGCGACGCGCAAGGTCGCCGACTTCTGGGGCGGCCTCGTGAAGGAGGGCGCCATCGACAACCAGCCGATGTACACGCCCTCCTGGAACAAGGCGCTCAATACCGGCAAGCAGATCGCCTGGGTCAGCGCCGTCTGGGCACCCGGCACCCTCACCACCGCCGCGCCCGACACCAAGGGCAAGTGGGCGATGGCCCCGCTCCCCCAGTGGGAGTCCGGCAAGGCCGTGACCGGCAGCTGGGGCGGCTCCTCCACCGCCGTCACCACGGACTCCGAGCACAAGGAGGCCGCCGCGAAGTTCGCCGCCTGGCTGAACACCGACCCGAAGGCGCTCGCCGCGCTCGTGAAGGAGAGCGGCATCTACCCCGCCGCCACCGAGGCGCAGACCGGCGGCGCGCTCGCCGAGGCCCCGGCCTACTTCGCGAACCAGCCCGACTTCTACACCCGGGCCGCCGCCATCGCGAAGACCACCGCCCCCGGCGCCTGGGGCCCGAACGTGAACGTCGCCTACACCGCCTTCAAGGACGCCTTCGGCTCCGCCGCAAAGAACAGGTCGGACTTCGGCGCCGCCCTGAAGACCATGCACGACGAGACGGTCGCGGACCTGAAGAAGCAGGGCTTCGAGGTCGCGCGGTGACAGCGCCGACGCGACAGAAGCCCGCGCGCCCGAAGCCGACGCGACGGAGGCCGGCACGAGGGGCGCCGACGCGACGGAAGTCGTCCGCCGTGACGTCCCGCCGCGGTTCCTACGGTCTCAAGGCCGCCCCCTACGGCTTCCTGCTCCCCGCCGCCCTGCTCTTCGCCCTCTTCTTCGCCCTGCCCATCGGCTACGCGCTCTGGCTCAGCCTCCACAAGGTCGAGGTGTCCGGCCTCGGCCTCGGCAAGGACGCGCGGCGCGAGGTGTGGGCGGGCGTGGAGAACTACACCGCCGCGCTCACCGACTCCGAGCTGCTGCACGGCGCGCTGCGCGTGCTCGGCTACGGCGCGATCGTCATCCCCGCGATGCTCGGCCTCGCGCTGCTCTTCGCGTTGCTGCTGGACAGCGAGCGGGTGCGGCTCACGTCCTTCACCCGGCTCGCGATCTTCCTGCCGTATGCCGTGCCGGGCGTCGTCGCCGCACTGCTGTGGGGGTTCCTGTACCTGCCGGACGTCAGCCCCTTCCACTTCGTCCTCGACAGGCTGGGGCTGCCGCAGCCTGACCTGCTCGACGGCGGGCCGCTCTACCTCGCGCTCTCCAACATCGCGGTCTGGGGCGGCACCGGCTTCAACATGATCGTCATCTACACCTCGCTGCGGGCCATCCCGGCCGAGGTGTTCGAGGCGGCGAAGCTGGACGGCTGCTCGCCGCTCCAGATCGCGCTCCGCATCAAGATCCCGATGGTGGCGCCGTCGCTGGTGCTCACCTTCTTCTTCTCGATCATCGCGACGCTCCAGGTGTTCAGCGAGCCGACGACGCTCAAGCCGCTCACCAACGCCGTGCCCACGACGTGGAGTCCGCTGATGAAGGTGTACCAGGACGCCTTCGGCAAGGGCGACATCCACTCGGCGGCGGCCACCGCGGTGCTGATCGCCGTCGTCACGCTCGTCGTGTCCTTCGGTTTCCTGCGCGCCGCCAACTCCCGTACGAAGCAGACCCGACAGCAGGGGGAAGCACGATGAGTTCTCTTGTGCTGGACGACAAGAACCGCGGACGCCGCGAGAGCCGTAAGTCCGCGCCGGCCGCGGGCACCACCCCGGGGACCGCCCAGGGCCCGCCCCCGCCCCGCCGCGTCGCCCTCGTCCCGACCGCCGCGCTGCTGCTCGGCACCCTGTACTGTCTGCTGCCCGTCGCCTGGGTGGTGATCGCCTCGACCAAGTCGGGCAGCGAGCTGTTCTCCACCTTCACGTTCCTGCCCGGCACCGGCTTCACCGAGAACCTCGCCGACCTCAGCGCCTACCGCGACGGCGTCTACTGGCAGTGGATGGCCAACTCCGCCCTCTACGCGGGCGTCGGCGCCCTGCTCTCCACCGCCGTCTCCGCCCTTAGCGGCTACGCCCTCGCGACCTACCGCTTCCGCGGCCGCGAGAGCATCTTCAACATCCTGCTCGCCGGCGTCCTCATGCCGCCCGTCATCCTGGCCGTCCCCCAGTACCTGCTCCTGGCCGAGGCGGACCTCACCGACTCCTACGCGTCCGTCCTGCTGCCGCTGATCCTCTCCCCGTACGGGGTCTACCTCGCCCGGATCTACGCCACCGCCGCCGTGCCCGGCGACGTGGTCGAGGCCGGGCGCATGGACGGGGCGGGCGAGTGGCGGATCTTCACGCGGATCGCGCTGCCGATGATGGTGCCGGGCCTGGTGACGGTGTTCCTGTTCCAGTTCGTCGCCGTCTGGAACAACTTCCTGCTGCCCTACATCATGCTCAGCGACGACGAGAAGTTCCCCATCACGCTCGGCCTGTTCACGCTCCTCGAACAGGGCTCCAACACCCCGGCGCTCTACACCCTCGTCGTCACCGGCGCCCTGCTCGCCGTGATCCCGCTGATCGCCCTGTTCCTGGTGGTCCAGCGCTTCTGGAGCCTCGACCTGCTGTCGGGCGCCGTAAAGTCATGACCATGAGCAAGCCGGAGCAGCGCCGCAAGGCGCCGACCATCCATGACGTGGCGCGCGAGGCGGGCGTCTCGCGCGGCACCGTCTCGCGGGTGCTCAACGGCGGTCACTACGTCAGCCCCGCCGCGCAGGAGGCGGTCAACTCCGCGATCCGCAGGACGGGTTACGTCGTCAACCGCCATGCCCGCTCCCTCATCACGGGCCGCTCGGACTCGGTCGGTTTCCTGCTCACCGAGCCGCAGGAGCGCTTCTTCGAGGACCCGAACTTCAACGTCCTGCTGCGCGGCTGCACGCAGGCCCTCGCCGCCCACGACATCCCGCTGCTCCTGATGATCGCGGGCACGGAGGACGAGCGGCGGCGCATCACGCGCTACATCACCGCCGGGCACGTGGACGGTGTCCTGCTCGTCTCCAGCCACTCGGGCGATCCGCTCGCGGCCCGGCTGCGCGAGGCGGGCGTGCCCCTGGTGGCGTGCGGGAAGCCGCTCGGGCAGGCGTCGAAGGTGGCGTACGTCGCCGCCGACGACCGGGACGGCGCGCGCGACATGGTCCGTCATCTGCTCTCGCTCGGGCGCCGCACCGTCGGCATGGTCACCGGCCCGCTGGACACCCCGGGCGGCACCGAACGCCTCGCCGGGTACCGGGAGGTGCTCGCCGAGGCAGGCGTGGCGGCCGACGACCGGCTCGTGGTGTCCGGTGACTACAGCCGGGCCAGCGGTGAGG
Organism: Streptomyces sp. 135; assembly: GCF_020026305.1. Taxonomy (NCBI): domain Bacteria; kingdom Bacillati; phylum Actinomycetota; class Actinomycetes; order Kitasatosporales; family Streptomycetaceae; genus Streptomyces; species Streptomyces sp. 135. The sequence continues at coordinate 7,228,938 of NZ_CP075691.1, read as the reverse complement.
CGGGCGCCGCCGAACTCCTCGGCCGCGTACCGGACATGGACGCCTTGTTCGTCGCCTCGGACCTGATGGCGCAGGGCGCGGTCGCGGCGCTCCAGCGGGCCGGGCGGCGGGTCCCCGAGGACATCGCGGTCGGCGGCTTCGACGACTCCTCGGCCGCGCTCGGCGCGCACCCCGAGCTGACGACGATCCGCCAGCCCTGGGACCGCATCAGCGCGGAGATGGTACGGGTCCTGCTCGCCCAGATCGGCGGCGAGGACCCGGCGGCGGTGATCCTGCCGACGGAGCTGGTGCGGCGCGGCTCGGCCTGAGCCATGGACGGGGCCGGCGCTCAGGGGCTCGTGAGGACGACGAGCCGCTGGGTCGCCCGGGTCATCGCGACATAGCGGTCGACCGCTCCCTCGATCCCCTCCCCGAACGCCTGCGGGTCGACGAGGACGACCAGGTCGAATTCGAGCCCCTTGGACAGCTCCGGGGTCAGGGACCGCACGCGGGGCGCGTCCCGGAAGGCGGGGTCGCCGATGACACAGGCGACCCCGTCGCCGTGCGCGGCGAGCCAGGTGTCGAGGACCTCCTCCAGGTCGGCGGTGGATCCGCGGACGACCGGAACGCCGGTGCTGCGGACGGAGGTCGGCACGTTCGCGTCCGGCAGCGCGGCCCGGATCGCCGGTGCGGCCTCGGCCATGATCTCCTCCGGGGTCCGGTAGTTGATGCTCAGCGAGGCCGTCTCGATCTGGTCGAGCCCCGCCCGCTCCAGCCGTTCCCGCCATGACTCCGTGAAGCCGTGCCGGGCCTGGGCGCGGTCACCGACGATGGTGAAGCTCCTGGACGGGCAGCGCTGGAGCAGCATCTGCCATTCGGCGTCGGTCAGTTCCTGCGCCTCGTCGACGATGATGTGCGCGAAGGGCCCGGCGAGCAGGTCCGGTTCTGCGGTGGGCAGCGCGCTCTCGTCGATGAGGCTGTCCTGGAGGTCCCTTCCGTGGAGCATGCCGAGCGCTCCTTCGCTCTCGTCGATCTCGACGTTCTGGAGCAGGCTGTCCATGGCGTCGGCCCGGCGGGCCCGCTCGGCGGCGACGGCGGCTTCCCGCCGCTGCCCCCGCGCCGACGCCTCGGGGTCGCCTAGCCGCTGCCGTGCGGCGTCCAGGAGCGGCAGGTCGGAGACGGTCCAGGCCTGGGCGTCCGCGCGCTGGAGCCTGCGGACGTCGTCGATGCCGAGCCAGGGGGCGCACTTGCGCAGGTAGGCCGGTACGGACCACAGGTCGCCGACGAGGTCGCTCGCCTCCAGCATCGGCCACGCGCGGTTGAGGGTGCGGGTCAGTTCGCGGTCCTGGAGGAGTGACCTGCGCAGCAGGTGGGGCGGGGCGTCGCTGTCGTCCTTGTCCATGAGGATGGTGAGCAGCTCCTCCCGGATCTGGTCGCGTGCCTCGTTGTGCGGGGTGCCCGGTTCGACGGCGTCGAACGCCGCCGCCCAGTCCTCGGCGCTGAGCCAGATGTCGGACCAGTGGCTGGAGACCGTCATTCCCTCGGTGGGCGGCTCCTCGTAGAGGGCGACGGCCGGTTCGATGGCCCGCACCATGTCCGCGGACGCCTTCAGGCGGGCGACGTGCGGGTCGCTCTCGACCGTGGCCGTGGCGCCTTCGGTGACCAGGTCACGCAGGACGCAGGTCTGTACGCCCTCCTCGCCGAGGCTGGGCAGGACGTCGGAGACGTAGGCGAGGTAGGGGCGGCTCGGGCCGACGAACAGCACGCCGCCGCGGCGGTGTCCGAGGCGGGGGTCGGCGTAGAGGAGGTGGGCTGCGCGGTGCAGGGCGACGACGGTCTTGCCGGTGCCCGGGCCGCCGTCGACGACGAGGGCGCCCCGCGAGCCCGCCCGGATGATGGCGTCCTGGTCGGCCTGGATGGTGGAGAGCACGTCCCGCATCCGGGCCGAGCGGTGGCCGCCGAGACCGGCGACGAACGCGGACTGGTCGTCGAGCGCGGCGTGTCCTTCGAGCCCGTCGGCGGTGAACACCTCGTCCCAGTAGTCGCTGATCCTGCCGCCGGTCCAGCGGTACCGGCGGCGGCTCGCGAGCCCCATGGGGTGGGCGTGGGTGGCCGCGAAGAACGGCTCGGCGGCGGGCGAACGCCAGTCGACCAGCAGGCGACGGCCTTCGCTGTCGGTGAGGCCGAGCCGTCCGATGTAGACGGGCTCGGCGCTGTCCGTGCCGACGACGCGGCCGAGGCACAGATCGAGGCCGAAGCGGCGCAGGGTGCGCAGGCGGCCGGTGAGCCGGTGGATCTCCAGGTCCCGGTCCATGGCCTCGCGGCCGATGCCGCCGGGCGCTCTGCGCGTGGCTTCGAGGCGGTCGGACAGTTCGCTGATCGTCTCCTCCAGGCTCGCCGCGATGACGGCGAAGTGCTGCTCGTCGCCGGCGATCAGCGTGGGGTCGGCCTTCGGGGCGAGGTGGCCGGGGAGGTCGAACGCGCTGGTGATCACAGAAGTCGCACAGGTAACAGAGGTCACTGAGTTCGCGGAGGGCACGGCATCGGTCGGCAAGCGCACTACGTGGTTCTCCCGTTTTCGCAGGTCCTTGGCTTGAGACCCGGGATCTTGCCGTACCACGGGGGCCTTGCCGCAAGCCCCCCTGTGCGCTATAAGTTGAGAGTGGCAAGGAGTGGGTACGCCTCCTGCCGGCTCACTTCATCACCCTCAACCCAGCTCCCTCAGCGCAGCTCCCTCAACGCATCGCGCACCAGCGCCGCGAACTCCGTGGCTCCCCTCACCGACGTATGCGTGTTGTCGCGCGCCTCGTCGTAGAGGTAGAGCGCCTTGGATGCCTCGGGGCCCAGTTGTTCGACCCGCCGCTTGCTCAGCGCGGTGAGGTCGATGAGCGGTACGTCAAGCTCCGCCGCGAGGGAGCGCATCTGTGCGGGGAGGTCGACGCCAAGACCGTTCACGTGGAGGGCGACGCCGTTGTCGAGGGTGCCGTCCGCGTTGAACCACCGGCGGACGACCGGTGTGACGAGGACGGGGCGCCCGCCTTTCTCCCGTACGCGTTCCGTCATGGTGGTGAGGCGTGCGCGGTAGGCGTCGGCCGGGGTCTGCTTGTCGTTGTGGGCGAGCTGGATGAGGACGCGGTCGCCCCGGCGGACCTCGGCGAGCAGCGCCGGGAAGAGCGCCGGGTTGGCGAGGAAGGACTCCGTGCCCTCCCCGGAGTCGGCGTAGTTGGCCACCGAGGTGCCGCGGCCGAAGAACCGCGGCAGTTGCTGCCCCCATCCCGAGTACGGCTCCGCGGGCTGGTCGCAGACCGTGGAGTCCCCGGCGAGCAGGATCTGAGGCGTGCGGGGCGCCGGAGTGACGCGCAGGCCCGCGAGCCGGGGCGCCGGGCCCTCGAAGCGCAGGTCGAGGCCGGGGCTGCCGGCGGGCCCCGTCGGCTCCCCCTCGGGGTGGCGGACGTCGACGGTGAAGGCGCGCCGCACGGTCTGCCCGGCACCGGTCGGCGTCGGTGCGAGCATCGTGCGGCGCGTCTCGGCGGTGACGGTGGTGCGGCCCGCCGTGGCGCCGCCGAGCAGGACGGACACGTCGTACGTGCCCGGGGCGACGTCGAGGTGGCAGACGACGGGGGCCGAGCCCGTGCAGTGCTCGTTCCTCGTCGCCAGGGCCTCGCCGTGACCGTGGCCCCGGTCGGCGTGGGCGGGCGCCGCGGCGCCCAGGCCACTCAGGGTCGCGGCCAGCGCGACGAGAACGGAACCGTACCGCTGCATGAGGGAACTCCCTTGGACTCGAGTCCTAGTCGGGCAGCTTGTCGCCGATGAGGGCGAGATTCTGGATGGCGGCGAGGCCGAACAGGGCGGTCTCGTTGGTGCTGATCCGCGGGTGCTCGTACCCCGGTTCCAGGGCGTCGGGTCCCTCGATCCTCGTCCGCTGCCACTTCATGGCGCGGGTGTAGCCGTCGCTGTCGTGGAACTTCTGCCAGGCGCGTGCGGCGAGCCGGTCGTCCTCCAACTGGGCGGCGGCGTAGGCGTCCTGGCGGGAGTGGCCCTGGAAGAGCAGCAGGTTGCCGAAGTCCTTGCCGTAGCGCTGCCGTTGCTCGGCCTTGGTGGCGTTGAAGTAGCGGCAGTAGTCCAGCCAGGCCGCCTTGAAGTCGGGCAGGTCGATGAGGTCGATCAGCTCGGCGCACATCTCGACGAGGCCGAACATCGCGGAGAGGTGCGAGACGTTCACCGCGGGCTCGCCGGCGACCGCGAACCGGCCCGTGTCGAGGTCGTACAGCCCGCTGCCCTGTACGAAGCCGTTCGGCTGGGCGGCGATGGTCCGCATGGTGGAGCGCAGCCGGGCCTCGGCCTTCTGGGCCTTCGGGCCCTTGCGTTCCCATTCGGTGAGCCAGGCGCCCGCGAGGCCGCTCCAGTCGGTGCCGAAGCCGATGGACAGGGCGTGCCGATCGGGTTCGTAGGGTTCGGTGCGGATCTTTCGGAGCGGGTCGAGGGCCAGGAAGGTCTCGTCGGAGTCGACGAGGGCGTGCATGAGGTCGCCGACCCGTTCGTCGGCGGTGAGGAAGTAGTAGGGGCGGCGGTAGACGGCGGTGGAGATGCGCTGCTGTTTGGCGCTGTCGGCGAAGTGCTGGACGCCGTGCCGGGTGCCGAGCCCGGCCCACTGGCCGAGGTGGTAGGCGTCGACCTCGCCGGTGTGGCGGGTCATGGCCTCGGCGAAGCGGAAGATGTCGGCGCGGCCCGAGCGCAGATAGGCGTACCAGAGCCAGAGGTCGGGCGAGAGCTCGGAGTTGTCCCAGGCGTAGCCGCCGACGTCGTACCGCCACTGGTGCCGGTCCTCGTCGTAGGTGTGCATGATGTCGCCGTAGTCCCAGAAGCCGTACCAGCGGCGCTGTTCGACCTGGTCCTTGTAGTACGTGAAGAGGAAGTCGAGGTGGTCCTCGATCTCGGCCTTCGCGGGCGTGGAGCGGTCGACGGGTGCGAAGAGCCCGCCGAAGACGCCGGCGGCGCTCACATGACCGGGTTCGGCGACCAACTGGGGCGGGACGCGGACGGCGGCGGCCTGGTCGACGAGCGTGGCAGTCGAGGGTGTCGCGGCGTTGGCCCAGAACATCAGCTCGCTGGTGCGGGCGATGCCGTAAGGGGTGCCGAAACCCGGTTCGAAATCCTCATAGGTGATGTTGAGGCCTTCGAGCTGCTCCGGGTAGGTGTCCTGGCCCAGCCCGTCGTGGTAGAAGCGCAGGTCCATGGCGGGCGCCTCCGGCGACCACAGCCACAGGGTCACCTCCGCCTCGTCGCCCGCCGCGCCGCGGATGTCGAGCTGGGCGGGGTGCTTCTCCCAGAAGTCGCGCAGGCCGAACGAGAACCCGCCGCTCACCCCGCCCACGTACCCGAAGCCGTTCGCGCGCCCGCCGCCGCCCGCGGGGATCCAGCCGCGGCCGGGCTCGGTGCGCTTGCGCAGCGTGAACCCGTCGGCGGACAGCTGGGCGAGCGTGTAGTCGCCCCAACTCGGGATGTACTGCAGGCGGCTGGTGACGCGCTGGTCCCAGGTGGCGGGGTCGGGCAGCTTCTCGCCCTTGACCTGCGCGGCGCGCACGGCTGCGCCGGGGTCGCGGCGCAGCCCGGTGATCCCCTTGACGGCCTCGGTGAGGAAGCCCTCGCCCTCACCCGCGATGCGGATGTGCCGGTCGTACGGGGCGTCGCGCATCGGCACGGTGAAGCGCACGCCGAGCCCGCGGATGAAGTCCTTCTCCTGGTCGCCGTCGTAGGTGATGGTGTGCACCATGCGGAACGACTCGGCGCCCGCGTAGAAGTACAGCCGGACGCTGAACGGCAGCCAGCTCCGGCTGCCCTTGCGGTGCTTGCCGTCGATACGGACGACGGCACGCACAGGCCCGTCCTGCTCGACCACGACGGCGCCGATCTCCCCGTCGAACCGCTCCCACTTGGCGTGGCCGGTGTCGCCGTCGTCGATGTCACCTTGCCGGAGCAGGACGAGCCGTCCATCGGTGGCGATCTTCGTACCGCCGCCCCGTGTCACCGACTGCACGAGCCGCTCGCCGTCCGTGCCGATCACCGCCGTGATGACACCGGTGTCCACGGTGACCTTGCGGCCGCTCCGGGTGACCTTGACCTTCTCCTCGTACGGTGCCGGGGTCCCGACCTTCAGCGTGAACCGCTCGGCGTCGCCGACCCCGGGGCCGACCGCGTGCGCCGTCCACTTCAACGACCCGTCGGGCCAGTACGCGGTGGGCCAGCTCTGCACGGTGACGTCCTTGCCGTCGCCGTCGGCGAGGGCGAACGTGGCATCGGCACCGTGCAGCCCCTTGGGCCAGGGCACGCCGAAGGTGGACCCCGGGGCGGCCCCGACCCCGCCGTCCTCCAACCACCGAATACGTACGGGCCCATCGGCCACCGGGGCTACGGGCACCGCGGCCCGGGCCCGGCCACCCCCGAGCGCCCAACTGAACTGAGCGGCGACACCGGCCGCGGCGGCGGCCTTGAGCAGAGCTCTACGGGCTACGGGAGGCATGCGGCCCCTCACTTTCCTTACGTCTCATCGACAAGGCATGACCGCGCCCCGAAAGGGCGCGAAGAAACCCATTCAGGGCACGGGGGACCGCGCGATCAGCCCCGTAAGGGGCACGGGGAACCGCGCGACCGGCCCCGTAAGGGGCGCGGGGAACCGCGCGACCGGCCCCCACCCACCCGCACCCCACCCCCAACCACCACCACCCACCCCCTCAGGGGCGCGGGGAACTGCGCGCTCAACCCCCACCACCCCGCAGCCGAAGAACGGCCCCCTCACCCCCGCCCCTCCACCACAACCCCCGCAGCCACAAGCACCCCCACAGCCGGCGCAGCCAACGGCACCGCGAACCACCCCGACACCCCCACCACGACCACCCCACACACCAGCACCAAAGACCCCGCAGGATCCCGCACCGTCCCCCGCCCCGCCGCAACGAGCAGCCTCCGCCACGACGCACCAGGCCGCCATCCCACAGCCGCCCGCACCCCCGCCACGACCACCGCGAACATCACCAGCACCCCCACCACCCCCACGACCGCACCCCCCGGCAGCCCCCCGGCCCGTACGACCACGAGATCCGCCCACAGCAGAGCAACCGCACCCCACCCCGCGACCCCACGAGCCACCCCCGCCGCGCGGCGGCCCGCCAGTCCGCCACGAACTCCCGCCACCCCCCGGCCTCGTGCGCCAGATGCCGCCGAAGATGCGCGGCCCCCGCCGCGACCGCCGCCGGCACCGTCACCAACGGCACCGCGGCCACCACGACCCACACACCGGTCAACAGACACTCCGCGAAGACCCCGAACCGCCCCCGCCCACACCACCACCCGCACCGCCACCCGCACCGCGACGACCCGCACAGCCCCCCGCCCCCGTCACTTCAACCCCGACGTGGCCATGCCGTCGATCAGATACCTCTGGAACGCGAGGAAGAACGCGACCACCGGCAGCAACGCCACCAGCGACATCGCGATCATGCCGCCGTAGTTGGCGAGCCCCTCCTGGTCGACGAACATCTTCAGACCGAGCGAGACCGTGTACTTCGACGGGTCGTTGAGGTAGATCAGCGGCCCCATGAAGTCGTTCCACGCGTTGATGAACGTGAAGATCGCGCTGGTGATCAGCGCGGGCCGGCACAGCGGCAGCACGATCGACCAGTAGATCCGCAGATGCCCGCAGCCGTCCAGCCGCGCCGCCTCGTCCAGTTCACGCGGCAGGTTCCGCATGAACTGCACCATCAGGAAGACGAAGAAGGCGTCGACCGCCAGGTACTTGCCGAGCAGCAGCGGGGTGTAGGTGTTGATCAGGCCGAGCTTCTGGAACAGCACGTACTGCGGAATGAGCAGTACGTGGTACGGCAGCAGCAGCGTGCCGATCATCAGCGCGAAGAGGAGGTTGCGGCCCGCGAACCGGATCCGGGCGAAGGCGTAAGCCGCCAGCGAGCAGGAGACCAGCACCCCCACCACCGAACCGACCGCCAGAAAGAGGGAGTTGGTGAAGAAGGTGGTGATGGAGATGTCGGCGATGCCCTCGGCGAGGCCGCTGTAGTTCGAGGTGACCGGGTCCGTCGGGAACAGCTCCAGGCTGCCGACGATCTCGTCGTTGTGCTTGAAGGAGCCGCCGATCAGCCACACCACCGGGTAGAGGACCACCGCGAGCACGGCGAGGGCACCGAGGTGCCAGACCCACGAACCGGCGCCCCCACGCCCGCGCACAGCAACCGCCACCGGCCCAGTGGACCCCGTACGCACCGTACGCACCGTACTCATCGGGATGCCTCCTCATAGTGCACCCAGCGTTTCTGGGACCAGAACAGCACCGCCGTCACCAGGCCGACGGCGAGCAGCAGCATCCAGGCCATGGCGGAGGCGAAGCCCATCCGGCTGTTCTCGAAGCCCTGGACGTACAGGTAGCAGGTGTAGACGAGCGAGCCGTCCGCCGGACCACAGGCGTTGCCGCCCGCCCCGCCGCCGACGATGTACGCGGAGGCGAAGATCTGGAAGGAGTGGATGGTCTCCAGGAGGACGTTGAAGAACAGGACGGGGGAGATCAGCGGCAGCGTGATGTGCCAGAACCGCCGCCAGGTGCCCGCGCCGTCCATCGCCGCCGCCTCGTACAGCTCGCGCGGCACCTGCTTGAGGCCGGCCAGGAAGATGACCATGGGCGCGCCGAACTGCCAGACGGTGAGCGCCACCAGGCTGTAGATGATCCAGTCCGGGTCGCCGGTCCAGCCGCCCACGTCCATGCCGAACAGGGTGCTCTGGGCGCGGTCGACGATCGCGTCCTCCGAGAAGATCGCCTTCCAGACGACGGCGACGGACACGCTCGCGCCGATCAGCGAAGGGGCGTAGAAGGCGGCCCGGTAGAAGGCCTGGCCGCGCCGCTTCTGGTTGAGCAGGAGCGCCACGCCGAGCGCGGCGGCCAGCTTCAGCGGGGTGCCGACGACCACGTACCAGAGCGTCACCTCGACCGACGTGCGCCAGCGGGGGTCGCCGAACATCTCGGTGAAGTTGTCGAGGCCGATCCACTTCGGCGCGTCGAAGAGGTTGTAGTCGGTGAAGGCGAAGTAGAGGGAGGCGACCATCGGGCCCGCGGTGAGCAGCAGGAACCCGGCGATCCAGGGGGACATGAAGAGGTACCCGGCGAGGTTCTCGCCGCGCCGCCCGCGCCGGGCACCGCCGGGGGGTAGGGAGCCCGCAGGGCGTCGCGCCGGCGCCGTGGCCGCCGTCGCGGCCTTCGAGGGAGTCATCGTGCCGCTCATCGGGAGCCGAGTGCCGTCTTGCACTCGTTGAAGTACTGCTCGACGGCGTCGTCCACCGACCGCTTGCCGAGGGCGAGTTCCTCGGCGACGCGCAGGAACGCCGCCTCGCAGACGTCCGCGCCCGCCGGATGCGGGGTGATCGTCTCCAGGACGCCGGCGTCGACGAGGCTCTCCTCGTACGCGGCGATGTCCTTGTTGACCGAGGCGATGACCTTGTCGCTCTCCTCGGACGGCCGGTAGGCCTCGTACTGCGCCGTGGTGGCCGGCACCCCGCGGTCGTATCCCATGATCTCGGCGACCTCGGCGTCGTGCACCATGAAGTCGATGAACTGGGCGACCTGGCGCGGGTGTCGGGTGCGCCGGGAGCCACTCAGCATCAGGGAGCCGAGGTACTGTCCGGTCTTCTTGCCGTCGGTGGTCGGGATCGGCGCGAGGCCGTAGCTGCTCTTGCCCTCGGCGGTGTAGCGGACGGTGAAGTTGTCCCAGGTGAACTCGGCGGCGGCGAGTTCGGCGGCCACCGCGGACTTGGGCTTGACCTGGGCGACCTTCTTCGGGTCGGCGTAGATGCCGGACCTGACGCCCTGTCGGCCCTTGGTCCACCACTCCTTCAGGTCGGCCTCGGTGAAGCCGAGGCCGACCTTGGTGAAGAAGGCCTTGCCGTGCTGGCGCAGATACAGGTCGTAGAGGTACATGACGCCGTACAGGCCGCTGTCGCCCGGCCTGCCCTTGTCGCGGATCTTCTCCATCGCGGTGTGGAAGTCGTCCCAGGTCCAGCCCAGCTCGGGGGTGACGCCGGCCTTCGCGAAGAGCGGCTTGTCGATCACCAGGGCCATGGAGTTGCTGCCGACGGGGATGCCGAGGAGCTTGCCGTCGACCTCGCCGAACTTCTCCAGGCCCGCGCGGAAGCCGTCGAGCCGCAGGTGCCCGGCCTTCACCTGCTCGCGCAGGTCGAGCAGTACGTTGCGCTCGTCGTACTTGCGCAGGAAGCCGATGGCGTTCTGGAAGACGTCCGGCGGGTTGCCGCCCGCCGCCTGGGTGTTGAACTTCTTCCAGAAGTCCAGGTACGGCTGGAAGTCCGTCTTGATCTTGATCTTCGGGTGCTTCTTCTCGAAGAGCGCGATGGTCTTGTTGATCCGCTCGGCCCGGTCGTCGGACCCCCACCACGCGTAGCGGAGCGTGACAGTGCCGTCCCCGGAACCGCTTCCGGCACCGCAGCCCGCCGCCGTCACGCCGAGGGCGGCGAGCGAGCCACCCGTGAGCTTGAGCAGGCTCCGCCGGTCGAGTTCCTTATGCATAGGCACAGTTGTGCTCCTTCACCCGCGACTTGAATCGTTATAGGCAAGCGCTTGCCGGGCCAACGTAGGGAGAGTCGCAGGACACGTCAACGGTTCGGGCAGGAATTGGTCGAAGCGCTTCTCTCGTGTACGAGTGGCCGAACATCCGCCCGTGATCCGACAATGCCTGTCGGACTTCATGAATCGATTCATCCAGACGCCCTTCGAAAACGCTCGACAGCGCACCCCGCAACCTTTCCCGTCCCGGCGGCGACTCCTGACCGACCGTCCCACGCGACGAGCGATCCCCCTCGATCCCCTCGATCCGCCCGACCAGACGACCCCAGGAGTGGTTCATGGCCCGCCCAGCGACTCCCCCACCGATCGACGTCACCGGCCGCCGCCGCTTCCTCGCGGGCGGCGCCGCCGCGCTCGGCCTCGCCGGGCTCGGCCTGGTCCGCGCCCGGCCGCACGGGCCGCAGGGCCCACGGCGGCGGCCGCCACCACCCTCTACATCGCGAGCGACTCCACGGCACAGACGTACAGCGCCTCCTACCACCCCGAAGCGGGCTGGGGCCAGCTGCTCCCCCGCTGCTTCACCCCCGCCGTCACGGTCGCCAACCACGCCATCGGGGGCCGCAGTTCACGCTCCTTCATCGAGCAGGGCCGCCTCGCCGCCATCCACCGCGTGATCAGGCCGGGCGACCATCTCTTCGTCCAGTTCGGCCACAACGACGCCACCGCGAGCAGGCCCGAGCGCTACACCCCGCCCGCGGACTACAAGGAGTACCTGCGCAACGACTACATCCGCGCCACCCGGGCCCGCGGGGCGACACCGGTCGTCGTCACCCCCGTCTCGCGCCGCGACTACAACCCGTCCACCGGCCGGTTCAACGTCTCCTTCCCCGCGTACGTGGCGGCCGCCAAGGCCGTGGCTGCGGAGGAGGGCGTCCCGCTGATCGATCTGTCCGCGCTCTCCCGCGCCTACCTCGACCAGATCGGCGTCGAGGCCTCGAAGAAGGTCTTCCTGTGGCTCGCCGCAGGGCAGTACCCGAACTTCCCGAACGGGGTGCAGGACAACACGCACTTCCAGGAGTACGGAGCCGCCCGCATGGCTCGCCTGGTCGCCCAGGCGGTCGCCGGGCTCGGCCTTGCGATCTCCCGCGAAGTGGTCCCCGCTGCCCGGGCGGGCCGACCGCGTCCTGGGGTGACGTCCTCTGCCTGACGAGGTGACGAGGCGGCTAGGCGGCGACGTGACGGCCCGGGGTCGGGGTGCGGCCCCAGGGGGCGGCCGCGGTCAGCAGCCCGCCCGGCCCACCACCAGCCACTTCGAGGGCAGTTCAATACGCGTGCCGTCCGGGTGGAACTCCGTGGTGGCGAGGGGCAGTTCGCCGCTCGTGACGATGCCGAGGCCGGCCGCGGCCACGTATCGCGGCACGGCGTCGTCGATCACCTCGGCGGGGGCGATGCCGTGCGCGAAGACGGGGGCGAGCTTCGGCGGCGGGCCCTCGGGGCGTTGCGCGAGGGCCCGCAGGATGGGCCTGGCCGCCTCGGACAGCTCGACGATGAAGGCCCTGCCCCGCTCGCCGGTCAGCGTCGCGATGCTGTCGACCAGCGCCTGGCGGTCGTCGGGCTCGCACTGGTGAAGGACGCCGCGCATGTAGACGTTCACATCACCCAGTTCCGCGTGCAGTTGCTCCGCCGCGCCCTTGTCGGCGGCGTCGAGCTGCCGGAACTCCGCCTGGTCGGCGGGGTCCGCGTGGCGGGCGTGGGCGAGGGCGGCGACGGACAGATCGACGCCGAGGACGTGCGGGAAGCGGTCGGCGAGGTAGCGGGTCTGGGTGCCGTTGCCGCAGCCCACGTCGACCACGGGCAGGTCGGACGCGGCCAAGTGCGGTTCGAACAGGGCGAGATGGGGACCGGCGGTCAGCGCGGGCTCGGCGTCCCAGATGACGGCGCCCACTTCGCCCGGGGCCTCTCGCCAGAATCCCTCCCAGGCCTCCCTGTACCGACTCGTGACGCTCATGCTCCAGCTCCCCACGGTCCGACGAGAGCCGCCGAAGCCCGGCGGCGAGATCGGTCTACCGCGCTCCTGCCCGGCCGACAAGGCGCCTGGTGAACTAACCGCTCGGAAGAGCCAGTTCGAACCAGACCGTCTTGCCCGAGTCCCTGCGGCTCGTGCCCCACTCCTTGGCGAGGGTGCTCACGACCCCGAGGCCGCGGCCGTACTCGTCGCCGGGGCCCGCGCCGAGCAGCGTGGGCAGCGCGTGGTCGTCGTCCTCGACCTCGCACAGCAGCGTGCCGGAGCGGACCAGGCGCAGGTCGAGGCGGCTGCTGCGGGAGTGGCGTACGACGTTGGTGACCAGTTCGCTGACGAGCAGCTCCGCGGTGTCACCGAGGGCGTCGAGGGACCAGGCCCGCAGCTGCCCGCGGGTCAGCTCGCGGGCCCTGCTCACCTCACTCGGGTCGAGGGCGAGCCGCCAGTGCGCGACGTCCTTGGCCCCGATGCCGTTCAGCCGGGCCATGAGGAGCGCCACGTCGTCCTTGCGGCCACCGCGCGGGTTGAGCGCCCGGATGATCGTGTCGCAGGCGGCGTCCATGGAGGCCGCGGGGTGCGCGGCGGACTCGGTGAGCGTGGCGAGGCCGATGCCGATGTCCTCGCCACGGACCTCCACCAGGCCGTCGGTGCACATCAGGAGCCGGTCGCCGGGCGCCACCCGTACCCGCGCCGACTCGAAGGGGACGCCGCCGACGCCGATGGGCGCCCCCGTGGGCAGGTGGAGCAGCTCGCTGCGGCCGTCCTCGGCGCGGACCAGGACGGGTGGGATGTGACCGGCGTTGGCGAGGCGCAGCTCGCCGGCGATCGGGTCGTAGACCGCGTACAGGCATGTCGCGAGGTAGTGCTCGCCGAGACGCTGCGCGAGGTCGTCGAGGTTGCGCAGGAGCTGCTCGGGCGGCAGGTCGAGGGCGGCCATGGTCTGCACGGCCGTACGCAACTGGCCCATCATCGCGGCGGAGTTGAGCCCGTGGCCCATCACGTCGCCGACGACGAGCGCGGTCCTGGACCCGGGCAGCTTGACCGAGTCGAACCAGTCGCCGCCGACCCGGCCGAGGAGCGTGCCGGGCAGATAGCGGGTGGCGATGTCGCAGCCGGGCATCCGGGGCTGGATGTGCGGCAGCATGCTGTTCTGGAGGGTGTCGGCGACGCTCTCCTGGTAGGTGTACATGCGGGCGTTGTCGAGCACGAGGCCCGCGCGGGCGGCCAGTTCGGCGCCGGTCACGCGGTCCATGTCGTTGAAGACGGGCCGCTCCCGGTGGCGCAGCAGGATCATGAAGCCGAGCACCACGTTGCGGGCCTTGAGCGGTACGACGAGCATCGAGCGGTGGTTGATGAGCGGGCGGATGTCGCGCTTCTCGAACTGGGAGGCGATGGCGTTGCCCGTCTCCTCGGTGATGCGCGGTACGAGCACCGGGTCGCCGGAGGTCATGCACTGGAAGAACGGCGTGTGCGCGGGGAACGGCATGGACTCGCCGACCGGCACGACGTCGTCCCAGCGGCCCGGCTCATCGGTGTGCTCCACGGCGACCCTGTGCCACAGCGTGGTCTCGTCCGGCGGCCCCTCGGGGAACCCCTCGCCCGCGACGACCTGCTCGCGCAGGTACGTGCCCGCGACATCCGTGAACCGGGGCACGACCGCCCGGCTGACCTCCAGGATCGTGTGCGACAGATCGAGGGAGGAGCCGATGCGTCCGCTGACTTCGTTGAGGAATTCGAGGCGCTCGCGCACCGCCGCGTATTCGAGGTCCTCGCCCTCGTCGTCATCGGCGCCGTGCCCGGCCGCGGGGAGTCCGTGCGCGGCGGCCCGCTCGGCCCGCTCCCTGCGCGCCTTGCGCTCGTCGCGCCGGGCCACGCCCCAGTCCGGCGTGACGGGCACCCGGTCGTGCCGACTGAACTCCAGCACCGGATAGCCCAGTTCGAGGACCTGGGCGACGATGCGGGAACTCTCGCCCACGCTCATGCTCGGCAGAACCTCGGACAGCCGACCCGCCAGCTCGTCCGCACCGGGGAAGTCCGTGTACAGAGCGAACCCGGGCACGATCCGCTCGACCTGCGCGCCGCGCTGGGCCTCTTGGCCGCACTGGCCGTCATCGCCACGCCGTACTTCCTGGCCGCGCTGGGCCTGCTCGCCCGTCTGGACCTGCTCACCGCGCTCGACCTCCTGGCCGCGTCGGACGTCTTCGCCACGCTGGGCCTGCTCGGCGTGCCGGACCCGCTCGCCGCATTGGATGTCCTCGCCGCATTGGATGTCCTCGCCGCGCTGAACGTCATCGCCCCGCTGGACCTGCTCGCCCCGCTGGACCTCCTCGCCCGTCTCGACCTGCCCGCCGCGCGAGACCCACTCACCGCACTGGACGTCCTCGCCGCGCCAGACCGGCTCGCCACGCCAGGCCCCCTGGCCCACCCGAACCTGCCCACCGCGCTCATCCCGCCCCGCCTCAACCCCCTCGGGCGCGGTCAGCGCCTCGGCGTCGGCGGCGAGCACCAGGAGGCGCTCCGGGCCGGGGCCCACCAGCGGGTACGCCCACCAGATGACGTCGACCCGGCCGCCGCCGCGCCCCGGCCCTGTCAGTCGCGCCCGGCCCGCGGCCGGGTAGGAGAGGCGTCCGCCGAGGGAGGTCTCCAGGCCGGGGCCGAGAGCGTCGTGAGCCCCATCGAGGTCATCGTCCTCGTGGATCGCGCCGTGGACGGGGAGCAGATCTCCCGCGGGGCGGCCGACGGCCTCCTCCTTGGGGTGTCCGAAGAGGCGGCGCGCTCCGACGCTCCAGTGCGAGACGAGTCCCGCGCCGTCGACGACGACCACGGCCAAGGGGATGCGTCCGGCCACGGCACCACCCCGCGCCACCGGCCCGTCCGGAGTGCCTCGTTCCATGGCCCATGCTCCTTCCGCGGCGGCGCAAGATCTGAGCCGCCATCAACCACCGTACGGCTGGGGCGCGTTGCCGTGCGGGGCAATGCGATAATTGCCCGCGGCCCGAGAGCCCCGGCGCACGCCCCCCTGAGCGCCCCTCCCCCGTACGTCAGTCCTCGTGGCCCAGCTGAAGGTCCCGCTCCGTGCGTCCGCCGCCCGCGACCTGGAGGACCGTGGCGACCGGCGGGTAGCCCGCCGCGATGACGGTGTACTCGCCGGACGACAGGTCGACGAAGCGGAAGGTGCCGTCGGCCCCGGTGGTGAGGGTGTCGACGACGTTGCCCGCGGCGTCGAGCAGCGTCACGCGCGCGTCCTCGACGATCCGTCCGCCGCCCGCCCGCACCGTGCCGCGCAGCACCGCGCCGCCCGCGAGCTCCACGTCCTGGCGGGTCTCGCGCGAGGCCTGCACGGTCACCGGCAGCGCTGCGGGGCGGAAGGCGGGGGCGCTCGCCGCCAGGGTGTACTCGCCGGCCACCAGCTCGGTCATGACGTAGCCGCCCTCGCGGCCGCTGCGGGTGGTGGCGACGACCTCGCCGCGGACGTCGGTGAGGGTGACGGCGGCGTCCCGAACGGGCGTCCCGTCGGCGGTCGTCACGGTGCCCGCGAGGCGGCCCGCGCCGCCGAGGACCACGTCGAGCTCGACGGGCCGCTCGCCGACGGTGACCGTGACGGCCTGCGGCTGGTGCCCGCCGGCGGCCGCGATCAGCACGAACGACCCGGATCCCGGCGTCGAGAGGGCGTACCGCCCGTCCTCGCCGCTCGCGCCGCGCCCGATCTGCTGTCCGGCCACGTCGATGAGGGTGAGGGCCGCGCGGGGCACCACGGTGCCGTCGGGGTGCTGCACGGTGCCGCAGACGGGGACCCCCGCCGCGTACGTCGTCGTACGGGCGTGCGGGACGGTCACCGGCGCGGCGGCGGGTGCGTTGGGGGAAGTGGCGCTGGACAACAGGGGGGTCTCCTTGAGGAAGAAGGCGAGCAACATGCCGAGGACGAGCACCGGCACCAGGTAGAGGAAGATCCGCGGCATCGCGTCGGCGTAGGCCTGGATGTAACCCTCGCGCAGCGGCGTGGGCAGCGCGTGGACCAGCTGCGGGGTGAGCGACTCGGGATCGGGCAGGTCCTTGTCCGACCCGGCGGGGAGCCGGTCCGCGAGGGCCGCGGCGAGGCGGTCGGCGAAGAGCGTGCCGAAGACGGCGGCTCCCACGCTGCCGCCGATCTGCCGGAAGTAGTTGTGCGCGCTGGTGGCCGTGCCGAGGTCGCCGGGGCGGACCGTGTTCTGCACGGCGAGGATCAGGACCGGCATGACCAGTCCGATGCCCGCGCCGAGGATCGCCATCCAGACGCTGTACGCGAGGCGGGACGTGTCGGTTTCGAGGCGGGAGAGGAACCACATGCCGACGACGGACAGGGCGCCGCCGAGCACCGGGTAGATCTTGTAGCGCCCGGTGTGGCTGATGAGCTGCCCGGAGACGATCGAGGCGCCGACGACACCGGCCATCATCGGCAGCATCAGGAGGCCGGACTCCGTGGCGCTCGCGCCGTCGACCATCTGAAGGAAGGTCGGCAGGTAACTGGCGGCTCCGAAGAGGGCGATCCCGACGACCATGCCCACCAGGGAGGTGAGGTTGAAGACCGAGTCGCGGAACAGGCGCAGCGGGATGATCGGTTCTGCGGCGAACCTCTCGGCGACGAGGAAGAGCAGGCTCGTCACCACGGCGCCCGCCCCGAGCCCGAGGATCAGCCGGTCGTCCCAGGCGTACTGGGTCCCGCCCCAGCTGGTGAGCAGCACCAGGCAGGTGGAGGCGGCGGCGAGGAGCAGCGCGCCGAGCACGTCGAGCCGGGCCCTGGCGGTGGGCTTCGGCAGCTTGAGGGCGAGGGTGACCACCAGCAGGGTGACCAGGCCGAAGGGCACGTTGAAGTAGAAGCACCAGCGCCAGGAGGCGTGGTCGGTGAAGAAGCCGCCGAGGAGGGGGCCCGCGACCGAGGCGAGGCCGAATCCGGCGCCGATGAGGCCCATGTAGCGGCCGCGCTGCCGGGGCGGCACGATGTCCGCGATGATCGCCTGTACGCCGATCATGAGGCCGCCCGCGCCGACGCCCTGGAGGGCGCGGTAGGCGATGAGCTGGTCCATGGTGCGCGACCAGCCGGCGAGGGCGGAGCCGACGATGAAGACGACGATCGCGAACTGGAAGACGCCCTTGCGCCCGTAGAGGTCACCGAGCTTGCCGTAGATGGGCAGCCCGATGGTGGAGGTGAGCAGATAGGCGGTGATCGCCCAGGACATCCGGTCCAGGCCGTGCAGCTCTCCGACGATCTTGGGGAGCGCGGTGGCGACGATCATCTGCTCAAGGGCGGCGAGCAGCAGGGCGAGCAGCAGCCCGACGAAGACCATGCGGACGCGGCCGGGGCTGAGTTCCCGCGGCGGCGGCTCTCCCGCCCCTCGGCCGTCCGGCGGTGCGGCCCCCTCGCTGTCCCGCCCGGAGGCCTTCGCCAGCGTCGTCCCACCCACGTACTGCTCCCCTCGTCGCGCCTGCGCCGCCAGCTTTCTCGCATTTCGCGACAACTGGGAGCAAGCGCGACGAGTCGCTCTCTACCGGGGTCTCAAGGGCGAATGCGCCGGTCGAGGCCCTACGGCGCACAACGGGAGCGGAAAGAAGACCACTCGAAACGGTGAGCGTGAGAACAACCCCCGAGGGGTTGTCCCGGGAGGCCGCGCGGGCGTTACTTCTCCAGCTCGGTGGCGAGGTTGCCGAGGACGGCGTCGTAGATCCGTCCGAGGCCCTTGGGTGCGAAGGTCTTCTCGAAGAAGCCGCCGATGCCGCCCGCGCCGTTCCACACGCTGGTGACGACCACGCGGGACCGGCCCTCGCCGGCCGGGGTGACGGTCCAGGTGGTCACCATGGAGGAGTTGCGGTCCTTCTCGACCAGCTCGCCGTCGGTGGGCTCGGTGACCTCCAGGAGGCAGTCGCGGATCCGCTTGCTGGTGGCCTGGAGCTTCCAGTGGACCAGGGTGCCCTCGCCGTCGCCGCCTTCGCGTACCTCGTACTCGCTGAAGTGCTCCGAAAGGATCTTCTCGCGCGTGCCGTTGTAGTCGGCCAGTGCGTCGAAGACGTCGTCCGGCTGTGCCGCGATGATCCGCTCCGTGGTCGCCTCGACCTGCGCCATTGCACTTCCTCCAGCACTTGGTTTATCGGGGAGTTCAGGGAGAGCCAACCACCCGGCGCACCGGCCCCCCAAATCGGGGCCGCCGCCGGGGTCCGCTCAGGCGGGCAGCAGCCGCAGCGAGACCCAGAGCGCGACGGTCGCGAGGACGAGGGCCGCGGGCGTGGTGAGCAGGCCGAGGCGGGTGAACTCCCGCAGGCGGACGTGGTGTTCGTGCTGGTGGGCGATGCGGCGCCAGAGCAGGGTGGCGAGGGAGCCGGCGTAGGTGAGGTTGGGGCCGACGTTCACGCCGATGAGGACGGCGAGGACGGCTCCGGGGCCGGACGGCGCGGCCAGGGGGACCAGGGCGAGGACGGCGGGCAGGTTGTTGATGAGGTTGGCCAGGAGCGCGGCGACGGCGGCGGTGCCGAGCAGCGCGGGCAGGGCGGTGCCGTCCGGCAGGACGTGCCCGAGGGCGTCGCCGAGGCCGTTGTCGACGACAGCCCGGACGACGACGCCGAGGGCGAGGACGAAGGCGAGGAACGGCAGCGAGGCCGAGCGTACGAGCGCGAGCGCGGTGGTGCGCCGCAGCAGGAGGGCGCGCACGGCGAGTACGGACGCCCCGGCGGCCGCGGCCCAGGCCGGGTCGACGCCGACGGTGGAGGCGACCGCGAACCCGGCGAGCGTGAGCGCCACGGTGACCAGGGCGAAGAGCGGCATACGGGGCGGTTCCGCGGTGTCTCCGCCGTCGGCCGGCGCGTCGAGGTCAGCGGCGAAGAACCGCCGGAAGACGGCGTACTCGACCGCGATGGCGACCAGCCACGGCAGCGTCATCAGCAGGGCGAAGCGCGTGAAGCTCAGGCCGGTGGCGGCGAACGCCAGGAGGTTCGTGAGGTTCGAGACGGGCAGCAGGAGCGAGGCGGTGTTCGAGAGGTGGGCGCTCGCGTAGACGTGCGGCCGGGGCCGCACGCCCATGCGGGCGGCGGTCGCGAAGACCACGGGGGTGAGCAGGACCACGGTGGCGTCCAGGCTGAGGGCCGCGGTGATGGCCGAGGCGAGAGCGAAGACCGCGGCGAGCAGCCGGCGCGGGCGCCCCGCGGCCCGGCGCGCCATCCAGGTGCCGCAGGCGTGGAAGAGCCCTTCGTCGGCGCAGAGCTTGGCGAGCACCAGGACGGCCGCGAGGAAGCCGATCACGGGGCCGAGCCGCGCGGCCTCGTCCCGCACGTCGTCGAGCGGGATCGCCCCGGCCGCGATCACGACGCCCGCGGCCGGTACGGCGAAGACGGCTTCCGGGCGGCCGAAGGGGCGTACGACCGCGCAGACCAGCACCACGGCCAGGGCGGCGACGGACAGGGACTCGACGAGCATGCTTCCGATCATGCAACGTGCGTGCGGCCCGCCCGTCACCGGACCCGGCAATTCCGCTAGCTGCGGGACGCCTCCGGCGCGGTGGCCCGGAACCGGGCCGTGGTGCCGTCATCGCTCCAGCGGTGCAGCCCGGCCTTCTCCAGGACGCGGACGGAGGCCGGGTTGGCGCGTTCGACGTCGGCGTAGACCGTGGTGACGTCCGGCAGGGTCAGGGCGTACGCCACGAGGGCACGGGCGGCCTCCGGGGCGTAGCCGCGCCCGCGCCGCGAGGCGACGACGCCGTAGCCGAACTCCACGGAGCCCTCGCTCGGCGGCCAGAGCAGGCTGATGGAACCGACCACCAGGCCGCTCTCCTGTTCGACGATCAGCCGGTGGCCGTACGCGCCGGGGTCGCCGGTTCCGCCCGGACCGCTCGGGCCTTCGGCGATCTGCTCGGCGATGACGCCCGCGATCACCTGGTCCCCCTCGGCGGGGAAGTCCTCGGCCCAGTGGGCCGAGCGGCGGCCGGCGAGGACGTCGGCGACCTCGGCCGGGGACCAGTTCCTCAGCCGCAGGCGTTCGGTGGTCGGTTCGGCGGTGGGGAAGGGGGAGACAGACACGCGACGCTCCAGGTCGTTTCAGGGAGGGAATGCGACCGGGCCGCGCGGAGTGAGCCCTGCTTCTCTCAGGCTCGGGCGGCCCGGACAAGGGCATGCCGATGAAGCGTCCGGCGGGCCATATTCATCGACCTCCTTCGTCGTCGCGGTGATCGCGCGGGTCGCGCTTGACGGGACGCTATCAAAGCGCTGCCCCGCGCTCCGAGTCGCACGATCAAGGGAACATGTGTTCTATTCTGTGGTCAGTGCTACCGAGGAGGCGTCATGCGCTGGGAGAACCTCTCCGACGGACCGCGTCAGGGCACCGCTGATGCCGCGCTGTTCGGCGCGGACGCGGTGACGACGCGGACCTTCGACACCCCTGAGTTCGCGGGAATCACCTTTCACGAGATCCGGGCCAGGTCGATCGTCAACCGCGTGCCGGGCGCGTCCCGCATGCCGTTCGAATGGACGGTCAACCCCTACCGGGGCTGCACGCACGCGTGCGTCTACTGTTTCGCGCGCAAGACCCACAGCTATCTGGACCTGGACACCGGCATCGGGTTCGACAGCCAGATCGTCGTCAAGATCAACGCCGCCGAGCTGCTGCGGCGCCAGCTCGCCTCGCCGCGCTGGCACGGCGACCACATCGCCATGGGCACCAACGTCGACTGCTACCAGCGCGCGGAGGGCCGCTACCGCCTGATGCCGGGCATCATCGAGGCGCTGCGCGACCGCGGCAACCCCTTCTCGATCCTCACCAAGGGCACGCTGATCCTGCGCGACCTCGATCTGCTGCGGCAGGCCGCGGCCGTGACGGACGTCGGCATCTCCGTCTCCGTCGGCTTCACCGACCACGAGCTGTGGCGCACCGTCGAGCCGGGTACGCCCGCCCCCGAGCGGCGCCTGGACGTCGTACGCACCCTGACCGGGCACGGCATCGGCTGCGGGGTCCTGATGGCGCCGGTGATCCCGTTCCTGGGCGACCACCCCGACCAGCTGCGCGCCACGGTGCGGGCCATCGCCGCGTCCGGCGCGACCTCCGTGACGCCCCTGGTCCTGCATCTGCGGCCAGGCGCGCGGGAGTGGTTCATGGCGTGGGTGGGGCAGCACCATCCGCATCTGGTGCGGCGGTACGAGCGGCTGTACGCGGAAGGGGCCTACGCCCCGAAGTGGTACCAGCGACGCATCACCCGGCACGTGCACGAGCTGGCCGAGGAGTTCGGCATCGGCCCCACGCGCGCCGGTGCCGCGCGCCGCGTCCCGGTCCCCGAGGAGCCGGAGCCGGCCGCGGGCCCCACCCAGCTCACGCTCCTGTAGAGCGGGCCCCACCCAGCTCACGACACTCCTGTAGGAGGACCCCTTTTCACGGGCACCCTTTCCCGGCCCCCTTTCGCGGGTGGCCGCCTGCTCCTTTCAGGTCATTCATTGACAGAACCGCCGCTTCCGGGCGGGCTTTCCGGGACGATGCGGCCGAGGTCGTGGCGTGCACGGCCCCGGATCCTCCGCCCTGGGAAGCCTGATGAAGAAACGCGCCGTCGCCCTCTGCTCCCTCGCCGCGCTGACCGGAGCGGCCGTGCCCGCCGCCGGACCGCCGCCCGCGGCGAGCGCCTCCCCCCCGCGCACCGCACAGGCCGCCCCGGCGGCCCCGCTCGCGTGGAAGAAGTGCGCCACGAAGGCCCATCCGGCGCTCCAGTGCGCGTCGGTGAAGGTCCCGCTCGACCACCAGCGGCCCGCAGGCGAGCAGATCATCCTCGCCCTGTCGCGCGTCCCGCACACCGCGGCCACGTCCCAAGGGCCGCTCCTGGTCAACCCCGGCGGCCCGGGCGGCAGCGGCCTGGCCATGGCCGGGTCCGTCGCGAAGGCCCTTCCCAAGGAGGTGGCCGCGCGGTACGACGTCATCGGTTTCGACCCGCGCGGCGTCGGCAGGAGTGAGCCCGCGCTCAACTGCCGCCCCGGACACTTCAGCCCCGTGCGCCCCGCCAGCGTTCCGGTCACGCCCGCCCTGGAGCGGGCCAACCTCGACCGGGCGCGGGCCTTCGCGCGGGCGTGCGCCTCGAAGTACGCGGCCGTCCTGCCGTTCATCGACACGGTGAGCGCGGCCAAGGACATGGACGCCATCCGTGCCGCTATCGGCGCGCCACGCCTGAGCTATCTCGGCTACTCGTACGGCACGTATCTGGGCGCCGTCTACGCCAAGCTCTACCCGCACCGCGTGCGCCGCATGGCACTCGACTCCCTGGTCGACCCGACGAGCATCTGGTACGCCGCCAACCTCCGGCAGGATTACGCCTTCGACGCCCGCCACAAGGCCTTCATGGCCTGGATCGCCCGGCACGACTCCGCGTACGGCCTGGGCGGGGACCCCGCGCAGGTCGAGGCCCGGTGGCACACGATGCGGCGGACACTGGCGGAGCGCCCCGCGGGCGGCAAAGTGGGCGCCGCCGAGCTGGAGGACACCTTCCTCCCCGGCGGCTACACCAACCGCTTGTGGCCGCTCCTGGCCGCGGCCTTCGCGGCGCATGCGAACGGCAAGGACACCGCCCCGCTCCTGAAGGCGTACGAGACCCTCGGCGCGAGCGGCGCGGCGGGCGAGAACAGCTACAGCGTCTACACGGCCGTGCAGTGCAGGGACGCCCAGTGGCCCCGTGAGTGGCGTACCTGGCGCGAGGACCACACGCGGATCCACGCGAAGGCACCGTTCGCCACGTGGAACAACGCCTGGTACAACGCCCCGTGCGCCTTCTGGCCGACACACCACCTGAGCCCGCCGGACGTCTCCAACTCCGCGCTGGCACCGGTCCTGCTCTTCCAGGCGACCGACGACCCGGCCACTCCGTACGAGGGCGCCGTCGCCCTGCACCGCAAGCTGGACGACTCGCGCCTGGTGGTCGAGCGGGGTGGCGGCAACCACGGCGTCACCCTGCGCGGAAACGCCTGCCTGGACCGGCACTTGGCGGCGTACCTGTCGACCGGTGAGGTGCCCGGCAGCGGCGGTGAGGTGGACGCGGTGTGCGAGGCGCTGCCCGACCCGAAGCCCTCGCGAAACCGTGAAGGCACCCCCGGGCGCGGGGCGTTGTCGGTGCCGTGGTCCACCATGGGGGCATGAGCCGACTGACCCACATCAGCGCCCCCGAGGGCGTGGCCCCCGCCACCGCGTACACGCACGTCGTCATGGGGACGGGCCGTCTCGTGGCGATATCAGGGCAGTTGGCCCTGGACGAGGGCGGTGATCTGGTCGGCGAGGGGGACGCGGCGGCGCAGGCCCGGCAGGTGTTCGAGAATCTGCGGCGCTGCCTGGCGGCGGCGGGCGCCACCTTCGAAGACGTGGTGAAGCTGACGTACTTCGTGACGGACATGGCGCACATGCCGGCCGTCCGCGCCGCGCGGGACACCTTCCTGGACCCCGAGCGGCTCCCCGCGGCGTCGGCGGTGCAGGTCGCCTCGCTGGTCGACCCCGCGTTCCTGATGGAGATCGAGGCGTTCGCGGTGGTGGCCGAGTAGATGCCGGAGGTGCGCGTACGGGAGAGCGACAACGACGTGCCACGGAGTTCTGGGGTGGGCGTGTCGTGGGCCGGCCGAGGGGCGATGGCGCTGTCCGGCCCCGTCAGGGGAGCGGGGAACTGCGCGCCCAGCCCCCACCCCCTCACTCCGGCAACCGCGCCAACGCCGCCGCAGCCGCAGCCGCAAGCCTCGGATGCCCGCACGCCTCGGTCAACACCGGCCGCGCCCGCGCGTCACCCAATGCCCCCAGCCCCTCCACACAGGCGAGCGCGATCTTGCCGTAGGGGTCGTGGGGCGCGAGCCGACGCCGCAGCGTGGTGATCAGGGCGGGCGCCGACTCCGGCGCCCGCAACTCCGTCAGCAACCGCACCGGATGGAGCGCATAGGCGACGCGGAGCTCGTTCGTCGCCAGGGCCGCCGCCGCGCGAGCCGTGCGCGGATCACCGAGCCGTGCCAGCGCGTACGCCGCCGCCGCGCACCGCGGCGCGTCCCGGTGGTTGAGGAGGAGGACGAGCGACTCGAAGGCTCTGCGATCACCCGCGACGCCCAGCCGGAACGCCGCCAATTCCCGCGCCCACAGCGGCCGTCCGGGAGAGACGAGCACCTCGGCCAGCTCGTCGGGATCGCCGGTCGCGACCAGTTCCTCGTACTCCCGAGAGGCCCCCGCCTCACCCCGTAAACGCTCCGTCACCGTCCGCGACTCCTCATCCATGAACGCGAGCCTAAGCCTTACCCAGCAGTCGCGACGTAGATCACAGGGATCCGGGATCAGCGAGGGCTGGCGCGCTCGTTACCCGGCGGTTAATCTCATGTGAGCGGGGCACACTCCCCGTGAGCACGTCCTCACGACGGCCTGGTGACGCAGCCGCCGTGGGTGTCAGTCGGTTCGGTACCTCAGGTATCCAGTACGGCTCGGCCTCGGGACAGGGCCGGTCGGCCTCACCGGGCGTGGACTCTGCGCCGCCCGGACACGACACCTCAATTCCCGCACGCCGCGCGACAGTTCCCTGTACCCGCGTGCGCCCCTCAGTCGTCACTCTCTTCCTGGAGTCCACGCATGGACGCTCCCTTGAACGACACCTCCCCGCACACGGTCGCCGTCATCGGTCTGGGCACGATGGGCACCGGAATCGCCGAGGTCCTGGCCCGTGCGGGCCGCGAGGTCATCGGCATCGACATCAGTCAGGCGGCGGCCACGCAGGCCGTCGCCTCCCTGGAGGCCTCCACGGCCCGCGCCGTGCGCCGTGAGCGGCTCACCGACGAGGAGCGGCGCGACGTCCTCGCCCGCTTCCGCACCTTCACCGACCTGCGGGCCGCCGCCGACGCCGACCTGGTCATCGAGGTCACCCCGGAGTCGTACGAGATCAAGCAGCAGGTCATCCGCGAGCTCGACGGCGTCGTGCGCCCCGACACGATCATCGCGACCGGCACCAACGCGCTGTCGGTGACCCGCCTCGCCGCCGAATCGGCGCGCCCGGAGCGGGTGCTCGGCCTGCACTTCTTCAACCCGGCGCCCGCCATGAAGCTGGTCGAGGTGGTCTCGTCCGTGCTGACCTCGCCCGCCGCCGTCGCCACGGTCACCGAGCTGGCGCAGGCCCTCGGCAAGGAGCCCGTCGCGGTCGGCGACCGCCCCGGCTTCGTCGCCGACGGACTGCTCTTCGGCTACCTCAACCAGGCCGCCGCGATGTACGAGGCGAAGTACGCCTCCCGCGAGGACATCGACGCCGCGATGAAGCTGGGCTGCGGCCTGCCGATGGGCCCCCTCGCGCTGCTCGACCTGATCGGCGTGGACACCGCGCGCACGGTCCTGGACGCCATGTACGCCGAGTCGCACGACCGGCTGCACGCGCCCGCCCCGATCCTCAAGCAGCTCAGCGAGGCGGGCCTGACCGGCCGCAAGACGGGCCGCGGCTTCTACACGTACGCCGAGCCGGGCAGCGCCGAGGTCGTGCCCGACGCGCTGACCCCGCTGGAGGGCGAGCGGCGCGCGCAGGGACGTACCGTCCGCTCCGTGGGCGTCGCGGGCTCGGGGACGATGGCGTCCGGCATCGCGGAGGTCTTCGCCAAGGCCGGTTACGACGTGGTCCTCGCCGCGCGCACCGACGAGAAGGCCGAGACGGCCAAGGCCCGCATCGGGAAGTCGCTCGCGCGCTCCGTCGACAAGGGCCGGCTGACGGCCGAGGCCGCCGCCCAGACGTTGGAGCGGATCACCCCGGCCGGGTCGTACGAGGCGTTCGCCGACGTCGATCTGGCCCTGGAGGCCGTCGCCGAGGACCTGGAGATCAAGCAGCAGCTGTTCGCGGCGCTCGACAAGGTCTGCAAGCCGGGCGCGATCCTGGCGACCACCACCTCGTCGCTGCCGGTGGTGGCCTGCGCCCGCGCCACCACGCGTCCGCGCGAGGTGATCGGCATGCACTTCTTCAACCCGGCCCCGGCGATGAAGCTCGTCGAGGTGGTCCGCACCGTGCTGACCGCCGACGACGTGCACGCCACGGTCCGCGAGGTCTGCGCGACCATCCGCAAGCACCCGGTGGACTGCGGCGACCGCGCCGGGTTCATCGTGAACGCGCTGCTGTTCCCCTACCTCAACAACGCGATCAAGATGGTCCAGGAGCACTACGCGACGCTCGACGACATCGACGCCGCGATGAAGCTCGGCGGCGGCTACCCCATGGGCCCCTTCGAGCTCCTGGACGTCGTCGGCCTGGACGTCTCGCTGGCCATCGAGAAGGTCCTGCACCGCGAGTTCCGGGACCCGGGCCTGGCTCCGGCGCCGCTGCTCGAACACCTGGTGGCCGCGGGCTGCCTCGGCCGCAAGACGGGCCGTGGCTTCCGCGAATATGCCCGGCGCTGAGCCGGCCGAGGAGCGCCCGGGGGCGCGGGCCGACTGGGGCGGGCTGCTCGGGCCCCCGGGCAGCCCCGTCCCTCGGAGGCACCGTGCCGCGCATATGCAGTACGTTCATGGCATGTCCAAGGCCGCCAAGTCCTCCCGTACGCCCGCCACGCCCGACGCCCCGGAGAGCGCCGCGGGCAGCCGTGCCGCCGCCCAACGGCTCAAGATGCGCCGGGAGCTGGCGGCGGCGGCCATGGAGCTGTTCGCGTCCAAGGGGTACGAGGCGACGACGGTCGACGAGATCGCCGCGCAGGCCGGGGTCGCCCGCCGGACCTTCTTCCGGCACTTCCGCTCCAAGGAAGAGGCGATCTTCCCGGACCACGACGACACCCTGGTCCGCGCGGAGGCCGTGCTCAACGCCGCTCCCCCGCACGAGCACCCGCTGGACACGGTGTGCCGCGGCATCAAGGAAGTCATGAAGATGTACGCGGCCTCGCCGGCGGTCTCCGTGGAGCGCTACCGCCTCACCCGCGAGGTGCCGACGCTCCGGGAGCGCGAGATCGCCTCGGTGGCCCGTTACGAACGGCTCTTCACCCGGTATCTCCTCGGCCACTTCGACGAGCACGCGCACCACGACGGCAACGACGACCCGCTGCTCGCCGAGGTCGCCGCCTCCGCGGTGGTCACCGCCCACAACCACGTCCTGCGGCGCTGGCTGCGGGCCGGCGGCCAGGGCGACGTGGAGACCCAGCTCGACCACGCCTTCGCGATCGTCCGGCGCACGTTCGGCACGGGGATCGGGGCGGGCCGCGACACGCTGCCCGCGGCGTCCCCGGCGACGGTGTCCTCTCAGGGGGAGGTCCTGGTCACGGTGGCACGGACGGACGCCCCCTTGCACGAGGTCATGCGGACCATCGAGAAGGCCCTCCGAGAGCGAGCGTCTTAGCCTGTTTCGCCCTTTTCTTCCTCGGGTTTTGAGGGGGTGCTACCAGTCGGTAGCACCCCCTCCGTCATGCCGTGACACCCCTCTGACCTGCACTGATCGATCATCGGTCAAAAAATACTGGCACCCAGTGTCTTGCCGACTGGCACGCGGTGCCATACGTTGATGTTGTCCGGGCGGCCGGCGTGCAGAGATCATCCGTACGCCGGCTGTCCCCTCAAGCCACGGCTTGCGCGTCCGGACGCCTGCGTCACAGGCACCTCTCACGCCCCACCAAGGCGTTGCCGAGCTCCACCCCCTTGGCCGAACCGACGGCACACCTCCAAAGCCCCGCCAGCACCCCACGAAACGTCGAGCAGCGTTCTCCCCAGACCGCTTCTTAGCCGGAGGCAACACCGTGAAGGAAATCCTGGACGCGATTCAGTCGCAGGACGCACAGTCCGCCGACTTCGCCGCTCTGCCCCTCCCGGACTCGTACCGCGCGATCACCGTGCACAAGGACGAGACGGAGATGTTCGCGGGCCTGGAGACGCGCGACAAGGACCCGCGCAAGTCGCTCCACCTCGACGACGTGCCGCTCCCCGAACTCGGCCCCGGCGAGGCCCTGGTGGCCGTCATGGCCTCCTCGGTCAACTACAACTCGGTGTGGACCTCGATCTTCGAGCCGGTCTCCACCTTCAGCTTCCTGGAGCGCTACGGCCGGCTCAGCGAGCTGAGCAAGCGCCATGATCTGCCGTACCACATCATCGGTTCCGACCTCGCGGGCGTCGTGCTGCGCACCGGCGCCGGCGTGAACTCCTGGAAGCCCGGCGACGAGGTCGTCGCGCACTGCCTGAGCGTCGAGCTGGAGTCCTCCGACGGCCACAACGACACGATGCTCGACCCCGAGCAGCGCATCTGGGGTTTTGAGACCAACTTCGGCGGCCTGGCGGAGATCGCACTCGTCAAGTCCAACCAGCTGATGCCGAAGCCCGACCACCTGAGCTGGGAGGAGGCCGCCTCGCCGGGCCTGGTGAACTCCACCGCCTACCGCCAGCTCGTCTCGCGCAACGGCGCCGGCATGAAGCAGGGCGACAACGTCCTGATCTGGGGCGCCAGCGGCGGACTCGGCAGTTATGCCACGCAGTTCGCGCTCGCCGGCGGGGCCAACCCCATCTGCGTGGTCTCCAGCCCGCAGAAGGCGGAAATCTGCCGCGCCATGGGCGCCGAGGCGATCATCGACCGCAACGCCGAGGGCTACAAGTTCTGGAAGGACGAGCGCACCCAGGACCCCAAGGAGTGGAAGCGCTTCGGCAAGCGCATCCGCGAGCTGACCGGCGGCGAGGACATCGACATCGTCTTCGAGCACCCCGGCCGCGAGACCTTCGGCGCGAGCGTGTACGTCACCCGCAAGGGCGGCACCATCACCACCTGCGCCTCGACCTCGGGCTACATGCACGAGTACGACAACCGCTACCTGTGGATGTCGCTGAAGCGCATCATCGGCTCCCACTTCGCCAACTACCGCGAGGCCTGGGAGGCCAACCGCCTCATCGCCAAGGGCAAGATCCACCCGACGCTCTCGAAGGTGTACTCCCTGGAGGACACCGGCCAGGCCGCCTACGACGTCCACCGCAACCTCCACCAGGGCAAGGTCGGCGTCCTCGCCCTCGCCCCCCAGGAGGGCCTCGGCGTCCGCGACCCGGAGAAGCGCGCCCGGCACATCGACGCCATCAACCGCTTCCGGAACGTCTGAACGCCCTAAGGAGCAGCGGGACATGACAGAGCGCCAGAAGGACCGGCCGTGGCTCATGCGGACGTACGCCGGTCATTCCACGGCGGAGGCGTCCAACGAGCTGTACCGGCGCAACCTCGCCAAGGGCCAGACGGGCCTCTCGGTCGCGTTCGACCTGCCCACCCAGACCGGCTACGACCCCGACCACATCCTCGCCCGCGGTGAGGTCGGCCGGGTCGGCGTCCCCGTCTCGCATCTCGGCGACATGCGACGGCTGTTCCAGGACATCCCCCTGGAGCAGATGAACACCTCGATGACGATCAACGCCACCGCCATGTGGCTTCTGGCGCTCTATCAGGTGGTCGCGGAGGAGCAGGGCGCGGACATCACCAAGCTCCAGGGGACGACGCAGAACGACATCGTCAAGGAGTACCTCTCGCGCGGGACGCACGTCTTCCCGCCGGTGCCGTCGCTGCGCCTGACCACCGACATGATCACGTACACGGTGGCCCACATCCCCAAGTGGAACCCCATCAACATCTGCAGCTACCACCTCCAGGAGGCGGGGGCCACACCGGTCCAGGAGATCGCGTACGCGATGTCCACCGCCATCGCGGTCCTCGATGCCGTGCGCGACTCGGGGCAGGTTCCCGAGGAGAAGTTCGGGGACGTCGTGGCCCGCATCTCCTTCTTCGTGAACGCGGGTGTCCGCTTCATCGAGGAGATGTGCAAAATGCGGGCGTTCGGGCGGATATGGGATCAGGTCACGCGCGAGCGGTACGGCATCGAGGACCCCAAGCAGCGCCGCTTCCGCTACGGCGTGCAGGTCAACTCGCTGGGCCTGACGGAGGCGCAGCCCGAGAACAACGTCCAGCGGATCGTCCTTGAGATGCTGGCCGTCACCCTCTCCAAGGACGCACGCGCGCGTGCCGTGCAGCTCCCCGCCTGGAACGAGGCGCTCGGCCTGCCGCGCCCGTGGGACCAGCAGTGGTCCCTGCGCATCCAGCAGGTCCTCGCACACGAGAGCGACCTACTGGAGTACGAGGACATCTTCGACGGTTCGCACGTCATCGAGGCCAAGGTCGCGTCCCTGGTCGAGGAGTCCCTCGCGGAGATGGACCGCATCGAACAGATGGGCGGCGCGATGGCCGCCGTCGAGTCCGGCTATCTCAAGTCGCAGCTCGTCTCCTCGCACGCCGAGCGCCGGGCGCGGATCGAGTCCGGCGAGGAGAAGATCGTCGGGGTGAACTCCTACGAGTCCACCGAGCCGAACCCGCTCACCGCCGACCTGGACGCGGCGATCATGACGGTCGACCCGGCGGTCGAGGCGCGCGTGGTGAACGCCCTCAAGGACTGGCGCGACAACCGCTACCAGCCGCCGTTCAACCACCCCCGCCCGTGCAAGGCCCTGGAGCGGCTCAAGGAAGTCGCCGCGGGGACGGGCAACCTCATGGAAGCCACCCTGGAGTGCGCACGCGCCGGTGTGACGACCGGCGAGTGGGCGGGCGCCCTGCGGGAGGTCTTCGGCGAGTACCGGGCGCCCACGGGCGTCTCCAGTGCTCCGGTGGCCGTCACCGCGGAGGAGGGCACGCCGCTCGCCCTGGTCCGCGACAAGGTCGCGAAGACGGCCGCCGACCTCGGCACCGGCAAGCTCCGCTTCCTGGTGGGCAAGCCCGGCCTGGACGGGCACTCCAACGGCGCCGAGCAGATCGCGGTGCGCGCGCGGGACGCCGGTTTCGAGGTCGTCTACCAGGGGATCAGGCTCACGCCGGAGCAGATCGTCGACGCGGCGCTCGCCGAGGACGTGCACGCGGTGGGCCTGTCGATCCTCTCCGGCTCGCACGCCGAGCTGGTGCCGGACGTCCTGGTGCGCCTGCGCGAGGCGGGCGCCCACGACATTCCCGTGATCGCGGGAGGCATCATCCCCAACAGTGACGCCGAGGACCTGCTGGCGGCGGGCGTGGCCGCCGTCTTCACCCCCAAGGACTTCGGCATCACGGAGATCATCGGCCGTATCGTCGACGAGATCCGGAAAGCGAACAAGCTCGACCCTCTGGAGGTCCCCGCATGACCGCGCCCATCAACCGTCTGCGCCCGCGCCGCTCCTGTCTCGCGGTGCCGGGAAGCAACCCCCGCTTCCTGGAGAAGGCCCAGGGCCTCCCCGCCGACCAGGTCTTCCTGGACCTGGAGGACGCCTGCGCGCCGCTCGCCAAGCCGGAGGCCCGGCACACCATCGTCAAGTTCCTCAACGAGGGCGACTGGACGGGCAAGACGCGGGTGGTGCGCGTCAACGACTGGACGACCGAGTGGACGTACCGCGACGTCGTGACCGTCGTGGAGGGCGCCGGCCAGAACCTCGACTGCATCATGCTGCCGAAGGTGCAGACGGCCGACCAGATCGTCGCCCTCGACCTCCTGCTCACCCAGATCGAGAAGACGATGGGCTTCGAGTAAGCAAGATCGGCATCGAGGCGCAGATCGAGAACGCGCGCGGCCTCAACAACGTCAACGCCATCGCCGAGGCGTCCCCGCGCGTCGAGACGATCATCTTCGGCCCGGCCGACTTCATGGCCTCCATCAACATGAAGTCCCTGGTCGTCGGCGAGCAGCCGCCCGGCTACCCGGCGGACGCCTACCACTTCATCCTGATGAAGATCCTGATGGCGGCCCGCGCCAACAACCTCCAGGCGATCGACGGCCCGTACCTCCAGATCAAGAACGTCGACGGTTACCGCGAGGTCGCGAACCGCGCAGCGGCGCTCGGCTTCGACGGCAAGTGGGTGCTGCACCCCGGTCAGGTCGAGGCCGCCAACGAGGTCTTCTCGCCCTCCCAGGAGGACTTCGACCACGCCGAACTGATCCTGGACGCGTACGAGTACTACACGTCCGAGGCCGGCGGCAAGAAGGGCTCGGCGATGCTCGGCGACGAGATGATCGACGAGGCCAGCCGGAAGATGGCGCTGGTCATCTCGGGCAAGGGGCGTGCCGCCGGCATGACCCGCACCTCCAAGTTCGAGGCCCCGGAGGCGTAAGACACATGCAGTTCGGCCGCACCTACGAAGAGTTCGAAGTCGGCGCCGTGTACAAGCACTGGCCCGGGAAGACGGTCACCGAGTACGACGACCACCTCTTCTGTCTGCTCACCATGAACCACCACCCCCTCCACATGGACAGCAACTATGCGGAGAAGACGACCGACTTCGGGAAGAACGTCGTCGTGGGCAACTACATCTACTCGCTGCTCCTCGGCATGTCCGTGCCCGACGTCTCCGGCAAGGCGATCGCCAACCTGGAGGTCGAGTCGCTCAAGCACGTGGCGCCGACGTTCCACGGCGACACGATCTACGGCGAGACGACCGTCCTGGACAAGACGCCTTCCAGGTCCAAGTCGGACCGCGGGATCGTCTACGTGGAGACCAAGGGCTACAAGCAGGACGGCACCCTGGTCTGCGTGTTCCGCCGCAAGGTGATGGTGCCCACCGAGACGTACATCAAGGAGCGCGGCGGCGAGCAGCCCGGCCGCCCGGAGCTGAAGTCCCAGGAGAAGTGACGTCATGACCCGACTTGCCCAGACCGCCGGTCTCACCGACATCCAGCAGGAGATCCTCTCCACCGTCCGGGACTTCGTGGACAAGGAGATCATCCCTGTCGCCACCGAGCTCGAACACCGCGACGAGTACCCGCAGGCAATCGTCGACGGTCTCAAGGAGTTGGGCCTGTTCGGCCTGATGATCCCGGAGGAGTACGGCGGCCTGGGCGAGTCGCTGCTCACGTACGCGCTGTGCGTCGAGGAGATAGCGCGTGGCTGGATGTCGGTCTCCGGCATCATCAACACCCACTTCATCGTCGCCTACATGCTCAAGCAGCACGGCACGCAGGAGCAGAAGGAGACCTTCCTTCCGCGCATGGCGGCCGGCGAGGTGCGCGGCGCGTTCTCGATGTCGGAGCCGGGGCTCGGCTCCGATGTGTCGGCGATCACATCGAAGGGTGTCAAGGACGGCGACGACTATGTCCTGAACGGTCAGAAGATGTGGCTCACGAACGGCGGTACGTCCACTCTGGTGGCCGTACTGTGCCGGAGTGACGAAGGACACCCTGAGGGCACCGCCCCCCACAAGTCGATGACCACGTTCCTCGTGGAGAAGGAACCGGGCTTCGGCGAGGTCCGTCCCGGCCTGACCATCCCGGGCAAGATCGACAAGATGGGCTACAAGGGTGTCGATACCACCGAGCTCATCATGGACGACCTGCGAATTCCGGCCAATCGTGTACTCGGCGGAGTCACCGGCCGAGGGTTTTACCAAATGATGGACGGTGTCGAAGTGGGCCGAGTGAACGTCGCGGCGCGTGGCTGCGGTGTCGCTCAGCGTGCGTTCGAGCTCGGTGTCTCGTATGCCCAGCAACGCCACACTTTCGGCAAGCCGATCGCCCAGCATCAGGCGATCCAGTTCAAGTTGGCCGAGATGGCTACCAAGGTCGAGGCCGCCCATGCGATGATGGTCAACGCAGCACGCAAAAAGGACTCCGGGGAGCGAAACGACCTCGAAGCGGGGATGGCGAAGTACCTCGCCTCCGAATACTGCAAGGAAGTCGTCGAGGACGCGTTCAGGATTCACGGCGGTTACGGCTTCTCGAAGGAGTACGAGATCGAGCGCCTCTACAGGGAGGCTCCGATGCTGCTGATCGGTGAAGGTACCGCCGAGATCCAGAAAATGATCATTGGTCGTCGACTGCTCGAAGAGTATCGATTCCAGGGCTAGATGCCCGGTTTAGGGCGTTTTCTTCGCGAAGAAGATCACACCCTGTCAACACTCTTCGGCCGCCGACTCGGCTTCCTGGCTTGCCCAGTTGTGCCTCGCAACCGATAGCATCCGGAGAAAGCCGCCGTCCCCCGTATCACCGCGCGGCATCATCCGCTACGAAGGTCATCCATGCCCCACAGCCAAACCTCTGCACCACGCGACGGCATTCTCACGGGACGCCTTGCTCGCGGAGCATCGCCGTGGCTCCTGCCGACCGTCGCCACCGCGGCACTCAGCCTCGCCCGCGCGCGCCGTTCCAAGGGCGCGGCGGCCGTCGCCGTCCCCGCCACCGCGCTGGCGGCGGGGATGCTGTGGTTCTTCCGCGACCCCGAGCGCGAGATCGCTCAGGGCCGGGTCATCTCCCCCGCCGACGGCGTGGTGCAGAGCATCATGCCGTGGAAGGACGGGCGGACCCGCGTCGCCATCTTCATGAGCCCGCTGAATGTCCACGTCAACCGCGCGCCCCTCGCGGGCACGGTGACGTCCGTGGAGCACATCCCCGGCGGGTTCGTCCCGGCGTTCAACAAGGAGAGCGAGAACAACGAACGCGTTGTCTGGCACTTCGACACCGAGCTCGGCGACATCGAGATGATCCAGATCGCGGGCGCGGTCGCGCGGCGCATCGTGCCGTACGTGCCGCAGGGCACGAAGGTGGAGCAGGGCGAGCGGATCGGCCTGATCCGCTTCGGCTCGCGTGTCGACATCTACCTCCCGGAGGGTGTCGAGGTGGACGTCGAGGTCGGTCAGAAGACCGTGGCTGGGGTGACTCGCATTGACCGTGGTTGATCCTGAGACCCAGACGGGCTGGGTGCCCGAGGCCCTGGAGGACGAGGCCGACGAGGAGATGCCCCTCTCGTTGCGCCTCTCAATAGCGGACACCCTCACCCTCGGCAACGCCACGTGCGGGTTCATGGCGGTGTACTTCACCACCACGGGCATCCTCACGCCGTACCTCCAGGGCAGCACCGAGAGCGGCATGGCGCGGCACTCCGCCGCGACCGCCGTGATCCTGATGCTCTGCGCGGCCGTCTTCGACCTCTTCGACGGGCTCGTGGCGCGCAAGCTGCGGTCCTCGCCGATGGGCGCCGAGCTGGACAACCTCTCGGACCTGATCAGCTTCGGCCTTGCGCCGGCGTACTTCGTCCTCGTCTACGGCATGGTCGCGGACGACGCGCACCAGCGCGTGGCGGCGGTGGGCGCGATCGTGGTGCTCCTGGCGGTGGTGCTGCGGCTCGCGCGGTTCAGTTGCGTGACCGTGAAGGACGGCACCTTCCAGGGCATGCCATCACCCTTCGGTGCCCTCACGGTCGTCTCGATCGTGCTCCTTGAGCTGCCCTTCGTGGCGACGCTCCTCGCGATCCTCGGCACGGCCTGGCTCATGGTCAGCCGCGTCGAGTACCCGAAGCCGCGCGGTCCCCTCGCGGTGGCCATGCTCGCGTGGATCGTGGCGGCCATGGGGCTCCTCGCGGCCTGGGCGTTCGACGCGCCCGGCGGCCAGCTGCTCCTGCAGACCGGCTGCGCGCTCCAGGCGGTCCTCGGCGCGGTGATCCCCCTGTTCGCCACCGCCCGACGGGTGAACAACTTCCGGGGCAACCGGCGCGAGGCCCGGGCCGCGCAGTTGCCGTAGCCTCTGTACCCGGCTCAACCTCTGTACCCGGCAAAAGGGGCCCGAACCATTCGGTTCGGGCCCCTTTTCCGTGCCGTCAGCTGCCGGCCGTGTAGCCCCGCGCCGCCTGGGCCGCGCCCGGCTCCCGGACCACCTGCATGCCGCCGGTCGCCTTCTTGTCCGGGCGGAGGATCACGCTCTCCTTGGAGGAGGGCGCCTTCGGGTCGGTGAAGTCCTGCCGGACGCCGAAGCCGGAGTCGAAGGCGTCCAGGGTCAGCAGGGCCTTGCCGACGCCGTCCCGCGTGAGGTCCTTGTCCTCGCACGCCTTCTTCAGGGCCTCACCGAAGACGGAGGCCGCCGTCCAGCCCGCCACGACTCCGTTGTCGAGCGCGTCCTTGGGGTGGGCCTTCTTGTAGTCGGCGACGAGCTTCTTCGCCGCCGCCGTGTCCGCGCCGATCGGCAGCGTCGGCGAGGCCACGTAGTAGTTCTTCTCCAGGGCGGGGCCCGCCTGCGTGGCGAGGAGCTGCGGGGCGAACGCCGAGTTGTTGCCGATGACCGGGACATCGAAGCGGCCGGCCGCGGCGACGCCTACCAGGGAGGCCGCCTGGCGGGGGCCCGCGCTGATCACGACGCCCTTGACCCCGGCCTTCTTCAGGGCGGAGACCTGCGCGGTCATGTCGTTGTCCGTCGGCTTGATCTTCTGTTCGACGACGGTGAGGCCCGCCTTCTCGGCCATGTGCTTGGAGCCCTTCAGGGCGCTCTCGCCGTAGTCGCCCTCGAAGTAGACGTGCCCGAGCTTGTCGCCCTTCTTGAGGCCCTTCTCCTTCATCAGGAAGTCGATCGCGTTGATCGTCTCCAGGTCGTACGTCGAACCGATCACTCGTACGTACGGGCTGCCCAGCAGGTTCGCCGACCAGGCCTGGGGCAGGACCAGGCCCTTGTCGCCGTCGACGCGCTGCTTGACGGCGGCCACGAAGGGCGAGCCGATGAACTGGGCGAAGCCGAGGACCTTCGGCTCCAGCTCGGTGTAGGCGGCGACGGCCTTCTGCGGGTCGTAGCCGTGGTCGCGGACGGTGAGCTTCAGCTGATGGCCGCAGATGCCGCCGTCGGCGTTGGTCTGGTCGACGTAGAGCTGCTGGGCCTGGGTGACGCTCTTGCCGAGGGTGGCGTAGACGCCGGTCATGTCGGTGAGGACACCGAGGTTGATGGTCTTGCCGGAGACGCCCTCGCCGGTCTTCACGCCTCCCGCGTTCTTTTCGCCGTCCGTGTCGCCGTCGGTCGCCTTGGAGCTGCACGCGGTGAGCGCGAGCAGCGCGGCGACGGCGGTGGCGGCCGCCGTGGCCCTGGTCAGTGTGCGTGTGTTCATGCTGTCTCCCCTGGGGTGCCTGGAGTGGGTTTGCTGCGCCGGGCGGTGATCCTCACCAGGCCGCCGGGCAGGAAGAGCACCACCGCCACGACGGCGGCGCCGTACAGGTACCGGGACGCCTCGCCCGGTGAGATCCCGCCCGTGCCCGGCGCCGACACGAGCGGCAGCGCGTCGCTGTAGCGGGTCAGCAGCTGCGGGAGGAGGGAGACGAGGGCCGCGCCCGCGACCGCCCCGGAGACCGAGCCGAGGCCGCCGATGACGATCATGGCGAGGTACTCCAGGGAGAGCGTCATGCCGAAGTAGTCCGGCACCGTGCGCTGGAAGACGAGGGCGAGCAGCACGCCCGCGAGGCCCGCGTACATCGACGACAGGACGAAGACCCCGGCGCGGTAGCGGGCCACCGGCACACCGATGACACCGGCGGCGACGCGGTGGTCGCGGATCGCGTTCATGGCCCGCCCCGGACGGCCGCGCAGCACGCCCCGGGCGAAGAGCCCGCAGGCCAGGAGCAGCACGAGGCCGGCGTACCAGAGCTTCTCCGCGGAGCCGAAGGGCACGGCGGCGACGACGGCCTCGCGCTCGTCGAAGGTGAGGCCGAAGAGGCTCAGGGGCGGGACGTCGCGTCCGTTGGAGCCGCCGGTCAAGTCGTGGGCGTTGAACAGCACGTGCTGCCCGATGAAGATCAGCGCGAGCGTCGCGATGCCGAGGTAGGCGCCGCGCAGCCGTCCGGCGATGGGGCTGAAGAGGCCGCCCGCGAGCCCGGCGAGGGCCACCGCGAGCGCGGCGGCGAGCCACGTGGGCAGCCCCAGGCCGGTCAGGCCGTCGCCGCCGTCCCCGGCGAGGACGCAGTAGCCGTACGCCCCGACGGCGAGGAAGAAGGCGTGGCCCATGGAGAGCTGGCCGGTGGCGCCGGTGAGGAGGTTGATGCCGATCGCGCCGATCGCGGCGGCCATCGCGAAGAGGCCCGCCTGGAGCCAGAAGCGGTCCAGGTAGAAGGGCAGGGCGAGCAGCACCACGGCGGCGGCCGCCCAGAGGGACGTACGGCGCCAGACGTGTGTACGGCGGGTGTCAGACACGGGCGAGCTCCTTCGTGCCGAAGAGCCCGGCGGGCCGGATCAGCAGGATCACGGTCATGACGAGGTAGGGCGCGAGGTCGCCGAGGCCGCGCCCGAGGAACGTCAGTTCGCTCTGGTAGCCGGTGGCGAGGGACTCGGTGACGCCGACGACGAGGCCGCCGACCAGGGCACCGGTGGTGGAGTCGAGGCCGCCGAGGATCGCGGCGGGGAACGCCTTCAGGGCGGCCAGCGAGGTGGCGCGCTCCAGGCCGGGCGTCGGGAAGACGGTGAGGAACAGCGCTGCGACGGCGGCGAG
This sequence comes from Streptomyces sp. 135, assembly GCF_020026305.1. Classification (NCBI taxonomy): domain Bacteria; kingdom Bacillati; phylum Actinomycetota; class Actinomycetes; order Kitasatosporales; family Streptomycetaceae; genus Streptomyces; species Streptomyces sp. 135. The sequence goes on along the minus strand of NZ_CP075691.1, from coordinate 7,190,211 downwards.
TGCCCCGGCCACCGCCCACGCGCCGAGCGAGACCCGCCCCAGCCGTACCCCCATCAGGGCGGCGGTCTCCGGGCTCTCGGCGGCGGCGCGCATCGCCACGCCCCAGGAGGTGTAGCGGAAGGCCAGCAGGAAGACGGTGATGAGCAGGGCGGCGGCGACGAACGCGGCGATGCGGGTGTGGGCGAGGGAGATCGGGCCGAGGGTCAGCACGTCGTCGCCCCAGGGGTCGCCGAGCGGCAGCACGTCGGTGCCGAGGCGCCGGGTCAGCTCGGTGGTGAGCAGGATGTCGACGCCGATCGTGACGATGGCGAGCACACTGTGGTCGGCGCCCCGGTAGCGGCGCATGACGAGGAACTCCACGGCGGCCCCGACGACGGCCGCGCCCGCGATGCCCACGAGCAGCGCCGGCCAGAAGCCGAGGTCGTCGTGGAGGGACGCGGTGATGTAGCCGCCCGCGAGGAGCAGCGAGGCGTGGGCGAAGTTGACCACCTCGGTGGCGCGGAAGATGACGACGAAGCCGAGCGCGATGAGCGCGTAGACGGAGCCCATGGAGAGTCCGTTGAGGAGGAGTTCGGTGAAGGTGGTCATGAGCGGGTGTCCCCCTCTCCCAGGTAGGCGCGGATGACCGCCGGGTCGTTCTGTACGTCGGTGGGGGCGCCGTCGGCGATGCGGCGCCCGAAGTCCAGTACGGTCACCGCGTCCGCGAGCCGCATCACCACCCCCATGTCGTGTTCGACCAGGACGATCGAGATGCCGAGGCTGTCGCGGACGCCCGCGATGACGGCGGCCGTGCGGCGCCGCTCGTCGCCGGTCATCCCGGCGACGGGTTCGTCGAGGAGGAGCAGGCGTGGCTCCATGCACAGGGCGCGGGCCAGCTCGGCGAGTTTCTGCTGTCCGTAGGGCAAGGATCCGGCGGGCTGGTCGAGTTGGCGTTCGAGACCGACGAACGCGGCGATCTCGCGGACGCGTTCGCGGTGCAGGCGCTCCTCGCGGGCCGCCGAGGGGAGGCGGAGCCCGGCGGCCAGGAAGCCGGTGCGGGTCAGGCGGTGGCGGCCCAGCAGCAGGCTGTCGGCGACCGTGGCGCGGGGCGGCAGCGCGAGGTTCTGGAAGATGCGTGCGACGCCGAGGCCTGCGATCTCGTGCGGACGCATGGCGGTGAGCTCGTGCTCCCCGAAGCGGACGCTGCCGCCGGAAGCGCGGTAGACGCCGGACAGGACGTTGAAGCAGGTGGACTTGCCCGCGCCGTTGGGTCCGATGACGGCGTGCACGGTGCCGGGGCGGACGGTGAAGCTGACGGCGTCCAGGGCGGTGAGCCCCGCGAAACGGACGGTCAACTCACGCACTTCAAGGGGCGGTACGGTTTCCGGGGTCACCGTCCGGCCTCCCAGCGCGACAGGGTAGGCAGGGCGCCGAGGCCCTGGCCGGCGTCGGCCGCCGCATCCTCGTCGACCACGCCGAGGTAGCGGCGGCGTACCTCGTCGGAGGCGGCGAGTTCGTCGGCGGGGCCGGACAGGGCGACCTCGCCGACGTCGAGGACGTACGCGCGGGAGGCGAGCCGCAGCGCGAGCGCGGCGTTCTGCTCGACGAGCAGCACGGAGGTGCCCTGGGCGTTGATCTCCCGGATCGTGTCGGCGATGCGGGCGGCCATCAGCGGCGCGAGGCCGAGGGAGGGTTCGTCGAGGAGCAGCAGGCGCGGGGCGGCCATGAGCGCCCTGCCCACGGCAAGCATCTGCTGTTCGCCGCCGGAGAGCAGTCCGGCGCGCTGGCCGCCGCGTTCGGCGAGGACCGGGAACAGCTCGTGGACGCGGCGCAGGGCGTCCGCCTTGGTGGCGCGCGACCCGGTCGAGCCTAGCGCCCCGGCGCGCAGGTTGTCGGTGACGGTCATGCGGGCGAACACCCGCCGCCCTTCCGGGACCTGCGAGATCCCGGCGGCGACCACGCGGTCCGGCGCGAGGCCGGCCAGGTGGGTGCCGTCGAAGTGGATGTCGCCCGAGGTGAGCGCCCCGCCCTGGAAGGAGAGGGTGCGCGAGACGGCGCGCAGCAGCGTCGACTTGCCCGCGCCGTTGCCGCCGAGCACGGCGACGACGGTGCCGTCCGGCACGTCGAGCGAGACCCGGCGCAGGGCGCGCACGGGGCCGTAGCCGACCGACACCTCCCGTACGACGAGCCCGGAGCCGCCGGGATATCGCACTCCGGAACCTCGTATGTCGGAACCACCCACGTACCAGCCCTCCAGATCCCGCACGGCCCGTCCGCCGTCGCGTGGCGCTCACCCCAGCACCGCGGGAGCGGCCCGTCCACGGGCAGCGGGCGAATCGCTGCGGGGGACCAGCGGCGGCGGCCCGCCGTTGTGCACGCGCACAAGACCGCGTGTCAGGGGCCTGCGGGAGGGGGGTGGGCCGTGGCATCCTCCGCACGAAGGACGTCCTGGAGCGCGCCGATGGAGGGATCCATGACCGGGCCCACGAACGGCCGCAGGCCTCGCACCGGCCACGACTGGAGACTCCTCAAGGAGGCGTGCACGGCCCTGCTGCCCCGGGTGCCCGAGCTCGTCGACGAGCACCTGCGCCAGCTCTCCGAGCACTCCCCCGTGTTCGGGCGTGTGCTGCCGTACGACGTGCACTGGCGCGAGGCCGAGGAGGCCATGCGGATCGGCATCGAGGCGATCTCGGCGCCGCGGGCCTCGCCGCGCCGCGACCTGGAGTACGCGGAGGAGTCGGGCCGGCGGCGCGCCCAACAGGGCCTGCCGCTGGACCTGTTGGTGCACTCGTACCGCAACGCGGGCTATCTGGTGTGGGATTCGCTGCTGGAGGGGGTGGCGGGCAAGGACCCGGAGAAGCTGGCGGTCCTGATGCGTTCGGCGACGATGGTGTGGTCGGCGGTGGACGCGCAGGCGGCGGTGGCGTCCGACGCGTACCGGGCGACCGAACTGGAGTTGCGCCGGCGCACCGACGAGCAGTTGCAGGCGCTGCTCGACGCGCTCCTGGAGGGGCGGCAGGCGCCGGGCCTGGCGGCGCGCGCGGCGGCCGGGCTCGACCTGCCCGAGCACGGCCCGTACGCGGTGGTGGTGCTGCGCGTGGAGCGGCGTGACGGGCGCGAGGCGTTCCACCGGCAGATCCAGCGGCCTGGGTTCCGCTTCGTGTGGCGGATGCGGACGGACTGCGAGGTGGGTGTGGTCGCGCTCGGCCCGGACGAGGGGCTCGACGGCCTCGCCCGGCTGCTCGACGGGCGGTGCCCGGGCCCCGGCGGCATCAGCCCCGTGGTGGGCGGCCTCGCGGACCTCGGCCATGCGCGGCGCCTCGCGGAACTGGCGCTGCGCACGTGTCCGCCGGACGCGACCGGCATCGTACGCCTGGACCGGCGGATGCCGACCGCCCTGCTGGTGAGCCAGCCGGAGCTGGCGGGACGGCTGGTCACGGACGTGCTGGGCGAGGTCCTCGCACTGGAACCGGCGGACCGCGCGGTGCTGCTGGAAACCCTCGACGCGTGGCTGTCCTGCGAGGGTTCGGCGGGCCGGGCGGCGGCCCGGCTCTACTGCCACCGCAACACGGTCTTCAACCGCCTGCGCCGCCTGGAACAACTGACGTCCCGCTCCCTGGCGAGACCGAGGGATCTGGTGGAGGTGGCGTTGGCGGTGGAGGCCCACAGACTGACGCCGGGATAGGGGGCGCCCCGTAAGGGGCGCGGGGAACTGCGCGAGCAACCAACCCCACACCCGCACCCCGCAACGGCCCCCGGAACGGCAAACGCCCCCCGGACCCCGCCCAGGCCCTACGCCAAGTAGTCCCGCCCCAGCCGCCCCGCAAGCTCCTCCAGAATCGGCCCCGCCTCAGCGATGCACCGCGCCACATCCGGCTCGATGTCCGTCAAGGCGTACGCCCGCCGAATCCCCGCCCTGCCGAGAACCTCCGGCGGCAGCGCGAGACGCCCGCAGACCGCGACGACCTCGACACCGGCGGCGCGCGCAGCGGAGGCCACCCCGGCGGGCGCCTTGCCGTGCAGCGTCTGCTCGTCGAGCGACCCCTCCCCGGTGATCACAAGGGTGGCCCGCTCCAACGCGGACGCGAAGCCGAGCACGTCCAGCATGACCTCGATGCCGGGCCGGAAGCCCGCCCCGAGCCCCACGAGCGCGCCGTACCCGATGCCACCCGCGGCACCCGCCCCCGGCGACTGCGCGTACTCGGCGGCCTCGGGCCCGATGGACTTCTCCAGGACCGCGGCGAAGTGCGCGAGCGCCGCGTCCAGCGCGGCGACGTCCTCCGGGCTCGCCCCCTTCTGCGGCCCGTACACGGCCGGCGCCCCCTTCGGCCCGGTCAGCGGATTGTCGACATCGCTGGCGAGCACGATGTCGACGTCCTTCAGCCGCGGGTCGAGCCCCGACAGGTCCGCGGTGGCCAGCTCCTTCAGCGGACCGCCGCCCGGCGCGACGGGCTCACCGTCCGCGTCGAGGAAGCGGGCGCCGAGCGCGGCCAGCATGCCCGCGCCGCCGTCGGTCGTGGCGCTGCCGCCGACGCCGAAGACGATGGTGCGGGCCCCCGCGTCGAGCGCGGCGCGGATCAGCTCGCCGGAGCCGTACGTCGTGGACGTGAGCGGCGCGAAGACGCCCTCGGGGAGCAGCTGGAGGCCGGAGGCCTCTGCCATCTCCACCACGGCGGTGCCGCCCTTGAGGGCGTACGCCGCCGTCACCCGGTCGCCGAGCGGCCCCGTCACGGTGACGTCGCGCCGCTCGAAGCCGCCCGCGACGGCCGCGGCGACCGTGCCGTCACCGCCGTCGGCGACCGGCAGCGCCTCGACCGACACCTCGGGGGCGACGGCGCGCAGCCCGGCCGTCACCCGCTCAGCGACCTGCACGGCCGTGAGCGAACCCTTGAACTTGTCCGCGGCGATGAGCACGTGCCGCGCCTGCTCGCGCCGCACCCGCTGCTCGCGTCCCGCCGTCCCTGAAGCGTCCGCCACCTTGCATTCCCCTTGCTTCCGGCCTTGCTCACCGCAAGGCAGTCGCGCCGCTGCGACCATAACCGCAGGAGGGGCTCCCTGCCCATGGCCGCCTGCGGAGCGGGACGGCGCATCACGACGGAAAACCGCCCTTTATCACCGCATTCCCGGTCACTGAACCGTGGAAATGATCGATCAGTCCCGACCGTGCGACCGGTCCGGCGCTACCCTTCCCCGATGACCACTCAGGACTACGCCACGTACATAGCGGGCCTCCCGCGCGTCCTGGTCGGAGCCGCCGCGCTCTTCCGGGACGTGGAGGGCCGGGTCCTCCTCGTCGAGCCCAACTACCGCGAGGGCTGGGCGCTGCCCGGCGGGACCGTCGAGTCGGACACCGGGGAGACGCCCCGCCAGGGAGCGCGCAGGGAGACGCTGGAGGAGATCGGGCTCGACGTGCCGCTCGGGCGGCTGCTCGCGGTGGACTGGGTGCCGCCGGGCCCCCGGCGCCCGCGTCCGCCGCTGGTGGCGTACCTGTACGACGGCGGGGTGCTGGACACGGAGCAGCTGAAGTCGATCAGGCTCCAGGAGGAGGAGTTGCTCTCCTGGCGGCTCGTGGCCCCCGAGGAGGTCGCGGAGCTGCTGCTGGGCGCGACGGGCCGCCGGGTCGCGGCGGCGCTCGACGCGCTGGCGCGCGGTGACGGCCCCGCCGAGCTGGAGGACGGGCACCGGGTCGGCTGACACCTGGTGCCCGGGCCCCGTTAGAAGAGGGCGTCCTCCCCACCGCTCACGCCCACGCCCAGGCCGCCGCCCTCGAAGACGAGCAGCCGCTGCTTGCGGTCGAGTCCGCCGCCGTATCCCGTGAGGTTGCCGTTGGCGCCGACGACGCGGTGGCAGGGGACGATGACGCTGATCGGGTTCTTGCCGTTGGCGAGGCCGACCGCGCGGGAGGCGCCGGGCTTGCCGAGGATCTCGGCGAGTTCACCGTACGTACGGACCTCGCCGTAGGGGATGCGCAGGAGCTCGTCCCAGACCATGCGCTGGAACGGCGTGCCGTCCAGCCGCAGCGGCAGGTCGAACTCTTTCAACTCCCCCGCGAAATAGGCTTTGAGCTGGCTGATCGCCTCGCCGAAGGGCGCCGGGTCGCGTTCGCCGAACGTCTCCTGCGCCGGCCGGTGGCGCTGGTCGGACATGTAAAGACCGCTGAGAACGCCGTCGGTGGCGACGAGGGTGAGCGGCCCGTAGGGGCTGTCGAGGACGGTGTGCAGGCGTTCCATTCTGATGTCCCTTTACGTTCACGCGGGGATGCGGTTGATCGGGTGGTCGTCGGTGGCCCACAAGTACTGCACCGCGTACGCCCGCCAGGGCCGCCAGGCGGCGGCGCGCGCGGTGAGCGCGGCGGGGGTGTGCGGCAGGCCCAGCTCCCGTGCGGTGCGCCGGATGCCGAGGTCGGAGGGGAGGAAGGCGTCGGGGTCGCCGAGCGCGCGCATCGCGATGACCTCGACCGTCCAGGGCCCGAAGCCGGGGAGTTCGGTGAGCCGGGCGCGGGCCTCCTCCCAGCCGCTCTCCACGCCGAGCCGGAGGCTGCCGTCGGCGAGGTGGCGTACGAGCGTGGTCAGCGTGGCGCGGCGGCTGCGGGGCAGGGCGAGCGCCTCCGGGTCGAGCGCGGCCAGGGACTGCGGGCTCGGGAAGAGGTGGGTGAGGCCGCCCTCGGGGTCCTTGACGGGTGTGCCGTGCGCGGTGACGAGGCGCGCGGCGTGGGTGCGGGCGGCGGCCGTGGAGACCTGCTGGCCGAGGACGGCGCGCACGGCGAACTCGGCCTCGTCGACGGTGCGTGGCACCCGCCGCCCCGGTGCCTTGTCGACGAGCGGCGCGAGCACGGGGTCGTCGCGCAACTGGCCGTCGACGGCGGCCGGATCGGCGTCCAGGTCGAGCATGCGGCGGCAGCGGCTGATGGCGATGGTCAGATCGCGCAGGTCGGTGAGGCTCAGCCGGCAGCCGATGTGGTCGGGGTACGGGGTGAGGGCGACGACGCCGTGCCCGTAGGGGAGGCTCAGGGTCCTGCGGTAGGCGCCGCCGCGCCACTCCTCGACGCCCGGGACGGCGGTCGCGATGAGATGCCCGAAGAGGTTGTCGGGGTTGAGCGGGGCACGGAACGGCAGCCGCAGACAGAGCGAGCCGGAGGTCGCCGGTGCCGCGCCCGCGGCCTGCTTCGGCGCGCGGGCGCGCAGCTCTTTGGGGGCGAGGGCGAAGACTTCGCGCACCGTGTCGTTGAAGGTGCGGATCGACGAGAACCCGGCGGCGAAGGCGATCTCCGCCATGGGCAGGGCGGTCGTCTCGATGAGCAGCCGCGCGGTCTGGGCCCGCTGGGCGCGGGCGAGCGCCAGCGGTCCCGCGCCCAGCTCGGCGAGGAGCTGGCGCTCCACCTGGCGGGCGCTGTAGCCGAGGCGGCCCGCGAGGCCCGGGACGCCTTCGCGGTCGACGATGCCGTCACCGATGAGGCGCATGGCGCGGGCGACGAGATCGGCCCGCTGGTTCCACTCGGGCGAACCGGGCGTGCTGTCCGGGCGGCACCGCTTGCAGGCCCGGAAGCCGGCCTGCTGACAGGCGGCGGCGCTCGGGTAGAAGGTCATGTTCTCCGCCTTGGGCGGCACGACCGGGCAGCTGGGACGGCAGTAGATGCGGGTGGTGACAACGGCCGTGAAGAACCAGCCGTCGAAGCGGGCGTCCTTCGACTGAACGGCGCGTACACAGCGCTCGGTGTCGGTGTGCATACGCTCAAGCATCGCGGATCCCTCGGGGCATGACTGGCGAGAATCCGACATCAACCTCGCACTGCCAGGGTCGCCCCGCTAGCCGTCATGGGCGGCCAGTGCCTCGGCGAACGCGTCGTGCGCGGCCTGGTCGAAGAGCACGAACCGCACCTCGTCGAAGAGGGCAGGGTCAGCGGCCTCCCGGACCGCGCCCACGGCGATGCGGGCCGCGTCGTCGAGGGGCCAGCGGTAGACCCCGGTGGAGATCGCGGGGAAGGCGACGGTGCGCGCGCCGACCTCGGCCGCGACCCGCAGCGCCTCGCGGTGGCAGGAGGCGAGCAGCGCGGAGCGGTCCTCGGTGGCGGACCACACGGGTCCCACGGTGTGGATCACGTGCGTGGCGGGGAGCCGGCCCGCGGTGGTGGCGACGGCCTGCCCCGTGGGCAGGCCCTTGCCCCAGTGAGAGGCGCGCAGGCGCCGGCAGTCGGCGAGGATCGCGGGCCCGCCGCGCCGGTGGATCGCGCCGTCGACCCCGCCGCCGCCCAGCAGGGAGGAATTGGCGGCGTTGACGACGGCGTCGGCGTGCTGCGCCGTGATGTCGCCCAGGACCAGGGTGATGGGTACGGTCACGCGCTCGCTCCTCATACTGCTGCTCCGCATACTGCTGCTCCTCATGCGGCCGCCCGCAGCCGCTTCCACACGGCCTTGGCCGCGTTGTGCCCGGACATGCCGTGGACGCCGGGCCCCGGGGGCGTCGCGGACGAGCAGATGAAGACCGCCGGGTGCTTCGTCGCGTACGGGAACAGGGAGAGCTTCGGCCGCAGCAGCAGCTGGAGTCCGCTGGCCGCGCCGCAGGCGATGTCGCCGCCCACGTAGTTGGCGTTGCGCGCGGCGAGTTCGGGCGGGCCCGAGGTGGCGCGGGCGAGGACGCGGTCGCGGAAGCCGGGCGCGAACCGCTCCAGCTGCCGCTCGATCGCGTCGGTCAGGTCGCCCTCCCAGCCGTTCGGCACGTGGCCGTACGCCCAGAAGACGTGCTTGCCCGCCGGGGCCCGGGTCGGGTCGGCGACGCTGGGCTGCACGGTGATCAGGAACGGCGGGTCCGGGGCCCGCCCCTCGCGCGAGGCGGCGTGCAGCGCGGCACCGATCTCGGCTCGGCTGGCGGCGACCTGCACCGTCCCGGCGGACCGCGCCTCCTCGGCGGTCCAGGGGACGGGGCCGTCGAGGGCGTAGTCGACCTTGAAGACACCGGCGCCGTACCGATACCCGGTATAGGCGCTGCCGAGTCCGGCGATCCGGGCGAGCGCGGTCGGGGAGGTGTCGAAGACGTAGGCGCGGGCGGGCGGCAGGTCGTCGAGCCGCTTCACCTCGTAGTCCGTGTGGACGGCGCCGCCGAGGTCGCGCAGGTACGCGGTGAGGGCGTCGGAGATGGACTGGGAGCCGCCCCGCGCGACCGGCCAGCCGCGGGCGTGCGCGGCCAGCGCGAAGACCATGCCGACGCCGCTGGTGATGATGCCGTCGAGCGGCGCGATGACATGGGCGACGAGCCCCGCGAACAGGGTGCGGGCCCGGTCGTCGTGGAAGCGCCGCATCAGCCACGTCGACGGGGGCAGGCCCGCGAGGCCGAAGCGGCCGAGGGTGACGGGGTCGCGCGGCAGCGCACTCATCGGCAGGGACATGAAGTCCCGCAGCAGGACGTCCCACTTCGGGAGGAAGGGCTCCACCAGGCGTCGGTACGTCCCCGCGTCACGCGGCCCGAAGGAGGCGGCGGTCTCGGCGACCGAGCGGGCCAGCACGGCGGCGCTGCCGTCCGGGAAGGGGTGCGCCATGGGCAGCCGGGCGTGCAGCCACTCCAGGCCGTACCGCTCCAGGGGCATGGCGCGGAACGCCGGGGAGTTGACCCCCAGTGGGTGGGCGGCCGAGCAGGGGTCGTGGCGGAAGCCGGGGAGCGTCAGCTCCTCGGTGCGCGCGCCGCCCCCCACGGTGCTCCTGGCCTCGAAGACGGCCACGGAGAAGCCGCGGCGGGCCAGCTCGACGGCGGCGGTCAGGCCGTTCGGCCCCGCTCCCACGACGACGGCATCAAGCATCGACGGCACCTTCGGACTCCTTCGTCAGCCGATGGCCACTGCCGCACAGGATAGGCCGCGGCACTGACACCGCCGTCGCCACGGGGGCCCTTCGCGGGCCGTCGGCTCAGACCTCGCTCGTGAGGAGGTCCACCACGCGCCGGGCCGTGGCCGCGTCGCGCGCCGCGGTGAACGGCAGGGCGTTCCCCCCGGCCGTGCGGAACCGCTCGCCCGTGAGCGTCAGGGCGGCGCCGCCCGCCTCCGCGACGAGCAGCAGGCCCGCCGCGTGGTCCCAGGCCAGCTCCCACGAGAACGCGACCGCGTCCAAGTCGCCCCTGGCGACGGCGAGATACTCCAGGCCAGCCGACCCGCACGGCCTCGGCCGTACGCCGTCCACGCGCAGACCGAGCAGCGCCCGCTTCTGCTCCTCGGTGGTGAAGTCCGGGTGGGAGGTGGCCACTTCGATGTCCCGCCCCGGCTCGGGCGAACCGGCGGCCAGCCGCCGGCCGTCCAACCAGGCGCCCTCGCCCCGCACGGCCACGGCGAACTGGTCGAGCGCGGGTGCGTACGTCCAGGAGGCCTGCACCTCGCCGCCGACCGCGAGGGCGACGAGCATGCAGAACCCGGGGTCGCCGTGCACGAACTGCCGCGTCCCGTCGACGGGGTCGACGATCCACACGGGCGCGTCCCCGCGTATCGCCTCGTACGTCGTGGGGTCGGCGTGCACCGCCTCCTCGCCCACGACGACGGAGCCCGGCAGGAGGGCGGGCAGGTCGACGGTCAGCCGCTCCTCGGCACGGCGGTCGGCGACGGTCACCACGTCGTGCGGGCCGCTCTTCTCCACCACGTCGCCCTCGGCGAGCTGCCGGAAGCGGGGGATCACCTCCGCGGCCGCGGCCTTCCGGAGGGCTTCCTCCACGTCACCTGCGCCGTGCGTCAGAAAATTCTCGATCATCCCTCCATGAGAGCACGCCCCACGGACATCCCGTGCGCGCCGAAATGGCCTCCCGGTGAACGGGGGCGGCCCACGGCGGTGGCAGGGGGGCACCGCTGGGACCCGCGGGACTCACCGCCCCACCGCGTACCCCTGCATCCCCCGCGGATTGGCCGCCCCCGACACCACCCCGCTCGCCGGATCCCGTGCCACGGCACACAGCCGCCCCTCCGACCACGCGCCCCCCACCAGCACGTCATGCCCCCGCCGCCGCAGCTCGGCCACCACCTCGGGGTCCATCCGCGACTCCACGGTCACGCTCCCGGCCCGCATCCCCCGTGGATGGAAGGACCCCGGGAAACCGTCCGTGTGCCAGTTGGGCGCGTCGATCGCGCCCTGGAGGTCGAGGCCGCCCCGGACCGCGGACCGCAGGGCCACCCCCAGGAAGAAGTGCACCTGCCACTGATCCTGCTGGTCACCGCCCGGCGTGCCGAAGGCCATGACGGGAACCCCGTCCTTCAGCGCCATCGACGGCGTCAGCGTGGTCCGCGGCCGCCGCCCCGGCGTGAGCGAGTTCGGCAGCCCCTCCTCCAGCCACGCCATCTGCAGCCGCGTACCCAGCGGAAAGCCGAGTTCCGGCACGACGGGGTTGGACTGGAGCCACCCCCCGCTGGGCGTCGCGGAGAGCATGTTCCCCCAGCGGTCGACGACGTCCAGGTGGCAGGTGTCGCCCCGCGTCCCCCCGTCCCCGGCCACGGTCGGCTCCCCGCCCCCGGCCGCCACCACACCCGCGGCCGCCGCGCCCCCCGAAGCCACCGCGAGCGCGTGCGCGGAGAGCCGCGGCTCGCGCCCACCGGGAGAGCCGGGCCGCAGCTCGTACGAGGCCTCGTCCCCGATCAGCTTGCGCCGCGCCGCGTTGTACTCCTCCGAGAGCAGCTCACGTATCGGCACGCTCCCGGCAGCCCCGGCGTCCCCGTACCAGGCCTCCCGGTCCGCCATGGCCAACTTGCAGCCCTCCACCAGGAGATGGACGTACTCGGCGGACCCGTACTCCGGCAGCTCCGTGACGTCCTGGGGCAGCAGCGCGAGCTGCTGGAGGAAGGCGGGGCCCTGGCTCCAGCCCCCGGCCTTGCACAGGGTCCAGCCGTTCCAGTCGTACGTGACCGGGTCCTCGTAGAACGCGGACCAGCCCCGCAGATCCGCCGCCGAGAGCGTCCCGGCGTGCCGCTCACCGCTCGTGTCCATGGTGGGCCGCCCGGCCTGCCGCACGAGCGCCTCGGCGATGAAGCCGGTACGCCACACCTCACGCGCGGTCTCGATCTGCGCCACGCGCAGCCGCTCCCCCGTCCCGGCTTCTGTCGCCGCCCCGGCTTCCGCCTCGGCCAGCAGCCGCCGCCACGTCGCCGCGAGCGCCGGGTTGCGCAACAGCTCGCCGGTACGCGGTGGTTCGCCCCCGGTGGGCCCGCCGCGGAGATAGATCTCGGCGGAGGACGGCCACTCCTCCTCGAAGAGCCGTCGCACCGTCTCCACGGTCTCGCCGACGCGCTCGACGGGGGCGTGCCCGTCCTCCGCGTACCCGATGGCGTACGCGAGGACGTCCGCGAGGGACTTCGTGCCGTGGTCCCGCAGCAGCAGCAGCCACGCGTCGAAGGCACCGGGCACGGCGGCGGCGAGCGGCCCCGTGCCGGGCACCAATTCCAGCCCCAGGGAACGGTAATGGGCCACGGTGGCGCCCGCGGGCGCGGGTCCCTGGCCGCAGAGCACGCGCACGTCGCCGCCGGCGGGCGCGAGGATGATCGGGACCTCGCCGGCGGGCCCGTTGAGATGCGGCTCGACCACGTGCAGGACGAACCCGGCGGCGACCGCCGCGTCGAAGGCGTTGCCGCCGTCCTCCAGTACGGCCATCGCGGACTGCGAGGCGAGCCAGTGGGTGGAGGACACCATGCCGAAGGTGCCTTGCAGCGTGGGACGCGTCGTGAACATACGGCCTCTCACCTCGTCGTTGGGCTCCGCGCAGGTTATCGGGGTACCGGCATGGAGAACCATGAGGACGTCTACGAGGCGCCGATGCTGACCGAGGCCGGTGACTTCAACGAGATCACCCTCGGATGGCCGTACGGCCACGCCTATGACGGTGGTCTGCCGCCGTACTGGCACTACCCCCACGGCAGCTGAACCCGGCGCCGTGAGCCCGGTGGGCGTGTGCCCGCGTCCACGCACGCCCACCGGGTGCCGGCGGCCCCGCCCGATTCCCGGAGGAATTCCCTTGAGGAGAGGAAGCGCGGTGGAGGACTGGTGGGTGATGCTCCCGGACACGGAGGCCGCGGCCGCGCTGGCCGGGCGGGTGTACCGGGAGGGTCTTCGCCGCGTGCCGCACGCCTCGGGACGGCCCTGGCTGGTGGGCCGCTGGGATGCCCGGCAGGAGGTGTCGGCGCGGGCGGGCGAGGCACGGGGCGTCGTACTGGGCCGCAGTTCCGCGCGGGCGCCGGAGCTGCGGCGGCGGACCGAGCGGGTGCGCGGGCCCTCGGATGCGGAAGGGGCGGTGGCGGGCCTGGCCGGCAGCTTTCACGTGCTGGCGTCGGTGGGCGGACGGGTGTGGGCGCGCGGCACGGCTTCGACTGCCTGCCGCCTCTTCACCACCCGCGTCGACGGCGTACCGGTGGCGGCCGGCCGGGCCGATGTGCTGGCCGGCCTCTCGGGGGCGGGGCCCGACCTGGAGATGCTGGCCCTGCGGCTGATGTCACCGCCGGTGACGTCCACGGTCCTGGCCGACCGGACCGTCTGGCGGGACGTGCGCGCGGTGCCCGCGCAGGAGGCACTGGTGTGGGAGCGCGACGGGCGCCGGGGGGCCGCGGCCCGCTGGTGGCGTCCGCCCGAACCGCACCTGTCACTGGCGGAGGCCGCCGCCGCGGTCCGGAGGGCGCTGGTGGAGGCCGTCGGCACCTGTACGGCCGGCGGCGGCACGGTCAGCGCGGACCTCTCCGGGGGGCTGGATTCGACGAGTCTGTGTTTCCTGGCCGCGCGGGAGGCCGACCACCTGGTCACCGCACTGGGAGGGGCGCGACCCGCGCAACGACGACACCCTGTGGGCCGAGCGGGGTCGCGAGGCACTGCGCTCGGCCACCCATCTGCACCTGACCGGCGAGGAATCGCCCGAGTGGTTCACCGGCGTGGTCGGGCTGCGGCTCGCCAGTGAGGAACCCTGCGCCTGGGTACGGGACTTCGCCGAGCAGGCGGACCTGCTGCGGCGGGTCGCCGCGCACGGTTCCTGGCTGCATCTGGGCGGCGGGGGCGGTGACGAGCTGTTCACCCCGTTTCCCTCCTGCCTCCAGGACCTGGCCGGCGTCCAGCCGTGGCGGGTGTGGGGCGGGTCGCGCCACCAACGCCATCAGTGGCCCGCCGGCCGCCTCTCGGTGGCGCGGGGCGTCCTGCGGCGCACCTCCTACCGGCGGTGGCTGCTGGACGCCGCGGAACTCGGCTGGCAGCCCGAGCCGCGTGCGCCGTGCTGGGCCACCGCCGAGGCGGTGGCCCTGATGAGAGAGGCGTTGCGGAGCGCGGCGGCCGACGATCCCGAACCGCTCGCGCCGCAGCGGTCCGTGCACTGCACGCTGCAGCAGGTCCGTGAGGGCGGCAACACGGTGCGCGTGATGAACCAGACGCCGGCCGGTCCACGCGTCGCGCTGCCGTACACCGACGACGCGGTCGTCACCGCCGCCCTGTCGGTCCGGCCGCTGGAGGCCGTACGGCCCGGCGCGTTCAAACCCCTGCTGGGCGCCGCCCTGACCGGCATCGTGCCCGCGCACATCCTGCGGCGCCCGTCCAAGGGGATGTACGACGCCGACTTCTACCGGGCGTTGCGCCGCCACCGCGGGCAGTTGCTCGGCCTGGCGGAGGGCTCCCTGCTGGTCCGCGCCGGGCTGATCGACGCCGAACGGCTGCGCGGCGCCGTGCACTTCCACGCCGAGGCGGACGCGCTGGACCCGTTGCCGTACACGATGGGCTGCGAGGTGTGGCTGCGTTCCCTGGAGGGCGACCGCCCGGCCTCGGCGCCGTACCCGCCGGTTCTGCCGGCACCGTGAGGGAAGGAGTACGCCGGTGTCCGTATCGCTGCACGCCCACGTGACCGCGGTCGACACCGACGGCGGCGCGATGGTGCTGCTGGACGAGCGCACCGGGAAGTACCGGCAGCTGAACCCCACGGGCGCGTTGGTCCTGCGCCTGCTGTTGCGGGGCGGCACCGCCGAGGACGCCGCGGCGGCCCTGGCGGAACGCCATCCGCAGGCCGGCGGCAGAGTCGGCGAGGACGTCACACGCCTCGTCGAGGCCCTACGCCGAGCCGGACTCGTGCGCAGCTGACCAACCGGCCAATCACCTTGCCGCCACCGGCACGGCTGAGCGATCGGCCACCGCCTTGCCCCCCGCCCGGCACGGTCGACCGACCCGCCACGGCCTCGCCCCCCCCACCGCCACGCCTGACCGAGCCGCCACCGCCTGCCCAACCCTGGCGCGGCTGACCACCCGGCCACCGCCGCACCCGCCCCGGGTGCAAGCGCCAACCGCCCGGCCCCGGCCGGCACCCGCCCCGCCGGGCCTCCATCCACCGGGCGCCCACCCACCCGGGCAACACCCGCGCGGAGCCGCCGTGATGACCTCGCCCCAGGCCCGGCACCCATCCACCCGGCACACCCCCGCGCGGAGCCGCCGCCATGACCTCGGCCCAAGCCCGGCACCCGCCCTGCCCGGCATCCACCCCACCCGGCACACAACCACCAGACACACCCCACGCGGAGCCGCCGCCATGACCTCCACCCGGGCCCGGCATCCACCCACCCGACACCGGCACACCCGCCACCGCCCCGCCCGGCATCCACCCACCGGGCACCCACCCACCCGGCACCCCCTTCGCGGAGCCGCCGCCATGACCTCGCCCCTGGCCCAGCACCCGCCCCCGGCGCATCCGCCAACCGCCCTGCCCGGCATCCACCCCACCCGGCACCCATCCACCCGCAACACCCCCACACGGGGCCACCGCCATGGCCTCCACCCGGGCCCAGCACCCACCCCACCCGGCACCCGCCCCTCCAGGCACACACCACCCGCCACACACCCCCACGGAGCCACCCTCATGCCCCCCACCCACCCCACCGGACCACACCCGGCCACCGTCCCCCTCCCCCACCGCCTCCTCGCCCTGCTGGCCGCCGCCCTCGCGGGCCCGCTCACCCGTGCCCGACCGCACCGGGTGCGGGCGGCCCTGCACCTCCTGCGCCGGGGGCCGCCCCGCCACCCGGCAGCAGGTCGCCGCGGCCCGGCAGGCCGTGGTCGCCGTCAGCCCGCGCTGTGCCGCCGGCCGCGGCTGCCTGCGGCGCTCCCTGGCGACCACCCTGCTGTGCCGGGCGTGGGGCGTCTGGCCCACCTGGTGCACCGGCGTGCGCGACGACCCCTTCCGCTGCTCTGGGCCGCCCACCGGTTCGGCCGCGCGCGGGGCAGCGTGTGACAGGGCGGTGATCCCAGAGGGGTGCACGGTGCCGCGTCAGGGGCGGCCGGAGAATCGCACCGGCCTGACATCGCCTACTGGTTGCCGAAGACTGCCTTCTGGACGTCGTCGGGGCCGTCGAAGCGGTCCGTCGGGGCATCCGACAGTTTGTCGACGAGAGAGCCGTCCGCGCTGTTGCCCCTGGCCAGCTCGACGAGATCGTCGCGGCTCGCGGGGTACTGGGCGCCCTTGAGGGCCTTCTGCAGGTCGATCGGGCTGATGTCAGCCATGGCGGTCTCCTTGCCGTCGTGAGTGTGCGCTTCGCCCGCGGGCCCGTGGTGCCCGGCCCGTCGACAGACGCATCGTGCGCACAACGCGCGAGGGCCCGCATGTCGGTGACGCGGCGGCACACCTTCGGAGCCCCCTCCGGAGCCCCCCGGAGCCGTGGCCTCCGGGCCGGCGCGGACGACCGGCCGTCACCCGAACGGCGAGGAGGGACCTGACCGTTCAGAACCATTCACCACGATGCCCGATTTACCCCTTCTTTCCGGGGGTATCCGATACGACATGATCACTATTGGGGTCGAGGAAGAGTACTTGCTGCTCGATCCGGACACCTGCCTGCCGGTACCGCTCGGGGACGCGGTGCGGGCGGCGGCCGGACTGGGGCCCATCACCGAGGACGGCGAGGTCCAGTCGGAGCTGTTGCAGGCGCAGGTGGAGGTCGCCACGCCGATCTGCACCGACCTGGAGGAGGTCGGCGGCCACCTGCTGCGCCTGCGGCACGCGCTCGGCGCGGCGGCGGAGCGCAACGGCTGCCGGATCGCCGCCTGCGCGACGGCTCCTTACCGGACGGCGGCTCCCGTGCCGGTGACCCAGAAGGCGCGCTACCTGGCTCTGCACTCCCAGGCCCCGCAGCTCGTGGACGAGCAGCTCGTCAACGGCATGCATGTGCACGCGGCCGTGCCGGACCAGGAGACCGGCGTCGCCATCTTGAACCGCATCCGCATCTGGCTGCCGGCGCTGGTGGCCATGTCCGCGAACTCTTCCCTGTGGGACGGCCACGACACCGGCTTCGCGAGCTGGCGCACCGTGATCTTCGGCCGCTGGCCGGTCAGCGGCCCGCCGCCCCGCTTCGCCTCGCTCGCCGACCACGAGAGCCGGGTCCGCTCCCTGCTGGGCAGCGGCATCATCAGGGACACCGGCCAGCTGTACTGGCAGGCCCGTCTCTCCGACCGGTACTCCACGGTCGAGGTGCGCTGCGCGGACGTGCAGCTGCGCGCCGACTCGGCCGTCATGTTCGCCGGGATCGTCCGGGCGCTGGTCGCCACCGCCAAACGCGACGAGAAGGCGGGCGCGCCGGTCCCGGAGTGCACGCCGGAGCTGCTGCAGGCGGCGAACTGGCACGCCGCCCGGCACGGCCTGAGCGGCACCCTCATCGATCCGGCCGGGCAGCCGCGACGGGCCGGCGACGTGCTGTGCATGCTGCTCGACCACCTCACGCCGGCCCTGGACGAGGCGGGGGACACCCGCGAGGTGACGTCGCTGATGCACCGGCTGCTCCAGGAGGGCACCTCGGCGGACCGACAGCGCCGCGCACTGACCGAAGGCGGCCTGCCCGCCCTCGTGGACCTGATCACCGGTGAGACGGTCGCGCCCTGATGCCGCCCCAAGGGTTTGAGGCAGCGCGTCGCGCGGGACCAGCGGGGCCAAAGTGATTTCGTACGTCGTCCGAGCTGGAGCAGCGACCGCCATGCGCATCCCCAGAACCCTCCCCCACACCTCATGAACCAGACACCCGACACCGGCGTCGTGATCGCCACCCGCAACCGCGCGGAGAGCCTCGTCCGCACCCTGCGGCACCTGCTCGACCTGCCCGAACGCCCCGAGATCCTGGTCGTCGACAACGCCTCGACCGACGACACACGCGCCCGGCTCGCCCGCGACTTCCCCCAGGTCGAAGTGGTGGCCCTGCCGCACAACCGAGGCGCCCTGGCCCGCACCGACGGCGTGCGCGCCCTGCGCACCCCGTACGTGGCCTTCAGCGACGACGACTCCTGGTGGGCGCCCGGCGCCCTGGAACACGCGGCCAAGCTGATGGACGCCCACCCCCGCCTCGGCCTGATCTGCGCCCGTACCCTGGTCGGCCCCGCCGAGAACCCCGACCCGCTCAACGACGTCCTCGCCACCTCCCCGCTCGGCCCGGCGAACGACCTGCCGGGCACCCAGATCCTCGGCTTCCTCGCCTGCGCCTCCGTCGTACGCCGCAGCGCCTACCTGGAGGCGGGCGGCTTCCACCCCCTGCTCTTCTTCGGCGGCGAGGAGACCCTCCTCGCCTACGACCTCGCCGCACACGGCTGGGGCGTCACCCACTGCCCGGACGTCGTCGCCCACCACCACCCGGACCCGGCCCCGCGCGGCGGCCGCCCGGCCCGACTGCGCCGCAACGAACTCCTCACCCTGTGGCTGCGCCGCCCCCTGCCCCACGCCCTGGCCCGCACCCGCCGACTGGCCGCAGACGCCTGCCGCGACCCGGCCGCCCGCCAGGCCCTGCGCCAGACCCTCGCGCGGCTGCCGGCCGCCCTGCGCGCCCGCCGACCCCTGCCCCCGCACCTCGAACGAGCCGCCCGCACGCTGGACGGAGCACAGCCATGACCGACCTCCGCACCACCGTCGTCGTCATCACCCACAACCGCCGCCCCGAGCTGCTGCGCACTCTCGACCGGCTGGCCGAGCTGCCCGAAGAGCCCGAGGTGATCGTCGTCGACAACGCCTCCACCGACGGCACGGCGGACGCCGTCGCCCGCCGCCACCCGTCGGTGCGGCTGCTGCGCCCCGGCCGCAACCTCGGCGCCGTCGGCCGCAACCTCGCGGTCCGCGAGGTACGTACGCCCTACGTGGCCTTCTGCGACGACGACTCCTGGTGGGCGCCCGGCTCGCTGGCCGGCGCCGCCGACCTCCTCGACCGCCACCCCGCGCTCGCCACCGTCACGGCCCGCATCCTGGTCGAGCCGGGAGGCGCCGAGGACCCGATCACCGAAGAGCTGCGCGACTCCCCCGTGCCGGGCCCCGACTGGCTGCCCGGCCCCGCCCTCGGCTCCTTCCTGGCCGCGGCGACCGTGCTGCGCGCCGACGCCTTCCGGGCCGCGGGCGGCTTCAACCCCCGGCTGTGGCTCGGCGGCGAGGAGGAGTTGCTCGCCGCGGACCTGGCGGCGGCCGGCTGGTGGCTGGTGTACGCCGATCACCTGACGGTTCATCACCATCCCTCCCGCGTACGGGATACGGTGCTTCGCCGGGGCCACGGCATCCGCAACACCCTGTGGTTCACCTGGCTGCGGCGCCCGGTACGGCCCGCCCTGCGCCGGACCGTGCACCTGGTCCGCACGGTCCCGCGTGACCTCGTGTCCGTGCGCGCCTTCGCCGAGGCCGCGGCCGCCCTGCCGTGGGTGGTACGCGAGCGCCGTGTGCTGCCCCGGGCGGCGGAGGCGCGGCTGCGGACCCTGGAGGAGGCGCAGCGGCATTCGTCCGCCCGCCGTTACGTGGGCTGAGGCGTTCCCGGCAGCCGCCGAGGGTCAGTCCAGCCCCCGCGCCCGCCGGAACCGCGCGAGCCCTTCGGCCAGTTCGAGCAGCGGGCCGGGATAGTCGTGGCGCGCCCTCTCCTCGGCCGGCAGCTTCCACGGCTCGTGGACCGCGGGGCCGCGCACCTCGCGCAGCTCCGGCACCCAGCGGCGTACGTAGGCGCCGTCGGGGTCGTAGCGCCTTCCCTGGAGCACCGGGTTGAGCACGCGGTTGGGGCGGCTGTCCGTGCCGGTCCCGGCCATCCACTGCCAGTTGAGCTGGTTGTTGGCGAGGTCCCCGTCGACCAGCAGTCGCTGGAAGTGGCGGGCGCCGACCCGCCAGTCGACGTACAGCGTCTTCGTCAGGAAGCTCGCGGTCAGCAGCCTGCCGCGGTTGTGCATCCAGCCCTCGTGCAGGAGTTGGCGCATGGCCGCGTCGACGATGGGGTAGCCCGTACGCCCTTCCTGCCATGCCCGGATGTCCCGCGCCGCCGAGCTCGGCGAGCGCCAGTGGTCGCCGCGCGTGCGGTAGTCGGCTGTCGCCGCCCGTGGTCTGGCCGCGAGCACCTGGTGGTGGAAGTCGCGCCAGCACAGCTGCCGTACGAAGTCCTCGGCGCCGGGGGTCGACCGGGCGCGGGCGCGGTGGACGAGTTCGACCGGGGACAGGGTGCCGAAGTGCAGATGGGGCGAGAGCTTAGAGGTGGCGTCGTCCGCGAGGGCGTCGTGGCGTGCTCCGTACCGGTCGATGCCGTCCCGCAGCCACGCGTTCCACCGCGCCCGGCCCTCGCTCTCACCGCCGCGCGGGAGCCCGGGCGAGAGGCCGGTGAGGTCCTCGCGCGCGGGGAGGGGATGCGAGGTGACGTGGTCGGGGACGCGCACGGTGCGCGGGGCGCCGAGGACGGTCCGCGGGCCCTGCCCGGACCAGCGGCGGAAGTAGGGGGTGAAGACGGCGAAGTGGTCGGAGTTCGCGGGGGTCACCGCGCCGGGCGGGAGCACGGTGATCACGGCGTCGTGGACGTGCAGGCGGCGGCCGTCCGCCGCCAGGGCGTCGCGCAGCCGCCGCTCGCGCTCGTGCGCGTACCGGCTGACGCCGGCCGCCATGTGGAGGTCGACTGCGCCCGTCTCCGCCATGACGGCGCGTACCTGTTCGACGAGGTGGCCGCCGCGCACCACCAGGCGCCCGCCGCGGTCGCGCAGCCGCCGGTCGAGGCCGGTCAGGCAGTCGGCGAGGAACGCTCTGCGGTTGGGCCCGGCGAAACCGATGTCCTCGATGGCCCGGTCGAGGACGAAGAGCGGCACCACGGCCTCCGCCCCGGCGAGTGCGGCGCGCAGCGGCGGATGGTCGTGCACCCGCAGGTCGGAGGTGAACAGGACGACCGAGCTGTTCATCGGGGTGGTCACCGCGCCACCCCTGTGGTTCCCGGGCCCGGTCCCGGCATGCAGCCGGTGCCGGGGCCGGGGCTGTGTCGGGGCACGGACGGCTCCTCCCCGGCCGCCTCTCTGGACGCGGCCCGGGCGATGTTGCGGGCCATGCCGCCGAAGACGACGGCGTGGAACGGCGAGACGCTCCACCAGTACGCGTGGCCGAGCAGCCCGTGCGGGTGGAAGAGCGCGCGCTGCCGGTAGCGGGTGCGGCCCTCGGGGTCACGCTCGGCCCGCATCTCCAGCCAGGCGAGGCCGGGCAGCCGCATCTCCGCCCGCAGCCGCAGCAGCCGCCCCGGTTCGATCTCCTCGACCCGCCAGAAGTCGAGCGAGTCCCCGACCCGCAGCCGTGCCGCGTCCCGGCGGCCCCGGCGCAGCCCCACGCCGCCGAGCGCCCGGTCGAGCCAGCCCCGCACGGCCCAGGCCAGCGGGAAGGAGTACCAGCCGTTCTCCCCGCCGACGCCCTCGATGATCCGCCACAGGGCCTCGGGCGAGGCGTCGACGACGATCTGGCGGTGGTCGGTGTAGAGGCTGCCGCCCGCCCAGCCGGGGTCGGTCGGCAGGGGGTCGCTCGGCGCGCCGGGCAGCGCCGCCGACGACCAGCGGGTGGCGACCTGTGCCTCCTTGACCCGCTGGAGGGCGAGCGCGAGCGCCTCGTCGAAGGGGATGGGGGTGCCGGGCGGGTCGGGCACGTACCGCGCGATGTCGTGCTCGTCGCAGACCACTTCGTGCCGCAGGGACTCCGCGAGGGGCCGGGCGAGGCCGCGGGGCACCGGGGTGACGAGGCCGATCCAGAGGCTGGAGAGGCCGGGGCTGAGCATGGGCACGCGCACGATGAGGCGGCGCGGCAGGGCGGCGACCACCGCGTACCGCCGCATCATCTGCTCGTACGTGACGACGTCGGGGCCGCCGATGTCGAAGGCGCGGTTGACGTCGGGCGGCATGCCCGCGCTGCCGACGAGGTAGCGCAGGACGTCGCGGACGGCGATGGGCTGGATGCGGGTGCCGACCCAGCTCGGCGTGACCATGACCGGCAGCCGTTCGGTGAGGTGGCGGAGCATCTCGAAGGAGGCGGAACCGGAGCCGATGACGACGGCCGCGCGCAGCACGGTGGCGGGTACCGCCGCGCGCAGGAAGATCTCCCCGACCTCCGCCCTGGAGCGCAGGTGCGGTGAGAGTTCGCGGGGCGGCACGCCCGACGGAGTGAGGCCGCCGAGGTACACCACGCGGCGCACCCCGGCGGCGCGGGCCTGTTCCGCGAAGGTCTCGGCCGCCTTCCTGTCGGTCTCCTCGAAGCCGTTGCCGGTGCCGAGTGCGTGCACCAGGTAGTAGGCGACGTCGACGCCGCGCAGCGCTCCGGCCAGCGAGGCGGCGTCGGTGACGTCACCTCGGACCACCTCGGTGCGGGGCGCCCAGGGGTGGTCGCGGAGCTTTTGCGGGGTGCGGGCCAGGCAGCGTACGCGGTATCCGGCGGCGAGGAGTTCGGGGACGAGCCGGCCGCCGATGTAGCCCGTCGCTCCCGTCACCAGGACGCGCGGCCCCCGCTCGCCGCCGCCCGGTGCCGCGTGCCCGCTCATCGCTTCCTCCATGCGCTCGCCCTCACGTCTTCCCTTCCTGTCCCTCGCCGTCCCTGCCGTCCCTCCCGCCCCCCTCTGCCCCATCTTCCGTCCGGCCGGACATTCCGGCACTCGGCTAGCGTTGGGGACGATTCGGAACAACGAACCGGGGGGCGACGCGTCCCTCGGGCTGGAGGCAGCACGGTGCACGGTGAGTACAAGGTCCCCGGCGGCAAGCTCGTCGTGGTGGATCTGGACGTCGAGGACGGCGAGCTGCGGCATACCCGCGTGGCCGGCGACTTCTTCCTCGAACCGGACGAGGCCCTCGACGCGATCAACGGCGCCCTGGACGGCGCCCCCGCCGACACTGACGCCGCGGGCCTCGCGGCCCGTATCGAGGCGGCGCTGCCCGAGGGCACGGTCATGTACGGCCTGACGGCGGAGGGCGTGGGGATCGCCGTACGCCGCGCCCTCGCGCATGCCACGGACTGGACCGACTACGACTGGCAGCTCGTCCACGAGGGGCCGCAGCCGCCCGCGCTGCACATGGCCCTGGACGAGGTGCTGACGCAGGAGGTCGCGGCGGGCCGCCGGCCGCCGACGCTGCGGGTGTGGGAGTGGGGCGCCCCTTCGGTGATCATCGGCAGCTTCCAGTCGCTGGCCAACGAGGTGGACCAGGAGGGCGCGGCCCGGCACGGGATCGACGTCGTGCGCCGCGTCTCCGGTGGCGGCGCGATGTTCGTGGAGCCGGGCAACACCATCACGTACTCCCTCTCGGTGCCCGACGCGCTCGTGCAGGGGCTCTCCTTCCAGGACAGCTACGCCTACCTCGACGACTGGGTGCTCGGCGCGCTCGCCGACATGGGCATCAAGGCGTGGTACCAGCCACTCAACGACATCGCGACGGAGGCGGGGAAGATCGCGGGTGCCGCGCAGAAGCGCCTGGTGGGGCCCGGTGGCGGCGCGGGCGCGGTGCTGCACCACGTGACGATGTCCTACGACATCGACGCCGACAAGATGCTCGAAGTGCTCCGCATCGGCAAGGAGAAGCTCTCCGACAAGGGCACCAAGAGCGCCAAGAAGCGGGTGGATCCGCTGCGCCGCCAGACCGGCCTGCCGCGCGAGACCGTCATCGACCGCATGATCGACTCCTTCCGCGCCCGCTACGGCCTCGCCCAGGGCAAGGTCACCGACGAGGAACTGGCCCGCGCCCAGGAGCTCGTACGCACCAAGTTCGGCACCGCAGAGTGGACGGCCCGCGTGCCCTGAGCCGTACGGAGTTCAGCGCCCGTCGTCCTCGGGGCTCCGCTGCCAGGCGGTCGTGCCGAGCATGCCGGTCTCGCCGATGTCGAGGCCGCCGTCCGGCTCGATGGTCTCGCGCGGCGCGCCCTTGGCGGTGCCGATCTCGACGTACACGCCGCTGCCCCGCTTGGTGGAGGCGTCCACGGCCGAGTACCGCCAGACCAGTGAGGTGTAGGCGGACTGCCCCGGCTTGAGCCTGATGCGGCTCGGCTCCGGGTTCTCCATGCTGGTGATCGGTTCCGTGCCCTTGAGCACCGTCACGTCGAAGAGCTGCCGGTCCAGGCCGCGGACGCGGATGTCGGGGTAGCCGTTGAGCTCGCGGACGCCCTTGCCGCAGTTGATCGCCCTGACCGACATCGCGCGCAGCCCCATCGTGGCGGTCACCATGCCCGGGGACATGGTCACGCCCGACTTCGGGCAGGGCGGTGCGGTCGGGGTCGAGGGGCCGACGGTCGGCTCGGGGCCGAGCGAGAGGTCGGAGGGCGTGGCCGTACCGCTCGGCGCGGGCCGCGTCGCCCCGGGCGTCGGTTCGCGCTCGGGGTTCACCTCGCGGTCGATCTCCGCGCCGAGCCCGCATCCGGACACGAGGAGGGCGGTCGCCGAGAGGGCGACGGCGTACCTGAGGGGCTGTCTCGGTATGGCGGTCACGCAGGGATCATGCCACGGCCTCACAACGTCCCTTCCTGGACGTTCACTTCAGTCCGCGAGCGGGGCGGCGCTCTCCCGCAGTAACATACATACATGCATGTAGGTGTCGAGCGAGTCAGCCAGGCGGAGCGGCGCGCCCGCACCCGCGGTGCGCTCCTGGAATCGGCCGCGCGGGGCCTGTCCCGCTACGGCTACGGAAACCTCGTACTCGAACAGGTGGCGCGCGAGGCGGGATACACGCGCGGCGCGCTCTACCACCAGTTCAAGGACAAGCAGGATCTGACCCTCGCCGTGATCCAGTGGATCGGCGAGACCTGGACGCGGGAGATCGAGCCGCTCATCGAGCGGGAACGGCAGCCCGTCGCGGCCCTGCTCGCCCTGGCGCGCGGCCACGCCGTGTACTGCCGGCGCAACGGCGCGCGGGTGGCGACCGCGCTCCGGCTGGAGTTCAGCGGCCAGGACCATCCCGTGGGGCACGAGATCGAACGGTCCTACGAACTCCTCGTCACGCGCTGCGAGAACCTCATCGGCGTCGCGCGGGAGGCGGGCGCGATCCCGCAGGGCCCGCCGACGCGGACCCTCGCCCTGGCCTTCGTCGGCGCGCTCGACGGCACGGTGATCGCTCTGGCCGGTCAGGAACCCCACGACGCGCTGCTCGCGGTCCGCGCCGTCGCGGGCGTCCTCGGACTCGACCCCCGTTCGTACCCCTTCACCGACCAGACGGAGGCAGACGCATGAAGCTCCCCAACGCCGCCCACACGTCACGGCCCTGGCGCGTTCACGAGATCACCTCCGACTTCCGCCTCTACGACGTGTGGGCGCTGCCGACGCCCGGCGGGCCCGACGACTTCCCGCTGCTGGTACGGGACACCGTCGGGGGTGACACATCGGACAGCCCCTCCCGGGTGTCCCGCGCCCTCTTCGCGATCCGCTGGAAGCTCGGGAAGCTGCTCGGCTGGGACGACCCGGCCGCCGGCGTCGGCTCGCGCGTGCCGACGCTGCGCGACCGGCTCCCGGCGGACCTGCGCGAGGGCCCGGCCGGGCCGGAGTTCACAAAGCTGCCGTTCAGGTCGGTCTTCCTGACGGACGACGAATGGGCGTCGGAAATGGGCAACCGCACCGTGCACGGGGTCATGCACCTGAGCTGGGTCGAGGACGGCGCCGGCGGTCACCGGGGCCAGATGGCCGTCCTGGTGAGGCCGAACGGGCTCTTCGGGAAGGCCTACATGGCAGCCATCGCCCCGTTCCGGCACCTGTTCGTGTACCCGGCGCTGATGCGGGAGATCGGCGAGACGTGGCGGACGCACGGCCGGTAGCCCGCCCGGTCCACGGCCGGAGCTGCCCCGGGCCCGCCGTCAGGAGAACTCAGGGATGACCGACGCGCCGTACGCGTCGATGACGTCCTCCCGAGTGTCGTGCATCGCGTACACGGCGAACTGGTCGACGCCCAGCTCCCGTAGCTCCCGCAGTCGTTCGAGGTGGGCTTCGACGGGGCCGAGGAGGCAGAAGCGGTCGACGATCTCGTCCGGCACGAACGCCGCGTCAGGATTCCCGGACCGCCCGTGGTGGCTGTAGTCGTAGCCCTGCCGGGTCTTGATGTACGAGGTGAGGGCCTGCGGCACCGCCGACGAGTCCTCGCCGTACCGGGCGACGAGATCGGCGACGTGGTTGCCGACCATGCCGCCGAACCAGCGGCACTGCTCGCGTGCGTGCGCGAGGTCGTCGCCGACGTACGCGGGCGCGGCGACGCAGATCTTCACGTCGGACGCACTGCGCCCCGCGGCGGTCGCCGCGTCCCGCACGGCCTTCACCATGTACTCGGTCAGGTAGGGGTCGGCGAGTTGCAGGATGAACCCGTCCGCCTTCCGCCCGGCGAGCGCGAGCGCCTTCGGGCCGTACGCCGCCATCCACACCGGCAGCTTCCCGTCCCGCACCCACGGCAGCCGCAGCCGCTGCCCGTCGACGTCCGCCTCGCGCCCCTCGGCGAGGTCACGGATGACGTCGATCGCCTCGCCGAGCCGGGCCAGCGTGTTCGGCTTGCGGCCCGCGACGCGCATCGCGGAGTCGCCGCGGCCGATGCCGCAGACCGTGCGGTTGCCGTACATGTCGTTGAGTGTGGCGAAGGTGGAGGCGGTGACCTCCCAGGTCCTGGTGCCCGGGTTGGTGACCATGGGGCCCACCGTCAGCCGCGTGGTGTGTTCGAGGATGCGGCTGTAGACGACGAACGGCTCCTGCCACAGGACGGCGGAGTCGAAGGTCCAGCCGTAGCGGAAGCCGCTCCGCTCCGCCCGCCGCATGAGTCCGACGACCGCCGAGGCGGGCGGGTCGGTCTGGAGCACAAGTCCGAAATCCACAGCGGGACCTCCTGGTCCACGTGCCGGATGAGGCCTCGGAGGTGATCCGAGAAGGGACAATCCTGGACTTCCGCCCGGCCCTTGGCAAGAGCACCTCGCCGCGTCAGCCGCCGTCGGCGCCGCCCCCTCCCGCGGCCAGCGCGGCGAGGTGGTCGTCGACGAGCCGGACCTGGCGGGAGGCGGGGAACGCCGGGGCGTCGAGCAGCGCCTGGACCACCAGGCCGAGCACGAAGGCCTGGGCACCGGCGGCGAGGCGTTCCGGGTCGCCGGGGGCGACTTCGCCGAGCCGCTGGGCCCGCGCGATCAGGTCGCGCAGCCCGTCACGGCCCCGCGCGTACCTGCGGGCGTGGTCGGCGCGGAGTTCGGGGTCGGCGAGCGCGGTGTCCCAGGAGGAGACCCAGATGCGGTTGCTGTCGGTGGCCTCGTCGGTGAGCGGCAGGATGTCCAGGAGCGCGGCCCGCACGGCGGCCAGACCCTGTCCGGCGGCGCGCCTCGGGCGGGCGTCGGTGCGCTGCTCCAGGAGGTCGAGGGCGTACGCGACCAGGTCGCGTTTGGTCCGGAAGTAGTGCGTCAGGAGGCCGGTGCTCGCCCCGAGTTCGGCGGCGACGGCGCGCATGGTCAGCCCGCCGAAGCCGTGCGCGGCCAGCACCCGCCAGACGGCCTCGGAGACGTCCCGGCGGCGGGCTTCGTGATCTCCCTTGGTACGTGGCATGCTGCCACGGTACATAACCATAACGCTTGTTGTGTGAATGGAGTCCTCATGTTCTCCCTCCCGCTGCGGGACGACGCCGACCTGCGCCCCCTGGAGACGTGGCACGCCGAGGAGTTCGCCGCCCATCTCGACCGGGCGCGGGAGCACATCCGGCCATGGGTGGGTTCCGGGTTCGTCACCGACGATGTCGACGGCGCCCGGGCCACCCTGCGCCGGTACGCGGAGCGGCAAGCCGCGGACGGCGCGCGCCTCTACGGCATCTGGCTCGACGGCACGCTGGTCGGCGGCGTCATGTTCGTGGCCTTCGACGCCGCCGCGGGCACGTGCGAGGTCGGCTGCTGGCTGGAACCGGCCGCCGAGGGCCGCGGTCTGATCACCACGGCGTGCCGCACCGTGCTGGACTGGGCGTTCACCACCCGGGGCGTACACCGCGCCGAGTGGCGCTGCCGGGCCGACAACGCCCGCAGCTCCGCGGTCGCCGAGCGGCTCGGCATGACCCTCGAAGGAGTACAGCGCGAGGCCTGGCCCTACGGCGGCACCCGCTACGACAAGCAGAACTGGGCGGTCCTCGCCGGGGAGTGGCGCGCCGGGGCGTGAAGGGGGGCGGGGCGGCGGCGTGAAGAGGCGGCGGGACTTGCCCGCCCTCTCACCGTCCGGCGAACCCCGGTACCGCAGGACGCGCGTGGTCCATTCGGGCAGGCACGACCAGCAGGCCTGTGTCGCGGGCGGTCCCGGGCCGGGGCGGCGCCTACGCTCGCCAGCGTTCGTTCGCCGGTACTCGGGGCAGACCCGCACTCATCACCTCATGGAGCGCCATGGCTTCCGACCGCGCGCGGCCCTCCGGGGCCGCGGTGAGCGCCCGGTCCGCGGTGAGCGCCGGGTCCCTGCTGCGCCACGGAAAGCTGTGGGTCGCGCCGGGCGTGCTCAGCGGACTCGTCGCCCTGATCCTCTCCCTGCTGTACATGGGCGGCGTCCTCACCCCGGAGAGCAGTCTCCACCGGCTGCCGATCGCGCTCGTGGACCAGGACGCCGGCAAGCCTCTGCCCGGAGCGCGGCAGAACCTGGGCGCGCAGGTCAGCGCCCAGGTCATCGCCTCCACTCCGGCCGAAGACGTACGGTGGCGCCGCCTCGGCATCGAGGCCGCCAAGGACCAACTCGCCTCCGGCAAGATCTACGGCGCCCTGGTGATCCCCGCCGACTTCACCGCCACGGTGGGGTCGCTGACCGGCACCCGCGCCACTCGGCCGACCCTGACCGTGCTCACCAACCCGGGGTTGGGCAGCCTCGGCTCGTCGATGGCCGCCCGGATCAGCCAACAGGCGGCCCAGAAGGCGTCGACGGGCATCGGCAAGCAGCTCACGGCCTCGCCGGAGATCGCCGACGCGGACTCCGCCACCCGCCTGCTGGCCGCCGACCCCGTCGCCGTGCGCACGGAGCCCGGCCACCCCATCGGCAGGCACAGCGGAATGGGACTCAGCGCCTTCTACTACACGCTGCTGCTCGTGCTGGCGGGCTTCCTGGGCGGCAACATCATCCACAACGCCGTCGACACCGCCCTCGGTTACGCCGACGCGGAGATCGGCCCCTGGCACTCGCGGCGGCCCACCGTCCCGATCAGCCGCACACAGACCTTGCTGCTCAAAATGGCCATGACCGCGGTGCTGGCCGTGCCGGTCACCGCGCTGACGATGCTCGCCTGCATCACCATCCTGGGCATGGACGCGTCCCACCTGCCCATGCTCGCGCTGTTCTCGTACTGCTCCTGCCTGAGCGTGGGACTCGGCGTACAGGCGATCAACGCGGCGTTCGGGAGCATCGGCCAGATCGTGTCGATGTTCGTCTTCATCGCGCTGGCCCTGCCGTCCTCCGGCGCCACCATCCCGCTGGAGGCCGTGCCCGGGTTCTACCGCTTCCTGGGCGTCTTCGAGCCGATGCGTCAACTCGTCTCGGGGGTCAGGGCGAATCCTGTAGCTGGGACCCGGCCGAGGAACTGGCGTACCTGCTCCAGGACGCGATCACGGACCAGACCGGTCCCGGCGCGGCGAGGAGGTCGCGGCGCGGACGACCCCCTGCTTTTCTGCCCGAGCCCTTCGCGACATCACGACCGAGCTGCCGCCGCTGAGGAAGAGCCCGCAGAGCCACCGCAAGACCCGTGAACAGCAGCGGCTGCACCTGGTCCGCACCGCGAGCTACGCCATCACCGCACTCGTGGCTCTCACGGCGTCGGCGGTGAGTCTCTTCAGCACGGCGGTCGCATACGACCCGCTGAGGATCATCGCGATCGGCCACACGGAGAACAGCTCGGTCACCTGGTGGCCCGCCCTCGTCTTCGGACCCTGGCTGGTGGCGTCCCTGTCCGTCCTACGAGCCGCTCTGCATCAACGCCGCGCCGTCCACTCCTGGTGCGTGGCCGTCCTCTTCTCCCTGATCACGATGCTCCTGTGCATCGCCCAGGCCCCCAGAGACGTCATCGACATCACCGTCGCCGTCCTGCCCAGCCTCGCCTCCCTGGCCTGTTTCCAGCAACTGGTCCGGCAGGTCACCCTCACCCGGCCCCCCAAGCGTGTCGCCCCCCGCCACCGCCTCCCCCAGACCCGCGTGCCGCTCCCCGCCGATGAAGCAGCCGTCAAGACGACGGCCGGCACCACCCAGAAGGCAGGAGTCCCCCGACCGCGCCCCGCGGGACGCGGGGAGCAGTGAACGGGGGCGGTAGCTCGGTGCCGGGCCCTCCGCCCGGCACCGAGCTACCGCCCGTAGACCTGGTTGCCGAGGACGTACGTGGCGGCAACCGCCTGTTCGCCGCCGAGGATCATCAACGCGAAGAGCCGTTCGTCGAAGGTCCCGGCCACTTCGTACGACGGGCCAGGGCGGGGTGGCGGCCCAGTCGAGGACGGTGGAGTCGGCCTCCTTGCCCGGCGCGAAGTTGCCGATGACGCCGTCGAGGTCCAGTGCCTGCGCGCCGCCGAGGGTCGCGAGGTAGAAGCCGCGGATGTCGGTCCCCATGCCGACGTCGATGTTCCGTGCCCGGGCGGCACGCAGGTCGAACAGACCGCTGCCGAGGAACAGGTTGGAGGTGGGGCAGAACGCGATGGCGGAGCCCGCCGCAGCGAGCCGGGCGCCCACCATCCTCAGCAGCCTCTTGGTGGAGGTGAGGGCGAACCTCGGTGTGAGGCTGTAGCCGAGCCGGCCCTTGCCGTGCCAGCGGTCGATCAGCTCGCGCGTCGCCCGCTCCGCCTCGTCGACATCGGCGTCGCGCAGATAGGCGGGGGCGTACGGCTCGCGGTCCATGAGGACCTTGCCGCAGAGCATGCGCAGGTCGCGTTCTGCGGCCTGCTCGAAGAAGGCGTCGACGGACACCGGGTGCACCGTGGGAAAAACACTCGCGGTCGTGGTCCCGGCGGCGAGCAGCCGGTCCAGGAAGAAGCCGCTCACCGCACGCACGTGTGCCCGGTCGTCGAACTTCGCCTCAGCGGGAAAGACGTACTTCTCCAGCCACTGCAGCAGTTGCTCACCGTACAAAGCGATGATGTCGACCTGGCTCGCGTGGACGTGGGTGTCGACGAAGCCCGGCACGATCAGCTTCCCGCGGTGGTCCACCTGCCGGGCGCCCGCGCGCAGCCGCCTGCCCAGGCGGACACCGCCGCGGCGGCGCCCAACCCCGACACCGAAGCGGCGGGTCACCCGGGAGAACGAAGCCGTCCGCCTGCTGCCCGGCCCCCCTAGTTCAGGTACTGGCAGGTGGAGCGCGGCGTGTACAGGCCGTGTCCTGCCCGGCCGGTGTAGGTGCGGGCGTCGATGACGACCTCGCCGCGTGAGAGGACCGTCTCCACCTGGCCCGTGACCCTCTTTCCCTCGTACGCCGAGTAATCGACGTTCATGTGGTGGGTCTCAGCGGACATGACCTGCTCGGCGTGCGGGTCGTAGATCACGATGTCGGCGTCCGCGCCGGGGGCGATGGTGCCCTTCTTCGGATAGAGGCCGAACATCCGGGCCGGGGCGGCGCAGGCGATCTCGATCCAGCGCCGGCGGCTGATGTGCCCGTCGACGACCGCCTGGTGCAGGAGGTCCATCCGGTTCTCCACGCCCGGCAGGCCGTTGGGGATCTTCGAGAAGTCGCCGCGGCCGAGCTCCTTCTGGCCCGTGAAGCAGAACGGGCAGTGGTCGGTGGAGACGACCTGGAGGTCGTTGGTGCGCAGCCCGCGCCAGAGCGCCGCCTGGTGCTCACGCGGCCTCAGCGGCGTACTGCACACGTATTTGGCGCCCTCGAAGTCCGGCTCGGCAAGGTTGTCGGTGGAGAGGAAGAGGTACTGCGGGCAGGTCTCGCCGAAGACGTTCAGGCCCTTGTCGCGGGCGGCGGCAAGCTCGGCGACGGCCTCCTCGGCCGACACATGCACGACGTACAGCGGGGCGTCGGCGACCCGGGCGAGCTGGATCGCGCGGTGCGTGGCCTCCGCCTCCAGCAGCGCCCTGCGCACTTCGCCGTGGTAGCGCGGATCGGTCTCGCCACGGGCCAGGGCCTGCTCGACGAGTACGTCGATGGCGATGCCGTTCTCGGCGTGCATCATGATCAGCCCGCCGTTGGCCGACGCGCGCTGCATGGCGCGCAGGATCTGCCCGTCGTCGCTGTAGAAGACGCCGGGGTAGGCCATGAAGAGCTTGAAGGAGGTCACGCCCTCCTCCACCAGCAGGTCCAGCTCCTTGAGCGTCCGCTCGTTCACATCGGAGACGATCATGTGGAAGGCGTAGTCGATCGCGCACTTCCCGTCCGCCTTCGCGTAGTACGCGTCGAGCCCCTCGCGCAAGGAGTGCCCCACGGTCTGCACCGCGAAGTCGACGATGGTGGTGGTGCCGCCCCAGGCCGCGGCCCGGGTCCCGGTCTCGAAGGAGTCGGCCGAGAAGGTGCCGCCGAACGGGAACTCCATGTGCGTATGGGCGTCGACCCCGCCCGGGATCACGTACTTTCCGGTGGCGTCGATGACGTGCTCGGCGGTCCACGCGCCCGCCGCGGCGGTGCCGCTCGCGGCGAGCGCGGCGATCCTGCCGTCCTCGATCAGCACGTCGGCGTGGATCTCCTCGGCGGCGGTGACGACGAGGCCGCCGCGGATCAGGGTGCGGGTACTCATGTGGTGCGCTCCCTCTTCTGCACAGGGGGTGTGGCAGGGGGTGTGGCAGGGGGTGTGGCAGGGGGTGAACTAGGCGCTTCGCAGGGCCTGTTCGAGGATGGCCGCGCCCTCCTCCGCCTCCGCGACGGTCAGCGAAAGGGGCGGGGCGACGCGCAGGACGCTGGTGCTGTGGCCGCCTCCCTTGCCGATGAGCAGGCCCCCCTCACGGGCCGCTTCGAGCACTGCGGCGGCCGCGCGCTGGTTCGGCTCGTCGGTGCCGGGCTCGACCAGCTCGATGCCGATCATCAGGCCGCGCCCGCGCACCTCGCGCACGACGGGCAGCTGGGCGCAGATCGCCCGCAGCCGCTCGATGAGCAGGCCCCCGACGCGCCGGGCGTTGCCCTGGAGGTCGTGCTCCAAGAGGTACGTGAGGTTGGCGAGGCCCGCCGCCATGGTGACCGGCGAACCGCCGAACGTAGAGATGGAGTTGGCGTCGAGGCAGTTCATGACCTCGGCGCGGGCGACGACACCGCCGATCGACATGCCGTTGCCGATGCCCTTGGCGAAGGTCAGCATGTCCGGCGGGCCGCTGCGGGCGTGGGCCTGCCAGCCCCAGAAGTGCTCGCCGGTGCGGCCCCAGCCGGTCTGCACCTCGTCGGAGATCCACAGGATGCCGTGCTCGGCGAGGACCTCGCGGAAGGCGGCGTACAGCCCGTCGGGCGGCGACGTGAAGCCGCCGACCCCCTGGATCGGCTCGGCGATCAGCGCCGCCACTCCCCCGCGGGCCTGCCCGAGCATGTCCCGCAGGTCGGCCACGCAGGCCGCCGTGAACTCGGCGTCGCTCAACTCGGCGTACGGGCCGCGACTGCGGACGCCGCCGTGCACGTACAGCGTCTGGAGCGGGGAGAGGCTCGTCGGCGACCACGACTGGTTGCCGGTGATGCCGACGGCCGAGAAGGAGCGGCCGTGGTAGCTGTTGCGCATCGCCAGGATCTGGTTGGAGCGGCGGTGCGCGGTGGCGAGCAGCAGCGCCGCGTCGTTGGCCTCCGTGCCGGAGGTCGTGAAGAAGACACGGGCGTCGGGGATGCCGGACAACGCGGCGACGCGCTCGGCGAGTTCGACCATCGGGCGGTCGAGATAGAGCGTCGAGGAGTGGATGATCCGGCCCGCCTGCTCGCTCACCGCCTTGGTGACCTCGGGCAGGGCGTGCGCCGTCATGGTGGTGAGGATGCCGCCGAAGAAGTCGAGGTACTTCCTGCCGTCGGCGCCCCAGACATACCGGCCCTCGCCGTGCGTCAGCTCGATGGGCCGCTGGTAGTAGAGCGCGAGCCACTCGGGCATGACCGCCCTGTGGCGGTCGTACAGGTCGGTCACGGCTGCACCAGCCCTTCGTAGACGTCGGGGCGTCGGTCGCGGTAGAACGCCCACTGTTGTCGTACTTCCTCGATGAGCCCGAAGTCGAGGTCGCGGATGAGGAGTTCCTCTGTCTTGTCGCTCGCGGGCTCGCCGACGAACTGGCCTCGCGGATCGACGAAGTACGACGTTCCGTAGAAGTCGTTGTCGCCGTACTCCTCCTGGCCCACGCGGTTGATCGCGGCGATGAAGTACTCGTTGGCGACGGCCGCCGCGGGTTGTTCCAGCTGCCAGAGGTGGGAGGAGAGGCCGCGGTGGGTGGCGGAGGGGTTGTAGACGATCTGGGCACCGTTCAGGCCGAGTTGGCGCCAGCCCTCCGGGAAGTGGCGGTCGTAGCAGATGTATACGCCGACCTTGCCGACGGTGGTGTCGAAGACCGGCCAGCCCAGGTTTCCCGGCTTGAAGTAGTACTTCTCCCAGAAGCCCTTGACCTGGGGGATGTGATGCTTGCGGTACTTGCCGAGGTAGCTTCCGTCGGCGTCGATCACGGCCGCGGTGTTGTAGTAGAAACCGGACTGCTCGGTTTCGAAGACCGGGACGACGATCACCATGCCGGTCTCGCGGGCGAGCGCCCGCATGCGCGTGACGGTGGGTCCGTCCGGCACGGGCTCGGCCCAGCGGTAGTGCTCGGGCTCCTGGACCTGGCAGAAGTAGGGAGCGTTGAAGACCTCTTGGAATCCGATGATCTTCGCGCCCTGCCGGGCCGCCTCGCGGGCGTGCTCCTCGTGCTTGGCGATCATGGATTCGGTGTCGCCCGTCCAGGTCGCCTGGACTAGTGCGGCGCGTACGACGTTGACCATGAGCTGCTCCTTCACTGCCCTGGGGAGGACTGCCCTTGAGAGGGCGTCAGAGAGCCTGTACGCACGTAGAGAGAGTCTCTACGCACGTAGATTTGGTGCGTGGACAGGCAAACGTAAGCCTGCGCCGACGGGCTGAGCAAGACCATCGTCGTCAGCCGGCGGAGTCGATCATGTTTCGCACCCGAGCGGGCGAGGGGCGGGTGCAATTCACGCGTTGAAGCCCGCCACGCGCAGGGCGTGCACCAGGTCCCAGCGGTGTTCCTCCGAGACCCCCCGGGCCGTCTCCAGGAGCAGTGGGACGAGGCGGCGAGGGTCGGTGTGCGCGCAGCGCGCCGCGTCCTCCGGGGTGCGGACGCGGAGATACGAGTCGAGGAGCGCGCGGGCCTCCCGCTCCCGGCCCGCGTCGATCAGCGCGAGGATCGCCTCGGCGATCTCCGGTGCCGGGCGTGCGACGCCCTGCCGCAGCAGCTTCCGGCAGTCGTCCGCGCGGCCCGCGCCCGCGAGGGCGTCCGCGAGGGCCACGAGGCGGTCGGGGGGCAGCGAGGCGGCCTCCCAGAGGAGGGTGGCCCAGTCCGCGGCCAGTCCCGCGCGGTGCAGTTCCGCGGCGAGCGGCGGCAGGTCGTGGGGCGGTCGGGCCGCCGCCTCCACCAGTACGGCGTGGGCCTCGCCGGTGCGGCCTTCGCGGCGGAGGTGGAGCAGGGCCTGGACGGTCTGTGTGGTGTGGTCGGGCTTGGCGTGGTCGGGCTTGGCGTGGGGGGTGGGGGCGGGGGGGGGTACTTCGGGGGTGGGTGCCTCGGGGGGCGGCGGTTCATAGCGTGCGCCGCGGGGGGTGGAGGGCGTTGCGGGCGTGGGGGTGGGGGGTGCGGCGGGCTCCGGGTACGTGTCCGTGGTCTGCAGGCCTGCGTAGCGGGCACCCCGGGGGTGGTGGGGCTGGTCGGGGTTGGGGGCGGCGTCGGGGCGGGGGCGAGTCGGAGTCGTGCCGGGGTTCGCCCAGGTGGGGCGGTCCGCCGACTCCAGGCGGGCCAGTCGCTCCTGGAGTTCCGCGCACCGGGCGGTCGCCCGCTCGTGGTCGTCGCGCACCCACGCGAGGTCGAGGCTGATGCGGTCGGCGTCGTCGGGGGCGGTCGCCTCGGACAGCAGGCGGCTCAGGTCCGCCTCCCTCTCCAGGGCGAGCCGCCGCTCCGTGAGCATCATGTCGAGGCGGTCGCCGAGCAGCTCGCGGGCGCCGGGGCGGGAGTCGTACGCGGTGAGTGACGCGCGGTGCAGGGTGCGGGCCCTGTGGGTCTCGCGTTCGGCCTCGGGGATGCCTCGGTCGGCCGCGAGGTCGTGGAGCAGGGCCTGGACCACGTCCCAGGGCGGGACCTCTACGCCGTCCAGGCAGGCGCGCATGCCGTCCGGGTCGCGTTGCCAGAACACGCCGCACCAGCCGGTTGCCTGGTCCAGGCGTCCCAGCAGGTCCCTCAAGTACCTTGCGAACTCCCCTACTTGGTCCGGGAGTTGTCCCACTGCCATCTGACCAGCACCGCCCCGTGGAGACTGGAGTCTTCCGGTCCGGAAGATAACACCAGACGTGTTACTGGACGACTACACGGAGTTTTCCGGTGGTTGTCCGGTTGCCTGGGGTGCGTTTGGGGGGCGCGCCCGCGGCCGCGGGCGCGCTCCCGCCTCGACGCCTTGATGCCTCGCGCACCCGTCACGCAGGAGCGAGCTCGCAGCGGAGGACGATTTCGTCCAGGGAGAGGTGCAGGACGGAGGCCAGCGCCGCCACCGTGAAGAGCGCCGGCGTCGGCGCCCGTCCCGTCTCGATCTTCCGGAGGGTCTCCGCGGAGAGCCCAGCCTCCGCGGCCACCGACACCATGCTCCGCGTCCCTCGCGCTTCCCGCAGCAGCTGCCCCAGCCGCTCGCCGCGCTCACGCTCTTCGGGGGTCAAGGGGGTACGAACCATGCCGCCATCGTACGACGCCCATTTAAATACCGGTATAGTAATGGGCATGGTGGAACTCAAGACTGATGAATCGATCGACGCGATGCGCGAGGCGGGTCGCGTCGTGGCGCAGGCGCTCACGGCTGCGCGCGAGGCCGCGGCCGTCGGCGTAGCGCTGCTCGACCTGGACGCGATCGCGCACGACGTGCTCCGCGAGGCCGGGGCCTCCTCGCCCTTCCTCGGCTACCGGCCGCACTTCGCCCCGGTGCCCTTCCCCGCGGTCCTGTGCACCTCGGTGAACGACGCGATCGTGCACGGCGTCCCGACCGCCTACCGCCTGCGCGACGGCGACCTGGTCTCCATCGACTTCGGCGCCCAGCTCGGCGGCTGGGCCGGGGACTCGGCGGTCAGCTTCATCGTCGGCACCCCGCGACCCGAGGACCTGCGCCTCATCGAGACGGCCGAGCACGCCCTGGCGGCGGGCATCGAGGCGGCGGTCGTCGGCAACCGCATCGGCGACATCGCCCATGCCATCGGCACCGTCTGCCGCAAGGCGGGGTACGGCATCCCCGAGGGGTTCGGTGGGCACGGCATCGGGCGCCGCATGCACGAGGACCCCGGCGTGCCGAACGAGGGTCGGCCCGGCCGCGGCATGCCGCTGCGGCCCGGCATGGTCCTGGCCATCGAGCCGATGGTGATCGCCGGTGGCGACGATCACTACCACCCCGCGCCCGACGGCTGGACGCTGCGGACGAACGACGGGAGCCGCGCGGCCCACGCCGAGCACACCGTGGCGATCACCCAGGACGGTCCCAGGATCCTCACGGCACTGTGACACCTCGGGGACACTCCCCTACGTAGATCATTCGTACGATGCGCCGGTGAGACGAGAGATCATCGATTACGGACGGTTCGCGGAGCGGCTGCGGGCGCATCAGCAGGGGCGGGCGCGCTGGGAGTTGCTGGACGCCGTCCAGCGCGAGTGGGGGTATGAGGAACCCGGGCACTCACACCCAGTGGCCGCCCAAGATCTCTGAGCTCGAAGTCGCCCCGGACAGCTGGCTGTTGGCGGGTGGGAGCACCGATCGTCGCGTCTGTGTGTTCATGTCCGAGTATCACTACAGCCATGAGTGGGGCTATCTCGCGGCCGAGGCCGAACAGCCCGACCCGCGCGTCGTCGTCAGCGTCGGCGGCGCGTGGGTCGAGCAGAGCCGCTCGTTGTCCGAGTTCCTGATGCGGCTGGCCTTCGAGCGGATGCCCGCGCACTACGGCTGGACGCTGCGGGCTCGTACGGCGCCCCGGATGCGGTCATACGGCACGGGCGCGGGCCCGGCGCCGACTTCAGGATCGTCGTCAACGCCCGTACGCGCGACGCGCTCATCGCGGTCGCCGAGACCCTGGGCGTCGACTGGTCCGGCGACAAGGCGATCCGCCCGCCGAGCGAGCCGCCCCCGCCCCTGGAGGACCCTGGGGCCGGTCTCGTTGGAGGAGGGCGCCGCCGACCCGCGAGGGCGCTGGACGGTCGTCTCGCGCGGCCCCGCCTCACCGCCCCCCGTGCCCGGCGCAGCCGCCGCGCTCGTCCCCGGGCCCGCAGCCGTCCGGGCGGTGGCCGCCGACCAGGACGCGACGACCCTCGCGGCCGGTGACGCGGACGGCCAGGTGCATGTCCTGGAGACCGACGACGAGCACCCCGAGACCATCAGCCTGTCGCTGCACCGCGCCCCGGTGACCGCGCTCACCTGCCTGAAGCTGGACAGCGGCAGGCGCCTCGTACTGAGCGGCGACGAGCACGGCGGGATCCGCTACTGGAGCACCCGCCGCAAGCCCCTGCGCTCCCCCTTCGCCCGCCGCCGCACGCCCGTACGAGCCCTGCCCACCGCCCAGCTGGAGACCGGGCCCGCGCTCGCCGCCGCGTGGGCCGACGGCCTGGCCCGGGTCTGGGACATCGCGTCCGACGCGGTGGCCGCGCTGCGTCTTGGCACCGGGATCACCTTCCTCGGCCTCGACGCGGACGGCACCCTGCGCGTCACCGACGCCGACGGCACCTCCGTGCTCCGGCTGGACCTGGCGAAGCTGTGGCCCCACAGGGATCTGCAGATCCGCCTGGACGGTGTCGACTGGGGCTCGCTGTGGACCTCCCGCGGCCCCGGTCACATGATCCTGGACCTCATCGGCAAGGTCGCCTCGGACGACAAGAAGACCGCCATGGACGCGGTGCACGACCTGTACCGGCTGCTGGTGCCAAGGAGGCCTCCTCGACGGCGGCGGTCCCCGCGATCCCGTTCCTGGTCGAGCTGATGCAGGCCCCGGACAATCTGTCGCGGAGCACCCTGCTGCTGCTCATCGCGGGCCTCGCCGACGTCCGCCAGGCCCGCGGCGGCCGCGGTGACGCCCAGCTCGCCGCCGTCCGCGAGGCGCTGCCCACCCTGCGGTATCTGCACGATGACCCGGAATCAGCCATCCGCTGGGCCGCCAACGAACTGGAGCGAAACTGCGCGGCCACGCCCGCCTGAGGGGTCTCACGTATACGAGACGCACGCGAGACCCCCGGGACGCGGCGGCTCACTCGGCGGGACGTACCACCATCGCCGAGCCGCCGCCCCTGCGCTCCTTCTCCGCCGCCGCGAGCCACTTGCCGCCCGGCAGCCGCTGGACGCCCGTCGCCGCGCCGATCTCCGGGTTCCGTTTGAAGGAGTGCCCGATCGACTCCAGGGAGGCGCGCAGCCGGCTGTCCCACAGGCCCGGTTCCAGCTCGGTCTGCGCGGCGTTGCGCTGGCTCGCGCGCGGCGCGGCGATCGCGTCCACCAGCGGCAGGCCGCGGTCGACGAAGCCGGTGAGGGTCTGCAGGACGGTCGTGATGATGGTGGCGCCGCCCGGCGAACCGAGCGCCACCACCGGCTTGCCGTGCTTCAGCACGATCGTCGGCGCGATCGAGGAGCGCGGGCGCTTGCCCGGCCCCGGCAGGTTCGGGTCGTGCACCGCCGGGTCGGCGGGCGCGAAGGAGAAGTCCGTCAGTTCGTTGTTGAGGAGGAAGCCCCGGCCGGGGACCGTGATGCCGCTGCCGCCCGTGGACTCGATGGTCAGGGTGTAGGCGACGACGTTGCCCCACTTGTCGGCGGCCGTGAGGTGCGTGGTGTTCTCTCCCTCGTACGTCGTGGGGGCCGCCTTGTCCCCCGAGGCGCACGGCTTGGGGTGGCGGGGGTCGCCGGGCGCGAGCGGGCTCTTGAGGACCGCGTCGTCCTTGATCAGGCACTCCCGCGTGTCCGCGAACCGCTGCGTGAGGAGTTCCTTCGCCGGTACGTCCTCGAAGGCGGGGTCGCCGACCCAGCGGCCCCGGTCGGCGAACGCGATGCGGCTTGCCTCGATGAAGCGGTGCAGGTACTTCGTCCTCGACGCCTTGGAGAGGTCGGTGCGCTCCAGGATGTTCAGCGCCTCACCGACCGTGGTGCCGCCGGAGGACGAGGGGGCCATGGAGTAGACGTCGAGGCCGCGGTAGGTCGTCTTCGTGGGCTTCTGGCGCTTGACGTCGTAGGACGCGAGGTCCTTGAGGGAGAGGTCGCCGGGGCGTGCCACGCGGCCGGACGCCGGGGCGACGGGCGGCTTGTTGACGGTGCGTACGAAATCCTTGGCGAGCTTCCCGTGGTACAGCGCCCCTACGCCCTTGCGGCCCAGCTCGTCGTACGTGCGGGCCAGGTCGGGGTTCTTGAACGTCGAGCCGACCACCGGGAGCTTCCCGCCGGGCAGGAACAGCTTCGCCGAGGCGGGGAAGTCCCTGAAGCGCTTCTCGTTCGACTCGGTCTGGGAGCGGAAGGTCTCGTCGACCGTGAAGCCGTCGCGGGCGAGGCGTTCGGCGGGCTTCAGGAGCGTGCCGAGCTTCTTGGTCCCCCAGGCGTCGAGCGCCGACTGCCAGGTCGCGGGCGTCCCGGGGGTGCCGACGCCGAGGCCGCTGGTGACCGCGTCCGCGAAGGGGATCGGCTTGCCGTTCTCCAGGAAGAGCCCGGCGTCCGCGGTGCGCGGGGCCGTCTCGCGGCCGTCGATGGTGCTCACCTTGCGGGTCTTGGCGTCGTAGTGGACGAAGTATCCGCCGCCGCCGACACCGGCCGAGTAGGGCTCGGTGACGCCGAGCGCGGCCGCGGTGGCGACGGCCGCGTCCACGGCGTTGCCGCCCTTGCGCAGCACCTCGATGCCCGCGGCCGAGGCATCCGGGTCGACACTGGCGACCGCGCCGCCGTACCCGACGGCGACCGGCACCTTCGCCGGGCCCGGCGGGGTGTGTTCCGCTGAGCGCGTAGGCGAAGGGGGTGCGGCGGCACCGACCGACACCAATACCCCTCCGACCGCCAATAGCGTCAGATTACGTGCGACAGCGCGACGCATTCGTACCTCCAGTCAACAGCCGTCCGCGCAGCGTAACTTCGCGGCCCCCGCCGCGTCAGGACCCCCTCGAACGTGTCTCCGAGGTGGCGCTAGCATGCGCCCCCATGACTGAAGACGTGCGCAACCTCGTCCTCGGCCTGATCGCGGTCGGCCTAGGCGCCCCCCTTGGCTGGCTCGTCCGCAGCCAGTTGTGGAAGCGCAGGCTCCGTCGCAAGCAGGCGTTCTTCGGGCTGCCCGCCAACTCCGAGTCGCTGCTCGTGGTCAACCGCGACGCGGGCGGCGGCGAGCTGATGGTGGTGCGCCACGACGTGTTCGCGCTCCTGGAGCTCGCCGCGGTGATCAAGGAGTGCGGGGCGCACGCGCAGATCGTCGCGCACGACGCGGCCCGGCAGGGCTTCGGCGAGCGCACCGAGTTCTGCGTGGGCAGCCCGGTGGCGAACCGCCGCATGGCGGCGCACCTGCACTCGCTGCTCCCGGGCGTGCGGGTGAACGCCGAGCCGGAGCCGACACCCGACCGCGGCGCGTTCCAGATCGGCGCCGAGCGCTACCGCCTGGAGGCGGGCCTCACGGAGTACGTGCTCCTCGCGCGGCTCACCGCCGACCAGGGCCAGGAGGCGAGACCCGTCTTCCTCCTCTGCGGACAGCGCGCGGTCACCAGCCAGGCGGCCGGCCGCTATCTCGCACGCCACCACGAGAAGCTCGCGCGCAAGTACGGCAACAACTCCTTCGTGCTGCTGCTGAAGGTCGTCAATTCGCAGGCGTACGGGCCGGACGTCGTCGAACTCGTCGCGGACGTGACGCGCGCGGCCCAGACGCCGATCCCCACGCCGTCGGCCCGCACCTCTCATCGCGCGAAGTGACCGCGCCCTCACCGTGGGCCCACCTCGCCGGGGGCCTTCTGTGACCTAGCGGTCATTTTCCGGACATCAGGCTACCTGTCGGCCTCGTGTCCCCTCTCTCCGGGCAGTCCACATTCGCACGGAGGTACGTTTCCTTGTCCCCGCAGAGCTCTTCGAGCCGCCGACGCCCCCTTCGCACCCGCCACGCGGCGACCGCGGGAGTCGCGGTCCTTGCCGCCGCCCTGAGCGCCTGCTCGGGCGGCGGTGACTCGTCCGACGGCAAGGCCGCCGCCGAGAAGCCGGAGATCTCGGTGAACCTCACGGGGCAGCAGGCCAAGGCGGGCGGG
The DNA here is from genome assembly GCF_020026305.1 of Streptomyces sp. 135. Lineage (NCBI taxonomy): Bacteria > Bacillati > Actinomycetota > Actinomycetes > Kitasatosporales > Streptomycetaceae > Streptomyces > Streptomyces sp. 135. The sequence continues at coordinate 7,147,700 of NZ_CP075691.1, read as the reverse complement.
CCGGTCACGGTGAAGCTGGCCGGCGGCAAGCTGAAGCAGGTGACGGTCGCCGACGCCAAGGGCGCGGAGCTGCCCGGCAAGGTCTCGGCGAACGGCACCACCTGGAAGTCGCAGCGCGTGGCGGCGCCCGGTACCGCGTACCAGGTCGAGGCGGTCAGCGAGCAGGGCGGCAGCGCGAAGGCGTCCTTCAAGACGGCCGCACCCAAGCAGGTCAACAAGGTGACGCTCGCCCCGGGCAAGGGCACCACCGTCGGCATCGCCCAGCCCCTGTCGATCACCTTCGACCACCCGGTGCGGAACAAGGCCGAGGTCGAGAAGCAGCTGAAGGTGACGACCTCCGACGGCACCACCGGTTCCTGGGGCTGGATCAAGAACTACGACGGCAAGGACCGCGTCGACTGGCGCCCCGAGGAGTACTGGAAGTCCGGCACGAAGGTGAAGCTGGACGCGCGGCTCAACGGCATCGACTCCGGTGGCGGCGACTGGTTCGTCCGCGACTACGCCACCGGCTTCACGGTCGGCAAGAGCCAGGTCGTGAAGGTGAACCTGGACAGCAAGACGGCGACGCTGGCGAGGGACGGCAAGACGGTCAAGTCGCTCCCGATGTCCGCGGGCACGCCCGGCGGCGAGAAGGCCTCCTGGGGCGGTACGTCCGTCCTGATGTCGAAGGAGGGCACGATCAACATGCGCTCCGAGACGGTCGGCCTCAGCGGCAGCGACAGCTACAACAAGATGGTCGACTACTCGATGCGGCTGACCTGGTCGGGCATGTACGCGCACGCGGCACCGTGGAACGTCTCGTACTTCGGCAACACCAACCACAGCTCCGGCTGCGTCGGCATGAGCACCGGCGACGCGGGCTGGCTCTACCGCGAGGCGCAGATAGGCGACCCCTTCGAGGTCACCGGCAGCGGCTCGAAGGGTACGCCGGACCCGGGCAACGGCTACGGCGAGTGGAACCTCTCCTGGTCGGACTGGCAGACCAAGAGCGCGCTGAGCTGACGGTACGTCCGTCAACAATCGTTACCGGGGCGTAACTTACCGATGGGTTACCCCTGGTAAAGCCCTGCGGTTACCGTCGGGTCACTTTGCACCGTCCGAGTGAGGAGTGACCCGTGGGACTGCCGCACCGTGCTCACCATGCCTGGCGTACGACCACCGTGGGGAGTGTCTCGGCGGCCCTCGTCGCCGGGGCCGCCTTCGGGCTCGCCCCGGCGGCACAGGCGGCGCCCGCCGCCGGGCCGTCGGCCGCGAGCGCCACCGGCGTACGCTTCGTCGACATCCCCGGCGAGGGCGGCACGGTCCTCAAGGCCAACGTCTTCGCACCGAAGGACGCGGAGCCCGGCGCGAGATACCCCTCGATCGTGCTGCCCACCAGCTGGGCCATGCCCCAGATCGAGTACGTGGCACAGGCGCAGAAGCTCGCGAACGACGGCTATGTCGTGGTGAGTTACAACTCCCGCGGCTTCTGGCAGTCCGGCGGCGAGATAGAGACCGCGGGCCCCGAGGACATCGCCGACGCCTCCAAGGTCATCGACTGGACGCTGGCGAACACCCCGGCCGACCCGACGAAGGTCGGCATGGCGGGCGTCTCGTACGGCGCGGGCATCAGTCTGCTCGCCGCCGGGCACGACAAGCGGATCAAGGCCGTGGCCGCGCTGAGCGGCTGGGCCGACCTGATCGACTCGATCTACAGCGGGCGCACCCAGCACGTCCAGGCCGCCGCCCTGCTCGGCGGCGCGGGGGCGCTCACCGGTCGCCCGAGCGCCGAACTCCAGCAGACGCTCAAGGACTTCCTCGCCTCCAATCTGGACAAGGAGGACGAGATGATCGCCTGGGGCGCCAAGCGGTCCCCCGTGACCCATCTCGACCGGATCAACGAGAACGGCGCGGCCATCATGCTCGGCAACGCCTGGGGCGACACGCTCTTCCCGCCCAACCAGTACGCCGAGTTCTACGAGCGGCTGACCGGCCCCAAGCGCCTGGAGTTCCGCCCGGGCGACCACGCGACGGCGGAGGCGACGGGCCTGCTCGGCCTGCCCAACGACACCTGGACCTCCACCCGGCGCTGGTTCGACCACCACCTCAAGGGCGAGGCCAACGGCATCGACAAGGAGCAGCCGGTCCAGCTCAAGTCCCGGTCGACGGGCGGCTACGAGGGCTACCCGGACTGGAAGTCGGTTGGCCCCACCCGCAAGAAGATCGCCATGGCGGGGACCACCACGATCCGCACGAACGTCGACTCGGGCGCCAACGGCGGCATCGCGATCCTCTCCAACGCCCTGGACCAGTTCCTGAAGATCCCGCCGACGGCCTCCGTGCCGCTGCTGCCGCGCCGCTACACGGGCGTCTGGCAGTCGGAGCGGTACGCGTCGGACCAGCGGGTGCGCGGGACGGCGAAGCTGCACACCACGCTCACCAGCACCAAGGAGAGCGGCACCCTCGTCGCGTACCTCTACGACGTGGGCCCGCTCGGCCTCGGCAAGCTGGTCAGCAATGCGCCGTACACCTTCCACGGCAAGACGCCCGGCAAGCCGTTCGGCGTGGACCTGGAGCTGTTCTCCACGGCCTACGACGTACCGGCAGGCCACCGACTCGCCCTGGTCGTCGACACGGTCGACCCGCTGTACATCGAGCACAACCCGTCCGGCGCGCAGCTGACCTTCTCCTCACCGGCGGCGGACCCGAGTTACGTGTCCGTCCCCCTGCGCGAGCAGTGATCTCCGGCTGCTGCCGGGTGGGCCTGCTTCCGCCGCTACCGGCCCGGCAGCAGCGTCCCTGGTTCGGCCGGCGCGACTTCCGCGGCCTCCGTCTTGGGATTGCGCCGCTGACGCTTGGACACCCACTGGGCGAACCACGACAGCAGCATGCACATCCCGATGTAGATCGGTGAGATCACCATGACCACGGGGATGAAGGGCAAATCGTAGTCGAGGTTCGAAGCGATCAGTTTCCCGGCATGGAGGAACTCCTCGTAGGTGATCAGAAAACCCAGCGAGGTGTCCTTCAGGGCCACCACCAGCTGGCTGATGATGGCGGGCAGCATGGCGCGCAGGGCCTGGGGCACGAGGACGTGGCTCATGACCTGGGTCTTGCGCATGCCGAGCGCGTAGGCGGCCTCCTTCTGTCCGCGTTCCATGGAGTTGACGCCGGAGCGGAAGACCTCGGCGAGCACCGAGCCGTTGTAGAGCGTGAGTCCGGTGACGAGCGCGGGCAGCGGCTGCACCTTCAGCGCCACGAAGACGAAGAAGATCATCACCAGGACGGGCATCGCGCGGAAGAACTCCACGAGGAGCGTGGCCACCCAGCGCACCGGCCGGTGGTCCGAGAGCCGCCCCATGGCGAGCAGTCCGCCGAGCGCGAGCGCGAGCACCGCGGCGATCGCGAAGGCCTTGAGCGTGTTGCCGAGGCCCCGCAGGAGCAGTTCCTGGATGCCCTTGTACTCGAAGGGCGTCCACTTGGTGGAGGTGAACTGGTCGGTGTCGAAGAGCAGGTACAGGATCCAGGCGACGAGCGCGAGCACGGCCAGGGTGGAGAACACCCCGTAGATCCTGTGCCGCCGCACGGTGTTCGGCCCCGGGATGTCGTACAGCGCGGTGGAGTCGTGGGCGAGGGCTTTCATCGGGCGACTCCCCAGCGCTTCTCGAGGATGTTGAAGATCGCGCTGATGGCGAGGGTGATGATCAGGTAGCCGATGGCGATCCAGACGAAGGTCCAGATGATGCTGTAGCCCAACTCGTTGAGGGTCTTGTACGTGCCGAGCAGCTCGGTGACGCTGAACGCGCCGGCGATCGCGGAGTTCTTGGCGAGCGCGATGAGGTTGGAGCCGACCGGGGCGATGACGGAGCGGAAGGCCTGCGGCAGGACCACCTTCGACAGGGTCTGCCCGAAGGACATGCCGAGGCTGCGCGCCGCCTCACCCTGCCCCTTGGGCACGGTGTTGATGCCCGATCTGAGCGCTTCGCAGATGAAGGCGGAGGTGTAGCAGCCGAGCGCGAGGACCGCGAACACCTTGAAGGGCAGCACGAGCCCGAAGCGCGGCAGGCCCAGCAGCACGGCGAAGAAGAGCAGGGTGAGCGGGGTGTTGCGCAGGACCGTCACCCACACCGTGCCGAAGGCCCGGAAGGAGCCGACGGGCGCGACCCGGAACGAGGCCATGAGGAAGCCGAGCACGAGCGCCAGGAGCGAGGCGTAGACGGTGAGTTCGACGGTGCCGAGGAAGCCGTCGCCGAACGTGGAGAAGTTGTCTGTCAGTACGTCCACGACGCCTCCTCAGTTCGCCGGGTAGCGGTCGATGGCGGGTGGCTCCGGCGCCGGGACCCCGGAGAGCCCGAGGGTGGCGTCGTAGGCCTTCTTCCAGTCGCCGTTTCGCTGGCGGGCGGCGAGGGCGTCGTCGACGGCGAACCGCAGCGCGTTGTCCCGCCTCGGCACCCCGATCCCGTACGGCTCCTCGGAGAACGGCTTGCCGACGACCTTGAGTTCGTCGGGCACCTTGGCCGCGTAGCCGATCAGGATCGCGTCGTCGGTGGTGACGGCGTCGACCTGATAGGTCAGCAGGTTGTCGACGCACACGGAGTACGTGTCGTACGCGACGAGGGTGGCCTTCGGGTAGTCCTGCTGGATGCGCTGGAAGGGGGTGGACCCGGCGGCCGAGCAGACGCGTTTGCCGTCCAGGTCCCCCGGGCCCTTGATGTCCTCCTCGTCGTGCCGTACGAGCAGGCCCTGGCCCGCCATGTAGTACGGCCCGCCGAAGCCGACGAGCTTCTTGCGGTTGTCGTTGATGGTGTAGGTGCCGACGTAGTAGTCGATCTGCCCGTTCTGGAGGGCGGTCTCGCGGTTGGCCGACGCGATGGTCTTGAACTCGATCTCCTTCGGGTCGAGGCCGAGCGATGCCGAGACCATCTTGGCGATCTCGATGTCGAAGCCCGAGTAGGTGCCGGTCGCCGGGTCCTTCTCGCCGAGGTAGGGCTGGTCCTCCTTGGCCCCCACGATGAAGCGGCCGCGGCCCTTGGCCTTGCGCCAGGTCCCCGACTCGGGCAGCTGGAAGCCGGTCGCCACCCGGTACTTGGGGAGTTTCTCCGCCGCGGGGCCCTTGGTCGGCGGGCTGCCGTCCTTGCCGCAGGCGGTGGCGACGAGCGCGGACAGGACGAGGGCCGCCAGGAGCCGGGTGGTACGCATGGTGGGTCTCTTCACGAGCACGTCGCCCCCGTCAGTGCTTGAGGATCTTGGAGAGGAAGTCCCGGGCGCGCTCGCTCTCCGGGTGGGTGAAGAAGTCCTCGGGGGACCGGTCCTCGACGACGCGGCCGTCGGACATGAAGACGACGCGGTTGGCGGCGGAGCGGGCGAAGCCCATCTCGTGGGTGACGACGACCATCGTCATGCCGTCCCGGGCGAGCTGCTGCATGACCTCCAGGACCTCGTTGATCATCTCGGGGTCGAGGGCCGAGGTCGGCTCGTCGAAGAGCAGCGCCTTGGGGTCCATGGCCAGGGCGCGGGCGATGGCCACGCGCTGCTGCTGGCCGCCGGAGAGCTGCGCGGGGTACTTCTCGGCCTGCGTGGCCAGTCCCACGCGCTCCAGGAGTTCACGGGAGCGGTGGTCGGCCTCGTCCTTCTTGCGGCCGCGTACCTTCACCTGCGCCAGCGAGACGTTCTGGAGAACGGTCTTGTGCGCGAAGAGGTTGAAGGACTGGAAGACCATGCCCACTTCGGCGCGGAGCCTCGCGAGCGCCTTCCCTTCGTCCGGCAGCGGCTGCCCGTCGAGTCTGATCTCGCCGGACTGGATGGTCTCCAGCCTGTTGATCGTCCGGCACAGTGTTGACTTCCCCGACCCCGAGGGGCCGATGACCACGACCACCTCCCCCTTGCCGACGGTGAGGTTGATGTCCTGGAGGACATGCAGCTCCCCGTAGTACTTGTTCACATCGCGCAGTTCGATCAAAGGATCGACGGCCATGGCAAGACCTGCCCACTCTCAGCTGTGTACGTCCGCGCAAACTATCCACGTGAAAACGGGACTTACCGGACGACACGCTCGCGGGGGCATTAACCGTATTTGAGGCAATCCCAGATACGTTTCGACGGTCCCGCCGGTTACGTTTCGGCGGCCTCGGCGTAGATCTGCGACAGCTCGGGGGCTCCGTGCACCGCCCAGTCGAGCCCCGCCTGGACGACCGGGATGTCACGGCCGGAGCGGAGCCGCACGACGGGGCTGCCGCCGGGCCACACGTGCCAGGCCGCGCCCGGCACGGTCCGCACCACGATCGTGCCCAGGTACAGCCCCGCGTCGTTGCCGAGCCACGGCAGCAGCTCGGGGTCGTCGCGCCAGCGCGGCAGGAGCTGGTCGAGGGCGGTCAACGACGCCGGGGAGTCGTCCAGTTCGAGTCCCGCCGCGGCCGCCTGGGACCGCAGCAGCTCGCACTCGGACAGCAGCTCGGCCACGCCCCGCGGGTCCTCCCGGAAGGCCGCCGCCAGCCCCTCGCCGGCGGCGTCCGCCGCGGAGTGCCGTCTGCGCCACTTGTCGAGGAACGGAATGTTCATGGTCGGCCTCTCCATCGATGGCACCCGCCGGAGAGCGCGCCGGAACGCGCGTGTCCGTATGCCCCGAATGTACCTTGCATCCACGGGACGGGACCGGTCGCTGCGGCCATCAGGACGACCCCTGGACCCGGGCCAGGTGACTCCGTCCGGAGCGCCTGACCGACCAGGTGAGTTCGCGCCGTATTCACGCGCGACTCATTGACGCGCCTCTGACGCCTCCTTAGCTTCATGGCGCATCTGTCATCACGCGGGAGGGGACTGTCGTGCGCCGACGTATCCGGGGGGCGGCCGTGGCGCTCTGCCTCTGTACGGGCCTCGCCCCCGCGGTCTCCGCCGAGGCGGCCACGCCCGGGCCCCGGCCGCCGCTCCCCCTGGAGCGGCTCTTCGACAACCGGGCGGTCAGCGACGACGCCCGGCCCGGCGCCGCGGACTTCGACGGGGCGGGCGGCTCCCTCTCGGCGCGGGACCTGCGGGCCGCGGGCTGGACTCCCGGACGCTCCCTCGGGGTTGACGGGGCGCGGCTGACCTGGCCGCGCACGGAGCCGGGCGAGCGGGACAACGTGCGGGCGAACGGCCAGTCGGTGCGGGTGCGCGGCCGTGGGGACGCCCTCGCGTTCCTGGTGGCGGGCACGGGCGGCGAGGCGAGCGGCACGGGGACGGTGCGCTACCGGGACGGCTCACGCGGCGGCTACCGGCTCACCGCACCGGACTGGCGTTCGGGTCCGCTCGCCACGAAGTCGGTCGCCCTGCCGCACATCAACACCCCCGACGGTCAGCGCGCCGAGAAGGCACGCCTGTACGTGGTGACCGTGCCGCTGGTCCGGGGGCGCGAGGTGGCGTCGGTGGAGCTGCCGCGCGACCCGGGCGCCCCGGACCTGCACGTCTTCGCCTTGTCGGTGCGGGCGCAGACCAAGGGCTGGACCGGCAGCTGGTCGGCGTCGACCGCCGGGTACACGGCGGTCGGGCCCTGGAGCGACCGCACCCTGCGCCTCGTCGTGCACACCAGCACCGGCGGGCCCCGGGTGCGCATCCGGCTCGACAACACCTTCGCGGCGGCTCCGGTGCGGATCGGCGGCGCCACTGTGGCGGTGCAGGCGGCCGGGGCGGAGGCAGCGGGCGAACCGCGGCGGCTCTCTTTCCGGGGCCGGGCCGGCACCGAGATCCCGGCCGGGGCCCAGGCCTTCAGCGACCCCCTCGACTTCGACGTGCCCGCCGACGCCAATCTGCTGGTGAGCTTCCACCTGCCGGGGCCCGTGGCGGCGGTGCCCGTGCACAGCCAGGCCATCCAGCGGTCGTACGTCAGCGGCCCCGGCGACCACGCGGCGGACGCCTCCCCGGCGGCGTACACCTCGACGATCACGACGTGGCCGCTGCTCACCGGGGTCGACGTGGGCGGCGGGCCCGGGTCCGTGGTGCTGCTCGGCGACTCGATCACCGACGGGGTGAAGTCGACGCCGGACACCAACCGCCGCTGGCCGAACGTCCTGGCCAGGCGCCTGCTGAGCCAGTCCGACGTGCCGCGCTACGGCGTCCTCAACCACGGCATCTCGGCGAACCGGGTGGTCACCGACCGCTATCCCGGCGACGGTGTCTCCACCGACACCGGCGGCGTGAGTGCCCTGCACCGCCTGGACCGCGACGTCCTCGCCCAGACCTCGGCCCGCACGGTGGTGGTCTTCGAGGGGATCAACGACGTGCGCTGGGGAACCTCCGCGGACCAGGTGGTCGCGGGCCTGCGGGAGATCTCGGAGCGGGCGCGGGCCCGCGGCCTGCGCGTGGTGGCGGCGACCATCGCGCCCTGCGAGGGCGAGTCGCTCTGCACGGCGGCGGCGAACGCCCGCCGGGAGGCCGTCAACGCCTACCTCCGCGAGGGCGGCGACTTCGACGCGGTGCTCGACTTCGACGCGGTCCTGCGCGATCCCGCGCGCCCGGCGCGGATGCTGCCCGCCTACGACAGCGGGGACCATCTGCATCCGGGCGACGCGGGCCTCGCGGCGCTCGCGGACTCCGTGGACCTGCGGAAGCTGGTGCCCTGAACCGGGCCAGGGGCCTCAGAGCTCCAGGTCCACCACGACCGGGGCGTGGTCGGATGCGCCCTTGCCCTTGCGCTCCTCGCGGTCCACGTACGAGTCGGTGACGGCCTTGGCGAAGGGTTCGTTGCCGTACACCAGGTCGATGCGCATGCCCTTGTTCTTGGGGAAGCAGAGCTGGCGGTAGTCCCAGTAGGTGTACGGGTGGTCGTACTTCAGGGGGCGCGGCACGATGTCCGACAGGCCGGTGCCGCGCAGGTCGGTGAGGGCGGCGCGCTCGGCGGGGGTGACGTGCGTCGCGCCGACGAAGAGGGAGGGGTCCCAGACGTCGTCGTCGGTCGGCGCGACGTTGTAGTCGCCGAGGACGGCGAACGGGCGCGAGCCCTTCGCGTCCCCGGCGACGGCGGCCTTCAGGGCCTCGAACCACTGAAGCTTGTAGGCGTAGTGGGCGTGGTCGACCTCGCGGCCGTTCGGCACGTACACCGACCAGAGGCGGACCGGGCCGCAGGTCGCGGAGATCGCGCGGGGCTCCTCCACGCCGTCGTAGCCCGGATCGCCCGGCAGGCCCCTGACGACGTCTTCGAGGCCGACCCTGGAGATCAACGCGACGCCGTTCCACCTGCCGGTCGCGTGGACCGCCGACTCGTAGCCCAGCTCGCGGAGCTCGGCGGCCGGGAAGCCCTCGGCCGTCGTCTTGGTCTCCTGGACGCACAGCACGTCCGTGCCGGTGCTCTCCAGCCAGGCCAGGAGCCTCGGGAGCCGAGCGGTGATCGAGTTCACGTTCCAGGTCGCAATGCGCATGCCTCACAACCTACCGGCCGCCACCGACAGTCAGAGTTCGGCGGTCTCCCCGGGGGTCAGCCGCAGGTGTTCGGCGCCGCCGAGGGCCCCGATCTGACGGTCGTAGATCGGCCGGGCGAGGTCGGTCAGCAGGGCGTCGTGGATGTCGTAGGCGCGCTGCGGCCTGACCTCTCGTACGTACTCGATGACCTCGGAGATCTTGTTCCAGGGCGCCATGACCGGGAGCATCAGCGTCTCCACGGGCTGGTCGGGAACGGTCAGCGCGTCACCGGGGTGGAAGACGGAGCCGTCGACGAGGTACCCCACGTTGGTGATGCGCGGGATGTCCGGGTGGATCACGGCGTGCAACTCGCCGTGCACCTGGACGTCGAATCCGGCGGCGGTGAACGTGTCGCCGTGCCCGACGGTGTGCACGCGGCCCGGGAAGGCGGCCGAGAGCTGGTCCGCGACCGCCTTCAGGGTCCAGATCTCGGTGCCGGGGCGGGCCTCCATGGCCGCGCGCAGGTGCCCCTCGTCGAAGTGGTCGGGGTGTTCGTGGGTGACGAGGATGGCGTCGGCGCCGGCGGCGGCGTCGTCCTCGCTGAACCCGCCCGGGTCGACGACGAGCGTGCGTCCGTCCTTTTCGAGACGCACGCACGCGTGGGACTTCTTCGTGAACGTCATGCGCTTCGCGCGCGTGGGAGCGTTGTCCGCGGGGGTCGTCATGCCAGTCATCCCCCCATCCTGCTACTCCTGCGGAGTGGTTTCCTCACGGATCACGGCCTGCGCGACCTTGAAGGCGGAGTTCGCCGCGGGGACGCCGCAGTAGACGGCGGCCTGGAGCAGTACCTCCTTGATCTCGGCCGGGGTGAGGCCGTTGCGCAGCGCGGCGCGGGTGTGGAACGCCAGCTCGTCCAGGTGGCCGCCCGCGACGAGGGCCGTGAGGGTGACGCAGCTGCGGGAGCGGCGGTCCAGGCCGGGCCGGTTCCAGACCTCGCCCCAGGCGTAGCGGGTGATGAGCTCCTGGAAGTCGCCGGAGAAGTCGTCGGCCGCGGCCAGCGCACGGTCCACGTGAGCGTCGCCGAGGACCTCGCGGCGGACCTTCATGCCCGCCTCGTAGGGATCGTTCCGGACGGTGCCGACGACCGCCTCGGGCTGTAGGGCGGCGGCGATCTCGGCCACGGCGGCCACCGGGGCTGTCGGAGTCATGGACTTCGGGGACAGGGCGGGCTTGACGGGCGGCGGTGTGATCGCCGCCTGGTGGGCCTCCTGCCAGGCCGTGGAGAAGTGGCGTACGAGCAGGTCGGTGACGGCGGCGGGCTGCTCGACGGGCGCGAGGTGCGAGGCGCCCGGCACGACGGCGAGCCGCGAGTCGGGTATGCCCGCGACGAGGGTGCGGGCCTCCCCCTGCCCGGTGACCTGGTCCTCGGAACCGACGAGGACCAGCGTGGGGACGCCGATGCGGCCCAGTTCGGCGCGGACGTCGAAGGCGGCGAGGGCCTCACAGGCCGCGATGTAGCACCCGGGGTCGGTGGTGCGCACCATCTGCACGGCCCAGTCGGTGATCGCGGGCTGCGCGGCGGCGAAGCCGGGCGTGAACCAGCGCTCGGGGGCGGAGCGGGCGATGGGGTCGAGGCCGTTGCTGCGGACGATCACGCCGCGCTGGCGGAACTCGTCGGCGGTGCCGAACCGCGGCGACGCGGCGATCAGGGCGAGCGAGGCGACCCGCTCCGGGTGCCGCAGCGCCAGCTCGGCGCCGATGGCACCGCCGAAGGCGCATCCCGCGTACCCGAAGCGCTGCACGCCCAGCTCGTCCAGCGTGGCCAGCAGCCGCTCGGCGAGCTCTCCGACGGAGCCGCACGGGTGTGCGGGGGCCCCGCCGTGCCCCGGCATGTCGAAGCGGAACACCCGCCAGTGGCGGGTCAGGTCGGGTATCTGCCGGTCCCACATGTGCCAGGTGGTACCGAGGGAGGCACCCAGGATCAGGACCGGGGCCTCTTCTGGCCCGTCAAAGCGGTATTGCAGGGTGTTCGACGGCGTCTCACTCACGCCCCAGACCCTCTCACGTCTCACCTGCAGTCCTACCGGCAGGGCCAGGAGGTCTGGGGGGACGCCGGCGTGGACGCCATGTGGAGCGCCTCCACGATCAAGGTCATCGGCTCGGCATCGGCGACCCGGACTTCGCCGACAAGCTCTCCCGGCTGATCGGCGACCACGACGTGGAGACCACCTCCACCTCGCACTCGGAATCCGGCAAGTCGACCTCGGTCAGCATGCGGCAGGAGCGGATCCTGGCCGCCGACGCCATCCGCGCCCTGCCCAATTGGGGGCGGCCTTGGCGACGGCCCGCTCGGTGATGCCCGTCGGTGCACAACGCCCCGATGAAGTCCTGCCGTGACGGTGCGGGCTCGTCCGGGAAGAGCTTGGCGAAGGGCCGTACGAGCCCGCGCGCCGCCCACCAGGCCGTCAGCCCGGAAGCCAGCAGCAGGGCGAAGTCCGCCGCGACGTGAGTGAGCCGGCCCCCAGGTCCACATCCGTGTCGAAACTGTCCGCTGCGACCGCACCGAACATGGCGAGCAGCCAGAAGGCAAGGACTACCACCAGGGCGGAGGTGAAGACGACGGCCGGAAAACCCGTGGCGGACTCCAGGAACTCCCGCATCTTCCACTCCTTTCCCATGCCGCAGCTCCGACCCTGATGCCGGGGCCTCGTTTCCGTGACCCGGCATCAGGGCCAGGCCCCCGTTTCTGCCACGCCCATCCTGGACCGAGAGGCCGTCACAGTTCATTGCCGAATTCCGGCAATCCTACGCGTTGTTGATGCCGGACCCGGCGTGCTCGGCCAGACGACTCCACGCCTATTTATGTCTCACCTCCACCGGCGGTCCCGAGCGCTCGTCAGGGTCCTGTTAGCACCGCGTAAAGAACATGTAAGGTTCCCCTCGGTGTGCCGGGAAGTCTGGTCGGCGTCTTGAGACAAGTCTCTTCGCTGATCGGGGGATTCCGGCCATGGTGCTCATCGTCGTCTTCGGAACCGCGCTGCTCATCGCGGTGCTGCTGTCCGGCCTCGCGGCCCGCACGGTGCTTTCCACCTCTTTCCTCTTCCTCATCGGTGGCGCGCTCGTCAGCGACGGCTTCCTCGGCCTGATCCACATCACCCCGGACAGCGAGATCGTGTCGGTGACGGCCGATCTCGCGCTGTTCGCGGTGCTGTTCACCGACGGCATGCACGTCTCCTTCCCCAAGCTCCGCGCCAACTGGAAGAACCCGGCACGGGCCCTGGCCCTGGGTATGCCGCTGGCGTTCGTCGCCATGGCCCTGGTCACCCATTACCTGGTCGGGCTGGACTGGACGACGTCCTTCCTGGTCGGCGCGGTCCTGGCGCCGACCGACCCGGTGTTCGCCTCGGCGATCGTGGGACGCAGGGAAGTCCCCGCCAAGCTCCGGCAGTTGCTGAACGTGGAGAGCGGTATCAACGACGGTCTGGCGCTGCCTGTCGTCCTCATCCTCATCGCGGCGGCCGGCCCCACCTCGGGACACGCCGAGTCATCACTGTGGCAGATCGGCCTGGAGTTGCTGCTCGGCCTCGTCTTCGGTGTCGCCCTGCCGATGCTCGTCATCGCCCTCGTCCGCTTCCGCGTCCTCGGCGCGGAACCCAAACTGCAGCCCCTGCTGCCGCTGGCCATCGGCGTGATCCTGTACGCGCTGTGCCACCTCACGCATGCCAACCCCTATCTCGCCGCGTTCTCGGCGGGCGCGGTCCTCACGGCCCGCTCCATCGAGGCGAAGGAAGCGTTCGAGCCGCTGGGTGAGGCACTTGCCGAGCTGGCGAAGTTCGCCGCGCTGCTCGTGTTCGGCGCACTGCTCACTCCCAGCCTCTTCGGCGACCTGTCCGTCGGCGGGTACGTCGCCGTGGTCCTGGCCATCGTGCTGATCCGTCCCGCCTCACTGCTGCTCTCCCTGATCGGAACCCGGTTCACGCGTCAGGAGAAGCTGGTCGCCGCCTGGTTCGGCCCCAAAGGATTCGCCTCGGTCGTCTACGGGCTGCTGGTCCTGCAGGCCGGAATCCCCGAGGGTGAGGAGGCGTACACCGTCATCGCCGTATGCATCGCCTTTTCCATCGTGGCCCACAGCAGCACCGACGTACCCATCGCGCGCCTCTTCGACATCGACGAGCCCGCCGACAAGGTCGTGCCCGCCGCCCGCACCGGCGAGCCCTCGACCACCAAGGACAGCCACGGTGGCACGTGACGTTGCCCGGCCTTGCCCGCCCGTCTGTCGTCATGGGGGAGGAAGCGAGTGGTGAACCAAGGGAACCAGCAGGCGGTCCGTCGCGCTCCACGTGGTGCGTCCGCTCTCCCCCACCAGACACCGCGGCTCCCACCGACAGGCCACATGATCGTCTGCGGCGACGACGCGCTCGCCGAACGGCTGGCCGCGGAACTGCACGCCGTCTACCGCGAGAACGTCACTGTTGTCGTGCCCTCCGCGCCGGCCGGTGGTGGAGCGCAGACCACTTCGGTGAGTCGCCCTGCCACCGCTCTCCTGGGCCGGGTCCAAGCCGTGATGAACCGGTCCCCCCGCGTCCCCGGTCACGAAGGGGCGCGAGAACCTCGAGTGTTCGAAGCTGCGGAACCCGACGAAGCGACCCTGACCGAGGCGGGGGTAGGTGGGGCCGCCGCGCTGGCGCTCGTCTACGACGACGACGAAAGGAACATCCACGCCGCGCTCGCCGCCCGCCGCCTCAACCCCCGTCTGCGCCTGGTGATCCGGCTCTACAACCGCAAGCTCGGCCAGCACTTGGAGGAGCTCCTCGACCAAGCCGCGGCCGTCGCTGCCCCCGGTCTCGACCTGGCGACACTGGACACCTCCACCACCGTCCTGTCCGACGCCGACACCGTCGCCCCGGCCCTCGCGGCCACCGCCGTCGCCGGTACCAGCAAAGTCGTCCAGGCCGACGGGCTCCTGCTGCGGGCGGTGGAGCGCACCCCGCCGGGCCGGGACGAGATCGCCGATCCCGGCCTGTGCACCCTCGCCCTGCTGTCGGCCACCACCAATGACCCCGCGGGAGAAGAGGGCTCCGACGACAGCGGTCAAGGGCAGGGCCCCCTGCTGCTGCCCGACGACCGCACGGTGGCCGCCGCGACAGGTCGGGGCACAGTTGTCCTTGAGGCCGTCTCACACGTCGGCCCCACGCTGCCACCGGGACGTCTCGTCGGCCGGGCCCTTCCGTTCGGCTCGTTGTTCTCAGCACGTCTGCGCTGGTCACTCGCCGGGCTCGCCGCCTGCGTCCTCGGCCTGGCGGTGGCGAACTGGCTGACGGTCCCGCGCACCCATCCGCTGCACGCCGGATACGTCACCCTGCTCGACCTCTTCGCCATCGACGATCCCGCGCTCGGCGAAGCCACCTCCCGCCAGATCCTCCAACTCCTGGCCGGTCTCGCGGGCCTGCTCCTCCTGCCCGTTCTCCTGGCCGCCGTCCTGGAAGCCCTGGGCACATTCCGCAGCGCGGCCGCCCTACGACGTCCGCCGCGCGGTCTCTCCGGCCACGTCGTCCTGCTCGGCCTCGGGAAGATCGGCACTCGCGTACTCGCGCGGTTGCGCGAACTCGGCATCCCCGTGGTGTGCGTCGAGGAAGACCCTGAAGCCCGCGGCATCCCCCTGGCCCGACGCCTGAAGGTGCCCACCGTCATCGGAGACGTCACCGACGAAGGCGTCCTGGAATCCGCGAAGATCCACCGCGCGCACGCACTGCTCGCCCTCACCAGCAGCGACACCACCAACCTCGAAGCGGCCCTCTACGCGCGCTCGGTCAAACCCGACCTCCGCGTGGCGCTACGCCTGTACGACGACGCGTTCGCCACTGCCGTCTACCGCACCCTGCGCGCCGCGCATCCTCAGGCCCTCACCCGCAGCCGCAGCGTCTCCACTCTCGCCGCGCCCGCTTTCGCCGGCGCGATGATGGGACGTCAAGTCCTTGGCGCCATTCCCGTGGAGCGCAGAGTCCTGCTTTTCGCCGCTCTCGATGTGGCCGGGCACCCCCAGCTCGAGGGGCGCACGGTCGCCGAGTCCTTCAGGGCCGGGGCGTGGCGCGTCCTCGCCCTGGACTCCGCCGCACCCGACGAACGCCTCCCGGACTTGGCGTCCGCTCCCGCCGACGACGGCGAACCCTCCACCGGCCTGCTCTGGGATCCACACCCCGGCTACGTCCTTCATGCGCAGGACCGGGTCGTCGTCGCTGCGACCCGCCAGGGCCTTGCCGACCTCCTCCGACGCGACCACCGAGTCCCCCGGGCATAGACGCCCCTGGCCCACTTCACAACACCGTACTAGCGGACCTGCCACCGCGCATCGCTGGTCATGGCGCCTCCCGGCTTCCGTCGCCTTTCGCCGGCTCAGGCACCCGGGCCGTGTCGACCGATCAGGTAGGAGCCCCACTCCCGGCGAGCGCTGCCAGGGCCCGGATCTCGTGCAAGGACGTTCTGAGGACCAGAGCGGCGGCGATGACCGCCACGGGCAGCAAGGAGGCGGCCATGAGGGGATCCTGTCAGCGCTCGGTTGTATCGGCCCGCTGGTAGATGTCGGGGATACCGTCGTGGTCGTCATCGCGGGTCTCCTCGTCATGCAGGCGCCGGTATACGCCGTGGCGCCGCTTGACGAGGAGACCCGCCAAGGCTGCGGCCATGAGAGAGCCGGCCAACACCGCGGCCTTGATGTGCTCGATGGCGGCCGGGGTGGGGAAGGCCAGTTCACCGACGAGAAGGGCGACAGTGAAACCGATCCCGGCCAACACCGCGAGTGCCAAGACGTCCGCCCAGGCGAGATCCGGGTTCAGCTTGGCCCGGGTGAAGCGCACAGCGAGGTAGGTGCCTGCGAAGATGCCGAAGGTCTTGCCGATGACAAGACCGAGGACCACGCCCAGCGGCTCCGGCCGAGTGAACACCTCCCCCAGGGCCGCGCCTGAGATGCCGACGCCGGCGGCGAACAGCGCGAACAGGGGAACCGCGACCCCCGCGGAGATGGGGTGCATCAGGTGGGAAGCCCGTTCGGCGGGGGATGCGCTCTCACCCTTGTCGCGGGTGGTGCGCAGGATCAGGCCGATGGCGACGCCTGCGACGGTGGCGGGGGGCTTGGTCTTGACCGCGGAGTGGGCGATCGGGGCGGAGCCGAGGCCGGCCTCGTTGGAGAACGCGGCCCGCTGGAAGCCGATGATCAGCGCGCCGATGACACCGCCGGCGACACCCTGGGGGTTGAACGCGCCCTCGATGATCGTGCCGATCGCGGCCGGCAGGGCGGAGACGTGGACCAGGATGACGACCAGGCAGGCCACGATGTAGATGCCGGCCATGGCGGGGACGAGCCTGCTGGTCACGTTGGCGATGGAGCGGATGCCGCCGAGCAGCACGATCCCGACGAGCGCGGCGATGAGGATGCCGAAGAACAGCGCACCGGCGGAGGAGCCCATCAGGCCGTCCTCGCCGCCGGTGACGGAGACGAGCTGGGCGTAGGACTGGTTGACCTGGACGCATAGGGCCGCCGGAGACGGTGCCGTCGGCGTGCACCTCGCGGTAGTTCACGCCCAAGGTGACCTCGACGAACTTGGTGGCCATGCCGAGCAGGCCGCACAGGATCATCCAGAAGGTGGCGCCGGGGCCGCCGATGGATACGGCGACGGCCACGCCGGCGATGTTGCCCAGTCCGACCGTGCCCGAGACGGCGGCGGTCAGCGCCTTGAAGTGGTTGACCTCACCGGCCGACCCCTTCTCGTCGTACTTCCCGCGCACCACGTCGACGGCGAGTCTGAATTTCCTGACCTGCGCAAGCCCGAACCAGCCGGTGAAGATCGGTCTCAGCGGCCCCAGGTGCGGTGTCGGTGAACGTCGTAGAGCAGCCAGTGGTACGGGGAATCCTTGTCCGTGGCGTCCAGACCATCCAGCAGTGCGTCACCACGGGAATCATCGCGCAGCGCGAGCCGGACCGCGGCCTCTACCCGGACGCTCTCGTCCGTGTCGGCGAGGCATGCGGCGAGTGTTTCAGAGGCGTCCTCAACATGGGGTGGCGCGGAGGCAAGGGCCCTGCAGGCCGCCTGTCGGACGGCTGCGCACGCGTCCCGAGTGCTTCGAGTGAGCGCGGCCAGCGCCTCGGGTTTCTCCGCCGCGGCGGCGCGGTGCAGTCCGCTGACCGCCCACTGGCGGGCCCGGCTGTCGCTGTGACGAGTGAGCGCTGCCAGTGTCTCCTCGGCACGGACGTCCAGGGCGTCAGCCAGACCGGCGGTGAGGGCACCCGCCACACGGGGATCCGGCTCCTGCGCGACCCAGGGTACGAACATGTCGACCAGCGGAGCGTCGAACGGCGAGTCGTCGTTCTCGTCGAGGAGGTTGATTGTGCGAAGGACTTCCGCGGCGAAGTACCGCTCCAACGGGTCCGCTCGGTCGCGCAAGGCGGCGGCAGCGTCCCAGACAGCGGGGTCGTGACGCTGCTGGAGCGCGTGCGTCGTCGCCCACCACACGTCGTGGTCGACGTCCGGTTCGGCAAGGGCGCGGGACAGCAGCTCCTCGAAGGACGGAGTGATTCCGTACCTCGGCTCCAGCATGGTGAGAATCGCGGTGTGCCCCGTACGGACCGTCAGGCCAGCCAGTGACAGCTCCTCGCACCTCGCCCCCGACGCGGAGCGGACAGTCCCGCGCCGGACCGGTCCAGGCTGTTCGCTTCTCCGGCGAAGCTCGTCCGCGACGTCTGCCCGGTGCCAGTACCGGGCCAGAGCCAGAGCATCGCGTCCTTCAGCGTCCCTGGCCCCCAGGGGTGCTCCGCGGCGGATGAGGGTCTCGGCGATGTCGCAGGCGCCGCGGTCGACCGCCCGCAGCAGTGGGGAGCATCCGTCGGCAGCAGTAGGGTCCCACCTTGACGACGCCAGCAGAGCTTCGACGATCGTCAGATCGAAGGCATCCACAGCCAGGCACAAAGCGGAGGTGCCGTACGCATCAGCGGCACAGGGGTCGGCACCCGCCTCCAGCAGTGCCTCCACCGCCCGTACATCCCCGCTCCGCACGGCCGCTATGAGTGGCTCAACGCCCATGCCTCTCCTCTTCGTCCCCCCGCTGTGCAGCACCGCACGGTCCTCGGCCAGGCATCGGCCGTCCTACCGGGCACCAGGCCCGTCCTCACTGGCTGTGCCGCCGGTAACCTTTTCGCTCGCGGCTGTCCCATGGCGAAGATTAGCGCGGGATGAAGGGCAGACTCCCTTCCCCTGTCCGCTGGGGGCGCTCAGGACCGCAGACTCATGCCACGACGTTCGTCGAGCCCGGGGTAGGGCAGCCTCGACCTGCCTCATCGGCGGCGCCCGCAGCCGCGATGCGCTTCGTGGCATCCGCGCGCCGGGAAGACGCAGCCCCGGCGTAACCTCGGCCATATGCATGTGGTTGCGGTTCTCGCGCTCGAGAACGTATCGGCTCTCGATCTCGCCATACCCTGCCAGGTGTTCGCGCTCGTCACCGGTCACGACGGGACCCCCGCCTATGACGTCCGCGTGTGCGTCGATCGCGACACAGCGGCCACGGCAGGCCCCACGGTACCCTTCCGGGTGTCCTCGTCGTATCTCTGGGACGACGCGCTCGGTGCGGACACGGTGATCGTGCCGGGCATTCCCGTCGAGCACGCCCCGGACCGCCGTGCGGTACGACTGCTGCGAGAGGCGGCGAACAACGGGGCGCGCATCGCTTCCATCTGCACCGGGGCATTCGCCCTGGCGCACGCCGGGCTTCTGGACGGACGCAGAGCGACGACCCACTGGCGGTTCGCCGACGCGCTGGCCGAGCGCTTCCCGGACATCGACGTCGACCCGTCCGTGCTGTACGTCGACGAGGGGCGGGTACTCACGTCGGCGGGCATCGCCGCGGGCCTGGACCTGTGCCTGCACATGGTGCGCCGCGATCACGGCGCCGTCGCCGCATCGAAAGCGGCGCGGATGCTGGTCATGCCGCCCCAACGCACGGGCGGGCAGGCACAGTTCATCGAGTATCGCGCGCCCGGGACCGACTCCGCCGATCTCGGCGAAACACTGCAGTGGATGCGCGGCAAGCTCGGCGAACCGCTCTCCGTGGCCGATATCGCGTCGCACGCGATGATGAGCAGGCGCAGTCTGGCGCGGCACTTCCGCGCCCAGACGGGCACTACGCCGCTGCGCTGGCTGCTCGCGCAGCGCGTGCAGCGTGCCAGGGAGCTACTGGAGACGACCGACCTCCCGTTGGCGCGGATCGCGGAAGCCACGGGCTTCGGGGCTGTGGAGACGCTTCGCCATCACTTCGTCCGGCACGTCGGTACGACACCGTCGGCGTACAGGGGCGCTTTTCGCCGGTGACGGCAGCCTGCATCCGGGCCTGGCCGTATCTTGCGCACCAGGGGCACACGTGCCGGTGTCGCCGGGGGGCGGCCGTCGGAAGACTGAGCGTGTTCTCGCCGGCTCGTTCCGGGAACCACGCCACCTCTTCACGGAGTCCCTTTCATGCCTGGTCCATCCGTACGTTCTCGCCGTCCCGCACGCCCGCTGCGTGTCCACACCGTCCTCTATGACGGCGTGGAGGAGCAGGATTTCGCCGGTCACATCGAGGTGTTCGGCATTGTCGGCGAAAAACTCCTCGCACAGTCATTCGTCACCGTGGACGGTGCCCACCGGGTGACGACGTCCGCCGGCATGGAGATCGTCTGCCGGGACCCCTGGGCGCCGCGCTCCGCCGACGTGATCATCGTCCCCGGCGGAGGCTACGGCGAAGGCTCCGGACTCCAGCGGGAGATCCGCCGCGGCCGCCTGCCCAGAGCACTCGCGGCCGCCCGACGAGACGGCCTGGTCATGGGGGCGGTGTGCTCGGGCACCATGCTGCTGTCCGCCGCCGGCCTGACGGACGGCCGCCGCTGCACCACCCATCACATCGCTCAGCAGGACCTGCGGGCCCAGGGCGGCCGAGTGGTGGAGGGCCGGGTCGTCGATGACGGTGACCTGGTCACCTGCGGGGGCGTCACCTCGGGCATCGACCTGGGGATCTGGCTCGTCGAGCGGTTCCTCGGCCCAGACACCGCCCTGCTCGCCGAGGAAGTCCTCGAATACGAGCGCCGCGGCACCGTGAACACCGCCTGACCGGCGCCACGACCCGAACGACGCCGCCCGTGCCCACCTTTACTGCCCGTGCGCCCGTACCGCGCCCCGCATTGAACGGCTTTCACGTGACCAGCTACGGCATCCTCCTCTTCGACACCGCCGAGGAACTCGACTTCGTCGGCCCCTGGGAAGTGTTCACCACCTCCGCCGCTCTGCGTGGAGAGCGCGACAACGCCCTGCTCCTCGCAGAACGCGCCGATCCCGTCCGCTGCGCCAAGGGCATGCGCGTACTGCCGGACCGCACCCTGGACGACCACCCTCCGATCGACGTGCTCCTCGTGCCCGGAGGGTCCGGCGCCCGGCAGACCGAACCCCACAACCCCCGCGTCACCGGATGGATCGATGCCCAAGCCGCACGGGCCGAGTGGGTCGTCGGCGTCTGCACGGGCGCCTTCCTCCTGCACGCCGCGGGCCCGGCACGCGGCCGTCGGGTCGCCACCCACCGGCACTACGAGCAGGCGCTGACGGCGCGAGGCGACGTCACCGTGGTGTCCGACGCCCGCTACGTCGTGGACGGCAACCTGCTGACCAGTCAGGGAGTGTCCGCCGGCATCGACAGCGCACTCTGGCTCGTGGGGCGCCTGCACGGCCGCGAACACGCCCGTGCCGTACGCCGGGAGATCCAGTACGACCCCGCTCCGCCCTATCTCGCGGACGAACCACTCGCCCTTTGACCACTCCGACCACCCCACGAAGACGAACAAAGGAGCTTCGCGTGAACCGACGCACCGTTCTGCGTACCGCGACCGCCCTCGGCGCCGCAAGCATCACGACCGGCATACCCACCCACACGGCTGCGGCCCAAGCCGCCACAACCGCCTCGGCGTCCACAGCCGACCGCCGTTCCCCCTTGCGTGTCCAGGTCGTGCTCTTCCAAGGCGTGGAGGAACTCGACCTCGCCGCCCCCTACGAAGTCCTTGCCGCCTCCGACCACTTCACCGACCGCGATGTCGACGTGCGCTACGTCACTCTCGACGGCCCACGCACCATCACCGCCGCCTTCGGCACCCAGCTCCGCGCCGACCACCGCTGGGCACCCGAGAAGGCGGACCTCCTCATCGTGCCCGGCGGCGGATACGCGCGCCGCGAGGACCCGGGCGTCTGGGCCGAGATCCGCAGGGGCGCCCTGCCGCGAGCCCTGGCCGCCGCCCAACGGCCCGGGCTGACCCTAGCGGCCCTGTGCACCGGCGTGATGCTCCTCTCCGCGGCCGGCGTCACCCGGGGCCGTCCCTGTACCACTCACCACAGAGCGCAGTCCGACCTCGTCGAGCAGGGCGGTGTGCTGAAGAAGGCCCGTGTCGTCGACGACGGCGACCTGGTCACCGCCGGCGGCGTCACCTCCGGCCTGGACCTCGCCCTGTGGCTGGTCCGCCGCGAACTCGGCGTCGACGCCGCGCTCGGCCTGGAGAGCATGCTGGAGTACGAAGCCCGCGGCACCGTCTGGACTTCCTGACGGACGTCAAAGCCGACGCATAGCCGGTGCGACCCTCATGTGGCCGGGCGCGAACTGTCACACCTGGCGTTCTTGTACCCGGCCGCCACTGCGCAATGTCACGTAGAATACGGCGTTCTGTGCACGCCTTGTGAAGGAGCCCTCGATGGCCCTGGCGCCCTTCCGGCTCGTCTGGCTGGCCCTATGGGTGGAAGCCTCGCCCGAGGAGAATGCGGAACTCACCGAACATCTTCGTGCGGCCCTCGTGCGCCACGGCGACGTTGCCGTACATGCCCGAGGGCCGTTCCACCGAACTCCGGAGATGTTGCACTTCGAGGTCGACCTGAAGCCCCATGCCACCACCTCCGACTGCCTTCGGGCGCTGGGGTTCACGTGGGACGAGGACTTCGGCTGGAGCGAGTGGGAGCGCCCGGTCGACGGCGGAGTGTTTCTGCACCCCGCCGTCTACGGTGCTCAGGCCGGCGAAATGGAGGCGGCCGCAGCTCCCCGCTTCGAAACGGGGGACATCGTGCGGGTCAAAAACTCAGATGAAGCTCGCAGATTGGGCCTGGCAGGCAGGAAAGTAGCCGTGCTGCATCCGCATAACGACGAAGAAGCCGACCCCTCCCGCCGGACGTGGCGCTACTCCGTGCACGTCGAAGGGCAGGAAGAGACCGGCGATCTCGATGAGAGCAGCCTGGAACCGATCGGTCGACGCGTACAGCTGTACAACACCCTCATCAGCGTCAACGGCGAAGGCGCGCTGGAAAGGTCAGCCGACCGGAATGACGCCTACAGCAATGGCGCATAGAGCCACAGCCGATTGCTGCGGCTGGATCGCTCCCACAGCCGAGAGTGTTCCGTCCGTCTCCGGTTTCCCATGGTCGCCCGTTGCGTTCCCAGCGACAGATCAGGCGGCACCGTGTCTCCTGGCGGTAAGACGGATCTCCCGTGCGGCGCCTGGCCGCTCCAGCAACATCGTGCCGACCTCCTGCCCCTGACGGTGTACGCGCAGTCGGGCGCCGTCAGCGATCACCCGCAGCTCGGGCCACGAGTGCCACCAAAGCAGGACGGAACGCTCCCACATCTGTACGCCGCTTGTGGTCAGGCGCAGTTGGTACTGCGGGCCTTCATGCGCCGCGGGCGGTGTGTGCTCGGTGAATGGGGCCTGGACGTTGTAGGTGGCGACCACCTTCTCCCCCGGCGCCAGGACCGCGTCGCGCACGCCCTCGCGACGCCCGCTCTTGGACCCGGCCCAGCCGGCGAACCCCGCTGTAAGCAAGCCCACGGCCAGCATGGCCCACCAAGGAAGATCGGACTTCACGCCAAAGCCGAGGACCGCCGTCACGGCGAGCAGAGCCGTTGCCACAGCACTCGTCAGTCCCGCGCTGCGAGGGCGTTCGCCCTGGCCGCTCCCCTCCACATCCAGCGCCACCGGTCCCCTCGTTATTCTTGGTACTGGATTCCGTCGGCTCGCGGGTTCCCCTGCTGCCAGTCTCGGTCGCAACAATATGTGAGGGTTGCCTCAACCAACAGTGTGACGGCGGAGGGGAGCGCCTTCCAGAGCGCCGACGTGACTCATGCGGGCTTGGTGTGGCCGGCTCACGGTGCGGCGGGAGAGAGGGAACCCAGTGCCGGTCGGTCCTCGCACCGCCAGGGCCGGACTTCGACGCGGGCCCAATCGAAGAGCCGCCCTCCCCCGCGCCCTACGTCACCGCCGAGTTCTCCCCGGGCGACTGTCGGCAGCGCCCGCTCAAGGCCGCCTGCACCCGCACCGACAGCCCGGAAAGTCTCCTTCTTGCCGCGCGAGCTCTACGACATCCAGTCCGAGTCGCGGACCGAGCAGCAGACCCAGGAATGGTTCTCGCGCTACTCGCTGCGGGCCGCCTCGAGAGCACGATCAGCGAGTTCGTCAACGGCCACGGCATGCGCCAGTGCCGACTCACTGGCCCCGGAATCCGACAGCTCTTCAGGACTTCCTCGACTGGCAGCACATTGGCTGGAGTGATCGTCCTGAAGGTGATGGTCACCACCTTGTCCGAGACCGGCCCGGAGACCGAACCGAATCCAACCCTGGCACAGCACTCCGGCGGGGACCGCCCATTCAGCTTGGTGATCCCCGGGGTTCAGTCCCGAAATAGCGTCGGCCGGCCCCATCTCCGCCCGGTCCGCCCCTCCCCGCTTCACCGCATTCCTGCGATGCGGAAGCCCACCCTCCAAAACCGCCAAACCCCGGATTGACGCGGGCACCGTCGTTGCCGCGCTCGCCTTCAACTGCCGCCTTCCGAACATGATCGGAGGCATTGCACAAGTCCTTGAGCCACCCGAAGCTGCCGGAGCCGCCAGCCCCTCCGTAGCCGCTGCGGAAGTTCCCCGACGCCTCCCCGCCATGCCCCGGCCGCCCGGCCCGAGCATGGGTCACCATCCGGCCCGGCCCGAAGACCGAGGACTTGTTGCCCGAGGTCGCCTCCGCTGCCGTCGTTGTACTTACCTGAGCCGCCTTGGCCGCCCTCACCGCCCTTGCCGACGACGATCCGCAACAGGACTTGAAAGACTGTCCCGTTATTGGTTTGGGCGGCAGATCGAGGCAACGCCGGAGGCGCCGGGGGCGGTCAGATGGTGCCGGCAGGTCGGGGAGTCGTCCGCTGCGGAGCCGCGTCCCTATCCGTTGCGGCCACCCCGGGCGGTGATCGCTTCGCCTGCGTGGATGATCGAGCCGAGCATGGCGTGGGCGGCTTGGAGCTGTTCGATGGAGCGGCTCAGGCGCTCGCGTTCATGCTTGAGGTCCTCGGCCATTTCCTCGCAGGTGGGGGCGAGAATGGCTCCCTCGTCGGCCATGCAAGGCATGACCTCCCGGATCAAGTCGGTGTTCAGGCCGGCAGCGAGCAGGATCCGGATCCGGCGTACGGCGGCCACGTCGAACTCGTCGTACTCGCGGTAGCCGCTGGTTCGCCGCCGCGGTCGCAGTAGCCCTTGTTGCTCGTAGTACCGCAGGCTCCTCGTGCTGACCCCGGTCCGCTTCGACAGCTCGCCGATGAACATGTGACCCCCGCCATAGACGTTGACTCTGACACTGACGTCAAGGTCTAACTTAGCCGCCATGACAACGAACCACAGCACCCAGCAGGCACCGGCCACGGATCCGAAGGCGCTGGCAGGCAAGAAGGCTGTCGTCACCGGCGGCACCATCGGCATGGGCCGAGCCATCGTCCAAGCCCTCACCGACCGCGGCGCCGAAGTGATCTACACCGGTCGCAGTGACCAACGGCTCGCCGAGGCACAGACGGCACTCGACACCCCGTTGGCTCACCCGGTGCGCTCCGACGCCACTGACACCGATGCCATCGCCGCACTCGGCGATCAGGTCGCCGATCGCCTCGGCGTCATCGACTACCTGTTCATCAACCAGGGCATCGCAGAGTTCCAGACGCTCGAAGAAGTCACAGAAGAATCGTGGGACCGCATATTCGACGTGAACGCCAAGGGTGCCTTCTTCACCGTCCAGCGGCTGGCGCCCCTGATGTCCGAGGGTGGCTCCATCGTGTTCACCACCGTCTCCAACAACCAGATCTTCCCCGGTCTCAGCGCCTACTCCGCGGCCAAGGAGGCCGTCGCCGCCTTCACCAAGGTGCTCGCCGCCGAACTGCTCCCCCGCAACATCCGTGTCAACGCGATTGCCCCGGGCTTCATCCTCACCCCCACCATGGGCGTCGCCGAACTGACCGACCAGCAACGCGCCGAGTTCATCGAACAGGGCAACGCCTCCACGCCGATGGGCCGAGGAGGCACCATGGAAGAGGTCGCCGCCGCGGCGTTGTACCTGGCCGTCGAGGCCACCTTCACCACCGGCGTCGAACTGCCCGTGGACGGTGGCTTCGGCCAGGGCCTCGGCGTGTGACCACCACTGCCGTATGCGGCATCCCCTGAGAAGACAAGGGCGAACTGCCCTGTGGCGCCAGGCCCAGCTCCGTGCCAGGACAATGGGGAACGGAGCTGGACCGTGCGTGTGTGCCGTCGCCATAACCTGCGAGGTCAACGGGCAGCTCTCGGGCCGAATGTGACCCCGGCTCTTACCGGGCCGCGTTGGTGCGGCGGCTGAGCAGCGTGCCCAGGGCGATCATTCCGACGCCGAGAACGGAGTGCAGCCAGTCGTCGGCGTTGTTGAGCGGTACGAAGTTGCCGCTGCCGTGGTGGCCGATGAGCAGGCCGTAGAGCCACAGCACCAGGTAGACAGCGCCTCCTGCCAGCAGGAAAGTGCGGACTCCGGCAACGGTTGGGGCCATGGCCGGGCCGGCGACGCCGAAGGCCACGTGCACCAGGTTGTGCAGGATGGAGACCCGGAAGATGCCGAACAATTCGGCGCCGGTGAAAGGCGCATTCCAGGGTGTCGTAGTCCGTGGTGATCCCCGGGATGAAGCCCAGCACTTAGTGTCCTGAGTCAAGGGTTCGTCGGCAGTAGGTGGCGGCTTTGTCGAGGATCTCCTCGGCTGCCTTCGCCCGGGCAAAGCGTCTGGGGCGCTCGTTCCAGTCGGCGAGCCAGGACCGGATGCCGTGTTCGAGGGCCTGGACGCAGCGGTGGACGCCGCGCTTGAACTCGTTATGCGTGAGTTCGGCGAACCACCGCTCGTCCAGGTTCAGCCAGGACGCGCTGGCCGGCGTGAACTGCTGCGGTGCCTCACGTCCAACGCCTTTGTCATGACCTTTACAGGTTGGGCCAGTTCGCAGGCGGGAGCGCACCGCCGGTGCAGACGAAGTCGGCCCTGCGGAAGGCTGGGTTGCTGGCCGAGTCGGAGGAGTGGCCGCCGGGCCTGATGGCGCCGGTTTCCTGCCAGGTGACGCTCTTCTGCCACAGCTTCGCACTCACGGACATGTTGTTGCGGTACGAAGCTATCTGACCGGTGGTGGTGCTGAGGTAATACTTGTGCAGGTTCCGCCGGCCCTTGGCGGTGCCGGTCTGGAATCGCATGTCGATGTAGTTGCCAACCCGGTAGAGGCACAGTTGGCCGGACGGGCAGCCTTCTGCGGCGGAGGCGGTCGGCGCTGCTGTGCCCGCGCCGACCAGAGCCATGGCGGCGGATACGGCGGTGGCGACTCGGGCCCTGAACTTCATGATAGGACTCCCCTTGTCCGTGATCATGAAGGCCGTGATCGTGGTTCAGGCCTGCACAGACGCGGCTACGGGGCGGCACGCCCCCGGTGGGCCGCCCCACCCATCTCATGTTGACCACACCGCATCGAGGATCAGCCTTTGACTCCGCATTCCCTGGCGTTCTACGTGGACGTCATCACCACCGGCACCTTGCTCGGCGTGGGCCCCGCGGACTCTCCCGACCACGTCACCAAGGTCCTTGGGTCGGACTTCGCTGAGAACACCTTCGGCGACCGCAGCATGTGCCGTGACTACGGCCTCGCCGAGTTCTACTGGGACCGCGCTTGTGCCGGCCATCCCTGGTCGGGCCACCACTTCACCCTGCAGGTGCACCGGCTCGCGTACCGGGACCGCACCCTCGTCAATGACGAGCTTCGTGCCCGGTACGGGCGGTTCACTCCCAGGCTTCGGTTCGAAAAGCTGCAACGTCTATTGGTGCGGCGCGGCATCCCCTTGTTGGAGATCCCGGAGATCCCGGCAAACTCCCCGTATTTCCGTACCTTCTGGCAGCCCGATTCCCGTGTGGCCGTCTCCGTCATAGGCACCTACGGCGAGTACAGCACGCCGGACAACCTGCGGGTCGGTGACGTGTACAGCATCCAGGCCCCGACGCTGTCCGGGCGTGTGCGCAGCCCTGGCTCCAGCGGTCATCCAGGTAGGGCCTGAACGCGGCGAGCTTGGACTGCCGCCCCTGCCACTGGCCCCGAGGCAGCCGACCCCGGGCAGGAAGAGAGCGACCGCCGTTCCGAAGCCGAGCACATCTCCACGCCGACGAACCGGGCCTGCCGTCACGTTCCACACGGTCGGCGGCGTCCTCGAAGGTGTCCAGCAGGATCACCGGCGTGACCTTGCGGAATGGTCGCCTCGATACCGCGCCTTCGCAGGTAGGCCCGGTTGCGGCGGGAGTCGTACGCCTTGTCGGCTCGCACCCGGTCCGGTCTCCTGCGGGGCGGGCCAGAACCGATCCGCGGCACCCGGATCGCGTCCAGGACAGGCTCGAACTGCGGGGAGTCACCTCGCTGACCGGCCGTGATCAGTACCGAAAGAGGCTGCTGCCCCTGCTCGACGGCAAGGTGGATCTCGGTGGTCAGCCCGCCTCGGGAGCCTCCGAGGCCATGGTCGGCCGACTCGACGGCAATGCCGCCGGGCGGCTCCTTTGCGGATCTCCCTTTTCGCCGCCTCGGCAGCGTGTTCGTGGGCCCGGCAGGCGGTGGAGTCGACGTTCACGTCCCAGGCGATCAGGCCCTTCGCATCCGCCAGGGCCTGGAGTTGGGTGACGATCCTGGCCCAGGTCGGAGATATCCGCCACGGACCCGGATCCTGAGCCGCCACTTTTCCTGTTCGCTGTGCTGGTGGTGTCCGGCACCGTTTTGGCGCGGTGCGCCGGTACGGCCTTTGCGCTCGCGCGGGTGAGACTCCCCCCGAACCGTCCCCGGCGGCCGGCGGGCGCCGGTATCACCGGGTTGTGATCACCACTTGTATGCGCGCGGCCCTGGCCGCAGCCTTCCTTGCCCTGCCCCTCACCACGGTGTCCCCGGTTTCGGCCGCCGACGCTGACCTGGTCGCGCTTCCGATGACGCTGGAGCAGGCGGTCGCCGCTCTGCCGAGGGCCGCGGCCTGGGCATCGACCACATGGTGCCCCTCGCCGAGGCCTGGGACTCCGGCGCCAGCACGTGGCCCCAGGTGCTGGGGTCCCCGTAGACGAACTCGCCGCCATGCTTGGGCGGACGGCCGCCCTTGGGGTCGTAGACCCGCGGCGGCGTGGGCCGACGCATCACGCGGTCCGAGCCGAGCCGGCCGAGGATCTCGACCGGTAGCCCGGCCAGACGGTGGGCGATGCGTGGTGCGTCGTATCCGGCGTCGAGCACGACCAGGACCTCCGGGTCACCTTCCTGCCACTGGCCAGCGGCAATGAGCCGCTCGACGACCTCGCGGACCTGGACCGTGGTGACCGCGGCGACGTCGGCGCCGGGCTCCAGGCGGAGCGCGTCCAGCACCGCCGTCCAGGACGTGCGGCCGGTCTCCAGGGCGGCCACCACCGAGTAGGGCCAGCCGGGAACCATCTCGTGCTTGCCTTCACCGCGGCCGGACGTGTGGCACAAGGACCGGTCGGCACACGTGTTGGCGGCAGGCCGCAGCCACGGCGAGACATCCACGGCCAGCACGAGCCGACCGTCCGCCGCCCTCGACAGCGGCACCCCGACCAAGGCACGACGCTCCGCCCCTGGTTGAGCCCGCCGTACAGAGCGCCGTGCCCGTGGCGGTGTTCGGGCACGAGCGCGAGATCGACCAGCGTCCAACCGGCCCGTCCGTGCACGACAAGGCCCGGGAGCGGCGAACTGGATCAGGCCCACTTCGCCCGGCGGCAGGGTGCGTGCCGTCACCGGGACGACCGCGCGCAGCCGGCCGAAGCCGGGCACCGTCCGGCCCAGCACCTGGGTAGGGGGCGGCGGATGGCCGCGGCGCCGTACCGAGCCGCGGGTGTAGGGCCGGATCGCCAGGGCTCCTGCCTCGGTCTGGCTCCACGACTGGCCCCAGACCGGGAGCCTTCGGTCGGTGGCGGCCAGGAAGATGCGGATGGTCCGGGTGTGGATCGCGTCGAAGGAGTTCACGAACACCCGCACCCGTCGAGACGGCCTGGCCGGGTCCCTGGCGAGGTCCTCCCAGGCGAGGAAGGCGTTGGGCAGGGTCTCCACAAGGGTGGGCGCGTGCCGCACCAACAGCGTGCGCAGTCCGAGGCCCCGGGGGTCCGACAGCATCAGGAGGTTCGGCCCCACCGTGGTCAGCGGCAGCAGCCCTGTGACCACCCGCTGGTGCGAGTAGGGCTGGCAGAACGCCACCGTGTCGTCCGCGCGCAGCCCGAACACTGGCCACCGCTCCGCCTCCACCAGCCCGAAGGAGTAGAGCGAGCCCGCCGAGTGCGGTACCAGCTTGGGGACGCCGGTGGTGCCGGAGGTGTGTGTGATCACCATCGGCTCGTCGTACGCCCGCAGCCTCCGTGCCGGCACGGGTGCGCCCCGCAGGGCCGCGAAGTCGAGCAGGTCCGGCCGGCCATCGGGGTCCCGTCGACACACCGGTCCGCTCGGTCAGCCGCGCCACGGTCCCGGAGGTGATCCCCATGCTTTCCAGGGCCCCTTGGTCGGTCACCAGGTAGGGGCGCTCCAGGCGTTCGAGGAGTACGGCGGTCGTGTCCGGCGTGTGATTGTCGCAGATCAGGGCCGGCACCGCTCCGATGCGGGCCGCGGCGGAGGCCATCAGACAGAGGTCGGGCTGGTTGCGCTTCATGACGGCGACGCGGTCCCACACCTGGTCGAGCACGGCCACCGTTCCCTCGCCTGCGTCAGCGGCCCCGACCCGGCCCCACACCGGCTGGAGGCCGCGTCGGCCGTGGTACCGCCTCGGTACGACGACCGGCATCCGCCACGGGACGCCAGGCCGGCCGACTGCTCATCGAGGACATGGCCCACGGAATCAGGCATACGCACCGCCACGTCGTGTTGCGACCCGAACCGGTCGTACGCCAAGCGACCATGGCGGCTCCCGCGCGCTGACCGGGTCCGCGCAGAGCCGTGCGGAACGGGTGCGGCACCGATGGCGGGCCCCGTCCGAGCAGGCGTCCTGCCGGTCGCCCGCCCACCGCTGCCGGCATTCACGTTGCCGATGGATGGCATCCGCCCCGTGGATGACGTCCGCTGTTCAGGCGCGGCGGGGCTCGCTCATCTCCCCGGGCTCGGCCATCCGCCTGCCGACCCGGGCGGCGGTCTCCCGCAGCCAGATGTGGGCCGCGTCGTGGGTGTGCACCGGGTGCCACCACAACGCCTCCCTCAGAGGTACCGCCTCGTAGGGCGGCTCCACCACGCGTACGGCGGCGAGCGGGGCGAGGAGCCGGGCGAGGCGGGCCTGGATCAGGGCGATGCGCCGGGTTCCGCTGACCAGCAGCGGCATGATCTGGAAGCTGTCGACGGAGACCTCGACGCGGGGCTCGACGCCCAGCATGCCGAGCTGGCGGACGGCCGGAGCGTCGTAGGTGCGCTGGTAGGTGACCCAGGGCAGTCGGGCCAGGTCCTCCCGGGTCAGCCGGTCGTCGATGCTCGGGTGGTCGTCGGCGACGAGGAAGACCCACCGGTCCTGGTAGAGGTCGGTGGCGGGGAAGTCGCTGATGACTCCGTGCGGCATGAGCAGGCCGTCGGTGGTGCTCAGCAACGTGTCCGTGGCGTCCACCACGGTGGTCGGTGTCTGGGCGAAACGCAGTCGGATGCCGGGGGCCTCCTGGTGCACGACCCGGGCGAATTCGGCGCCGAAGACGGCGACCGCGTAGTCGGACGCCACGAGTTTGAACTCACGGCTCTCCTTGGCCGGGTCGAAGTCCGCCTGACTGGCGAACAGGCGTTCCAGCAGGTCGTAGGCGGTGGACGCGCGGTCGAGGAGGACCTGTCCGAGGGCGGTCAGTTCGTAGTGGCCGCCGACCCGGGCCAGCAGGTCGTCGTCGAAGTGCCTGCGCAGGCGGGAGAGCGCCGCGCTCATCGCCGGCTGGCTGAGGCCGACGCGCTGCCCGGCGCGCGTGACGTTGCGCTCTTCCAGCAGGGCGCGCAGGGCGACGACGAGGTTGAGGTCCAGGCGACTGAGATTCACTGCGGCTTCCCTAGTTGTCCGGCGGTGACCTGCGGGAATTCGCCGTGTGGATGGCTCTCATCCACAGAATCTATTTCCCTGATCACTGGTGGCGGGTCCAGATTAGTGCCCTCGCCACCAGGAGGACATTTCCGTGAAACCCGAAGCCGCGTCCGCCCTCTTCGCCGGACCCTTCGCCCTGGCCACCCTTTCCGCTTCCGAGGGCCCCGCCTTCCCCGCTCTCGTCACTGCCGACGCTCAGGTGATCGACCTGCGGTCCGCCCTGGGCGACGCCGAACTGACGGTACGTGGGGTCCTGGACGACTGGGACGCGGTGCTGCCGCGGCTGACCGCACTGGACGGCGCCGCCGGCCCCGTACGCGGGGCGCTGGCGGAGTTCCGGGTGCACGCTCCGGTGGAGCCGCGCCAGGTGTTCCAGTCGGGGGCCAACTACCGGCAGCACGTCATCGATCTGCACGTCGCGCACCGGGCCCCGGGCGACGACCGGCCGGAGGCGGAGCGGCGTGCGGAGGCCGCGGAGATCATGGACCGGCGGGCGGCCGAGGACCTGCCGTACGTGTTCATCGGCCTGCCGAGCGCGATCACCGGCCCGTACGACGACGTGGTGCTGCCGGCCTGGGCTCAGAAGCCCGACTGGGAGCTGGAACTGGCCGCGGTGATCGGCCGCCCGGCCCACCGGGTGTCCCTCGAAGAGGCCCTGGACCACGTCGCCGGCTACACGATCGCCAACGACCTGACCGACCGCGCCACCGTCTTCCGCCGGGACATGCCGCAGATCGGCACCGACTGGCTGCGCAGCAAGAACGCGCCCGGCTTCACCCCGCTCGGCCCCTGGATCGTGCCCGCCACGTCGATCGCGGACCCGGACGACCTGCGCCTCACGCTGAAGCTCAACGGCGAGACCATGCAGGACGAATCGACCAAGGACATGATCTTCAACGTGGCGCGGATGGTGTCCTACGCCTCTCATACCGCCCGGCTGCTCCCCGGCGACCTGGTGCTCACCGGCTCCCCCGCCGGCAACGGCATGCACTGGGGCCGGCTGCTGCGCGACGGCGACGTCATGGACGCCTCCATCACCGGGCTCGGCGCCCAGCGCACCCGGTGTGTGGCGGAGGCCACCCGGTGACGCCGGACCGCACGGACCCCGCGGGCTCGGTCGCACGGGCCGCGAAGTCGTACTCCAACTGGGGCCGCTGGGGCGAGGACGACGTGCTCGGCACGCTCAACTTCCTCGGCGAGACCAAGCGCCGCGAGGGTGCCGCCCTGATACGACGGGGTGTCAGCTTCTCCCTCTCCCAGCGCTTCGACATCGGCGGCCCGCAGAAGGGCTGGCGCAAGCGCACCAATCCGGTGCACACCATGCTGGACACCGGCACCGACGCCGCACTCGGCAACCAGGGCCTGCCGCACGGCATCGGCGGCGCCGACGACGTCATCGCCATGCCGTTGCAGTGCTCCACTCAGTGGGACGGGCTCGGCCACATCTTCGACCACGGCAAGGCGTGGAACGGCCGTGCCGCCGAGAAGGTCGTCACCTCCGACGGCGACCAGGTCACCGGCATCGAGCACATGGCCTCGCACGTCGCCGGACGCGGCGTGCTCCTGGACGTCGGCCGGTGCGCCGGCGAGGGCGGTGAGCTGCCGGACGGTTTCGCGATCACCGAGGAGCACCTGACCGCGACCGCCGAAGCCCAGGGCGTGACGGTCGGCCGCGGTGACCTCGTGCTGGTGCGTACGGGCCAGCTCGCCCGGGTGCGCCGCGACGGCTGGGGCGACTACGCCGGCGGGCCCGCCCCCGGCCTGTCGTTCACCACGGCGGGCTGGCTGCACAGCAGTGAGATCGCCGCGATCGCCACCGACACCTGGGGCTTCGAGGTGCGGCCCAACGAGTTCGAGCACGCCTTCCAGCCGTTGCACCAAGTCGCCATCCCCCACCTCGGCCTCCTGATCGGTGAGATGTGGGACCTCGAAGCCCTCGCCGAGGACTGCGCGGCCGACGGCCGGTACGACTTCTGGCTCACCGCGGCGCCGCTGCCCATCACCGGAGCGGTCGGCTCCCCCGTCAACCCGATCGCCGTCAAGTAGACAGCGGAACGAAGGAGTTCCCCCATGACCCCATCCCGTACGGTCCTCGTCGTCGGCGGCGGCGCGGCCGGCAACGCCGTGACGATCCTGCTGCGCCGCGCCGGGCACGCGGTGGACCTGATCGAGGCCAAGGACGACTGGAACGCCACCGCCGGATCCGGCATCACCCTCCAGGGCAACGCCCTGCGCGTGCTGCGCGAACTCGGTGTCCTGGAGCAGGTGGAGGCGTCCGGTTCCGGCTTCGGCTCGGTCGGCATCGTCGCTCCCGACGGCACGGTCCTGCACACGCAGGACGACCTGCGCACCGGCGGCGACGACCTGCCCGCCACCGTCGGCATGCAGCGGCCCCGGCTCCAGCGCATCCTCAGCGAGGCGGTGCGCGCGAGCGGCGCGTCGGTCCGGCTCGGCACCACCGCGGAGATCCTGGGCCAGGACACCGACGGCGTCTCCGTCCGGCTCTCCGACGGCTCCGAGGGCCGTTACGACCTGGTGATCGCCGCCGACGGCCTCGGTTCGGCGACCCGCGCCGCGATCGGCATCACCGTCGAGCCCGAGCCCACCGGCATGGCCATCTGGCGCGTCGCGGGCCCCCGCCCGGCCGGTGTCACCCGCGCCGAACTCACCTACGGAGGCCCGGCCTACATCGCCGGCTACTGCCCCACCAGCGACACCACCCTGTACGCCTTCGTCACCGAGGCCAACCGCGACCGCGCCTCCATACCCCGCGCGTCGTACGCGGACGAGATGCGCCGACTGGCCTCGGCCTACGGCGGCCGCTGGTCCGAGATCACCGAGCACATCACCGACCCGGCGAAGGTCAACTACACCTGGTTCGACCGGATGCTGGTGGAGGGCTCCTGGCACCGCGGCCGGGTCGTCCTCGTCGGCGACGCCGCCCACTGCTGCCCGCCCACCCTCGCGCAGGGCGCCGCGCTGTCCCTCGAAGACGCCTGGGTTCTCGCGCAGATGCTGACCGGGTCCGACGCATGGGACGACGCCCTGTTCCAGGCCTACTACGAGCGGCGGATCGCCCGGGTCCGTCCGGTCGTGGAGGCTTCCGTACAGATAGGGCAGTGGCAGCTCGACGGGGTCCGGGACGCCGACGTGCCCGGCCTGATGGCCCGCACGATGACGATGCTCAGGGAGCTGCCGTGACCCCGCCCACCGTGGACGTGCACGCCCACGTCCTGCTGCCCGAGGTCGACGCCCTGGTGGCCGGTCTGCCCGGTCACGCCGAGGCCCGGGAGCTGGACGCCCGGCGCAACGGCCCCGCCGCCCTCGCCGTCAGCGGCCCCATGGTCCGCGAGCGTCTGCCCCGGCTGACGGAGGCCGGTGTGCGGCTGGCCGCGATGGACGCGCGGGGCGTGGACGTGCAACTGGTCAGCCCGTCGCCCTCGCACTACCACTACTGGGCGGACGAGGAGACGGCCGAGAAGCTGTACCGGTGGGCCAACGAGGCGACGGTGGCGCACTGTTCGGCCGCCCCCGACCGGCTGCGCGGGCTCGGCCTGGTCCCGCTCCAGCACCCGGAGCAGACGGTCCGCGCCCTGGACCACGCCCTGGAGCTGGGTCTGGCCGGAGTGGAGCTCTCCAGCCATGCCGGCGGCCGGGAGCTGTCCGACCCGGCCTACGAGCCCTTCTGGTCCCGGGCCGCGGAGACCGGCGCGATCCTCTTCCTGCACCCTTTCGGCTGCACGCTCGACGAGCGGCTGGACCAGTGGTACCTCTCCAACACCGTCGGCCAGCCCACCGAGAACGCCGTCGCCCTCTCCCACCTGATCTTCTCCGGTGTCCTGGACCGGCACCCGGGCCTGCGGGTGATCGCCGCGCACGGCGGCGGCTACCTGCCCACCCACATCGGCCGCGCCGACCACGCCTGGTCGGCGCGCTCCGACGCGGGCGCCGGGTGCGCGCACCCGCCCAGCAGCTACCTCAAGCGGCTGTACTTCGACTCCCTGGTGCACGACCCGCACGTACTGCGGGAGCTGATCCGGGTGGCCGGCGCGGACCGGGTGCTGCTCGGCTCCGACTTCCCCTTCGACATGGGCACCGAGGACCCGGTCGGCGCCCTGCGCGCCGCGCGCCTGTCCGACGCCGACTTCCACGCCGTCCGGGGCGGCAACGCCGCCGCCCTCCTCCTCGTCAAGGAGTGATCTCATGCGTCTGCTCACCCACCTGCGGCACGTCGACCTCGCCGTGCCCGACTACGACAAGCAGCTCGACTTCTACGCCGGCGTCTGGGGCCTGACCGAGGTCGCCGAGGACTCCGGCATCTCCTTCCTGGCCGCCGAGGGCTCCCCGGAGCAGTACGTCGTGCGGCTGCGCAAGGCCGAGGAGAAGCGCCTGGACCTCGTCTCCTACGGCGCCGCGTCCGCCGCGGACGTCGACACCCTCGCCGAGCAACTCCTCGCCGGCGACGTGCAGCTGATCTCCCGGCCCGGCAAGGTCGACACCCCCGGCGGCGGCTACGGCTTCCGCTTCTTCGACGTCGACGGCCGCACCATCGAGGTCTCCGCCGACGTCGAGGTCCGGCAGCACCGCAAGATCGAGGAGAAGGAAGCCATCCCGGTCAAGCTCTCCCACGTCGTCCTCAACAGCCCCGACCTGAACCGCACCCGCGAGTGGTACGAGCGCCACCTCGGCTTCGCCCTGTCCGACACGCTCAGCTCGCCGCACATGGGTGAGGTCATGCACTTCATGCGGATCAGCAGCCAGCACCACTCGATGGCCATCGCCCGGGGCCCGCACACCGCGCTGCACCACATCTCGTTCGAGATGCGCGGCATCGACGAGTACATGCGCGGCTCGGGCCGGGTGACCCGCGCCGGGTTCCGGAAGATCTGGGGCCCCGGCCGGCACATGGCGGGCGACAACACCTTCACGTACTTCCTCGACCCGCACGGCAACACCGTCGAGTACACCACCGAGCTGGAGAACCTGGACGAGGACACCTGGCACCCCCACGTCTACGACTTCTCCCGGCCCGAGGTCACCGACCAGTGGGGCACCGCCAACCCCATGAACGAACTCGTCGCCAAGGAGTCCTTCAACGACCCCGACCGCGGCGTGTTCGTCGCCCCGCCGGTCTGATCCGCGTCCGCGTCCCCGCACCTCACGGCCCCTTCCTCACCCCTCATGGCACCTCGAGCCCCGTCACCCCCGGGCGGCCCGCGCCGGGCGTCGCCGAGACCACCCGGCGCGCGAACGCCGCCTTCGCCTTCGTCGCCGAGGGCTTCGGCATCGACCCCGCGTCCATGCTCGACGCGGGTGACGGCGACCAGGGTCCCGCACGGCAACATGTCCCCCTCGTACGCGTACCGGTTCGACGCCGCCGACGGCTCCGTCGTCTTCTCCGCCTCCGCCCGCGCGGCGGGCTATCGGGGCCGCGTCGGCGTGGGCCACGACCTCATGCGCATCCCTCTCACCCGATTCGCCTGATTCACCTGATTCCCGCTGGAGCCGCACCATGCGTTTCGCCGCTTACGAGGAACACCACCGCCGCCGGGTGGCAGTCGTGGAGCAGGACGGCACTCTCTTCCCGTTGCCCGGCGTCACCTCGCTCACCGCACTGGTCCAGGAGACCGGCGGGCTCCCCGGGCTGCTCGCCGCGGGCGCGGCGGCCCTCGACGCAACCCCCGGCCCGCACGTCTCCCGGGTACGGCTGCTGGCCCCGCTCCAGCCCGCCTCGGTACGGGACTTCGTGACCTTCGAGGAGCACGTCGAAGGGGTGCGCCGCGCCGTGGAGGGCACCGGCGGTGTCCCCGAGCAGTGGTACGCGGCCCCGACCTTCTACTTCACCAACCCGCACGCGATCTACGGCCACGGGGACGGCGTCCCGGTGCCGCCGGGGTCGGCCGTGCTGGACTTCGAGCTGGAGGTGGGCGCGGTGATCGGGCGGGAGGGCCGGGACCTCACGCCCGAGGAAGCCCGCCACCACATCGTCGGCTACACGGTCTTCAACGACTGGTCGGCGCGGGACCTTCAGGGCGCGGAGGTGAAGGTCGGCCTCGGCCCCTGCAAGGGCAAGGACACCGCCACCACCCTCGGCCCGTACCTGGTCACCGCCGACGAGCTGGAACCGTACCGGGACTCCGAGGGCTTCCTGCGCCTGGCCCTGACCGCCGAGGTCAACGGCGGGAAGGTCGGCGAGGACCTGCTGTCCAACATGAGCTGGACCTTCGAGGAGATGACCGCCTACGCCTCGCGCGGCACCCGCGTCGTCCCGGGTGACGTCCTCGGCTCGGGCACCTGCGGCAACGGCGGCTGCCTGGCCGAACTGTGGGGTCGGCGCGGCGGGCAGACCCCTGCGCCACTGAAGCCCGGCGACACCGTCACCCTCACGGTGGAGGGCATCGGCACGCTCACGAACACCGTCGTCCCCGGGGCGGAGCCCGTGTCCCTGCCGACCGGCCGACGGCGCGGCCGTGAGCGGCCGTGAGCGACCTGTGCCCCAAGTGGCTGCTCGGCAAGGTCGTCGTCACGGGTGCCGCTCACGGCCAGGCGCCGCCCAGGGCTCGTCCGTCGTCGGCGGCCACGTCCAGGAAGACGGTCCCGCACCGCTGGGCGTGGACGGCAGGCCTCGGCAGATCGGCCGGCGGCTCGGCGCTCGACGGCAGGTCGGCCAACGTAACGCGCCAGTAGGCGAGACAGGCCTCCTGGCTCCCGGGTCGCGACGCCCTCCGAGCCGTGGTTCGCGGCGGGGACTGCGGTCCCGGCAGTGACTCACCGGCGAGTGCCGCGCTGTGCACGGGGCTGTCGCGACGCTGGATGCGTACCACCGAATCGGTCAGGACATGACCGCTCCTGGTATCGGCCAACTGCCGTCCGGGACAAGCCAGAAGAGGCACCCGGCGGTTATGGCGCCTCCTCGCCGCCGGGCTGCCTCAGATCGGCGAGCAGGCCGTCGAGGGCCTTGCGGAGGGCGTCGGAGTTGGCCGGGTCGAACCACGTGGTGCGGATGCGTTCGTTGTTTCCGTTCGGAGTCTCGTGGTCGGCGGCGAGCCGGTGCAGGGAGCGGGTCTCGTCGCCCAGGGAGCGGCCGACGCCCTGGAAGAGTCCGCGGAGGTAGCGTTCGGCGTCGCCTGCGGCGATGCCCTGGTCGACGGCCCACGACGCGAGCGTGGCGAGATACGCGTAATGGGTGGTCAGCGTCCCCGTCAGCGCGGAGAAGACGTCGAAGGCCGCCTCGTCCGCGACGGGCAGCACCCCGCCCAGGCGCTCGAAGAACGCGTCCACCGCCGGCTGCGTCGGGTGCGTCACCGTGACGGAGCGGCGTTCGCGTATGGCGGGCAGGGGGATGGCCCGTACGAGCGGGGCGTCGGTGGCCAGGGTGCGGCGCAGCTCGTCGTGGGTGACGCCGGCCATCACGTTGACCACGACCTTGTCGTCGTCCACCTTGAGGCCGGCCAGAGCTTCGTGCCGGTCCTGACGGCGTACGGCGATGATCACGAGCTCCGAGCGGTCGACGACCTCCTGATTGCCGGCGCAGACCTGTACGCCCGGAAAGCGCGCGGACAACTCCGCCGCCGTGCGGGCTCCCCGGGGCGAGAGGAACACCTCTGGCGACCTGTCACCCCCGTCACACAACCCCGTCACGATGGCCCGGCCGATCTCACCGACTCCGATGACACCGATGCGCTTCACTGCTTCTGCCTCCACGTTCTTCCTCCGTTGTTCCTTCTTTACGTTCTTCCTTCGGGGTACGTGGCGCTGCCGCGCTGGGGTCGGTCATGCGGTGCGTACGAAGTTCCCCACGGCGCGGTGACCTCGCCCATATCCCCTCCTTGTTCGATCGCGCGGACCGCCAACGCGTAACCTACGGCGTGGAGTTGCGGATGTCCGAGGCGGTGCTCGCCGAGGTGGCGGTCGCCCCCGGACGAGGACGGGACGCGTACCGCCACTAACGGAGTAGCCGCCTACCCCTTCTCCGGCAATGGCCGCTCTTTCCATACCCGGGTCCACATCCACATCCACATCCACACGACCTCCGCCTACCGGCATCATCGAGCGTCGCGATATGCCCGATTTGACGCGACGAGCGGCATTTAACCTGCACCTCTCCGTGAAATGGGTCACGCCGGCTTTCGCACGTACCGAAGACCTCGGACCACATTCCCGTTCTGCGGACAGAGAGTTGAGTTTTGGATCAAAGAGGGCCAAGGGAATTTGATCTCCACGAACCGGCCTCTCGCATTGCCGCTGCGAATTCGGGCCTTGTTACCTCCGGCCTTTCTCGCTTAATGTCACCGTCGAACCGGATGGAACGCCGAATCCTGCCGCTGTCCGGAAGCCGTTACACCCACCCACTTACTCACTCACGCACGGCAGGAGCGGGGGAACCAGGTAAGCCGCCGATCCGGTTTCCGGAACGGCTAGGGGTGAAGTCGCATGCCCAGTGCGACCGGACATCTCCCGTCCGAACCCGACAGCTCACCTCGTAGGCGACGGAGAGGAAATTCGTCATGCCTGCAAAGGGAAAGCACCGCCGTCCCAAGTCCCGCTCACTCACCCGGGGCATCGCCGCCGCGGGAACGGGCGGAGCCGTGCTCGTCCTGCCGGTGCTCGGCGCGACCACTGCCCACGCGGCTCAGGCCCCTACGGCCGTCAAGCCCGCCGCCGCCCCGAACACCCACGTAGTCGTCGCGGGTGACTCCCTTTCCAAGATCGCCCGGGAGCATTCCTTGAGCGGCGGCTGGAAAAAGCTCTACGAGGACAATCGCAGCGTCCTCGGTGACGACCCGAAGCTGATCCACCCCGGTCTCAAGCTCACCCTCGGCAAGAAGAACGCCGCCGAGCCCGCGAAGAAGGCGACCGCTTCCCCGGCTTCCGTCAAGACCGCCGCCGCCCCGGCGAAGAAGTCCTACAGCGACAACCTCGACGGCTGGATCCGGGAGTCGCTCGACATCATGGCGCAGCACGGCATTCCCGGCACGTACGAGGGAATCCACCGCAACGTCATGCGCGAGTCCTCCGGCAACCCGTGGGCCATCAACAACTGGGACTCCAACGCCGTCGCCGGAACCCCGTCGAAGGGCCTCCTCCAGGTCATCGCCCCCACCTTCGAGGCGTACCACGTGCCCGGCACCTCGACGGACAGCTACGACCCGGTCGCCAACATCACCGCCGCCTGCAACTACGCGGCCGACCGGTACGGCTCGATCGACAACGTGAACGGCCCGTACTAGACCGCGCCCCTCTGACATGCCGTGAGCCCCGGACACGTGGTGTGCCGGGGCTCACGGCATGCCCGTTCCGCGCGGCGGGGCGGACGGGAGAGGAATGGGCCGCGGATTGCCGGGCACGTGGACGTTGGTAGCCGAAAGATCGGAACCGAAGATCGGAACCGTAGACAGTCGGAACCGTAGACAGAAGTAAACGAAGGAGTTGTCGTGTCGTTCCTCTGGGCCATCATCGCGGGACTCATCATCGGCCTGCTGGCCAAGCTCGTTCTGCCGGGGCGTCAGCCCATTCCCCTGTGGCTGACGGTTCTCCTCGGCATCGTGGGCGCCGTGGTCGGCAACGCTCTCGCCAGCGCCTTCGGCGTTCGCGACACCGGCGGCATCGACTGGATCCGGCACGTCTTCCAGATCGGCGTCGCCGCCGTCCTCATCTCCTTCGTCACCCCTCTGTGGGCCCGACGACACGCTTGATCCCGTCCTACATCCCGTCCCCTTCGACGAAGGCCCCCGGCGCACCGCGCCGGGGGCCTTCGTCTCGGCTCGTGCCGACGCCCCGCGCCTCCTACGTCCAGTGGCGCAGGGCAAGGCGGGGAGTCTGCCGGACCAGCCAGGCGCCGGCCAGGCCGATGGCGGCGCCGGCGACGACATCGCTTGGGTAGTGGGCGCCGCTCTGCACGCGTTCGACCGCCACCATCGCCGCCGGTACCGCGCAGACGAGGCCGGCGGCCGGCCAGACAGGGAGGACGGCGGCGGTGAATCCGACCGCCGCCGCGGTGTGCCCGGAGGGGAAGGAGGAGGAGTCGGGGCGGTCGTCGGCCTCGTCGTGCGGGAACCACTCCTTGGGGGGCCGGGGCCGGTCGGCCAGCTGCTTGCACACGCCGTTCGACACCAGCTGCGCCACCGTCATGGCGGCGAGACCGGCCACGGCCGCGGTACGGCCGCGCCACCCGCCCACGCACGCCATCGCGACGGCGGCCCCGCACCACAGCTTCGTGCTCTCCGCCGCCTCCTCCACCCCGGAGAGCACCTTGCCCACACCCGGCGCGACGCGCCGGGCCACCTGCTGCGTCACCACTCGATCGACCTCACTCACAACCGTCAGCAACTTCATGCGCACCAGGTATCCCGTAACGCCGGAAGATACGCAGCTCTTGATCACTTGAAGCCGACCGGTCCGGTCACACGAAGCCGACTGGCCGAGCCGGTCGGCCCTCCGGCGATCAGGACTCAGACGACCAGGACCCGGCGCCCGCGGGCGTGACCGGCCTGGCTGTCGACGTGTGCCGCCGCGGCCTCGGCGAGCGGGTACGACTTCTCGACCGGGATGTGGAGCTTGCCCCGAGAGATGAGGCCGGCGGCTTCGACGAGCGCTTCCGGCACGCTCCCGGCCACGCCGGAGAACCGGACACCGAACTCCGGCGCGCCGAGATCGGCGATCGAGAGCACCTTCCGCGGGTCCCCGGTCAGCTCGACGAGTTCGCGGATGACGCCCGATCCGGCCAGATCCAGAGCCGCGTCGACAGGGCCGAGCCGCCGCACCCGCTCCACCCAGCCCTCGCCGTACGTCGTGGCGCGAGCCCCCAGGCCGCGCAGATAGTCCTGGTTCGCGGCCCCCGCCGTGCCGATCACGGCGATGCCCCGGTCGCGGGCGATCTGGAGGACCGCCGATCCGACTCCCCCGGACGCGCCGCTGACCAGCAGCGTCTGCCCGGACCGCACACCGACCTCGCGGATGACGCGCAGCGCGGTCTCCACCACGGAGGGGTAACCGGCCGCCTCCTCGAATGTCAGTCCCTCGGGCATACGGGCCCAGGCCGACAGCACGGCGAACTCGGCATAGGTGCTTGAGCCTTCCCCGAAGACGTGGTCGCCGGCCTCGACTCCTTCGACGCCCTCGCCGACCTCGTCCACCACCCCGGCGGCGTCCAGGCCGACTCCCGCGGGCAACTCGGTCGGGTGGGCCCCCAGGATCTGGCCTTCACGGATCCTCCAGTCGACGGGGTTCACGCCCGCCG
Source organism: Streptomyces sp. 135 (assembly GCF_020026305.1). NCBI lineage: Bacteria > Bacillati > Actinomycetota > Actinomycetes > Kitasatosporales > Streptomycetaceae > Streptomyces > Streptomyces sp. 135. The sequence continues at coordinate 7,104,708 of NZ_CP075691.1, read as the reverse complement.
CCCGCACGGCGACGCGTATCTGACCGTGGCCCGCATGGGGCTCCTCGGCGTCCACGAGCCGCAGGACGTCCGGACCGCCGAACTCGGCGAAGCTGATTCTCTTCATACGAGAGAACGTAACACTAACGGTTAGTGTTTTGAAACGGTTATTACTTCACATTTGTTAGCATCAGCGGATGACCGTGCCGCCCGGACGTCGTGAGCGCAAGAAGGCCGCGACCCGCCAGAAGATCGCTGACACCGCCCTGCGGCTCTTCCTGGAGCGTGGATACGAGGCGGTGGGCATCCGCGATGTCGCCGCCGAGGCCGACGTGGCCGTCACCACGGTCTTCTCCCACTTCGCCTCGAAAGAGGCCCTGGTGTTCGAGCAGGACGAGGACTTCGAGCACCGTCTGGCGCGGGCGGTCACCGGCCGGGCGGCGCGCGAGCCGCTCATCCCCGTACTGCGCCACGAGATGCGGGACATGGTGCGGCACTGCACGGCGGACAGCGCCGCGCCGATCTGGCGCATGATCGACACCTCGCCGGCCCTGCGGCAGTACGAGGAGTCGATGCGGCTGCGCCACGCGGAGTCGCTGGCGGCGGCCATCGCCGCCGACCTCGGCCTGCCGCCGGACACCACGGCGTGCCGGACGATCGCGAGGTTCGTGATCGACGCCCATGCGCTGGCCCGCGAGGCGGCCGATCCGCAGGCCGCGGTGGACGAGGTCTTCCGGATGATCGAGGCGGCCTGGGAGGTCGCGGGCCTCGCTTCATGAGCGGCGACGCAGAGCCGACCGAAGCCGCAGAGCGGACCTCCGACCAGCCTGCCGACCGCCCGACCAGACCTGCCGCCTGGACGCCCGACCAGACCCGCCGACCTGACCCGCCGCTGTTACCCTGACACTTATGGCACGAGGTATCTGGTCGCAGAAGGTCCGCTCCGCCCGCTGACGGCGGCGCCTTCACTCTGCTGAATCCGCGCTCGCCGTCCCGGTTCCCGCCGGGCGGCCTTTTTTGCGTTGCCCGGCTCCACTGCGAGCTGCGGAGCATCCCTTGAACCCCACCTCGGCCCCCGAGGCCATGTCCCTGCCCGTCGAAGCGGGCAGCGGCGCGCATCTGCGTACCGACGGCGTCACCGTCACCCGCGGATCCAGGCGCGTCCTGAACGACGTATCCGTCACCGTCTCCGCCCGGTCCCGGATCGCCGTCGTCGGCGAGAACGGCCGCGGCAAGACGACGCTGCTGCACGTCCTCGCCGGCCTGCTCACGCCCGACGAGGGCACCGTGCACCGCACCGGCACGATCGGCCTGGCCCGGCAGGAGCTCTCCGCGCGGGACGGCGAGACCGTCGGCACCCTGACGTCCGAGGCGCTGGCCGCCTCGCTCGCGGCGCTCGGCGCGCTGGACGAGGCGACCCGCGCCCTGGCCGATGGCGACCCCGCCGCCGACGACCGCTACGCCGCCGCGCTCGACGCCGCCACCCGGCTCGAAGCGTGGGACGCCGAACGCCGCGTCGACGTCGCCCTCGAAGCCCTCGGCGCCTGTACCGACCGCGACCGCCCCCTGTCGACGCTGTCGGTCGGGCAGCGCTACCGGGTCCGCCTCGCGTGCCTGCTCGGCGCGCGGCACGACGTCCTGCTGCTGGACGAGCCGACCAACCACCTCGACGCCGGCGGGCTCGCCTTCCTGACCCGCAGGCTGCGCGAGCACGACGGGGGCCTCGCCGTCGTCAGCCACGACCGGGCGCTGCTGCGCGACGTCGCGGACCGCTTCCTCGACCTCGACCCGACCCGCGACGGGAGAGCACGGCTGTACGCCGGTGGGTACGACGCCTGGCAGGACGCCCGGCGGCGGGAGCGCGAGCGCTGGGAGCAGGACCACGAGGAGCAGCAGGCCGAGCACCGGCGGCTGCAGGACGCGGTGTCGAAGGCCCGCGACCGGCTCTCCACCGGCTGGCGGCCCGACAAGGGCACCGGCAAGCACCAGCGCCAGTCCCGTGCGCCGGGTGTCGTGCAGGCCCTGCACCGGCAGCAGCACGCGCTGGACGCCCACCGCGTCGACGTGCCCGCGCCGCCGCCGGCACTGCGGTGGCCGGACCCAGAAGTCCGGCGGGGCGCACCGCAGTTGCGGGCGCACGGCGTAGCCGTCGAAGGGCGGCTTGCCGGTCCCGTCGACCTCACCATCGACGGCGGCGACCGGCTGCTCGTCACGGGACCGAACGGAGCCGGGAAGTCCACGCTGCTCGCGGTTCTCGCGGGCGCCCTCGAACCGACGGACGGATACGTCCGGCAGGCGCAGGGGGCACGGGTCGTCCGGATCTCCCAGGAGACCGCCGAGCAGGAACCGGGACTCACCGCCCGCGAGGCACACGCCCGTCACGTGGGACGCCTGGTGGCCCGCGGGGTGCTGCGCGACGCCGACGCCGTGCCGCTCGGATCGCTCGGGCTGCTGGACTCCGACGCGATGCGCACCCCGGTCGGACGGATGTCGCAGGGGCAGCGGCGGCGTCTGGACCTGGCGCTGGCACTGGCCGGGCGGCCCGGCCTGATCCTGCTCGACGAGCCGACCAACCATCTGTCGTCCACGCTGGTCGACGAGTTGACGGAGGCGATCCGCGCCACGAGCGCCGCCGTCGTCGTCGCGACGCACGACCGGCAGCTGCTGCGGGACCTCGCCGACTGGCCGCGGGTGCGGTTGGAGGCGGGCGGGGCGGGGTTGTGCACGGTCTGAGCGGGTCGGTGCCGGCCAGGGCGGTGCCCGCAGGGTGGCCAGAGGAACGGCAGTTCGCCACCCGTCTCACCGGCCACCCCCCCGGCGGAACCACCCGGCCTCGCCCCTCCGCCCTGAGGGGAGCGCGGGTCACGGCGTGTTCCGCTCCAGGGGACAACGCGTTATCCTCGTCCCGGAGTTGGGATGAAGCTCCGTGACCGCACCGGCATCCCTTCCCACCTGCCGTTCTCCCGGCCCGGCGCCGTCCGGATGTCCAGCGGCCAGCTGGAGCCGTACCGCCGACGACACGGCTCCAGCCCGCCCTCCGGTGGAGGAAGACCTCCCGCTTCCTCCCCTTGGAGGGCACCGCGTGAGGAGCTGACGAGGGGGAGCCTCGCTCCTTACGCGCCCGGCGGCCGTCGTCACCCGGAAGAGGCGGCGGCCGCCCCGACGGGCCGTCACGGCGGCCCCACTCCAGGCTATTGCGCCCACGTCCGCCCGTCTGCCCCGCACGCCGACAATCATGGCCGTGGCGCCTCACCCGGATGCGGCACCGGACGGGCTCGTGAGGACCCACGCGGGTACACGTAGCGCACCCGAACCGCCCGTGTTCTCAGCCCGTCAGGAGATCCACCGCGATGACCAGCAGCCGACCGGTCCCGCCCGGCCCCAGCGGTGTCCGCCCACGACCGGAGCGGTCGCTGGCGGTGTCCGCGCTGATCGGGGTGGCGGTGATGGCCGCCCTGGACGAGATCGTCTTCCACCAGATCCTCCACTGGCACCACTTCTACGACCGCTCCACCCCGGGCATCGGCCTGCTGTCCGACGGACTGCTGCACACCGGCGAGCTGTTCGCCCTGGTCGCCGGGTTCTTCCTCTTCGCCGATCTCCGCAGGCGCCGCGCCCTGTCCGTCGCGCACGCCTGGGCCGGGTTCCTCCTCGGCCTGGGCGTCTTCCAGCTGTTCGACGGGATCGTCGACCACAAGCTGCTGCGCCTGCACCAGGTCCGCTACGGCGTCGACGTCACCCCCTACGACTGGGCGTGGAACGTCACCGGTCTCGTCCTGCTCCTCGTCGGCGCCGCCCTGACCGTGCGCGCCCGCCGCCGCGAACGGGACCGGTCGGCGGCGTGATCCCGGCCCACGCCCACCCCGGCCACGGCGGTGCCGGGCTCTTCGGGACCGAAGCCTTCGGGGCCGTCGTCGCCGTGGCCGCGCTGACGCTCGTACTCGCCTATCTGACGGCCGCCACCCGCCTGCGCCGACGCGGCGACGCCTGGCCCCGGCACCGGGACGCCTCCTTCGCCGCGGGCGGCGCCGCCCTCGCCCACGCCTTCGTCGGCACGCTGCCCGGCGGGCCGTTCACCGCCCACATGGTGCAGCATCTCGTCGTCGCCATGGCCGCCCCGCTGCTGATGGTCCTGGCCCGCCCCCTCACGCTCGTCCTGCGCGCCCTGCCGCCCGGCCAGGCCCGCCGCGCCCTGCCGGCCGTCGCGCATTCCCGGCCCGCCGCCTGGCTGCTGTTCCCACCCCTGGCCGCGCTCCTGGACATCGGCGGGCTGTGGCTGCTCCACCGCACACCGCTGCTGGCCGCCGCCCACCACCGGCCGCTGCTCGGCGCCGCCGTGCACGTCCATGTCCTGGCGGCCGGGCTGCTGTTCACCTTCGCCGTCTGCCGGCTCGATCCGGTCCGCCACGGGTGGGGCCTCGCCTGGCGCGGCACCACCCTGCTCGCGGCCGGCTGGGGCCACGCCGTCCTCGCCAGGACCCTCTACGCCGCTCCCCCGCCGGGCACCGGCTTCACCGCCGACGACGTCCACACCGCCGCCCGGCTGATGTACTACGGCGGCGACCTCGTCGAGATCGCCCTCGCCACCGTGCTCGCCGCCCAGTGGTACGCCGCCACCGGCCGCGCGCTGCGCCGCCGCGGGCCGGGGGCGCCGGAGGCCGCCGGACAGCACGCTGCCGGGACCCCGGCGGGGCCCCGGCAGACGAACCGGAGACTGGCTCACGCCCGTGGCGGGCGTGCGGTCAGTCGTCGAGCATGATGCGGTACCGCGCGATGTGGTGCCGCATGGTGATCTCGGCCTGGCCCTCGGCCTCGCGGTACTTGCCCGTGCCGCCGGTGACCTTCGAGTAGCCGCCGTGCGGCAGCGGGCCGAAGTGGTCGATGGTGTCGCTCAGGCTGATGCCGCCCTTGTCGGTCCGCAGCACCCGGTGGCACAGGGACACGTAGCCCTTGCGCGTCACGTCGACCACGCTGCAGTGCGCCGAGGCGTCGCCGATCTTCTTGCCGGGGTGGCCCTTGCGGTTGGTGTACAGGTGCGAGTGGATGGTCCAGTCGGCGCCGACACGCGCGTGCTCCGGCCTGCTGTCCGACTGCTTGACCGCCAGCCAGTCGAGCACCTTCACGTCGTCCTTGGCCTCGGGCTTGGGGGCCGCCCCGGCGGTGCCGGCCAGGGCGGTGCCCGCCAGCATCGCGGAAGCGGCGGTGAGCACACCGGCACGGAACAGCCGGGTACGGGAACGGGTGCGCGGCAAGGGGAACCTCCAAGAGTGGGGGGAGTGGAACGAGCCCACCTCAACTCCGGCGGAGCGCCACGGGTAGTGACATGGCCGCAAGGATCACCCGCCTGGTCGCGCGGTGTCACCCGTCGGCAGGCGCGACCGGGTTCGGTCGGCGTTCCCTGCGCGCTCAGCGCCCTTCGCCGACTCCGACCCGGGCCAGCACCCGGTCGGCCAGCTCCCGCGGGGTCAGCTCGCCGTCCAGGAACACCGTGCCGCCGGGCAGGGTGGCGGCCCCCGCCAGGCACGCTTCGATCCTGCCCTTGGCCCAGCGCCGGACGGCCGCCTCGCGCTCGGGGTCGTCGGGGAAGAAGACCCGTCCGCCGATCCGCTTCTCCAGGACCTCTCGGGGGACCTGGAGGAAGAAGTGGTGGACGTCGATGCCCGCGTCCTCCAGTACGCCGAAGATCTCACCGACGTAGCCGGGGTCGACCAGGGTCATGGGGACCAGGACCGGACGGCGGTATTCCTCGACCAGCCCCACCGCCAGCTCGGCGACCTGCCGCCGCCACAACCGCAAATCCTGGAAGTCACCGGTCGGCACCTCCACGATCTCCCGCAGCACGAAACCGGTCATCTCCGGGTCGTAGACCAGTGCTTGCGGCCAGCGCGGCCTCAACTCCTCGACCAGCGTGCTCTTTCCGCCGCCGAACGCACCGTTCACCCAGACGATCAACGCGCTACTCCCCCTGTGCCGCGGCATGGTGACGACTCTCAGGCGATACGGACGCGGGCCGCGCGCCTGGCGGTTGCAGGGTGAGGCCGAGCCGCTCGCGCAGTGCGGAGCGCCCGGTGTCGGTGAGCGTGATGACGCGGGTCGTGCCCTTGCGGGTGAGCCAGCGATGGTCGAGGGCGTGCCGGAAGAGGGCGGCGCCTACCGCTCCCGCGAGGTGCGGGCGGCGTTCCGTCCAGTCGAGGCAGGTGCGGACGTGGGCGCGGCGTGAGCCGTGCGCGGGGTGGTCGTCGACGCCGAGCTCGCGCAGCCAGGCCCGGCCGGCCTCGGTGAGCGAGGGCCCGAAGTCCCAGGCCAGCAGGGCGCGTTGGGTCATGGCCTCGGTGATGGCGACGGCGACCGTGCCCGCGAGGTGGTCGTAGCAGGTCCGCGCGTGTGCCAGGGCGCGGCGCCGGTGGGCGTCGGCCAGTGAGCGGACGGGGGTGGCGCGCAGCGGGGCGTGGGAGGCCAGGCTCTCGATCATCTCCGCGGTGTCGGGCCCGGCGAGGCGCAGATACCGGTGCCGTCCCCGCCGCTCCTGCGTCAGCAGTCCGCCCGCGACCAGTCGGTGGAGGTGGCCGGTGGCCGTGGAGGGGGCGACCCCGGCGAGCCGGGCCAGTTCGGTGGCGGTCCAGGCGCGTCCGTCGAGCATGGCCAGGCACATCGCGGCCCGGGTGCGGTCGGCGAGCAGGCCGGCCAGGGAAGCGAGATCGGGCCCGATGACGCTGTCCGCTGCCGGACCGGAGGACGGGAGCTGGCTCATGGGGACCAGTCTGACCGGTCGATACTTCGGCGCCGACCGAAGTCCGGGCGCCCTAGCGTCTGGCCCATGACCGCAACCACGACCGCAACCGCAATCACCACCACGACCGCACCCACGGCCACGGCCACGACCACGACCGCGAAGGACGCCGGGCCCACAGCAGGCTCCACACCCACCGCGGGAACGGCCGGCACCGACCACGTGACCATCACCCCCAGCATCTTGTACTTCGGCACGCCCGTCGCCCTGCTGACCACCCTGAACCCGGACGGCACGGCGAACCTCGCCCCCATCTCCTCGGCCTGGGCGCTCGGCCACACGGTCGTCCTCGGCCTGGGGGCCGAGAGCCGTACCGCCGCCAATCTCGCCGAGCGCCGGGAGGTGGTCGTCAATCTGCCCCCGTCCGACCTGTGGGCGGCGGTGGAACGCCTCGCCCCGCTCACGGGCGCGGACCCCGTGCCGCCCGCCAAGCGGGAGTTCTACCGTCACGAGGCGGACAAGTTCGCCGCCGCCGGGCTCCGCCCGCAGGGTTCGGAGGCCGTCGGGCCGCCCCGTGTCGCCGAGTGCCCGCTCCAGTTGGAGGCCACGGTGCGGACCATCACGCCGGCCGGGCCCGACGGCGGCTTCCGGATCGTCGAGTGCGACGTCGTACGGGTCCACGCCGCCGCCTCGGTGGTGGTCCCCGGCACCCAGCACGTCGACCCGGCCGCCTGGAGCCCGCTGATCTACAGCTTCCGGCACTACTTCGGCCTCGCACGCCCGGAACTCGGCCACGGCTTCCGCTCGCAGACCGCGGGTACGGGGTCCTGAACGCGGGGCCGGACGTGCCGCGGCGCTCTCGCCCGGGCAGGCTGGCCGAGCGGGACGCATCCCGCACACCGCCCGCACGTGAGGAACCGCATGAGTGACCGGACGCCAGCCTCCGCCCCGCCCCGCCTCGATGCCGCGGCCATGTCCCGGCTCGTCCCGATGTCCGCCGCGATCGACGCGCTGGAGGCGGTCCTCCTGTCGGGCCTCGACCCCGAGGCGGAACCGGCGCGCTGTGTCGTGGACGTACCCGGGGGCCAGCTGCTCCTGATGCCGTCGGCGACGGCGTCGTACACGGGCGTGAAGATCACCACCGTGACGCCGGGCAACGCGGAGCGCGGCCTCCCCCGCGTTCAGGGGCTGTACGTCCTCCTGGACGGCATGACGCACACTCCCCTGGCGCTCCTCGACGGCATCGCGCTGACCTCGCTGCGCACCCCCGCGGTGTCCGGCGTGGCGATCCGGCATCTGGCGGTCCCGGAGGCGCGGCGCCTGCTGGTCTTCGGCACGGGGCCGCAGGCGTGGGGACATGTGGAGGCGGTGCGCGCGGTGCGGCCGGGACTGCGCCACGTCGACGTCGTCGCCCGGAACGCCCAGCGGGTGGCCGCCTTCGTCGACCGCTGCCGCGCCGAGGGCCTCTCGGCGGCCGCGGCGGCCCCCGACGACGTGGCCCGAGCGGACGTGGTCTGCTGCTGCACCACGGCACGGACCCCGCTCTTCGACGGCACCCTGCTCCCCGACCACGCGACGGTCGCCGCGGTCGGCTCCCACGAACCGGACGCGCGAGAGGTCGACGCCGCGCTCGTGGGCCGCGCCACGGTGGTGGCGGAGTCCCGCGAGGTGGCGGCACGCGAATGCGGCGACCTCCTGCTCGCAGCCGCCGAGGGCACCTTCACCATGCCCCGCCTCCACACCCTGACCGCCCTCGTCCGAGGCGAGACGAAGCCTGCGGAGGACCGTCCGCGGTTGTTCAAGTCGGCGGGGATGGCGTGGGAGGACCTGGGGGTGGCGGCGGCCGTGTATGAGGGGTGGGCGGCCGCCGGGTGAGGAAGGCCGTGCCGGTCGTCAGGGCGTCGTCGTCGACACCACGTACACCATCGGGTGCTGGGCGTTCGCGCGGTCCACGACCACGTCCAGCGTCGGTACCGGGTCCTTCTGTTCGTGGGTCAGGCCCGACCAGGGGCCGGGGCCCGTGAACTCCCAGCCGACCACCTTCTGGTCGCGCTTGCTGATGGTGATGTTCTTCGGCTCCAGCTTGTCGCTGCTCGTGCCGATCTGCGTGAGGAACTTGTCCAGGCCCTTGTTGCTCGTCAGGAACTGGACGTAGAGGCGGCTGGTGCGCCAGTTGTTCGTCTCGTAGTAGGCGACTTCCGCCGAGTACGGCGGGATCGGCACGTCGTACAGGCGGCGCTGCACCCTGGAGGGCCAGCCTTCGGTGAGGCCGGTCGCGGAGTACTTGTCCTCCTTGTCCCGGCCGCTGTTGCGGCTCTGGTTCGCGGAGATCACCAGGTATCCGGCGGGGATGCCGATGAGGAGCACGATGATCGTCGCCGTCAGCCAGCGGCGGCGGATCATGTGTCGACGGTCCTCGGTCCTGCCGCCGTCGCGGCCCGGCTCGGGCGCGCCGGGGAGGTCCGGGGGCGTGGGCTGGCGGGGGACGGTCATCTACGGGGTTCCCTGGGAAGTGCGGTCGTCGGTGCGGCGGGCCTCGGCGAAGCGCTCGTAGCGTTCGTGGCGCTCGACGCGGCGGCGGTTGGCGCGGCGGAAGCGGCGGGCCACCAGGCGGGCCAGGTCGGCGGCGCCCACCATGCCCGCCTCGGGGCCGAGCTGGGCGCGGGCGATGCGGGCCTCGGGGCGGTAGCCGCGGCCGGTGAGGTGGCGGCGGAAGGCGTCGCGGGCCGGGCCGATCAGGAGGTCGTCGGCCGCGCTGACGCCGCCGCCGATGACGAAGCAGGACGGGTCGAGGGCCGCCGCGAGGTTCGCGATGCCGACGCCCAGCCACTGGCCGATGTCCTGGAGCAGCTCGACGCACATCGCGTCGCCCTCGCGGGCCAGCTCGGTGATGAGGGGGCCCGTGATGTCGGGGACGTTGCCCTTGACGCGGTCGATGATGCCGTACGCCACCGGGGAGTCGGCGGCGGCCAGCTCGCGGGCCTCGCGGACCAGCGCGTTGCCGGAGCTGTACTGCTCCCAGCAGCCGCGGTTGCCGCAGGGGCAGCGGTGGCCGCCGGGGACGACCTGCATGTGCCCGAACTCGCCGGCGACGCCGAACTTGCCGCGCTTGACCTGGCCGTCCTCCAGGATGGCGCCGCCGATGCCGGTGCCGAGCGTGATCATGACGAGGTGGTCCTCGCCGCGGCCCGCGCCGAAGCGCCACTCGGCCCAGGCGGCGGTGTTGGCGTCGTTGTCCACCATGACGGGGACCGCGAGGCGGCCGGAGATGCGGTCGCGGAGCGGTTCGTTGCGCCAGGACAGGTGCGGGGCGAACAGGACGCGGTTGCGGTCCGCGTCGACCCAGCCGGCCGCGCCGATGCCGACCGCGTGCACGTCGTGCCGGTCGGAGAGGTCCAGGACCAGCTCGACGATGGTGTCCTCGACGACGCGGGGGCTCTTGGACTTGTCCGGGGTCTCCGTGCGGAGCGTCTCCAGGATGTTGCCGTCGGGGTCGACGACGCCCGCCATCACCTTGGTGCCGCCGATGTCGATGCCGACGGTGTTGACGCGGGGGGCCGTCAGGAGGGATCGGCGTTCGCGCGTGCCTACGGTCCGCAGGACGGTGGCTCGTGCGGAGCCGCGGTGCGCGAGGTCGCGGTAGGTGCTCATTGCGGCGATTCTGCCTCACCCCCGCGGGGGCGCGCACAACGGGCTACGGGGTGTGCGCCCAGTAAGGGGCGCGCCCGGAGGGGCGCGGGGAACTGCGCGGCCAGCCACGGAAAGGCCGCAGTCGCGTCTGCGCGGGCCTCGGCAGACGCGACTGCGGCCTTTCTCGGGCTGAGCGCGCACTTCCCCGCGCCCCTTACGGGGCCTCGCGGCCCTCCAGCTCGTGACGGAGGTCATCCAGTTCGCTGCCGCCCGCCATCTCGCGGGTCAGATCATCGAGACTGATCTCGTCGCGGGCGTACGAGCCCGACATCACACCCCGCTTCAGGAGCACGAAGCGGTTGCCGACCAGATAGGCGTGGTGGGGGTTGTGCGTGATCAGGACCACTCCGAGGCCCTGGTCCCGCGCCGCGGCCACGTACTTCAGGACGACGCCCGACTGCTTGACGCCGAGCGCCGCCGTCGGCTCGTCCAGGACCAGGACCTTCGCGCCGAAGTAGACGGCCCGCGCGATCGCCACGCACTGGCGCTCGCCGCCCGAGAGGGTGCCGATGGGCTGGTCCACGTCGCGCAGGTCGATGCCCATGCGCAGCAGCTCCGCGCGGGTCGTCTCCCGCATGAAGTCGACGTCCAGGCGCTTGAAGGGGCCGACGCCCTTCGTCGGCTCGGAGCCGAGGAAGAAGTTCCGCCAGACCGGCATCAGGGGGACCACGGCGAGGTCCTGGTAGACCGTGGCGATGCCGAGGTCGAGGGCCTCGCGCGGCGAGCCGAGCCGCGTGTCCTCGCCCTCGATGCGGAAGGCGCCCGCGTCGTGCCGGTGCAGACCCGCGATGATCTTGATGAGGGTGGACTTGCCGGCGCCGTTGTCGCCGAGCACGCAGGAGATTTCCCCCGCGTGCACTTCCAGGGAGACGCCCTCCAGGGCGCGGATGTTGCCGTAGTACTTACTGACGTCGGCGAGCTCGACGAGCGGCGTGCGCCCGTCCTCGGGGGCCGCGTCCGTCTTCGTGATGTCCGTGGTCACTTCGTCGCCTCCGCCCGCTTGCGGACCCAGTGGTTGAGCAGGGTGGCCAGGAGCAGCATCACGCCGAGGAAGAACTTGAACCAGTCGGAGTCCCACTCGGCGAAGACGATGCCCTTGCTGACCATGCCGAAGATCAGCGCGCCGACGGCCGCGCCGACCGCGGAGCCGTAGCCACCGGTGATGAGGCAGCCGCCGATGACGGCCGCGACGATGTAGATCAGTTCGTTGCCGACGCCCTCGCCGGACTGCACGGTGTCGTAACTGAACAGCAGGTGCTGGCCGGAGATCCAGGCGCCGAAGGCGACGCCCATGTAGAGGCCGATCTTGGTGGCGGCGACCGGGACGCCGACCGCGCGGGCCGCGTCCTCGCCGCCGCCGACCGCGAAGATCCAGTTGCCGACGCGGGTGCGCAGCAGGATCCAGGTGGCGACCACGATCAGGGCGAGCCACCAGACGATGGTGATCTTGAAGTCGACGCCGCCGATGGTGATCGTGGAGGCGAAGACGTCCTTGGCGGAGGTGAAGCCCTCCATGTCGGCGATCGACTTCGTGGAGACCGTGCCGCTGATCAGCTTGGTGAAGCCGAGGTTCATGCCGGTCAGCATCAGGAACGTACCGAGCGTGATGATGAAGCTCGGCGGGTCGGTGCGGGTCAGCATGACGCCGTTGAAGACGCCGACCGCGAGGGTGACGACGAGCGAGACGAGCACGCCGACCCAGACGTTCGCCGTCATCTGGTAGCTGAACATCGAGGAGATCAGCGCGGACGTCGTCACCAGGACGCCTGCCGAGAGGTCGAACTCGCCGCCGATCATCAGCAGCGCCACCGGCACCGCCATGATGCCGAGGGTCGAGGCGGCGTACAGCACCGTGGCGAGGCTGGTGGCCTGGAGGAAGCTGTCCGCGACGATCGAGAAGAAGACGAAGACGGCGACGGCGCCGACGACGGAGCCGAGCTCGGGGCGGCCGAGCAGCCTCTTCAGCGGCGAGGTCTTCAGGAGGCGCTCGTCGCTCTTGGTGTCCGGAGCCGGGGACGGGGCCGGAGCCGGGGCGGTCATCGGGTCCCTCGCTTCGCGTATTCCTCGAGCTCGGCGGCCTGGTCCTTGGTGATGATCTGGGGCCCGGTCAGGACGGGCCGGCCGCCGCCGAGCACATCGGCGTTGTACTTGTACAGCCAGAGCAGGTCGACGGCCTGGTAGCCCTGGAGGTAGGGCTGCTGGTCGACGGCGAAGCCGAGGTCGCCGGACTTCAGGCCGGCGGCGACCTTCTCGTTGAGGTCGAACGTGTCGACCTCGGCCTTGCTGCCCGCGCTGTCCGCGGCCTTCACTGCGGTGTCCGCGAAGGGCGCGCCGAGGGTGACGACGGCGTCGATCGACTTGTCGGTCTGGAGGCGGGCCTCGATGGAGGACTGGACGTCCGGCATGTTGGTGCCGGTCACGTACAGGTTCTGCATCGTGCCGTCGAAAGTCTTCTTGGCGCCCTCGCAGCGCTGCTCATGGCCGACGTTGCCCTGCTCGTGCAGGATGCACAGCGCCTTCTTCTTGCCGCGCTTGTTGAGTTCCTCGCCGACGGCCTCGCCCGCGATCGTCTCGTCCTGGCCGATGTGGGTGAGCGCGCCGAACTTCTTGGACTCCGCCGATCCGGAGTTCACCGTGATCACCGGGATACCGGCCTTCTCCGCGCGGGCCAGGGCGCCCTTCATCGCGTCGGGCTTGGCCAGCGTGACGATGATCCCGTCGACCTTCTTGTCGATGTACGAGTCGACGAGCTGGGCCTGCTGCTGGGCCTCGTCGTCGTGGGCGTACAGGAACTTGATGTTGTCCTTGACCGCGGCCTGCTTGGCGCCGCTGCGCACGATGTCCCAGAAGGTGTCGCCGTCACCGGAGTGCGTGACCATGCCGAAGGTCCAGCGCGGCGTGTCCACCGCGGCCCTGCCGCCCGCCGCTGCCGCCTTGCGGGCGTCCTCCGCGCGCTTGCCGCCGGTGCTGCTGCATCCGGTCAGCCCCGCGGTCACACCGAGCACCGCCACCAACACGGCGCCCACCGCGCGTACCCCTGTCTTCACCCTAGTCACGACGCCGTGCCCTTCTAGCTCTGCTGCTCCGTGCGGCCGGTCCGGATCCCCGGCCCCAGCCGCCCAAGTATCGACCACGCGGATCGCCCGAGCGCGGTTGGGGGAGTTCTAGCGGCGGGCGCGTGGCAGCGTCAATGGCTTTGTCAGAACATTCTGACGACCGCGCGGGACATGCCTACGGCCGTACGAGGAGCTGGAACTCGAAGGAGTAGCGCGACGCCCGGTAGACGTGCGCGCCGAACTCCACCGCGCGTCCCGTGTCGTCGAACGTCGTGCGGCGCATGGTGAGCAGCGGGGCGCCCGGCGGTTCGGCGAGGCGCCCGGCCTCCTCCTCGGTGGCGGCGCGGGCGCCGACGGACTGCCGCGCGCTGTGCAGGGTCAGGCCGGTGGCGCGCATCAGGCGGTAGAGGCCGGTGGCCTCGAGGCGCTCGGTGTCGAGGTCGAGGAGGCCGGTCGGCAGGTGGTTGACGAGGTACGCCATGGGCTCGCCGTGGGCCAGGCGCAGCCGCTCGACGCGGTGCACCTCTTCGCCCTCGGCCACCGCGAGGGCCGCGGCCACCTCGGCGGACGCGGGCTCGACGGTGTTGCGCAGGACGCGGGTCTCGGGTCGCTGGCCCGCCGCCTCCAGGTCGTCGTAGAGGCTGCTGAGCTCAAGGGGGCGCTTGACCTGGCTGTGCACGACCTGCGTGCCGACGCCCCGGCGCCGTACGAGCAGCCCTTTGTCGACGAGGGACTGGATGGCCTGGCGGACGGTGGGCCGGGAGAGGCCGAGCCGTCCCGCCAGGTCGATCTCGTTGCCGAGGAGGCTGCCCGGGGTCAGGGCGCCGCGCTCGATCGCCGCTTCCAGTTGCTGGGCGAGCTGGAAGTAGAGCGGGACCGGGCTGCTGCGGTCGACGCCGAGCCGGAGGGGCACGGTGGGGTCGTCGGCCCGACCGCCCTGAGCTGATCTGGCGACTGGTTTGGACACAGGCCGAGCGTAGTCCCGGGAGATGATGACGGGAAGTTCTGAAGTTCTGTTGTCCGGACAGTTCGATTGTCCTGACAAAGGATTGACAGGGCGGGGCGGCTGTGAGGAGGGTGGTCCCATGCGCATCGGACTGATCGGAACGGGCCGTATCGGCACATTTCACTCGGCGGCCCTGAGCCGTCACCCCGACGTCACGTCGCTCGTCGTCGCCGACGCGGACCCGGTGCGGGCGGCCGGACTCGCCGCGCGGACCGGGGCGGTGCCCGCGCCCTCGGTGGACGACGTCTTCACCATCGGGGTGGACGCCGTGGTGATCACGGCGGCGACCGCGGCCCACGCCGAGCTGATCGGCCGGGCGGCGCGGGCCGGGCTCCCGGTGTTCTGCGAGAAGCCCATCGCGCTCGACCTGCCGGGCACGCTGGCCGCGCTCGCCGAGGTCGAGGCCGCGGGCACGGTGCTCCAGCTCGGCTTCCAGCGGCGCTTCGACGCGGGGTACGCGAAGGCGCGCGAGGCGGTGCGGGCGGGCCGGCTCGGGCGGCTGCACACCGTGCGCGCGATCACCTCGGACCCGGCGCCGCCCCCGGCCGCGTACCTGCCGCTGTCCGGCGGCCTCTACCGCGACTGCCTGGTCCATGACTTCGACGTGCTGCGCTGGGTGACGGGGCGCGAGGTGACGCAGGTGTACGCGACCGGCTCCGACGCGGGCCCCGCGATGTTCCGCGAGGCGGGCGACGTGGACACCGCGGCGGCGGTCCTCACCCTCGACGACGGCACGCTCGCCACGGCGACGGCGACCCGGCTCAACGGCGCGGGCTACGACGTACGCATGGAACTCGCCGGTGAGCTGGACCAGTTGGCGGTCGGCCTGGACGACCGCACGCCCCTGACCTCCGCCGAACCGGCGGGCCCGCCCGCGCCGGACAAGCCGTGGCCCGGCTTCCTGGAGCGCTTCGCCCTCGCGTACGAGGCGGAGCTCGCCGCCTTCGTCGAGGTCGTACGAGGGGAGCGTGCGAACCCCTGCGACGGCCGCGAGGCGCTGCACGCGCTGCGGATCGCGGAGGCGTGCGAACAGTCGCGGCGGGAGCGGCGGCCGGTGGCGATGACGGAGATCGCCACGGGGTGAGGCACCGCCTTGCCGTCAAGCCGTGGAGAGCACGGTCCCCTGGGCGATGGCACACAGGGTCCGCGCGTCCTCGCCGCCCTCTTCGCTCTCGCTGAACAGCTCGCACCGGACCACCGCCTGGCGTCGGCCCGTGTGTACGACGACGGCGTGGGCGACGAGCTTGGCCCCGGTCGCCGGGCGGACGTACTGGATGGAGAACCCGGAGGTCAGCACGGCCGGGCCGAGGGTGGTGCCCGCGGCGAACGTGATGCTGTTGTCGGCGGCGTAGGCGAGGACGCCGCCGTGCAGGAAGCCGTTCTGCTGCCGCAACTCCTCGCGGGCGCCGATCTCCAGGGTGGCGGCGCCCTCGCCGAACCGCGTGATGCGCGCCCGCACGAGCCGGCTGAACGGCTGGGCGTCCAGGACTTTCTGGGCCATGGCGAGGTCGATGGGCTCGGACGGTGTCTCAGTCATGCAGGACTATTACCACCGTCACCGGCCGCCCGGCGAGGGAGCCCCTCCTCAGCCCCCAGCCACCCCGCCCTCAGCCCTCCCCGTCCAGCAACCCCGCGTCATGCGCCAACAGGGCGATCTGCAC
The DNA here is from genome assembly GCF_020026305.1 of Streptomyces sp. 135. Taxonomy (NCBI): domain Bacteria; kingdom Bacillati; phylum Actinomycetota; class Actinomycetes; order Kitasatosporales; family Streptomycetaceae; genus Streptomyces; species Streptomyces sp. 135. The sequence continues at coordinate 7,088,586 of NZ_CP075691.1, read as the reverse complement.
CCGGTTGTTGAGGTCCAGCTTCGTGAGGATGCGGGAGACATGGGCCTTGACCGTCGCGACACTCAGGAACAGCTGGGCCGCGATGTCCGCGTTCGAGCCGCCCCGGCCCACCGCCACGGCGACCTCGCGCTCGCGCTCGCCGAGCAGGTCTAGCCGCGCCAACGCCCGGCGCCTGCGGTCCAGTTGGGGGTCGTCGCTCCTCACCTGCGAGATCAGCTGCCGGGTGACCGTCGGGGAGAGGACCGGCTCGCCCGCGGCGACCGCGCGGACCGCCGCGACGATCTGCGCGGGCGCCGTGTCCTTCAGGACGAAACCGGCCGCGCCCACCCGCAGGGCCCGCAGCACCTGTTCGTCGGCGTGGAAGGTGGTCAGGACGATGACCTCGGGGGCGCCGGGGCGCTTGCGCAGCGCCTCCGTGGCGGCGAGCCCGTCCATCGTCGGCATGCGGATGTCCATCAGGACGACGTCGGGCCGGACTTCACCGACCAGCGGGGCGACCTCGGTGCCGTCGCCCGCCTCGCCGACGATCTCGATGTCGTCCGCGCCGCCGAGCATGAAGGAGAGCCCGGCGCGCACCAGCGGGTCGTCGTCGACGAGGAGCAGCCTGATCGGTTTCATGGCGCCCACGGTAGCCAGGCCTCCAGGTGGAATCCGCCGCCGGGCAGGGCGTGGTGACCGAGCCTGCCGCCCGCGAGCGAGGCGCGTTCGGCGAGGCCGATGAGGCCCTGCCCGGAGCCGGGGACCTTCGGTACGTCGCCGGGCGGCGCGGGATTGCGCACGGTCATCGTCAGGCCTTCGCCGGGCGCGCCCGTGACGGTGACGGTGACCTCGGCGCCGGGGGCGTGCTTGCGGGCGTTGGTCAGGGCTTCCTGCGCGATGCGGTACGCGGTGCGGCCGAGGGCGGCGGGCACGGCGTCGGGGTCCGTGACGCGGCTGTCGAGGACGACCTTCATGCCCGCCGCGCGGCACTCGGCGACCAGCGCGTCGAGGGCGGCGAGCGTGGGCTGCGGGCGGCCCGGGCCGTCGGTGTCGCCGCCGCGCAGGACGCCGATCACCTGGCGCAGGTCCTGGAGGGCCTCGTGGGCGCTCTCCCGGATGACGCCCGCCGCGCGGACGATCTCCGGGCGGGGCGCGTCGGGGCGGAACTCCAGGGCGCCCGCGTGGACGCTGAGCAGGGTGAGGCGGTGCGCGAGGACGTCGTGCATCTCGCGGGCGATGGCCTCGCGGGCGAGCCGCTGGGCCTGTTCGGCGCGGAGGGATGCCTCGTTCTCGGCGCGCAGAGCCCGGTCGTGCAGGCTGAGCAGCAGCTCGCGGCGGGAGCGTACGAACATGCCCCAGCCGATGACCGTCAGGGAGATCAGCACCCCGAAGGCGAGCGACACCCCGTACGGCATCTCGGGGTCCGGGCGCATCCAGTACGCGAAGGGGATCATCGCGATCGAGGCGGCGCCGACCCAGGCGACGTAGCGGAAGGGCCGGTGCACGGCGAGGGTGAACAGGGCGACGGCCGCCGCGCCGCCTCCCGTGTCGGAGACCAGGGCGACCGGCACCATGGCGACGGCGAGACCGAGCGGCCACCGTCTGCGCAGCCAGACCGCGGCGCAGGCCAGCGCCCCGACGACCTGGTCGAGGTCGGCGAGGTCCTCGGAGACGTGTGGGTTGGCGCTGATGGCGTCGGCGCCGGCCATCCCGAGGAGGACGGCCGCGGCGAAGCAGGAGAAGTCGGCGAACCAGTCGCGTACGGTCCGCCGCCCCCGGCGCCCCGCCCCGCCGGGGTCGAACTCGCGGGCGATGGTGGAGGGCAGCGCCCAGGGCCTCCCGGGGTGCCGCGTGGGGTCAGTACCGCTCATGGCCGACAAATCTACGCAGCGACGGCGGCCGGGGACGGCCGTGCACGGCCCCGGCGCGTGATCGTCGACCAAAGTCGCGGCGGTCCCCGACTTTCGGACCCGGCCGCCGGGCGGATCCTCGCCCCGCGGCCGATGCGCGGGGGCAAGACGCGGGGCGAGGATCTCGGCCATGAAGCGGCTTCTGGAATTTCTCGGTTTTCTCCTGCTGGTCCAAGGCGCCGGCGGCGTGGTCCACGACCTCACCGACGAGCGGTACGGCTGGGGCCTGCTGAGGCGCTTCGGCATTCTGGAGAGTTACGAGCTGTACGCGAGCATCACCATGATCGTGCTGGCGGTCGCGCTGTTCGCCGCCGCGGAGAGCGGGAAGGCGGGCTGACCGCGCGCCGTGTCGCCGGGCCTCAGCAGCCGTAGTCCACCAGGTCGAACGAGGCGTAGTGGTCGGCGGTGTAGTAGTCCTCCTGGCTCTTCTCGCCGGTGACGATGCGGCGGGCGCCGCGGTCGTCGGAGCCCGGCGTGACGACCGTGTACTCGTGGTAGTAGCCGGAGCTCTGCCGCGGCAGTTCACCCTCGCGGTTCTGGAAGACGGTGCCGTCCTGCGGGTACGGGTAGGGGCCGCCCGCCTCGATCAGGTCGAGGGTGTCGTGCGCCTGGGAGGGCAGCGCGGAGTAGCAGATGTCGCCGACCGCGGTCACGGAGTACGACGACGCGGAGGCGACGGGGGTGGCGGGGGCCGCGCTCGCGGACGCGGCGACGGGGCCGCCGAAGAGGAGGGCGGCGGCGAGGGCGGTGACACCGAGCATTCGTGGGGGGATTCGCATGGGACCAGTGTGACGCGCGTAGAGGTTGGCGTGTCAACGTCAAGTGCGCGAAATTCTCCGCGAGTTAACCTTCCCCGGCCGACCGTTCACCGCAGGGCCGCGCGCCCCCAGCTGGTCCCGACGAGGACCAGCGCCCCGCCCAATACCCCGGCCGCGCCCAGCCGTTCACCGCCGAGGGCGATGCCGGCCGCCGCGGCCCACAGCGGTTCCGTGCCGAGCAGCAGGCTGACCCGGGAGGGCGAGGTCCTGCGTACCGCCCACATCTGCACGTAGAAGGCGAAGAGCGTGCAGAAGACGGAGAGGAAGAGCAGCCCCGCCCACTCCCGCGCGCCGAAGCCCACGGCGACGGACCACGGCGACCGCCCCGTACCCATGGCGGCGAGCACGGCGAACACCGCGACGGCGGCGCCGAGTTGGACCGTGGTGAGCGAGAGCGAGTCGGCGTCGCGCACGGCCTTGACGCGGGACATGGCCAGGACGTGGACCGTGCGGGCGAGGGCCGCGAGGAGGATCAGCAGGTCACCGGCCGAGGGCCGGGTGAAGCCGCCGCCCTGGGTCAGCAGGACCACGCCGAGCACGGAGAGCCCGGCCGCCGCGAGGAACGCGCGCGGCGGCCGGGTACGCCGCACGGCGGCCTCCGCGAGCGGCGTGAAGATCATGGTGAGACTGATGATGAGGCCCGCGTTGGTCGCCGAGGTGTGGACGACCCCGTACGTCTCCAAGAGGAAGATGCCGCCGAGGATCAGCCCGAGGATCCCGCCCCCGCGCCACTGGGCGCCGGTCAGCGCGCGCAGCGACCGCCACCCCGTCACCACGAGCGGGGGCAGCACCACGGCGAACCGCAGGACGAGGACGGCGACGACGGTGTGCGTCGTCGTGATGCCCTTGGCGGTGAGGTAGCTGGCGCCCCACACCACGGCGACGAGCAGTACGGGCAGATCGGTGCGCCAGGCGCTGCGCGGGGCGAGCGTGGCGGGGGCGGCGAGCGTCGACACGGGGCGCGGTCTCCAACGGGCGCGGCGGTGTGGAGACTTCGGCGGCTCTCACGCGGAGCACACACCGTATCGGGCGAAGATCGCGAGGTGAAGACGTGCGGCCGGCCGGAGCAGCTCTCAGTAGCTGCCGTACTCCGGTCGCCCGGCGCGCTCGTACGTGCTGATGACGACGCCCGTGGAGGTCGTACGCGACTGGGCGAGCCGGAAGGCGGTGGGCAGGACGCCCTCCGCGAAGAGCCGCTTGCCGGTGCCGAGGACGACCGGGAACGTCAGCAGGTGCAGGGTGTCGATCAGGTCGTGCCCCATCAGGGACTGCGCGAGCCGACCGCTGCCGTGCATCTGGAGCTCGCGCCCCGGCTGTTCCTTGAGCGCGGTGACGTCCTTGACCAGGTCGTCGCGGCCGATGATCCGGGTGCCCTGCCAGTCGGCGCCGGTCAGGGTGGTGCTCGCGACGTACTTCGGCAGGTCGTTGAGTTTGGTGGCCACGAGGTTGTCGGGGTCGTGCACCGCGGGCCAGTACCCGGCGAAGATCTCGTACGTCCCGCGCCCGAGCAGGAACGCGTCGGCCTGTTCGAAGACCTGGTCGATGAAGGCGCCGAAGTCCTCGTCGCCGTAGGGCACGGACCAGCCGCCGTGTTCGAAGCCGCCGCCGCGGTCCTCCTCCGGGCCGCCCGGGGCCTGGAAGACCCCGTCGAGGGTGAGGAACTGGGTGAATGTGATCTTCATGGCGAACGCCTCTTTTCGGGGTGATGCGGTCCTGTCACCTACTCAGACCGTGCCACCGACCGGAAGTCATCGCCGCTCGGGCATCGGCAGGTGCGCGTCCGTTTCCCGCCAGCCCTCGGCCCGGTCGGCGCCTTTCATTGAACCCGCAAGCACTTATCCGGCATACGAACGAGGTACAGACATGTCTTCTCTCACCGGCAGGACGGCCCTGGTCACCGGCGGCAGCCGCGGCATGGGCGCGGCGATCGCGCTGCGTCTGGCGCAGAAGGGCGCGGACGTGGCGATCACCTACGTCCACAGTGAGGCGGCGGCCCAGGAGGTCGTCGCGAAGATCGAGGCCACGGGGCGGCGCGGTTTCGCCGTGCGGGCGGACGCGGCGGACGCCGGGGACGCCGCGGGCGCCGTGGAACGCGCCGCCGACGACCTCGGCCACCTGGACATCCTCGTCAACAACGCGGGCATCGGAGTCCTCGGCCCCCTCGCCGACCTGTCGCTCGCCGATGTCGACCGGGTCCTGGCGGTCAACGTACGCGGCGTCCTCCTGGCCTCCCAGGCCGCTGCCGGACGGCTCAGCGACGGCGGCCGGATCATCACCATCGGCAGCTGCATGGCCCAGCGGGTCCCGGGCCCCGGCGGCACGCTGTACGCGACGAGCAAGGCCGCGCTCATCGGCCTCAACAAGGCTCTGGCACGGGAGCTGGGCGGGCGCCGGATCACGGCGAACCTGGTCCAGCCGGGCCCGATCGACACCGACATGAACCCGGCGGACGGCCCCTACGCGGAGGGGCAGAGCGCCATGACCGCGGTCGGCCGGTTCGGTTCGCCCGACGAGGTGGCGTCCCTCGTGGCCTACCTGGCCGGGGACGACGCCGCGTACATCACGGGCACCGAGCTGTCGGTGGACGGCGGTCACGCCGCCTGACACCCGGGGTCACGCACTCACGGGACCGCCACCCACGTCGCCCTCAGGTCGGCGCAGCGGACCGTGATCATGGCGTCCGTCAGTTCGGTACGGTGCACGACGCCGTCCTCGTGCGGGAGGGTCTCGTCGAGCAGCACCGTGATGGCCTCCATCCAGTCGATGGACGCTTCGTAGTCGACGGAGAAGTGCGTGACGCCGGTGTACTCGATCCGCAGTCCGGCGGAGTGCTTCCACCGGTTGGGGCGATAGGTGACCGACGCGGTGCCTGCCCTGCCCATGGTCGTCGTGGGCAGGGCGATGTCGGCGAGCTCCAGGTCCTTGACGCACCGCTCGCTCGTGTAGTCGTAGTGCCCGGCCTCTGACGCGAAGGCGCGGGCCCCCTCGGGAAGCGCGTCCCGGAATTCGGGAAGGGCGGCCACATAGGCACGCGCGTCGGTCCGGAACCCGTGGAGCTCCGGGTCCCAGTCGACCTTCACGTACTTCATCCGCACGATCCTTTCAGGCGGGGCCGCTTCCATTTGTCGCCGGAGATGTCCTCGGTTCCGCGAGGGCCGATGCGACCGGTTCTGCGCATGAACTTTACTGCCTCGCCCTTGAGGCGGTTTTCCACGCTGCGCGGGACCTGTACATCGGAATCCAGGCGGTGTTTGTCGAACCAGCCGTTGCTTCCGTACAGGCCGACCTCCCGGCCGTTCTTGTCGTAGACATGCATTTCGAAGTCCGTGGCATGCCCGATGTCGAAGGTGTCCATCCGGCCCCGGTAGCCCTCGCTGAGGTTGATCGGGTCCTTGGGGCCCCGGCGGGCGAGGCCGAGAGGGTCCTGCCAGGTCAGCGGGTTCGGCACATAGGCGTGGTGGTTGGGAGCCGGCTCCAGGCCGAGGGGGTCGGCGGAGGCGTACCGGGCCGTCTCGGGGTCGTAGTGGCGTGCGTAGTTGTAGTGCAGTCCGGATTCCGGGTCGTGATACTGGCCGGGAAAGCGCAGGGGGCAGTCGGCAGTGGCGGCGTACGCGCCGGCTTCCGGGTGCGGAACGGCCGCGCCCCATACGGTGGTGTGCGTCTGCCACGCGATGTCACCGCCGGTGGAGACGAGTTCGGTGGGAGTTCCCACCAGGTCGGTGACGATGGCGTGGAAACGCACGTCGTAGTCGGCCTGAGCGCGCTCGGTCTGGGCCAGGGGGCGGTGGGATTCCGGCTCGTAGTCCCACGTCGTCACCACGCCGTCCGTGACCTGTTCCACGAGCAGACTGCCGTCCCAGGTGAAGGTGGTCTGCCGCGCGAGCGTGCCGTCGGCGGCCTGCAGCTGTTTGGCGATACGGCGGCCCAGGGGGTCGTACCGGTAGTGCCAGGTCTCGCCGTCCGGTGTGGTCACCCGGGTGAGCCGGTCCTCGGCGTCCCAGGAGTACGTCCACACCCGCCGCTGCCCGTTCAGCAGGCGGCGGCTGCGACGGACGAGACGCCCCTGGGCGTCGTACTCGTGGTGGCCGTTCCCCGTCCGGTGCACGAGGGTGCCGGTCGCCGTCCACCCTTCGGGATGGCCGGACGAGCCGGTCACGTGGGCCTGGCTGAGGTTGCCCGCGCTGTCATAGGCGTAGCGCTCGGTCCGGCCGGCACCGTCGGCACCTGTGACCCGCCCGGCGGCGTCGAGGCTGAAGCGCCGACTGTGCGCGGCCGGCCCGCGGATCTCCGTGAGGTGCCCGTCGGGCCGGTAGGCGTACGAGCGGTGGCACAGGACACGGCCGCCGGCATCGGTACGTGCGCTGATCGTCTGGTCGGCCAGCTGGCCGACGGCGTCCCAGCCCTGAGCGAGGGCGACGCCGTCGCCGAAGCTCCTGCGTATCTCGTGACCGGCGGCATCGTGCCGGAACTCCATGCGCGTACCGGCCATGACCAGTGACAGCGGCCGGTCGGCCGCGTCGTACTGCCAACTGGACACCGTTCCGGACGGGGTACTGCGGGTCGTCCGGCGGCCTGCGGCGTCGTAGACGAACGAGGTCACCCGTCCGTTGATGCTCTCCCGCACGACCTGGCCCTGCGCGTCGTAGGCGAGCTCGACCTCCGCGTCCCTGTTGGCGGCGCGGACGAGACGGCCGTAGGCGTCGTAGGTGTACGAGGTGGTGTCGTCGGCGGAGCGCGCCAGCGAAACCTGGCCGAAGACATCCCGCTCGTAGCGGACGGTCTCGCCCGCCCCGTTGGTACGGGAGGTGAGCCGGCCCGCGGCATCGTGGGTGTAGGTGAGGCCCCGCCCGTTGAAATCGGTCTCGGCGACCAGCCGTCCCGCGGCGTCGAACGTGTAACTCCAGTGCAGCCGCTGCGGGTTGACCACGGCGGTCAGCTGGAGCTCGGTGTCGTACGTGAAGGTGTGGACCGTGCCGTCCGGGTCCCGTCGGCTCGTCGGCAGGGCGAAGTGCGTGTACGTGTGACACGTGGTGTGCCCGGCGGGGTCGACGTGCCGCAGGACGTTGCCCTCGCCGTCGTACTCCCAGCTCTCGACCGCGCCGTTCGCCGATTCGCGCCGCGCGAGCAGGCCCTCGACCGTCCAGGTGAGGCGGGTGACCGCGCCCGACGGATCGGTGACGGCGACGATGCGTCCGAAGGCGTCCCGGCTGACCCGGGTCCGCTGTCCGAGCGGGTCGGTGATCTCCAGTGTCAGTCCGGCCGGGTCGCACACGGCGTGCTGGACCCTGCCGAGCGGGTCGGTCACGGAGACGGGGCGTCCCGCTCCGTCGTAGCCGAAGTGGGTCTCGGCGCCCGCCGGGTCGACCGTCTTCAGCCGGTTGCCGCGGCCGTCGTAGGCGTGGGACCAGACCAGGCCGTCCTGGTCGGTGATGACCACCGGCTGGTTCAGTTCGTTGAAGACGGCGGTGGTGACGTTGCCGTCGGGCTGCTCGACCCTGACCATGTTGCCCGCGTCGTCGTAGCTGTACCGGGTGGTGTGGCCGAGCGGGTCGGTCCGCGAAAGGAGTTGGTCCCGGCTGTTCCACGAGGTGCGCGTGGTGTTTCCCAACGGGTCGGTCACCGAGACGAGTTGCAGCCGCTCGTTGTACTCGTAGCGGGTGGTGTGGCCGAGCGAGTCGGTGTAGCGGGTGGTACGGAGGTCGGGGTCGTAGCCGATGGTGCAGTCGAGGCAGCCTCCGGCGCCCTCGCCGCGGACGCAGCGGTCCTCCTCGTCGTAGGTGAAGCGGTACCAGTGGTCGTTGCGGTCGGTCCAGGAGGTGACGCGGCCGCGCTCGTCGTAGGTGAGCCGGTACGGCAGCCCGGAGGAGTCGCGGACCTCGCTCAGGTTGCCGTCGGCGTCGTAGCGGTAGGTCAGCAGGCTCGTGCCGGCGGGGCCGGCCTCGGGGTCGCGCAGTTTCAGCCCGGTCACCCGGCCGCCCTCGGTGTCGATGTCGATGTGGTAGCCGCCCGAGTGGCGTACGGCGACCGGGGTGCCGTCGGCGGCGCGGTCGATGTCGATGCGGTGGCCGTTGCGGTCGGTGACCGCCGCGAGCGGCAAGGTGAACGCCTCGTCGGCGGCCGCGGCGCGACCGGTCGGCGCGAAGTGGCGGGTGTGGCCGGTGTCGGGGTCGGTGATGCGGATGGGCGCCCCGGGCGCGCCGTCCCAGTCGAGGGGCCGGCGCGGACCCGCCACCGGCAGGACGGAGGCACCGGGTGCGGGCACCGGGTAGATGAGGATCATGCCGTCCTCGGTGGCGAACAGGGCGCCCTCGTGATCGAGTTCGAGGCGTTCGTCGAGCGTGGAGGCCCAGGAGGGGCCGAAGCAGCGGCCGTACTCGTAGGTCGAGAGATGGGTGCGGCGCAGGACCAGCGGCAGCAGGCCCGGCAGTTCCACGTCCGTCTTCTCCATGATCATTTCGCCGGAGACCATGTCGACGGGGTCGCCGTTCTTGCAGCGGCCCTTGGCGGGCTTGCTGGTGGCCAGGTCGTCCCCGCCGCGCCGCAGGCCGTTCTTCAGGCCCTTGCTCATGCCCTTGAGGCCCTTCATCCCCTTGGCCAGTTTGGCGGCGGTGGTCAGCCCCTTGGCACCGGGAACGCAGTCGAGGGCCGCGAAGGCGACGTCCATCAGGCCTGCTTGGCCTTTCCGGTATTTGTTGAGGGTGTCGGCCAGGACGATGGCTCCGGCGACGATGACGATGGCGGCCAGGATCGGACCGCCCACGATCATCGCGATGATGCCGACGACGGCGACGACGACCTTGCAGACCTCGACGATGGTGTCCCAGTTGTCGGAGACCCAGTCGCCGATCTCCTCCCACCACTTGCGGTTCGGGATCCCCGCGTCCGAGGCCTCCTCGATCTTCCGCTTCGCCGTCCCGGCGGCCTCTTCCCGCATCTTGCGGGCGTCCTCGGCCATCTTCTTCGCCGCCTCGAGTGCGCTCTTGGCGGCGTCCACGTCACCCTGGGCGGACTTCTGGGCCTTCTCGGCGGAGGCGGCGTTGCGGGTGGCGGCCCGCACCTTGGACTCGTCCGGCTTGGGGATGTCCTTGTTCTTGGAGCCGCCGCCGTCGTCCTTGTACTTGTCGGCCTCCTTGCCCGCCTTGTCCACCCACGAGTCGGCTGAGGTGAGGCGGGACTTGGCGGAGGCGAGGTCGGCCTGGGCCTCACGGCCCTTCACCAGAGCCTTGTCGGCGAGGGTCTGGGCGCGCTCCAGTTCCGGCCAGTACGCGGACAGGGCGTCGCCCGCCATCCCGTAGGACTTCTTGAGCTTCTTCAGCTTGGCCGGCGCGTCCTCGAACTGCTCCGTGAAGGCGTCCGCGGTCTTGCCCGCCCACCGCAGGATCGCGTCCTCGCCCGCCATCCCCTTGATGTCCCGCAGCACCTTGCCGACGTCATCGGAGAAGTCATGCAGATCCTTGGCGAGCTTGCGCACCCGATGCGGATCACCCGGCGTCGGATCCTTGTCCAAGTCCAGGACATGCCAATCCCTCGGCCGATGGCCCCCCATGCGCCGTCCCCCGTATACGTACTTCACCAGCAGCTTTGCGCACGCAGGAATGTACAAGGGCGGAAGTACCGACGGAAAGTCCAGGAGATGGGTGCGGGGCGCACCGGGGCTGTCCACCCGGTGCGCCCCACGTTCAGCGGGGGCGGATCAGCCGCCCAGCTCCTGGTGGCGGGCCGCCAGCTTGGCGGCGCCGTCCTCGGTCAGCGAACCGAACAGGCGCAGCCGGGAGATGCCGCCGTCCGGGAAGATGTCGACGCGTACGTGCGTGCCGACGACCGGGGTGTCCAGGACGAAGCGGTGGTTGGTGTCGGGCTGGAGCCGGGTGCGGGGCAGCGCCTCGACCCACTCGCCGTTCTCGCCGTCGCGCACCGAGAGCGAGGCCCAGCCGGCGGAGTTGCCCTTGAGGTAGGCGGTGTCGATCTCGACGGCGCGGATCTCGGACTGCTGGACGAGCCGGTAGCGGATCCAGTCGTTGCCGGTGTCGCGGCGGCGGCGGGTCTCCCAGCCGTCGTCCATCTTGCGGGAGCGGCCCGGCTGGATGGTGTTGGTGGCCGGGGAGTAGAAGCGGTCGGAGGCGTCCTCGACCTGGCCGCCGTTCTCCAGGGCGACGACGTCGAAGGTGCCGAGCGCGGCGAGCCACTTCGGGTCGGCGGCGACCTCTCCGTACACACGGAGGCGGGCGATGCCGCCGTCCGGGTGCTGGTTGACGCGCAGGTGCGTGAAGCGCTGCTCGACGTCGACGGCGAAGCCGTTGGCCGCGTGTCCGCCGACGGGCGTGCGCGGGACGAGGGTCGTCCACTTCACGTCGTCGCCGCTCAGCTCCTCGGGCGTCGGGGAGCCCTCGACGCTGGTGCCCTCCACGGACACGGCCTGCGGGTAGTTGCCGCGGAAGTGGGCGGTGTCGACGACTATGCCGCGGATGACGCCGGGGGCGCCGAGCCGCACGAGGGCCCAGTCGTGGTCGGCCTCGGTGGGCCACGGGTGCTCTGCGGAGACACCGCGCCGGCGGCGGGTCTCCCAGCCGTCCATGACCTTGCCCTTGTGCCCGAAGTGCTCGGGGTCGAAGACGGCGGGGTGCGGGAGCAGCAGGTTCTCGCGCATCGCGAAGAACTCGTCGTTGGCGGCGATCACCCCGGCGCCGAGCTGCCGGTCGGCGAGGTTGGCGTACTGGGTGAAGGGGAAGTCGGCCGTGCGGTAGTCGGCGTAGGGCTCGCCGCCGCCGTAGGGGCTCGCGTCGCCGGTGAAGTGCGGAATCGCCGTCACTGTGTCAGTTGTTCCTTTCCAGAAGTCGGCCCGCGGGTTCGGTGAACTCGCCGCCGTGCAGGATGCGTTCGCCGCGCAGCCAGGTGGACTTCACGACGCCGCTGAGGGTCTTGCCCGCGTACGCCGTGACCCGGTTCCTGTGGTGCAGCTCCGCGGGGTCCACGGTGAAGGTCTCGTCGGGCGCGAGGACCGCGAAGTCGGCGTCGCGGCCGGCCTCGATGGCGCCCTTCTGGTCGAGTCCGACCAGTTGTGCGGTGCGCGTGGACATCCAGCGCACCACGTCCTCAAGGGTGTGCCCGCGCTTGCGCGCCTCGGTCCATACGGCGGGCAGGCTCAGCTGGAGCCCGGAGATGCCGCCCCAGGCGGTGGCGAAGTCGTCGGTCTTCAGCTCCACGGTGGACGGGGAGTGGTCCGTGACGATGCAGTCGATGGTGCCGTCGGCCAGCGCGTCCCACAGCAGGTCCTGGTTGCCGGCCTCGCGGATGGGCGGGCAGCACTTGAACTCGCTGGCGCCGTCCGGGACTTCCTCGGCGGTCAGGGTCAGGTAGTGCGGGCAGGTCTCCACCGTCAGCCGTACGCCTTCGCGCTTGGCGGCGGCGATCAGCGGAATGGCGTTCGAGGAGGACAGGTGCAGGACGTGCACGCGGGCGCCGATGCGCTTGGCGACGGCGATGAGCCCCTCGATCGCGGTGTCCTCCGAGACGCGGGGCCGGGTCTGGAGGTAGTCCGCGTACTTGGGGCCGCTCGTGTGCGGGGCGGCGTCCAGCTCGTGGGGGTCCTCGGCGTGCACGATCAGGAGCCCGCCGAAGCCGGCGATCTCGGCCATCGAGGTGGCGAGCTGGCCCTGGTTCAGCTCGGGGAACTCCTCGACGCCGGAGGGCGAGAGGAAGCACTTGAATCCGAAGACACCGACGTCGTGCAAGGGCTTCAGATCGGCGACGTTGTCGGGCAGGGCACCGCCCCAGAACCCCACATCGATGTGCGCCTTGCTGCGGGCGACGTCCTGCTTGGTGCGCAGGTTGTCCACCGTCGTCGTCGGGGGCAGGGAGTTGAGCGGCATGTCGACGAGGGTGGTGATGCCACCGGCGGCGGCGGCGCGGGTGGCGGTCCAGAAGCCCTCCCACTCCGCGCGGCCCGGGTCGTTCACGTGGACGTGGGTGTCGACGAGGCCGGGCAGCAGGACGTCGTCGCCGAAGTCCTCCAGGCGTGCGCCGTCCGGCACCTCGGCGTCGTACGCGCCGACGGCCGCGATCTTCCCGCCGGAGACGGCGACCGAGGCGGCGCGCGTCCCCTCCGGGGTGACGACGCGGGTGGAGCGCAGCACCAGCTCCACACCCGCGGCAACGCCCGTGTCCACGTCCACGTCCTTCTCGGACACCCGTGTCCCCTCTCTTCTGTTCCGCTACACAGACCTTTTGCTTCCGCTTAACGGAATTCAACGTTCTGTTGAAGGAGTTTTCACGCTTGCCCTCACGGCGTCAAGGGTTGACTTCGGCACCCGGCGGCCCCCAGGTCCCCTACTGGACGTTTCCACAGAGTGGAATTACAATTCCACCAACCAGAACGTAGCTATCCACAAGCGTGGCGCGGTGAGCCACCGGACAAGCCCGCGAAGACACGGACAAAGCCCCCCTGACCGGCTACGACGCCCCCACGCGCGAGACCCCTTGGCAAGAACCGCCCGGTAGGCTGCTCCCTTGCCCGCCAGCACCGAAAGGAACGCGCCGTGCCGACGTCAAGCGCCAACGACGCCCTTGCTGAAGTCGCCGCCTCGAAGCCTCCCGCCGCGAGCGGTGGCGTTCAGTCACTGGAGCGCGCCTTCGATCTGCTCGAACGGATGGCGGACGCGGGTGGCGAGGTCGGCCTGAGCGAGCTCTCCGCCAGCAGCGGCCTTCCCCTCCCCACGATCCACCGCCTGATGCGCACGCTCGTCGCCTGCGGGTACGTACGCCAGCAGGCCAACCGCCGCTACTCGCTCGGCCCGCGCCTGATCCGCCTCGGCGAATCGGCCTCGCGGCTGCTCGGTACGTGGGCGCGGCCCTATCTCGCGCGGCTCGTCGAGGAGACCGGGGAGACGGCCAACATGGCGCTGCTCGACGGTGACGAGATCGTGTACGTGGCGCAGGTGCCGTCCAAGCACTCCATGCGGATGTTCACCGAGGTCGGCCGGCGGGTCCTGCCGCACTCCACGGGTGTCGGCAAGGCGCTGCTCGCGCACACGCCGCCGGAGGAGGTGCGGGCGCTGCTCGCCCGTACCGGGATGCCGGCCGCCACGGAGAAGACGATCACGACGCCGGAAGGGTTCCTCGACGCGCTCGAGGAGGTCCGCCGTGCGGGGTACGCCGTCGACGACAACGAGCAGGAGATCGGCGTACGGTGCCTTGCCGTGCCGGTGCCCGATTCGCCCACGGCGGCGGCGATCTCGATCTCCGGTCCGGCGGGGCGGGTGACGGAGGCGGCGACGGAGAAGATCGTGCCGGTGCTGCAGCAGGTGGCGGTGGAGCTCTCCTCGGCCCTGGCCAGCGCGGGCTCCGGCGTCTCGCCCTGACCGCCCCGTACCCGGCGGTATCCCCTGCCCCGCCGCTCCGCGCCGGATGTCTCCCACCCGCCCGCCCGATACTCGGCGTCGAGATGTCGAAGTAGGGACAGGGAGGGATGGGGCGCCGCCCGCAGTCGAACGTGGGCCCGAGGGAAACAAGGGCCGCCGACGTCCCCGCAGCCGCGAGCGCGCCGAGGGGACGTAGGGCGGGGGCCGTGGGGCACATGAGCCGCCGACGGCCACAGGCGCCCGCGCACCCGAGCGAGGACACGAGCCGACGCCGGCCCGCAGTCGCCAGTCGGCCCGAGCGAGGACACGAGCCGACGCCGGCCCACAGTCGCCAGTCGGCCCGAGGGGACGTGGGGGTATGTGCGCGCGGAGCACAGTGGTGGTCATGAGGGAGGCGAAGCAGCCGGACCCCCGCGCCAAGATGGCGAGCACGGACATACCCCCGCGGCCCCGCCCCCAAGACGCGCCCCAGGCGACCCGACGACGGCCTAAGCCGCCCCCGCCCCCGCCCCCAACCGCCCATCCACCATCCCCACCACCCGATCCGCCACCGCCAGCCCCGCCCGGTCATGCGTGACCAGCACGGTCGCCGTCCCCCGCTCCCGCGTCAACCCCGCCAGCAACTCCAGCACCGCAGCCCCCCGTTCATGATCCAACGCACTGGTCGGCTCATCGACCAGCAACACCGCCGGCCCGTTCATCAACGCCCGCGCAATCCCCACCCGCTGCCGCTGCCCGCCGGACAGCTGATGTGGGCGCCGATCCGCCTCCCCCGCGAGCCCCACCGCGGCCAGCAGCTCCCGCGCCCGCTCCCGGACCCGGCCCGCCGCACCTCGCCGACGCCGCCCCCCGTCCACGTGCGCCATCAACTCCAACTGCTCCGACGCCGTCAGCGAGGCCAGCAGATTCGGCTGCTGGAAGACGATGCCGAGGCGCCGCCGCCGCAGCTCCGCCTTCTCGGCCCGGCTCAGCGCCGCCGTCTCCACCCCGTCCACCACCACCCGCCCCCGATCCGGCGTGACCAGCGTCGCCGCGACGGCGAGCAGGCTGGACTTGCCGGACCCGGACGGCCCCACCACCGCGGTCAGGGTCCCGCCCGGCACATCGAGCCCCACCCCGTCCAACGCGGTCAGCCGCCCCGCGCCGTCGGGATACGTGAGCGTGACGTCCTCCAGCAGCAAGGACGACGACAGCGACCGACCACTACTCATCGAGCACTCCCCAGCGCGACCAACGGATCGACGGCGGTGATCCGCCGCACGGACAGACCGGCCCCGACCGCACCCAGCGCGATCATCACCACGGCGGGCCACAGCACGGTCGACGGCTCCAGGACGAACGGGACGTCACCACCGCTGACGGCCCCGCCCACCACCACCGCGATCCCGGTCCCCACCGCCGTACCGGCGACGAGCATCGCGACGGCCTGCCCGAGCGCGTCCCGCAGCAGATAGGCCGTGGAGGCGCCGAGCGCCTTCAGGACGGCGATGTCGGCGCCCCGCTGGATCGTCCACACGGTGAAGAACGCCCCTATGACCAGCGCGGAGATCACGAACAAGAAGCCCCGCATCAACTGAAGGGAGCCGTTCTCGGCCTGGTAGGAGCCGATGGCGGTGAGCGCGCCGTCGAGCGACTTCGTTTCGGTCCCGGCGGCCTCGTCCCCGGCGGCCAGATCGGCTCCGCCCCCGGTCCGCAGCGCGATCACCGTCGCCTGCTCGTCCCCGGAGGTCCCGCGGTGCCCGAGCCGCTGCCAGTCGTCGAGGGAGATCCACACGACGGGCGTATGGCTGAACGAGGCGTCGGAAGCGACCCGCACGACCCGCACCTGCACACCCCCACCCCCACTCCCACCGCCGGCCTCGCCCCCGCCCCCACCCCCGAGCCGGACACGGTCACCGACACCGGCTCCCAGCTCATCGGCGGCCTTCTCGGAGAGCACCGCCCGCCCCGGAGCGACACCGTCCGGCGCGATCCCGGAGTCCGGCTCGACGCCGAAGGCGGAGACCGCGCCCGCCCGCTCACCCGCGGTGGCGTTGAGGGTGCTGATACCGATGGGCTGCGCGGAGGTCACGCCGGACCGCCCCGCCCACTCCTCCCAGGCGCGCCGGGGCACCAGTGAGTTGGTGAAGGAGACGGACCGGCCCTCGGGCGGCGCGGCGAACGCCAGGTGGTCGGCGGGCAGCCCGGTGATGGCCGAGGTGTTCTCCCTTGCCAGCCCCTCGGTCAGCCCGGAGAGCAGACCGACGAGCAGGGTGATGAGCACGACGACGGCCCCCATCAGGGCGAACCGCCCCTTGGCGAACCGCAGGTCTCTCCATGCGACGAACATGCCCCCACCCTGCGTGCCCGGCCCCGGGCCGGGCATCGCGCCACAGCACGGTTCACCCGAATCGAAGTGAGGAGCGCCTTTTCAACCTTTAGGTTGACGGCCCCGATACCCGACACCCGTACGGTGGAGAACCCACAACCCACAACCCACAACCCGCACCCCACACCCACACCCACACCCCTCACACCTCACCGCCCCGGCCGAAACCACATGCCCCGAACACGCACGAACGTGCTCCCCACCGCCACCGCCCCCGTCCCCGTCGCCCGCACCCTCCGCCTCTGCCTGCACGCCCTCCTCGCGGGCCTGCTGGCGCTGCCCGCGGTCAAGGCGCTGACGGGCGCCGCCACGGCACACGCGACGCACGCGCCGCACACGACGCACCCCGCGGGAGTCGTCGCCGCGGCGCTGCTCATGGCGGCCGTGTACACGGCGGGCACGCTCAGCCCGGCCGTGGCCGCATCGCGCCGCGTGGCGGCCTGGTGGCTGGCGGCGCTTGCCGCGGCCTGGCTGGTGCTGCTGGCGCTCTCCCCGGACGGGCTGTGGGCCGCGTTCCCGCTCTACTTCCTGCAACTGCACCTGCTGCCGGTCCGCTGGGCGCTGCCCGCGGTGCTCAGCACGGCGGCGGCCGCCATCGGCAGCTTCCTGGTGCACAGCTCCCGGGTGACACCGGGCAGCTTCATCGGGCCGCTGCTCGGCGCGGCGGTGGCCGTCGTCACGGTCCTCGGGTACGAGGCGCTGTACCGGGAGAGCGAACGCCGCCGCGAGCTGATCGACGAGTTGATGGCCACCCGCGCCGAACTGGCCGCCGCCGAGCGGACGGCGGGCACGCTGGCGGAGCGCGAACGGCTCGCCCGGGAGATCCACGACACGCTCGCGCAGGGCCTGTCGTCGATCCAGTTGCTGCTGCGGGCCGCGCAGCGCGCGCTGCCGGACGGCTCCGCCGCGGCCCCGCACATCGAGCGTGCGCGGGCCGCCGCGCAGGACAACCTGGCCGAGGCACGCCGGTTCGTGCGCGCGCTCTCGCCGCCCGGCCTGGAGCGCGGATCGCTCGCCGGAGCCCTGGAGCGGCTGAGCGCGTCGAGCACGGGCCCGCGCGTCCGGTTCTCCCTCAGTGGTACGCCGACGGAGCTGCCCACGCCGTACGAGGTGGCGCTGCTCCGCGTCGCGCAGTCAGCCCTGGCGAACACGGTGCGGCACGCGGAGGCCGCCCGCGCCGAGATCACGCTGACGTTCATGGACGCCTCGGTCACGCTGGACGTGGTGGACGACGGCCGCGGCTTCGACCCGGCGGCCGGCGGCACGGCCGGGCGCACCGGCAGCCCCGGCTTCGGGCTCCCCGCGATGCGGGCGCGCGCCGAGTCGCTGGGCGGCACGTTCACGGTCGAGTCCACCCCTGGCCAGGGCACGGCGGTGGCGATCTCGCTGCCTCTGCCGCTGCCCGCGCGGTCCGAGGAGGCCGCCGCGTGACGCGCGAGCCGGGAGCGACGGTGCGGCTGCTGCTCGCCGACGACCACCCCGTCGTACGGGCGGGTCTGCGCGCGGTCCTCGACGCGGAACCGGACTTCGAGATCGTCGCGGAGGCGGCGACGGCGGAAGCGGCGGTGGAACGGGCCGCGGCGGTGGGGGCGCACCGCGTCGACGTGGTCCTGATGGACCTGCAGTTCGGCGCGGGCATGCACGGCGCCGAGGCGACGGCCGCGATCACCGCGCGGGAAGGGGCGCCGCGGGTCCTGGTCCTCACCACGTACGACACGGACGCGGACATCCTCGCGGCGGTGGAGGCGGGCGCGGCGGGCTACCTCCTGAAGGACGCGCCGCCCGAGGAACTGGCCGCGGCGGTCCGCACGGCGGCGTCGGGGCGGTCGGCCCTCGCGCCCGCGATCGCGCACCGTCTGATGGACCGGATGCGGGCGCCCGCGCAGGCGCTGAGCCGCCGTGAGCTGGAGGTGCTGCGCCTGGTGAAGGACGGTCTGTCGAACCAGCGGATCAGCAAGGAGCTGTTCCTGAGCCAGGCCACGGTGAAGTCCCACCTGGTGCACATCTACGCCAAGCTCGGCGTGGACTCCCGTACGGCGGCGGTCGCCGCGGCCACCGCGCGCGGCCTGATCCGCAACGGCCCCTGACCTGACCCACCCTCACAGCGCCCCCCACACGCCGCCGAAGCCTCTGTCGCTCACTCACCCGCCAGCGCGAAATCCTCCGCCGTCATCTTGCGCAACGCCCTGCGCACGCGCCTCGGCACGGCCGGGGCGGGGACCGTGAGGATCGGGCAGGTGGTGCGGGAGCGCACGCGGCGGTGGGTGCGGCTCGGGCGGTTCCTGCCGGGGCGGGTGCCGAGGACCAGGAGGTCGTCGGGGCGCGCGGCGAGTTCGCTCAGGGCGCGGTCCGGGCGGGCCCTGATCACCCGGCGCTCGGTCCTGACGCCGGGCGGCGCGCCGCCGAAGACCTCGTCGAAGGCGCGGTCGAGGCGGGTGCGCGCCACGGCCCACCAGTGGCGGGCCCACTCCCGGTCGGGGTGGCGCAGATACAGCGTTTCGCCCTCCGGTGGCTCCCAGGCGGTCACCGCGACGAGCACGCGACGAGCACGCCGGGCCTCCTCGGCGGCGACGCGCAGCGCCGCGAGGCTCGCGGGTGAGCCGCTCACCCCGACCACCACACGTCCCGTTCCGCTTCCGCTCTCTGTCCACCCCATCGATACCCCTCCCAGGCCAAACAAGCTGACTGAAGCCGACGGGAACGGATTCTGTACGCTGATTGGCCTGGGGAGCAGGGCCAATCAGCGGGAGTTGGCATGGCAGAGGCACGAGTGGTCCACAGCATGGACAGCACGTCCAGGAGGCTGGGCAGCCGCCGGCTCTCCGATCTGCTGACCGGCATCACCGGCGAGCGCCCCGGCTACCGCGCGCTCGCCCATGGCGTACGCACTCTCCTGCTGGACGGCCGTGTTCCGCTGCACACCCGGCTGCCCGCCGAGCGCGAGCTGGCCACCGCCCTCTCGGTGAGCCGGGCCACGGTCACGGCGGCGTACGACGTCCTGCGCGAGGGCGGCTACGCGCGCAGCCGTCGCGGCGCGGGCACCTGGACCGAGCTGCCGGAGGGGCAGCGGCCGTCCAATGTGGCGGCGTTCCCGGCGGGTGACGACATGCTCGACCTCGCGGCGGCGGCGCCCGGCGCCCCGGAGGCGGAGTTGAGCGCGGCGCTCGGCGCGGCGGGCGCGATGCTGGTCCGGCACGCACCGACGCCGGGTTACCACCCGTACGGCATCCCGGAGTTGCGGGCTGCGGTCGCCGAGCGGTTCACGCGGCGCGGCCTGCCCACGCTCCCCGACCAGATCCTGATCACCACGGGCGCGCAGCACGCGCTGTCCTTGACCCTGACGCTGCTCGGCAGGCAGGGCGACCGGGTGCTGGTGGAGAACCCCTCGTACCCGAACGCCCTGGACGCGATCCGCGGCGCGGGCCTGCGCGCGGTGCCCGTGCCGGTCACGGACGACGGCTGGGACAGTGGGCTCGTCGAGTCCTCGCTGCGGCAGGCGGCGCCCCGCATCGCGTATCTGGTACCGGACTTCCAGAATCCGACGGGCCGGCTCATGCCGCGCGAGCAGCGGGTGCGCATCCTGGAGACGGCGCGGTCCACGGGCACCTGGCTGGTGATCGACGAGACGATCTCCGACATCGCGCTGGACGTCCCGCCGCCCGCGCCGTTCGCGTCGCTGGCACCGTTCGGCGCGGGTGAACAGGTCGTCACCGTCGGGTCGTTGAGCAAGTCGCACTGGGGCGGGCTGCGGATCGGCTGGGTGCGGGCGGGCTCGAAGCTGATCACCGAGCTGGCGATGGCGCGGGTGCCGGTCGACATGGCGACGCCCGTCATCGAGCAGCTGATGGCGCTCCATCTGCTGCGGGGCGTGGACGACGTGCTGCGCGAGCGGCTGCCGAGACTGCGGGCGCAGCGGGACGCCCTGGCGGCGTCGTTGGCCCGCCATCTGCCGGAGTGGCACTGGCGGCTGCCGCCGGGCGGCCTGTCGCTCTGGGTGGACCTGGGGCGGCCCGTGGCGTCCTCGCTGGCCCGCGCGGCGCTCGCGCACGGCGTACGGATCGAGGGCGGTTCGCGCTTCGGGGCGGATCCGGGAACGCATGAGCACCGGCTCCGCATCCCGTACACCTTGCCGCCCGACCTGCTGGAGCAGGCGGTGACCCGCCTCGCGGCGGCATCGGCGGGCGACCTGCGCACCGCGGGCGACGACGTGGGCCGCCGGCACTGGGTGGCGTAGCGCCAGGGGCCGCGCCGTCAGCGCCCGCCTCCCTCCCCGAACATCTCCACCGCACTGCGCACACCCGCCAGGCCGGAGGTCAGGGCGCTGACCGAGCCGATCGCGCCCGCGACCAGCAGCAGGGAACGTCGTAGGCGGGGGATCTCCGGGGTGCCGCCTTCGGCCATCGCGGCGAGTGCCGCCAGTTCGTCCTCGGCGATGCCCCGGTCCGTGAATTCGGCCGGGTGCGCGGCGAGTTCACGGCGCAGTCGGGCCACGGCGGTGCGCAGTCGCGCCACCCGTGGGTCCTCGTCGCTGCCCGTCACTTGCCTCTGTTCCGTGCTTGGCAACACAGCTCTCCCCCTCGCACGTCTTCGTGCGCTGTTCTCGTGCGTCTTCCAGTGGCCCCTGGTGGCGCTGGTCAGACGCCGGGGGCCGCGGGTCAGTAAACCGCCCTTGACATGGGAAGCGCCACTTTCCGGCCGTCGTCGCGGCCGGAACGGGGTGCCCCGATCGGGTGTATCCAGGAGGCATGACGACAGAACCGATGAACGGGCGCCCCGAGGGCACGGCGACGGGCGAGATCGCCGGACTGCTGCTGGCGGCCGGTGGCGGGCGGCGCCTCGGCGGACGCCCGAAGGCGCTCCTGGAGCACCGGGGCCGCCCTCTGGTGGAGCACGCGGTGGAGGTGCTCCGCGCGGCGGGCTGCGCGCGGGTGCACGTGGTCCTGGGCGCCGCCGCCGACGCCGTACGCGCGCGTGCCTCGCTGCCCGGCTGCGTACTGGTCGACAACCCGGAGTGGGAGCAGGGCATGGGTTCGTCCCTCCGGGCGGGTCTCGCCTCACTCCGGGACACGGGGGCCGACGCGGCGCTGGTCTCGCTCGTCGACCAGCCGGGGATCGGCGCGGTGGCGACGGCGCGGGTGCGGGACGCCTACCGGTCGCCGTCGACGCTCGCGGCGGCCGCGTACGAGGGGCTGCGCGGCCATCCGGTGCTGTTCGGCCGCGACCACTGGGCGGGCATCGAGGCGACTGCGGTCGGCGACCGGGGGGCACGCGACTATCTGCGGGCGCACGCCGACGCGCTCACGCTGATCGAGTGCCGGGAGGTGGCCGATGCGTACGACATCGACACGGCCGAGGACCTGATCCACTTGGAGTGACCGGGGTGGCACTCAGCGACACGTTCTGTCGACGAAAAGAATCTCGACATCAACAAACGATTGAACTTCCACCATGAGGAAACTAGTATCCACTGACCAGAAGGCCCGTAACCCCGGACGGGGCCCGCAGCCGTACCTCGGCTCCTGTGGCACTCAGTGCCATCGCGTCTGCCCGGCAGCTCGCCCGGCCCCGTCCGCGCCGCTCTCTGAAGGAAGTGACAGCTCATGTCCGCACTAGCGCCGTCGCCGCTGGCCATCGTCGACGCAGAGCCCCTGCCCCGGCAGGAAGAGGTGCTCACCGACGCGGCCCTCGCCTTTGTGGCCGAGCTGCACCGGCTGTTCACGCCCCGGCGTGACGAGCTCCTCGCCCGGCGCGCCGAGCGCCGTGCCGAGATCGCCACCACCTCCACCCTCGACTTCCTGCCGGAGACCGCCGCGATCCGCGCGGACGACTCCTGGAAGGTCGCCGAGGCCCCGGCCGCGCTGAACGACCGCCGGGTGGAGATCACGGGCCCGACGGACCGCAAGATGACCATCAACGCCCTGAACTCGGGCGCCAAGGTCTGGCTCGCCGACTTCGAGGACGCCTCCGCGCCCACCTGGGAGAACGTGGTCCTCGGGCAGCTCAACCTCACGGACGCCTACGAGCGCCGCATCGACTTCACCGACGAGCGCACCGGCAAGTCGTACGCCCTCAAGGACGCCGGCGAGCTGGCCACGGTCGTCATGCGCCCGCGCGGCTGGCACCTGGACGAGCGCCACCTCCAGGTGGAGGGCCGCCCGGTCCCCGGCGCGCTCGTCGACTTCGGCCTGTACTTCTTCCACAACGCCAAGCGCCTCATCGAACTCGGCAAGGGCCCGTACTTCTACCTCCCGAAGACGGAGTCGTACCTCGAGGCGCGCCTGTGGAACGACATCTTCGTCTTCGCCCAGGACTACGTCGGCATCCCGCAGGGCACGGTCCGCGCGACCGTCCTGATCGAGACGATCACCGCCGCGTACCAGATGGAGGAGATCCTCTACGAGCTGCGCGACCACGCGTCGGGCCTGAACGCGGGCCGCTGGGACTACCTCTTCTCCATCGTCAAGAACTTCCGTGACGGCGGCGAGAAGTTCGTCCTGCCGGACCGCAACCTCGTGACGATGACCGCCCCCTTCATGCGCGCGTACACCGAACTCCTCGTGCGCACCTGCCACAAGCGCGGCGCGCACGCGATCGGCGGCATGGCGGCGTTCATCCCGTCCCGCAAGGACGCGGAGGTCAACAAGGTCGCGTTCGAGAAGGTCAAGAACGACAAGGACCGCGAGGCCGCCGACGGCTTCGACGGCTCCTGGGTGGCGCACCCGGACCTGGTCCCGATCGCCATGAAGTCCTTCGACGCGGTGCTCGGCGACAAGCCGAACCAGAAGGACCGCCTGCGCGAGGACGTGCACGTCTCGGCGGCCGACCTGATCGCCATCGACTCGCTCGACGCGAAGCCCACGTACGAGGGCCTGGTCAACGCCGTCCAGGTCGGCATCCGTTACATCGAGGCCTGGCTGCGCGGCCTCGGCGCCGTCGCCATCTTCAACCTCATGGAGGACGCGGCCACCGCCGAGATCTCGCGCTCGCAGATCTGGCAGTGGATCAACGCCGGTGTCGTCTTCGAGAACGGTGAGACCGCGACCGCGGACCTCGCCCGCAAGGTGGCGGCCCGGGAACTGGACGCCATCCGCGCCGAGATCGGCGACGAGGCGTTCGCCGCGGGCAAGTGGCAGCAGGCCCACGACCTCCTGCTCCAGGTCTCCCTGGACGAGGACTACGCGGACTTCCTGACGCTGCCTGCGTACGAGCAGCTGCGCTGAACCCACCCGGTCGTACGACCATGACGAGGCCCCCGGCACCGCACAGCGCCGGGGGCCTCGTCACGCGTCAGCCCACGTGACGCGTCCAGTCCCGCTCCGCCGCGGGCTTGCCGTGCAGGTCCGGGACCCGCTTCAGCCAGGCCGGACGGCCCGCCTCGGTGGCGGCGGCGCGGCGGGCATCGGCCGCGGCCAGTTCGCCGCGGGTGGGGAAGCCGGTGGGCAGCCAGGCCGCGGAGGAGCGGGCGCGGGCCAGGAGGTGACCGACGTAGGCCTCGCGCACCTCGTCGGGCGAGGTGAAGCCGGGCTCGTCGGCCAGCCACGCGTCGGGGACGAGCGCGGTGATCTCGCGCAGCGCGGACTCCGTGACGAGCGGGGCCAGTTCGGCGTCGGCGGCGGCCATGTCGGGGCCGTAGCCGCCGAGGGCGTGGTGGCGGAAGTCGTACGCCTTGTCGGGCGCCGACGCGCCCCAGCGGTGGTGGAAGACGAGGGCGGCGCCGTGGTCGATGAGCCACAGCTTCGGGGGGCGGATGCCGAAGGTGGGCCAGATCATGAGGTTCGAACTGTGCACCGTGCGGTCGACGTTGGCCGTGAGGGCGTCGAGCCAGACGACCTTGCCGGCCTCCAGCGGGTCCACGTCGATGGCGTCCGGCGTGAAGTCCTCCGCGCCCGGCAGCAGGTCCATGCCGAGGTTGAGGCCGGCGCTGGCGCGCAGCAGGTCCTGAACCTCCTGGTGCGGCTCGTCGGACGCGACCGCCGGGTCGAAGTGGACGAGGACCAGCTCGGGGAAGCGCAGGCCGAGGTGGCGCGCGAGCTCACCGACGACGATCTCGGCGACCAGCGCCTTGCGGCCCTGGGCGGACCCGGTGAACTTCACGACGTACGTACCGAGATCGTCGGCCTCCACGACGCCGGGGACGGAGCCGCCGGTGTGCAGGGGCTCGAGGTAGCGGGTCGCGGTGACCACTCTCAACATTTCCTCAGGCCACCCATCTCTTAGGCCTTGCGTTCAACGGTCTGCTGCGGAGAGGTGGAGGAGCCGGCGGCCTCCGGTGTGAAGTGAACATAGTAACCGGGAGTGATCGCGGGCGAGGAGTGCCGCACCCCCGGGGGTGGCGCCCCGTCCGCTTCTCGCGTTCGGGGGCGCCGTCGTTGCGCGTGGCTACGCGGTCACGTGCGCACCGGGCGCCTGCCGTTGTCCGGCCGCCCCTTGCGGTGGACGTCCGGCACCCGGGGCGGGCCCCTGCCCTGACGGTCCGGGCCGCGGGCGTCACGACGCGCGCAGCGCCTTGGCGAGGACGGAGTCCCCGGAGACCTCGACCCGGCCCTCCCGCACGCCCTGCCCGAGGGACAGTTCGCCGCGGCTCACCGCCACGCACGTCCCGGCGTCCAGCGTGACGCGGGCGTCGGGCTCGTCCGGCGCCGGCCCGTCGCCGTAGCTCTCGGCGCCGCCCGCGAGCCGTACATGGAAGCGTCCCTCGTCGAGCCGCACCTCCACCACGCCTTCGAGCCCGGTCCCCGCGAGGCGCCGCAGCAGCGGCAGCGCGAACCAGTGGGCGCGCACCGCGTCCGTGGGCCTGCGCTCCGCCAGGCCGTGCGCGCCCCAGCCGGCGAGGGCCTCCAGGACGGGCAGCAACTCCCGTCCCCGCTGGGTGAGTTCGTAGACGTACGCCGCCGCCGGCGGGGGCAGGCGCCGCCGCGTGGCCAGGCCCTGCTGCTCCATGTCCTTCAGGCGCGAGGCGAGGACGTCGGTGCTGACGCCCGGCAGGTCGGCGTGCAGGTCGGTGTAGCGGCGGGGGCCGACCAACAGCTCCCGGACGACCAAGAGGGTCCAGCGGTCGCCCACGGCGTCCAGGGCCCGGGCCGCCGCGCAGTACTGGTCGTAGCTTCGGCGAGGTGACATGGGACGCAGTCTAGACAGGTTGTTGGACTTTCCAAGGTGTGACTTGGTAAAACCAAGTAACTCACGTCACGGGAGGCGCACCGCATGGAGTTCCGGCAGTCGAGCAAGCTCAGCGAGGTCTGTTACGAGATCCGGGGCCCCGTCATCGAGCACGCCAACGCCCTGGAGGAGGCGGGCCACAGCGTCCTGCGCCTCAACACCGGCAACCCCGCGCTCTTCGGCTTCGAGGCGCCCGAGGAGATCGTCCAGGACATGATCCGGATGCTCCCGCGCGCGCACGGCTACACGGACTCGCGCGGCGTCCTGTCCGCCCGCCGCGCGGTCGCGCAGCGCTACCAGGCGCTCGGCCTCGACGAGGTCTCCGTGGACGACGTCTTCCTCGGCAACGGCGTGTCCGAGCTGGTCACCATGGCCGTGCAGGCGCTCCTCGAAGACGGCGACGAAGTCCTCATCCCGGCGCCCGACTTCCCCTTGTGGACGGCCGTGACGACCCTCTCCGGGGGCAAGGCCGTGCACTACGTGTGCGACGAGACCGCGGACTGGTATCCCGACCTCGACGACATGGCCGCGAAGATCACCGACCGGACGAAGGCCGTCGTGATCATCAACCCCAACAACCCGACGGGCGCGGTCTATCCGAAGGAGATCCTGGAGGGCATCCTCGATCTCGCCCGGCGGCACGGCCTGATGGTCTTCGCCGACGAGATCTACGACCAGATCCTCTACGACGACGCCGTCCACCACAGCGTCGCCGCCCTCGCCCCGGACCTCGTCGTCCTCACCTTCTGCGGCCTGTCGAAGACGTACCGGGTGGCGGGTTTCCGCTCGGGCTGGCTGGTCGTCACCGGACCGCAGCAGCACGCGAAGAATTACCTGGAGGGCCTGACGATGCTGGCCTCCATGCGGCTGTGCCCCAACGCGCCCGCGCAGTACGCCATCCAGGCCGCGCTCGGCGGCCGCCAGTCCATCCGCGAGCTCACGGCCCCCGGCGGACGGTTGCACGAGCAGCGGGACCGGGCCTGGGAGAAGCTGAACGAGATCCCCGGCGTCTCCTGCGTCAAGCCGAAGGGTGCTCTGTACGCCTTCCCGCGCCTGGACCCGAAGGTCCATCCGATCCACGACGACGAGAAGTTCGTCCTGGACCTCCTCCTCCAGGAGAAGATCCAGGTGGTCCAGGGCACCGGCTTCAACTGGCCGCGTCCCGACCACTTCCGTATCCTCACCCTCCCCCACGCCGATGACCTCGACGCGGCGATCAGCCGGATCGGCCGCTTCCTGAGCGGCTACCGCCAGTGACACCGAGCACCCAGGAGCGCCGTGCCGCCGTCCTGCACCACCTGTGCCGTGCCCGTCCTCACCCAGTTCGCCTCGCCCGAACTGGTCGGCCCCATCGTGTACGAGGGCCACGACCGGGCCGCGGACCCCGCGTGGCGGGAGTCGGGCGCGGCGACCCTGGACGACTACGCCCGCTGGTGCGGGCACCTGTGCGGGGTGACGTGCTTCCGGATGTTCCTCGGGCCGTCCGCGCCGTCCCTGTTCGAACTGCGGGACGGTGCGCTGAAGTACGGCGCCTACACGGAGGCCGGTGGGGTCATCCGGGGGATGGTCTACGCTCCCTTCGCCGCGTACGCCCGTGAGGCGCACGGTGTCGACGCCACGGTCCACCGGCACCTGTCGGTCGAGGAGATCGGCGCTCTCCTCGACGAGGGGCGGCAGGTCGTCGCCTCCGTGCACTTCGAGATCCGCCGGCCGTGGCTTGCTGCGCCGGGCCGGGGTGGGCACCTGGTGCTGGTCACCGGCCGGGCGGCGGATGGGCGGCTGCACTTCCACAATCCGTCCGGGGTCGATGCGGGGACGCGTGCGGCGGTCATGTCCGTCGATGAGTTCGAGCCGTTCTTTGCTGGGCGGGGGGTTTCGCTGCGGTGAGGGGGTGCGGGGCCGTCTGAGTGTGCGGGTCCGTCGTGGCTGGTCGCGTAGTTCCCCGCGGCTCCCTGGCGGGGGGCCGGACCGTCAGAGTGTGCGGGTCCGTCGTGGTTGCTCGCGCCGTTCCCCGCGCCCCCAAAACGGGCCGCGGCCCCGCCGGACCGTCAGAGTGTGCGGGCCCATCGTGGTTGCTCGCGCCGTTCCCCGCGCCCCCAAAACGGGCCGCGGCCCCGCCGGACCGTCAGAGTGTGCGGGCCCATCGTGGTTGCTCGCGCCGTTCCCCGCGCCCCCAAAACGGGCCGCGGCCCCGCCGGACCGTCAGAGTGTGCGGGCCCATCGTGGTTGCTCGCGCCGTTCCCCGCGCCCCCAAAACGGGCCGCGGCCCCGCCGGGCCCTCTGAGTCCGCTAGTCCGTCGTGGTTGCTCGCGCCCCTGGCGAGGCCGTGGATCCGCTGTCGTTTTGTCGGATGTCGTGCAAGATCAATAGGATCCGGCGATGATCACAAGACAACGGCCGGCGGCCTGGGTCATCGCTCTGCTTGCCGCCCTGACCGCCGGAGTCGTCACGGCAGGCCCCGCCGCCGCCGATGACGACGACGAACCGGCGCGCCCCGCACCCAAGGTCGAGCTGGTGCTCGACGTCAGTGGGTCCATGCGGGCCCGCGACATCGACGGCAAGTCCCGCATGGCCGCCGCAAAGCAGGCGTTCAACGAAGTGCTTGACGCGACCCCGGACGAGGTCGCCCTCGGCATCCGTACCCTCGGCGCCAACTACCGCGGCGACGACCGAAAGACGGGCTGCAAGGACACCGAGCTGCTCTACCCCGTGGAGCGGCTCGACAAGGCGGGCCGTACCGACGCGAAGACCGCCGTGGCGACCCTCGCGCCGACCGGCTGGACCCCGATCGGCCCGACGCTGCTCAAGGCCGCCGACGACCTGACGGACGACACCGCCGAACGCAGCCGCCGCATCGTGCTGATATCCGACGGCGAGGACACCTGCCAGCCGCTCGACCCCTGCGTCGTGGCGCGGGAGATCTCCGCCAAGGGGATCCACCTCACCATCGACACGCTCGGCCTGGTCCCGGACGCCAAGACCCGCGACCAGCTGAGCTGCATCGCGGAGGCCACCGGCGGCACGTACACCTCGATCCGGCACACCGATGAACTCGCGGGCCGCGTCAAGCAGTTGATCGACCGCGCCGCCGATCCGGTGGTCACGCCGGTCGAGGCGAAGGGTGCCGCCGAGTGCGCCGACGCGCCCCTGCTGAAGTCGGGGCTCTACACCGACCGCGAGGAGTTCGGCGAGCACCGCTGGTACCGCGTGGAGGTGCCCGCGGGCAAGGAGCTGCGCGCCTCCGTCAGCGTGTCGGCCGACCGCGCCGTCAACCAGGACTACGGCGTGCTGCTGCGCGCCGAGACACCGGGCGGACGCGAGATCGTGCGCGGCCAGGAGTCCGGTGACGGCCGTACCGACGTCATCTCCACCGGCCTGCGCTATCCGAGGCCGGAAGCCGACGAGAGCAGCGAGAAGGACAAGTACGGGGCCTCCGAGAGCGTCTGCCTGCGGGTCAGCAACTCCTTCTCCGCACCCGCCTCGGTGAAGAAGACGCCGGGCCTGCCCGTCGAGCTGGCCGTCGATCTGGTCGACTCCCCCGACGAGGCCTCGGACGTCGCCTCCTTCGGCCTCGGCCACGGCTGGTGGCTGCTCGGCCTGCTCGTGCTCGTCGGCTTCGTGGCCGGTCTGGTCTGGGGCTGGCTGTCCCGCTGGCGCTTCGCGGTCTGGAGGACCAACTGATGAGCCGTCCGATGCGTACGACACGTGTGTGGGCACGCGCGGCCCTGCTGGCCACGGCCGCCCTGCTGGCCTTCCCCGGAGCCGCCGCCGCCGACAGTGGCGGTGGCGGTGACGACAAGGGCGAGGCCCCCACCGAGGCGGGCACGTCCTTCCGTACCGCCACCCCGATCCGCCCCGACCAGCAAGCCACCGCGGAGGCGTCCACGGGTGACTACCTGTACTGGGCGTTCCCCGTCGACACCGGTCAGCGCGCCACCGTGCACGCCACGGTGAAGCTCCCGGACACGGCCGCCCGGCACGCGGCCTCCACCTGGCAGGTCGATGTGTACGACGGCCTGCGGCGCCGCCAGGCCTGCCGGCTCGGCACGCCGAAGAGGACGGTGGCGCCGGACGCCGGGTCCGTCTCCCTGTCCTGCACGCTGCGCACGGTGCGGGCCTGGTCGGAGCAGTGGGCGAACGACCCGCTGCCGGGCACCTACTACCTGCGGCTCACGGTCACCGGCCTGAAGGCCGACGACCTCGGCCTGCCGGTGCGGGCCGAGACGAAGGTGACCACGACCGACGCGGGCGGCGCGCAGGCCGTCGACGGATCGCTCGCGGAGCCGCTGGTGCCGGGCGCCGGCTCGGACCGGCAGCGGCCCGCCGCCGCCACGGAACCGGAGGACGGCTGGGCCTCCGGCTGGTGGTCCTCGCGCTGGATCTGGACGGCGGCCGGCGGCATCCTCGCGGCCCTCGCGGGCGTCGGCGGATACGCCCTGACCCGCGGCTCCGGCCGTCCCGCGCGGGTACCGCAGGGCCTGTAGCCGTCCCGGCGGGCCCGCCACGCGGGTAAGCCGCGCGGCGTGGCAGTCTCGGTGGTGGCCGGACCGCACGGTGCGGCCACCACCGGAAGAACAGGAATGGCGCGACCATGGGCGATCTGCTCCTCGTCCGGCACGGCGAGACGGAGTGGTCCCTCTCGGGACAGCACACCGGCTGGACGGACATCCCCCTCACGGACAACGGCAGGCGGCAGGCCCGTTCGCTCGCCCCGCTCGTCGGCGGGTTCCGGATCGGCGCGGCGTTCACGAGCCCGCTGCGGCGCTCCCGGGAGACGGCGGAGCTCGTCGGTTTCCCGGACGCGTACGTCGACCCGGATCTGCGCGAGTGGGACTACGGCGCGTACGAGGGCGTCACGACCGTCGAGATCCACCGCACGCGGCCCGACTGGTACCTCTTCACCGACGGCGTCGCGCCCGGCCCGCCGGAGCACCCCGGCGAGAGCCCGGAGCAGGTGGGCGAGCGCGCCGACCGCATGCTGGCCAAGGTGGACGCGGCGCTCGCCAACAACGAGGGCAGCGTGGTCCTCTTCGCCCACAGCCACTTCCTGCGCGTCCTGACGGCGCGCCGTCTCGGCCTGCCCGCGTCGGGCGGCTCGATGTTCCTCCTGGCGACGGGCACGGTGAGCCGGCTGAGCACGGAGCACGGGCGGCCGGTGGTGGCGAGCTGGAACCTGCGGCCGTAGTACGGGGGTTGGGCGGCGGCGGCCCCCGCGGTCCCCTCCGTGGCCGCCGCCCCGCCCGCCCTCGAAAGCCGCGGACTTGATCACCCCGCCCCATTCGACAGCCGCGCTCTTGATCATCAAGACTGCGCGCATGCGATACGGCGTGAATCTCCTCAACTTCGGCTCCGGCACCACCCCCGACTCCCTCGTGCGGCAGGCGTCCGACGCCCGTGAACTCGGCTTCGAGTTCGCGATGATCTCCGACCACATCGCGGTGACCCCGGACGTCCACGAGGTCTATCCGGCGCCGTTCTACGACCAGTTCGTGCTCGCCGCGCACCTCGCGGGGCGCGTGCCGGGGCTGCGGCTCGGCACCACCATCACCGTGATCCCCTACCGGCACCCCTTGCAGACCGCGCGGCTCGCCGCCAACATCGACCGGCTCAACGCCGCCGGGTTCATCCTCGGCGCCGGGGTGGGCTGGTCCGCCGCCGAGTACGAGGTGCTCGGCGTCCCCTTCCGGGAGCGCGGCGCGATCACCGACGAGTACCTCACCGCGATCCGCGCCGCCTGGCGCGAGGACCCGACGTCCTTCCGGGGCACGTATGTCTCGTACGAGGATGTCCGCACCGCCCCGGCCCCCGCGACCCGCCCGGGGCTGCCGGTCTGGGTCGGCGGCAACTCCCCGGCGGCGCAGCGCCGCGCGGCCCGGCTCGGCGAGGCCTGGCACCCGTTCATGCCCACGCGGGACGCGCTGCCGCGCTCCCCCGCATCGCGGCCGAGGCCGAGGCCGCGGGCCGCCCGGTGCCGGACCTCGCGCCGCGGCTCCAGATCCGGCTCGGGGAGCGGCCCGACACGTCCGACCGGCCGCTCGGGCACGGCAGCGTGGACCAGATCCGCGGCGACCTGGAGACCCTCGCCGAGCTGGGCGCCACGGACGTACTGCTCGACATCTACCCTGGTTCTCCCGGCGAGCGGGCGGGCGCCGACGAGGACCGGCGGGTGCTCGAGCTCGTGATGTCAGTGGCACAGGGCACCATCGGTACCAGTTGACGGTACCGACGCGGAAAGGGGTGCGTGCGCGGTGAAGCCACCCACGGCCACGCAGCGGCGGATCATCGAGGCGGCGGACCCGGCGACCGGGCGGCTGTCCGGTACCGAGGCCCAGCTGACGGGCCTGGTGCGGGCGCGCCTGGCCTTCCGCCATCCCCGGCCCCCGCACGCGTACTTCCTGACGCCCGCGGGCCATCGCCTGCGGGACGAGGCCGCCGCGCGGACACCGGAGCCCGCCGCGGACCCGGCCGCCGGGCCCGCGGCTGCTTCCGGCGTCTTCGCGGCGCGCACCGGCACGGAGACGTCCGTGACCGGGAGCGAGGGCCCCGCCCGCGTGCGGGAGGTCCGCAGCGCCTGGGAGGGCCTGGTCGAGCTGCGCCGCATGACGAACCCCGACGGCGCCCGCGACCGGCCCTGCGCGTGGGAGCGTACGCATCTGGTGCGGGCGGCGGCCCTGGCCCTGGAGGCGGCGGGCCGCCTCCCCGCCCGTCCGGGCCACGAAGGCGATACAGGCCACGAGGGCTACGAGGTGTCGGCGACCCCGCAGCCCGAGGCCGTCGCCGTCCGCGAGCCGTCCCCGGACGGGCTGCGGGCCTGCGCGGCCGCGCTGGAACGGGCGGGCTGGCAGGTGAGCGAACACGCCGGACCACGCGGCGCCCGCTATCTCCTGGCCTCCCCGAGGCGCGCGTGAACGGGGCGCGTGTGAACGGGGCGCCGGGCACCGCCAGAACACGGCTCCCGGTGGGCCATGGCGAGCGAGCTGATTCTCGTCCTCATGGCCGACAAGGGCGTCCAGCCTGCCCTCGACACCGCCCACTGCCGCGTACATGACATCGTTACCCGACCGACCCACGACGTTCACACCCATGTACGCACATCCGTGCGACTCTCCCGGTGACCGAGCAGTCAACTCGCGTAGACCCCGCGCCCCTTGGGTGGACGCGCGGCACGCGAGCCCCCGGGAAAGGACACACCCCACATGCCCGTCCCGCGCGTACGCCGCTGGAAACCCCTGGCCCTGACCGCCGCCGTGCTCGTCGGCATCACCGTGCCCGCCACGGCCACGGCCACCCCCGCACCGGCCCCGGCGACCGCGGCCGTCGGCGCCTACGACGACACGTACTACAAGGACGCGCTCGGCAAGACCGGCCCCGCGCTGAAGTCCGCGCTGCACACGATCGTCAGCAAGCAGACCAGGCTCTCCTACAGCCAGGTCTGGGACGCCCTGAAGACCACCGACCAGGACCCGGCCAACAGCTCGAACGTGATCCTGCTCTACACCGGCACCTCCCGGAGCAAGAGCAGCAGCGGCGGTGACCAGGGCGACTGGAACCGCGAGCACGTCTGGGCCAAGTCCCACGGCGGCTTCGGTACGGCGACCGGGCCCGGCACCGACATCCACCACCTGCGCCCCGAGGACGTCACGGTCAACAGCATCCGTGGCAACAAGGACTTCGACAACGGCGGCGGCGCCGTCGCCGGCGCCCCGGGCAACCTCACCGACGGCGACTCGTTCGAGCCGCGCGACGCGGTCAAGGGCGATGTGGCCCGCATGATCCTCTACATGGCCGTGCGCTACGACGGCGAGGACGGCTTCCCCGACCTGGAGCCCAACGACAGGGTGGACAACGGCAGCGCGCCCGCCATCGGCCGCCTGGCGGTGCTGAAGCAGTGGAGTGCCGAGGACCCGCCGGACGCGTTCGAGAAGAACCGCAACCAGGTCATATTCGACAAGTTCCAGCACAACAGGAACCCGTTCATCGACCACCCGGAGTGGGTGGAAGAGGTCTGGTGACCGCCGACCGCCGGTGAGTTGGGTTTCGGCGACCGGGGTGGGGCAGGCAACTGACCCGGACGGGACACCGTCTAGATTGATGCTTGATCGTCGAACTACCTGACGTAGGTTCCCAGGAGGCTCTCGTGTCAGACAACGACCCCCAGCTCGGCTCCGCCGCCGACGTCCGTGCGCGCATCGACACCAGCAAGCCGCACTCCGCACGCTTCTGGAACTACTTCGTGGGCGGCAAGGACAACTACGAGAAGGACCGCGAACTCGGCGACCACATCAAGGAGATCTTCCCCGGCCTGGTCGACGTGGCCCGCACCAGCCGCCTCTTCCTCGGCCGCGCGGTGCGCCACCTGGCCACGGAGCGGGGCGTGCGGCAGTTCCTGGACATCGGCACGGGCCTGCCCACGGCGGACAACACGCATGAGGTCGCCCAGCGCGCGGCCCCGGACTCCCGCATCGTCTACGTCGACAACGACCCCCTCGTACTCGCCCACGCCCGGGCCCTGCTGACCAGCACCCCCGAGGGCGAGACGGCGTACATCGACGCGAACCTCTACGAGCCCGAGGTGATCCTGCGGGAGGCCGCGAAGACGCTCGACCTCACGCAGCCGGTGGCGCTGATCATCCTGAACACCCTCGGCCACGTCGCCGACCACAAGGAGGCGCGCGACCTGGTCTCCCGCCTCATGGCCGGTCTGCCGTCCGGCAGTTACCTGGTGATCAGCGACTCCACGGCCACCAGCGAGGGCATGATCGCGGCGTCGAACGAGTACAACAAGAGCGGCGCGATCCCGTACCACGTACGCGCCGTCGACGAGATCGCCGCCTTCTTCGAGGGCCTCGAACTGGTGGAGCCGGGCGTCGCACAGGTCACGCGCTGGCGCCCCGAGACGGAGGACCAGACGGCGGTCGACGCGTACGGCGCGGTGGCCCGCAAGCCGTGACCGCGCCACCCGCGCGGCGCCCCTGACCCTGCCGGGCGCACGGGACATGCGTCAACAGTGCGCCCGGCGCGTAACCCACTCAGGCGACACCTGATCGCGCCACCTTGACGCGCCGCGACGCGATGGGGCCCCGGTCCGGTACTGCGTCCACCCCCGGCAAACGTCATCTTCCGGACAATCACGTCATGTGCTCAGCATATTCATCCGACAAGTGAATCGTTCCGCCAGGAGAGCATGCGGATGCAGCATTCCCGAGCGGATGGAGCCGGAGACATGGCCGACTGGAAGCAGATCAGCGGTGGCCTGACGCGGATCGCGGCGGGTTCACGGACGAACGTGTGGGGAGTCAACTCCGCAGGAAACATCTACCGCTACACCAACAACGACGCCAGCCCCTGGCAGCAGATCCCCGGCGCCCTCACCGACATCGGCGCGGGCGCCGACGGCACCGTCTGGGGCGTCAACTCCGCGGGCAACATCTACCGCTACACCGGCGACCACGACACCGCCCACTGGAAGCAGATCAGCGGCGGCCTGACGCGGATCGCGGTGGGCTCACGGACGAACGTGTGGGGAGTCAACTCCGCAGGAAACATCTACCGCTACACCAACAACGACGCCAGCCCCTGGCAGCAGATCCCCGGCACCCTCACCGACATCGGCGCGGGCGCCGACGGCACCGTCTGGGGCGTCAACTCCGCGGGCAACATCTACCGCTACACCGGCGACCACGACGCCGGCCACTGGAAGCAGATCAGCGGCGGCCTGAAGGCGATCGCCTCGGGCTCCCGCACATCCGTGTGGGGCGTCAACGCGGGCGGCAACATCTACACCTACACGAACAACGACGCCGCCCCCTGGCAGCAGATCTCCGGCGCCCTCACCGACATCGGCGCGGGCGCCGACGGCACCGTCTGGGGCGTCAACTCCGCGGGCAACATCTACCGCTACACCGGCGACCTGCCCGGCTGACCCGCGCGGTCGCGCTACCGGCCCGCCGTCGGCAAGGGCAGGTGAGCCCAGACCGTCTTGCCGACCTGCCGTGCCAGCACGCCCCACTGGTCGGCCAGCGCCGCCACGATCACGAGCCCCCGGCCCGACTCCCCGTCGGCGTCCGGGGGTTCCAGCGTCTGCGGGGGCATGAGTTCCGTTCTCGTGTCGGTCACCTCGATACGGAGCGTGTCCGCGCCGAGTGCCAGGCGGACCTCGAAGTCACGGCCCGGCACACGGCCGTGCGTAGCCGCGTTCGCCGCCAGTTCGGCCACGATCGCCTCCGCGGCGTCGGAGAGTTCACTGTCGTACGCGATACCCCAGTCGTCCAGGTGATACCTGGCCAGCCTGCGTGCGAGGCGTGCGCCGCGAGGCGTGGCGCTGAGGCGTTGCGTGAATTCCCGCGTCGCGGCGGCGGGTTGCGCTTGGGTGAGCATGGCGTCCACGGTGACCCATCCTGGCGCCATACACCAGCCCCCAAACTCGTACGCTCAGTAAGCGTACGAGTACGAAGGGTAGACATTCGGGGTAACGGTGCGTAACCATTGAGGCGTTGGCGGGGACGGATGCACGAGCGCCGGGGGTTACCCATGATGTCGTCAAGCAGCAAAGAGCCCGAGGCGTCGGACGGTCTGAAGACCTTCGGCGCCGTCCTGAAGAGCTTCCGCAAACGCGCGGGGCAGACCCAGGAGGAGCTGGCCCCCGAGGTCGGCTGCTCCTCGCACTTCCTGTCGTCCGTCGAACAGGGAAGGCGTTTCCCTCCACCCGGATTCGTCGACCGCTGCGAGGCCGCGCTCGACGCGTTCGGCACGCTGCGGCTCGCGGCGAACCAGCTGTCCCGCAAGCCGGGCCTTGCGACGTGGTTCCGCCAGTGGGCGCTGCTGGAACAGGAGGCGGTGGCCCTCTACACGTACGAATGCCGGTTGATCCCCGGGCTGTTGCAGACTCCGGCGTACGCGCGGACGCTCTTCGTCAATCAGCTGCCGCCGCTGAGCGACGAGCAGATCGAGGAGCAGTTGGCCGCCCGCATGGAGCGGCAGAGGCTGCTCACGGAGCGGCCGAACACGGCGTACAGCTTCATCCTGGAGGAGCATCTGTTCCTGCGGCACATGGGTGGGCATGACGTCACCATGGAACTCATCGACCGGGTCCTGGAATTCGCCGAGCGCAGGAACATCGAGATGCAGATCATGCCGGTGGTGCGGGAGCAGCACGCCGGGCTCCACGGGCCCATGCGTCTGCTGGAGACCCCGGAGCATAGGTGGTTCGCCTACGCGGAGGGGCAGGAGAGCGGCCAGTTGCTCTCCGACCCAAATGTGGTCAGCATCCTCCAGATGCGGTATGCCAGGATGCGCGCACAGGCTCTCTCGTTCGAAGAGTCTGTGAATCTGCTGAAGCGGATGCGAGGAGCGAGATGAGCACCCCTGCACTGGCCTGGTTCAAGAGCAGCTACAGCAGCGGCTCCGGTGACGACTGCGTAGAGGTCGCCCTCACCTGGCGCAAGTCCACCTACAGCAGCGGCGGCGACGGGGACTGCATAGAGGTCGCCTCCTGCCCCGCCACCATCCACGTCCGCGACTCCAAGAACCCCGCGGGGCCCCAGCTCGCCCTGGAGCCCCAGGCGTGGACCCGCTTCGTGCGTCACGCGTCCCGCGGCTGACGCTGGGCCTCGACCAGTTCCCTGGCCTCCTCGTCCGTCGCCACCGACGGCGGGGAGCCCTCCAGCGGCTTGCGGGCCGTCTCCTTCATCGCGGCGACGGCGACGATGCCGACCAGGCCCGCGAGCATCGTGTAGAACGCGGGCATCAGGTCATTGCCGGTCGCGCCGATCAGCGCGGCGACGACCAGCGGTGTCGTACCGCCGAAGAGCGAGACCGAGATGTTGAAGCCGATGGAGAGCGAGCCGTAGCGCACGTCCGTGGGGAAGAGGGCCGGCAGCGACGAGGACATGGCGCCCAGGTAGCAGACCAGGGCGAGGCCGAGGATCAGCAGGCCGGTGAAGACCGCCGCCGTGCCGCCCTGCTTGATGAGGAGGAAGGCCGGCAGTGACAGGACGAAGAAGCCGACCGAGCCCGCCATCAGGACCGGCTTGCGGCCGACGCGGTCGGAGAGGCGGCCCACCGAGTTGATGAGCGCCATCAGGATCAGCATGACGAGGACGATGGACATCAGGCCGCCGGTCTCGCCGAAGCCGAGCTGCGTCAGGTACGTCGGCATGTACGAGAGCAGCATGTAGTCGGTGACGTTGAACGCGGCGACCAGCGCGATGCAGAGCAGCATCGCCCGCCACTGGCCGACGAAGGATTCCTTGAAGGACTTCTTCTGGCGTTCGGCGGCGGGTCCTTCGCCCTTCTCCATCTTCTGGAAGGCGGGCGACTCGTCGAGCTTCAGCCGCAGGTAGAGGCCGATGAGGCCGAGCGGGGCCGCGGCCAGGAACGGGACGCGCCAGCCCCAGGACTGCATGGCGTCGTCGCTGAGCAGCGCGGTCAGGGTGGTGACGAGGACGGCGGCGACCGTGTAGCCGATCAGGGTGCCGAACTCCAGGAAGGAGCCCCAGAAGCCGCGGCGCTTGTCGGGGGCGTACTCCGCGATGAAGGTCGCCGCGCCGCCGTACTCGCCGCCCGTGGAGAAGCCCTGCACCATGCGGCAGAGGACCAGGAGGACCGGCGCCCAGACGCCGATCGAGGCGTAGCCCGGTATCAGGCCGATCGCGAGGGTCGCGGTCGACATCATGATCATGGTGAGCGCGAGGATCTTCTTGCGGCCGACGCGGTCGCCGAGCGGGCCGAAGAACATGCCGCCGATGGGGCGCACCAGGAAGGCCGCGGCGAAGGTCGCGAGGGAGGAGAGGGTCTGCGCGGTGTCGTTGCCGGACGGGAAGAACTCCTTGCCGATGATCACGGCGAGATAGGCGTAGACGCCGAAGTCGTACCACTCCATGGCGTTGCCCAGGGCGGTCGCCTTCACCGCCCGCTTGACCTGGGCCTCCTCGGTGACGGTGATGTCCGACTGGCGCAGGCGGGGGTGCTTGCGGCGGTGGATCGCGCGGAAGAGCGCGCGGTGGCGGGCGACGGCTTCCGGAGCGGGCGGTGCGGGTGCTTCTGGTGTTTCGGGCGCGCTCACGGTGCAGTCAGTCACTTTCTCGTTCAGGACCGGTCGGTATCGGTTGGTATCGATCAGTTGTCGTGATCGTTCGCCTGCCCTGTCGGCGTCGATCAACACCCCCGGCCGTGCGACTGTCCCGTCAGCGCGCGTGCAGCTGCCGCGTCGGCACGATCTGCTCGGCTGAGTGGCGGCGGCGCGGGGGTGAGAGTCGGGGGCGCGCGGGGGAAGAGTCACTGCGGTACGCCCTCGCCCGCCCGCGCCCCCTTCGACCGACGGAGCCCCCATGCTTCTCCCCCGCCGTACGTTCCTCACCGGCCTCGCCGGCACCGCGGGCGTCGCCGCCGTCGCCTGCTCCGGCACCCCGGCGGACGGCACCCCCACGGACGGCACCACGGTACGCCCTTACGGACCGCGCCACCGCGGACGGCGCGCCGGCTCGCGCCGCGCCGCCGCTTCCGAGGCGGCGCGGCGGCTCCTGCCCCGCCACTGGGACCAGCTCACCTTCCGGACGGCCCGGCCGGAGCGGGGCGCCGAAGACTTCTTCCGGGTCGACGGGCGGCACGGTCACATCACCGTCACCGGGACCACTCCGGCGGTCCAACTCACCGGCCTCAGGCACTACTTGAAGCACACCGCGCACGCCAACATCACCTGGGCCGGCAGCCAGACCGACCTGCCCGACCGCCTCCCCGCCCCCGCCGAGCCCCTCACCGCCCGCGCCAACGCCCCGCACCGCTTCGTCCTCAACGACACCAACGACGGCTACACGGGCGCGTACCACGACTGGGACTACTGGGAGCACGAGCTCGACGTGCTGGCCCTGCACGGCTACAACGAAGTCCTCGTCTACATCGGCGCGGACGCCGTGTACCACCGGGTGTTCCAGGAATTCGGCTACGGAGACGAGGAGCTGAGGAGCTGGGTGCCGGGCCCCGCCCACCAGCCGTGGTGGCTCCTGCAGAACATGTCGTCGTTCCCGCACCCCGTCTCCCGGCAGCTCATCGACGCCCGCGCCCGCCTCGGACGCCGCATCTGCGACCGGCTGCGCGAACTGGGCATGACACCGGTCCTGCCGGGCTACTTCGGGACCGTGCCGCCCGGCTTCGCGGCCAGGAACCCGGGCGCGCGGACCGTCCCGCAGGGCGACTGGGTGGGCTTCGCGCGCCCCGACTGGCTGGATCCGCGCACCGGCCACTTCGCCCGGGTGGCCGCCGCGTTCTACCGCGTCCAGGACGAGCTGTCCGGACCGTCCACGATGTACAAGATGGACCTGCTCCACGAGGGCGGAAAGCCGGGTGACGTGCCCGTGGCCGACGCGGCCAAGGGTGTCGAGAAGGCCCTGCGGACCGCGCACCCCGGCGCCGTCTGGGTGATCCTCGGCTGGCAGCGCAACCCGCCGAAGGCGCTCACCGACGCCGTCGACAAGAAGCGCATGCTCGTCGTCGACGGCATCTCCGACCGCTTCCCGAACATCACCGACCGGGAAGCCGACTGGGGCGCCACGCCGTACACCTTCGGCTCCATCTGGAACTTCGGCGGCCACACCACGCTCGGGGCCAACACCCCCGACTGGGCCGCCCTGTACGAGAAGTGGCGCACCAAGGAGGGCAGCACGCTCAGCGGCATCTCCCTCATGCCGGAGGCGGCCGACAACAACCCCGCCGCCTTCGAGCTCTTCTCCGAACTGGCCTGGAGAACCGGCGACCTGGACCTCGAAGCCTGGTTCGCCGACTGGTCGACGTCACGGTACGGCGCCGCCGACCCGCACGCCGCCGCCGCGTGGGACACACTGCGCCGCACCGCCTACGGCACGACGCGCGCCGACCGGTGGGCCGAGGGCGCCGACGGCCTCTTCGGCGCGCGCCCCGACCTGGCGGCGAAGTCGGCGGCATCCTGGTCACCGCGGAAGATGCGCTACGAGCCCGCCGACTTCGAACCCGCGCTCGGCGAACTCCTCGCGGTCCGCCGCGGCCTGCGGCACTCCTCCGCGTACCGCCGCGACCTGCTCGACGTCGCCCGGCAGGCCCTCTCCAACCGCAGCCGTGTCCTGCTGCCGCGCGTCAAGGAGGCGTACGACGCGGGGGACGCGGCCCGCTTCGACCGGCTCACCCGGGTCTGGCTTGAGCTGATGGACCTGCTCGACCGGCTCGTGGCGACGGACTCCCGCCACCTCCTCGGCCGCTGGGTCGCCGACGCGCGGGCGTGGGGGGCCGACGAACGCGAACGGGACCGCCTCGCGTACGACCAGCTGTCGTTGCTGACGGTGTGGGGGCCGCGGTCCGGCGCGGACGCAGGGCTGCGCGACTACGCCAACCGCGAGTGGGCCGGGCTCGTCGGCGGCCTCTACCGGCTGCGCTGGGAGCGGTACTTCGAGGAGCTGCGGGACGCGCTCGCGACGGGCCGTACGCCCCGGAAGATCGACTGGTTCGCCGTCGAGGACCAGTGGATCCGTGATCCGGGGCGTCTGGCGACGCGGCCGACCGGTGACACGTACGACATCGCGGAGCGGGTGCACGCCCGGCTGGCCGCCACGCGCGGGGACTAGGCCGTGAGGACCGAGCCAGGAGGACCGGGCTACGAGGGCCGGACTAGGAGCCGGCCTGCGTCCGGGTCATCAGCAGGTGGCCCCGGCGGAACCGCTCCCCCTCCTGCGGCTCGCGCAGCATCCGGCCGACCTCGGTGAAGCCCGCCGTACCGGCCAGCCCCGCGAGGTCGTCGATCGGCCATCGGTAGGCCGTCGTCACCTTGTGGTCGAACGGCGTGACCGGCTCGCCCTCCGACTCGAAGAAGCCGAGGAGGAGCGTTCCGCCGGGTACGAGGACCCGGCGGAACTCGGCGAGGTACGCGGGCACGTCCTCCGGCGGCGTATGAATGAGCGAGTACCACGACACGATGCCGCGCAGCGCACCGTCGGCCAGGTCGAGGCCGTCCATGGAACCGAGCTCGAACCGCAGGTCCGGATAGGCCTCACGGGCGAGGTCGATCATCACGGGCGACAGGTCGACGCCGAACACGTCGAGCCCCAGACCCCGCAGGTGCGCGGTCGTGCTCCCGGGGCCGCAGCCCAGCTCGGCGACGGGGCCGGGACCGGCGGCCCGCACCGTGTCGGCGAACGCGGCGAGCACCGCGCGGTCCAGCGGAAAGCCGTCGAGCGCGTTGCGGGCGAGGTCGGCATAGACCACGGCGATGGCGTCGTAGGCATCAGCTGTCGCGCGGTGGTGCGAGGAGAGTCCCGAGGAGGGGTTCTGGGAGAGCTTCGAGGAAAGTTCAGTCACGAGTGAGGAGACTAGAGCCTCACCGCCAGGGGCGCGGCTCAGCGCCGCGGGCACTCCTTCCACGCCATGTGGTAGACGGTGCTGATGTCGCCGTCCGTGGAGTCCATCGTCATGAAGCTGGCCTTCGCGGGGTCCGAGGTGCCCGCGTCGACGCGCAGCTCGGTGTTGATGTTGAAGTTGCGCCGCTCGCCGCAGGGCGCCCAGACGAGCTGCGCCCAGTCCGTGGAGTCCGTGGCCTGCCAGTTGTCGTTGTAGGCGCCCTTGAACTCATGGGTCTTCGCGGCCGTGCTCGGGGAGCCCTGGAAGTAGTACGAGGCCTTCTCGATGCCCTTGGCACCCGGCTGGAGCGAGGCGTAGCCGCGGTAGTCCACGCTCGCGATGGCGTAGGTGAAGCCCTGCGGGACGTGCACGACGAGATTGAGCTGGCAGTTCTTGCGGAACGCGGTGGGGTCCGCGCCGCCGCCCGCTTGGGCGAGGTAGTCGCTGTAGGTGACCGTGAAGGCGGTGTTGTCCCCGGAGACGGCCACGGCGGCGGTCCCGAGGGGGCAGCCCGAGCCGTTCACCGTGGCGACCTCGATCACGATCTTGTCCGGGGGCGGCTC
The DNA here is from genome assembly GCF_020026305.1 of Streptomyces sp. 135. Lineage (NCBI taxonomy): Bacteria > Bacillati > Actinomycetota > Actinomycetes > Kitasatosporales > Streptomycetaceae > Streptomyces > Streptomyces sp. 135. The sequence goes on along the minus strand of NZ_CP075691.1, from coordinate 7,046,073 downwards.
CAGGATCCCCGCCGGGCCGTGCGCCGGAAGCGTCGAGCCGAACAGCGCCGCGACGGCGCCGGACAGCAGCAGTGCACCAGCCATGGTTCTCCGTTCCATTGCGAGGAGGGCGAGGGAGGGGGGTGCCGGAGAAGAGGAGAAGTGCCGTGATGCGTGAGCGAGGGGGAGCGTACGGACCAGGAGGTTCCGCGGCCAGGGCGATCTCCGGCCATTCACCGGCACCGCACTCATCGCGTCTTGACGGGTATACGCCACATCAAAACTCTGGTAGGAAACCTTCCTAACAGTACGCGGAACGACCAACTCCCCCTCCTGGAGGCCCTCGTGCAGACCCCCCACTCCTCGCACACCCGCCCGCGACCCCTCACCTCCCGCCGCACCCTGCTCGCCTTCATCGGCGCCTCGGTCGTCGCCGGCCCGGTCATCGCCTCGCAGATGACCTCCGCCACCGCGGCCCCGCTGCGGGCCGGCGGGCTCGACGATCCGGCGAAGAAGGAGATCGCCATGAAGCTCGTGTGCAGCGCCGAGAACTCCAGCCTCAACTGGAAGAACTACTACCGCTACATCGAGGACATCGACGACGGCCGCGGCTACACCGCGGGCATCATCGGCTTCTGTTCCGGCACCGGCGACATGCTGGACCTCGTCGAGCTCTACACCCAGCGCAAGCCGGGCAACGTCCTCGCCAAGTACCTGCCCGCGCTGCGCGAGGTCGACGGCACGGACTCGCACGAGGGGCTCGACCCGACCTTCACGAGGGACTGGGAGAAGGCCGCCGAGGACCCGGCGTTCCAGAAGGCGCAGAACGACGAGCGCGACCGCGTCTACTTCAACCCGGCGGTCAAGCAGGGCAAGGCGGACGGCATCGGCGTCCTCGGCCAGTTCTGCTACTACGACGCGATCGTCATGCACGGTGACGGCAGCGACTCCACCAGCTTCCGCAACATCCGCAAGCGCGCGCTGCGTTCGGCGAAGACGCCCGCGCAGGGCGGTGACGAGGTGACGTACCTGAACGCCTTCCTGGACGCGCGCGTCTGGGCGATGAAGCAGGAGGCGGCCCACGAGGACACGAGCCGCGTCGACACGGCGCAGCGCGTGTTCCTGAAGAAGCGGAACCTCAACCTGGACACGCCGCTGGAGTGGAAGGTGTACGGCGACCCGTACCGCATCGGCTGACGGGTCCCTTCGGTCCGATGCCGTCGCGCGGGGCCCCTCCGGTCCCGCGCGACCGCGTGCTCCCACGCGCCTCTTGCCTCCGGTGGGCGGGGATGGGTACGGTCCCGGCCAACTCCCCGTCTACGCGCGTCCACACGCGTGGACGCGCACCGAGATGAGAGATCCATGTTCTTTCGCATGACCGTGCTGACCGCCGCCACCGCCGCACTCGTCACGGCGGGCGCCGCCACGGCCCCCGCCGTGGCCCCCACCGCCGACGGCGGCTGGCGACAGGTGGGCGCCGACATCACCTCCGGCGTCAGCGGCCTGGCGTTCACCTCCCGTACGCACGGCACCACGCACGCGCTGGTCGTACGCGACAACAAGAAGCCCGGCCAGAACCGCGTCGCCGCGCTCACCTACCGCCCGGGCCGTTCCGCCGCCGTCGAGCCGCTGACCTGGGCGGGCGGCAGCGAGCCCATCGACCTGGAGGCCATCGAGGCCGTGCCGGGCACCCCCGGCGAGTACGTGGCCCTCGCCAGCCGCGGCCTCGTGTACCACCTCAAGGTGACCGGCACCCGGGTCGAGGTCCTGGACACCTCTCCTCTCCCGGGGATCGCCGACGGCGACGACTACGAGAGCTTCGCGCTGACCTCGAAGCACGGCAAGACGGCCGCCGTCTGGGCCGACCGGGGCGCGGGCAAGGACCGCCCCTCGACGCTGCGCGCCGCCCCCTTCACCTTCGACAAGCACGGCAACGCCGACTTCGGCCCGGTCACCACCGCCGCCCGCTACCGCGCGCCCTACCCGGCCGGACCGGTCCGGCACGCCTCGGACATCTCGATCACGGCATCGGGCCGCCTCCTGATCGGCTCGGCGTCGGACCCGGGCGACGACGGGCCGTTCGACTCGGCGGTCAGCGACGCGGGCACGGTCTCCGTCACCCGCACCGGCAAGGTCCGCCTGAGCGTCAGCAAGTCCCCTGCCCTGCTTCGGAAGTTCGAGGGACGCAAGATCGAGGCCGTGGAGTGCGTGCCGAACTCCCGCACCGCCCTTCTCGGCACGGACGACGAGAACACGGGCGGCGCGGTCGGCTCCGCGAAGCTGTGCGGAAGCCGCTAGGTTCTGTCGTCAAATGTCACGCCCACATCAGGAGTGAGGCGAGGGTGACGGCTGCTTCGTAGGACTGGGTGGTCTTGTCGTAGCGGGTAGCGATGCCGCGCCACTGCTTGAGGCGGTTGAAGCACCGTTCCACCACGTTGCGGTGTCTGTAGACCCCGCGATCGAAGGCTGGCGGGCGGCCACCGCGGCTGCCTCGCCGGGCCCGGTTGCCGACCTGGTCGGCCCGCTCGGGAATCGTGTGCGGGATGCCGCGGCGGCGGAGCCAGGCGCGGATTGCCTTCGAGCTGTAGCCCTTGTCGCCCAGGACGTGATCGGGCCGGGTGCGGGGCCGCCCCGGTCCGATCCGGGGCACCCGGACCGCTTCCATCACGGCGGTGAACCGGGTGCAGTCGTTGATGTTGCCACCGGTGACGACGAAGCCGAGCGGACGGCCCCTGCCGTCACAGGCCAGGTGAATCTTGCTGGTCAGCCCGCCTCTGGAACGGCCGAGGGCCGGGTCGCGGAGCCCCCTTTTCGAGCTCCGGCCGCATGCTGGTGGGCCCGGACGACCGTGGAATCGACCGACACCAGCCACTCGATGCCGCCCGCCGCGTCCGCCTTCGCCTGCGCGGCCCGCAGCATCCTCTCGAACGTCCCGTCCGCCGCCCACCTGCGAAAACGCGTATGCGGCGTGGCCCACGGACCGTAACGCTCGGGCACATCCCGCCAGGCCGTCCCGGTCCGGAACTTCCACACGATCCCGTTCAGGACCCTCCGGTCGTCCAGCCGCTTCCGCCCCCGCAACGACACGGGCAGCAGCGGCCGGACGAACTCCCACTCGGCATCGGACAGTTCATGGCGACGTATCACGACACCATGATCCACCAGCCGTGATCATTTGAAGACACGGCCTGGGTGTATCGACCCGCAGCGTTGTTGACGCGGGTGATGGGCGGGTGTCCATCCAGTGCGGTGTGGCAGGGGCCGGAAGGCGCCTGGGCAGGAGGGTCCGCAACTGGGATGATGACCGGGCGGGACGCGGCGATCGCCCTTGGGGAGTGACAGCTGATGAGAGCGTGTGTGGTCGGGGCCGGCCCCGGGGGAATCGTTACCGCCAAGGTCCTGCTGGAGAACGACTTCGACGTCACAGTCTTCGACAAGTACCAGCAGGTGGGTGGGATCTGGTCATCAGAGGGCTGTTACGACGGGCTGGCCAACCAGTCCGCGCTCCGCATCTTCGAGTTCGCGGACCTGCCCAACCGTTTGCGCTTCGCCAGCGCGGTGGACACACAACGCTACCTGGAGAAGTACGCGGAGACCTTCGGTGTGCTGGACCGCGTTCGGCCCGGTACCGAGGTGATCGCCATCCGGCCGGTGGAGGGACCCGGGCGGGCGGGCGTCTCCGGCTGGTCGGTCGACTCCAGGCCGACCGGGGACAAGGCGGCGGACGTTCATCGCGAGACATTCGACTATGTCGTTGTCGCCAGTGGAGCCCATCACCATGCCCGACTGCCCGAGCTGCCTGGGCGTGAGTCGTTCCGCGGGACCGTGCTGCACTCCAACGAGGTGAGAGCCGGGACATTCACGGACCGGCGCGTGGTCGTCGTGGGCGGCGGCAAGTCCGCATTGGACTTGATCACCCGCGCCGCACACGAGGCGGCCTCGGCCACGATCGTGCAGCGCAAGGTGAACTGGATGATTCCCGAGCGGTTCTTGTTGGGTCTGGTCAACTACAAGTGGATCCTGTTCACCCGGCTCGGTGAGGCGCTCCTGCCCCGCTACCACGATCCGGCCTGCGTCCGCCCCATCGACCGCATCGACGAGCGGGTCAAGCGGGCTCTGTGGTGGCTCATCACCCGCGACGTACTGCTTTCCACCGGGCTGTACCGGCTGCCAAGGCAGCTGAGGCCCGCTCCCGCACTCCCCTTCCACCTGGTCCACGCGGGAGTGATGCCGCGCGGCTACGTGCGGGCCGTCCGCCGCGGTCTGATCGCCCCCAAAGTCAGTGCCGTCGAGGCGTATACCGAGAAGGGCCTGCGACTGGCGACCGGCGAGGAAGTGACGGCCGATGTCATCGTGTTCGCCACGGGGCACCACAAAGTCTTCCCGTTCCTGGACTCGAGCGTGCGCCTGCACGATGACGACGGGCGGCTGCGCCTCTACCGAGGTATTGTGCCACCCGGCGCCGACCGCCTGGGGCTCGTCGGTTTCCGGCAGGTCTTCAACAACATTATGGGCGTGGAACTCACCGCGCACTGGCTGACCAGCCATTTCCGGTCGACCCTGCGCGACACCCCGGGTGAGCAGGAGATGCTGAAAGCCATCGACACTCGCCTGGCCTGGCAGGAGCAGGTACTGCCGGGCTCCGGCGGCTACGACTTCGGCCCCTACAACATCCACTGCGCGGATGAACTCCTGCATGACATGGGGTTGCCATCCCGCCGTGCCGGCAATCTGTTGGCCGAGTACTTGCTTCCCGCCGCAGTTGCACACCGATATGCGGGCCTGACTCGATCGAGCTCGGCGAAATGAAGGCAGAGCATGAGCGGCCTGACGCTCGGCTCACTCCGCTGAGCTGCCGAGGAACGCCCACGAGTGTGGGTTAACGGCGCCCGCTTCGGCTGAGGTGGCTGGGTCGTTTTCAAACGCCTGAGTTTGAAGGCAAAGGACACGGAGGAGGTAGTTCGCCGGGGGCCGAGGGGAAAGACCGGCCTGCGTGGGGGAAACCATGTCGACGCTGTCGGCATACGCGTGAACGGGCTCTGTCGCTGATCTTGTGATGCCGTGCTGCTGAACTTGCTGTTCGACGCGAACGGACTGTTCCTACGGGGCGGGCGGTCGAGGCAGGTGGGTCATTGCATGCCCCATGTCGTGACTCATTCGCTACCACCGTCCCAACCACCACTACCAGCGGAGAACAGGCAACCACCTGGCCTTTCTCGGGCTGGTATCCGCCCCCTGCTGCTACAAGTGGTTCCTCAAACTGACTATGGAAGATATGGCGTAAGGTTCAGTAGACCTGGCAGGTGATCCGCCCGCACCGCATCACTCTGGGCGCTGATGGTGGAGATCAGCCTGTCGCATTGAGGCGAGGATCTGCAGGCTGGTGATCACGTGCGGAAACCCGGCATAGGGGAGCATTTGAAGGAACGCCTCGGCTATCTCGTTGACTGACAGGCCTATATGGAGTGCCGAGTCGATATTTGCCCTCATGGCGGTAGCAGGAGCGCCCAGGGCAGTCAGGGCGCCCAGGCGGACAAGTGCGCGATCTCGCAGGGGCAGGGTGGAGCGGTCCCAGACATCGGCGAAGGCGAAACCCACGAGCAGCTCCTCGAAGTCGGGTGCCACAAGACGCAGTTCATCAACGAGCGAATCACCGACCTGTGGGGATATCCTGCGCATCATGGCCCGCCCTCTCTCCATACGGGACGCCTCGTCGTGGTGCATCACTCCTCCATCGTCTTCGCAGCAGAGAGACCAGCGACCGAGGGCTGGTTCCAAGTCAGGCCCGCCTCCCGTATCCGGACAAGGGCCTCGTCGAGAACTTCCGGTGCGGTCCCGAGGTACAGCCGGACGTACCCTCGAGAGTCGTTCGGAAGGCGTCCTGGGGTAGTCATGTGCGCTTCCCCGAGCAGAACCCCCGTACGTGCGAGGCAATGAACCCGAAAGTCCCTCGGCTCCCCGTGCGGACCTCGGGCGCACCAGGGTGGGATGCGCATGAGAAGGTAGGCGGCACACTCCCCCGGGAAAAAGGCGCTCTGGGGATAGCCGAGGTCATGAGTGAGGCGCCGCGTGACGTGGAGGCGCTTGGCAGCGTATTCCGCACGCTGCCGGGCCAGATATGTCTCGCTGGAGACGTCGCAGAGCCAGGCGGCCATGGCTGCTTGCAAGGGTATGGCAGACACATAGGTGTACTGCGGTAGCAGGTGCGTGACGAGACGTTCCACGGTCTCGGATCCTGCGGTCAAGGCACCGATTCCCCAGCCATTGCAGTGGAATTGTTTGCCCAGCGACCGCACCGCCAGCCACCTCGGTCGGTGTTCCAGCGGCAGAGGGTTCAGCTCTTCCAGAAGGATGCGCAAGGTGTTGGTCGGCGTGGTGTCGGGGTTGTGCACGGCGTAGTAAGCGTCGTCTACGAGGATGCACGCTCCGGTGGCGACGGCGCTGCGAATCATCGCGCGTACGGTGCTCGGATACCAGTTGGCGCCAGTCGGGTTGTGCTGGGCGTTGACGACCAGCAATACGGGTCCATCGGTGTCTCCTCGAGCCTTCCGTAGGAGGCCGTGGATCTCCTCGTGATCGGGCTGGTAAGACGTATGGGAGGTCACGTTGAAGTAGCGCATCTCGAAGCCGAGCGCTGTGTAGACGCCCGTATAGTCCCAACCCGGAGTCGAGGCGATGACGATGCGCTTGCCCGCGTTGGCTTCTTGGCTCTCCTCCACCAGGAGGCGGCCGAAGTGGAACATCGTGTTTCGGGTGCTGCACTGGGAGACGGCCACTTCGTAATCCGTTCCCAGCTCGGCGACCGTTTCAAGTTGGTGCGTGTCGGTGATGTAGGTGCGCAGCACACTGTGGAGCGCCGGGAAGCCGTAGGGACTGAGGCTGTAACCATGGCAGTGCGGGGGAAGGCTCGCCGCGAGTGCGTTGCGTAGTCCGGGCGCGGCCCGGCACCAGGTTTCACCAAGGCTGAGATAGATCACCTCCGAGAGGTCACCACCGGCTTCCCTATAACGCCGCAAGATTCCCGCGTCGTCGTAGGGGTTGGGGAGCCCTTCGTCTCCTACAAGGTCCTTCACGTCACGCATAACGCCCTTCTCCTCCCCGTGTCGAATGCGGTGCACGTCCTTGTGTCGTTCACCGGTCTTCCCGCCACAACAGCTCACAGGCCTGAGCGACGGCGAGCAGAGCGTTGTCGCTTCCGGACGGAAACTGAAGGTCGATCCCGAACGGAAGCCCCTCTTCATCCTGGGTGGCCGGCACAGTGATGGCGGGCCATCCGAGGATGCTTGACGCGTCGGTGTTGCGGACCAGAAGCGGAAAGGCGGGGACACGCCGCTCTCCGACAGCGATGCGGTCACCGGCCAAGAGCCGAGGGGCCGTGACGGGGGCTGTGGGCACGATGAGCCCGCTCACTCTGCAGTACGTCAGGAAGTCGCGCAGTGCTCGGCTCAGACGTGCGCGGTCCACGAGCGCACGTTCGTACTGTTCATCTCTCATCCTGACGGCTGCCAAGGGACGCAACAAACCGGCGACATCCGGGCTGGCGATGTGCGCGGCGACGTCGGCGAAGCGGTAACTGAGCCCGTGGTGAGCTAAGTACCCGTCGATGGCGGGAGGTGTCTCGTACAGAGCTATGGGGAGCCCGCACGCCGACATCGCTTCGTCCACTTCCACGGGCAGCTCTCGTTCCACTATTTCCACCCCGGCGCGCCGCAACACAGTGAGCCGGGACTGGAACGCAGCACGCAGAAAACTCGACATGCCGTTCTGAAAAGGCCGGTGCGGGGCGGCTAGTCGTAATCCTCGCAAGGCCTGACACACACCGACCGAGGTCGATGAGTCCGGGCGGAGGACGGCATCCAGGATCCGAACATCAGCAACACTGTGGGCCAGTAGTCCAACCGTGTCCCGCGTCCAGGAGACCGGCACCACGCCTGCGACCGGGTATCCGCCTACCGTCGGACGGAACCCCACCAGACCGCAGAACGCGGCAGGCAACCGCACCGAGCACCCGGTCTCCGTGCCGAGCGCCGCCGACACGACGCCCGCCGCGACCGCGGCCGCCGAGCCCCCGCTGCTGCCACCTGCGAGGTGATCCGGCGCCAACGGGTTGCTCACCCGCCCGAAAACGGCGTTGTCACTGGTTACCCCGTAGGCGAGTTCGTGCATATTGCTCTTGCCCAGCACCACCGCGCCGGCCGCACGTAACGCCCCCACCACCGGTGCGTCAGCCCGCGGGCGGTGCCCGCGTAAAGCCTCCGTGCCCGCTGTCGTGGCGAAGCCCATCACATCGATATTGTCCTTGACCGCCAACACCACGCCCCGTAACGGTAGGAGCCGTTCGTGGGCCCTGCCGTCGATGTGCTCCGCTTCCGCGACCGCCGCGGCGACATCCACCTGGGTGAAGTCGTGCAACTCCCGCTGGGCATGGGCCTCGGCACTCCGGTGTACCTGCTCGACGGCGAGGCAACTGCTCCCCGTACCCGCTGCCGTGGTCGCCGCCACCACCGTCGGCGCGCCCGTGTCACTCATGACGGTAGGGCTCGGGTAGGCCGCGGAGCGTCTCATGGCCCAGCGACGTGACGCGGGAACTCAGGTAGCGGGCTCCGCTGGTGCCGCCGGTCCCGCGCTGCCCGCCGATCATGGTCCTGACCACCGATACATGGTGTTCCTGCCACTCGTGCACGGCTTTCTGTAAGGCGTGGAGCGCGTAGTTCAGCCGAGGTGAGTCCACCAGTGCCCGGTTCTCAGCGAGGTTGCCGCCGACGTCACCTGCGTGCGGTCCGGTTCCGGTACGGGAGAAGAGCTCCGCGAACTGGCTTGATTGTGCGCCGCTAGCGCCCTTGAGACGGGTACGGAAGGCGGCGAACACCTGTGGCGGCAAATGGTCGAACAGGTCGAGGTGGTGATGGAGCAGCCTGACAAGCGCTTCGACCCGGCTGAGACAGGCTTCCACCTGCTCGACACAGTGCAGAGGGGTGTGGCGCAGGTATTGGTCGATCGACGTGAGATCGAGGATTGCCTGGTGCAGCAGGAGTTCGCACGACTGATGAATGACGATGAAGAAGTGCTCGGCCGCCCAGATCGACGTATCGGTCCGGGGGGTGAGAGGGCGCTGGAGTGAGAGAAGTTCCGCCAGATTGAGGTATTCCTCGTAGGGGCTGTCGTTGGACGACATGAGTTGTGGGGTCCTTCCACCTGCTGGATTGGTGAAGTCATCGATCGCGCGAAGGAACGCATGGACGCCCGGGGTGGGCCGGGTTGCGGCAGACGACGTGAGGGCGAGCAGTCACACCCGGTCCAACCAGGAGTCCAGTTGTTGAACGGCCTGTTCCGCCTGCGGAGTGGCCGGCCGGGCGAGACAGGCGTGCCGGGCGTCAGGGATCCGGTAGTGGGCGGTGGTCACACCTGCGGCCCGTAGTCGCGTGACGAAGAGCTCACCGGAGGTGCGCAGGGAATCGTGCTCGCAAGTCAATACGAGGGTTGGTGGATGGTTCTTGTGGACAGGCGCCTCACCGGGAAAGGCCTGGGGCTCTGTCAGGTGGTCGGGGCCGGCGTAGTGGAGGCAGGCGTCGGCGATGACGTCGGGGGAGAGATAGAGGTCGCCCGCGGTGCGCCGTACGACGGCAAGTTCGGCAGGGTCCCAGGGGAAAAGCCTGCTGTGCAGTAGAGGGTAGGCGAGGAGTACCGAGGCGGGGTGAGGCAGGCCGTCGTCCAGAAGGCGGCGCACGACGGAGGCGACGAGAGTGCCACCAACGCTCGCGCCACCCAGGTGAAGGCGCCAGGACGGCACACCGAAGACGTCGTGGGCGTTCGCAACGGCCCATCGCCAGCCGACCATCACGTCGTTGCCGGGAAGGGGGTAGCGCACCCCGCCGATGGCCTTGCGGTACCCCACGGTGAGTACCGGGTGGCCACGGGCGGCCAGGGTCCGAGCCACCCAGTTGGCCTCATTGGCGTCCAATGTGCCGCTGACGAACGCTCCGCCGTGCGTCCATACCAGTGCGCCGCGGGGCGGGACACCTGGACGGGTGTACAGGCGGGCGGGTGGTTGCTCTGGTCCGAGGCACACCTTGCGGACGGTGACGTCGGCCAGCGCCGGGAATCTGCGTAACACCCCTGCGGTGTCTGAGGTGTCCAGCACGAAGGACGTGGCGGGACCACCGGCCTCCACGAACCGCAGCAGGTCCCCGAATGACACCCGGGCTCCGAAGTGACGGGGTGCGAGGCCCAGCAGATGGCGCCGGGGATACGAGGGCAGGTGGCGCATAATGCGTCCCGCGATGCCGAAGCGCAGTCGTCCAGGAGTGATACGGGCTTGAGGCTTGCTCATGACGTCCTCATGGGCGGGGATGCCGATTCGTGTAGGGGGAGGCATGTGGTGAGTCGCAGGGTGGAGACGTCGGAGAAACATGTGGGCGCACTGTTCGGGTGAGGGAGCCGGCATCGCTGTCACATCGGTTGAGCAGCGGATCGGCCGTACTCGATGGCGTTGGTCGCTGTGGCGAGGAGGAGGTCGCCGTCCCGGTGGGACACGGGGGCGGCAAGGTCGCAACGGGGACGGGAGTTGCGCTGCTGGGCCGCGTGCTAGGAGAGCCCGCTTCGGCCGTAGGGGAAATCAGATCTGAGAATGAGTGTGACTGCGTGGGTTCATGTGGTGGAGGTGCTGTCGCGGAGAGGCTGACGCAGGAGGAGGCAGAGGGGCGATCGGAGGGTGCGGCAGGAGGCGGAGGCGGAATGGAGGCCGTGGGCGAGGACGCAGGAGGGGTAACCACGAGGGTGGCAGTGGCAGGTGGGGCCGAGCTCGGGAGGGGGCGGGGGGAGGAACGCGGCGGCGGCGGCGTGGTGGACGGGGTTACCGCACTCGGTACGGTGATGTCCACAGCGACACCGGGCGTCGGCGGGTGCCGGAGCGAATAGGTCAACGCCGTGATCAGGCCGGTGACGGCGACCGCGAGCGCGATGAGGACCTTACCGAGTGCCATTGCACTCCCTTCCGGAGGATGAGAACGAGGGGACGAAGCCCGCGGGAGCGGCAGATCAAGCCCGCAAGCTGTCGAAGAAGCGCCCAACGGCGTGCAGGAAACGCACGATCGCCGCCAGTGAATCGGTAACGGCATCTGCCGTGTCTACCGGGCGGGTGGCGAGCAGGAACAAGAAGACGAGGAGGAGGGCCCAGAAAGTCAGGCCGCGTCCGCGTAGAAACATCATCGTCTCCTGAATCACATCAGAGCGTTTCGACGTAGTCCGACCGTCGCGCTATGGCCAGCCCCTTCGCGTATGGCAGATCCACGGGCTGCATCCGGCTGTCACTCCGCATATGCAGCAACACGTTTCGGGCGATCTCCTGCCCCTTACCGACGTGGGGTGAATGCGTGAGACGTACGACAACAATGCCGCCGGACCGCATACGGGGCACGAGCAGATCCCAGTAGCTACGGTGATTGACCCGCTCGGCATCAATGACTGCCAGGTCCAACTGCTGTTCCACCTCGGCAGTGAGACCGCGCTCCGGAAGGGAGCTGCGCAATCCCCGGCAACCAGTGTTTGCAGGGCGTCCGTTACGGAAGTCGATGCGATCACTGATACCTGCCATTTCCGAGGCTTCTCTGGCAATGAGCACCCACTCGTCGTTGGGAGCTTCTTCCCAACTGACCAGTCGGCCGCCAGGGCAAGCCCCCATGGCAAGCGCGAGGGTCGTATAACCGGTGAACCTTCCCACTTCCACGATGCGACAGGCACGACATGAGGCTGCGAGTAGCGTCAGCAGTGTCGCCTCCGCATGCGGTATCAGTGCGGTACTCGGCGCGGGCAATTGTCGCGTGCGGGCGATGAGCCAGCGCTGTGCGGGGGTACGAGGGGTGGAGTCGAGTATCAAGGACCGGTAAGCCGGCGGCACCAGGCCGAGCATCCTGACCCCTTCGCGTTGAGACTGGTACCGCTGATGCCGCTGACCTGCGGTCTCGTCGGCGAGCTCCTGAACGTGAATTCCGCTGTGCGGCATCAATGCCTGCACGACGTCATCGTGGCCGGTCACCTCGTCCTCCGTGTGCGCCACAACAGGTAGATGATGGCCAATGGCGTCAACTGCCTCGTTCGACGGCCGCTTACCCCTGCTTCGCCGTAATGTGTAAAGGTTCGGTACGTCACATCGCGGTTGGCGAGATCGCGGACGATGTCCTGTAGCTGGCCGGGCGCAGCACTGGCGGCGCTAAGGCCCTCAAGGAGGGTACGCGTGAGCTGTACCTCCGAGACGGACTCCTTGACCAGGGAGTGCACGATGCGGTCGAGGACTTCGATGAACACGTCGATCACGGATATTTCCGGCGTAAAGTAACGCACCGCGCCGTCAATATTGGCGAAGGATTTCCCGAGCACCGATACAAGCGGACTGGTCGCGATCCCCCGCTTCGTACTGTGCTGCAGCACAGTGGCAAACAACGTGCCGAAGTTCAGTTCCTCCATGGTCGCCGTGAACACATGTGGCGTCAGCAGACTGATATCGGAGTGGAAACCAGGAAGGTCGGCCCATGGAGTGGCCTTTCCCATGGCTGCCCACGCGCGAGCGGCACTCTGTCCGTCGTTCTGCGAAACACCCAGCAGGACCAGCATCAAATGCATACTCGTCCGGCGGTCGATCTTGCCGACTGAGCCCCAGTCAATGACCGCCGCACCATATTCTGGGTCAACGAGGATGTTGCCAGGGTGGGGGTCCGCGTGGAAAAAGCGATTCTCGAAATATCCCCGCAGCATGAACCCTAGGAGGTCCCGCCCGATCGCCTCACGGTCACCGTCCTTGAAGTCCGCGCGATCAGCGTCGCGGATGTTCACCCCAGGTGCGAGGCTCTGGACCATGACCCGCTCGGTGGCATGCAGCACCTCGGGGACGGTGAGACTCTCGAACTCATGCACGTGCCGCCGAGCTGTATCCATGTTCCGGGCTTCCGAGCGGAAATCGAGTTCCGGACGAATGGCATCGAATACCACGGCTAGCATGGCAGGGAGATCCACCGTCGCGTTGAAGCGGGGTGTGCAGCGCGCGACGTGCCTGCTCGCCCGGCGCAGCAGTCGCATGTCGGCGTTCATCACTGACTGGATCCCGGGACGCTGCACTTTGACGACCACGTTCTCCCCGTTGTGCAGCCGCCCCCCATACACCTGGGCCAGGGAGGCCGCTCCCAAGGGACTGGCCACATTCAGGTAGGCGAAGTGACTGCGCCACGCCGGACCCAGGTCTGCCGCCAGAACGGGTTCCATGACCGAGAACGGCAGGACGTCCGCCCGGTCGTGCAGCTTCTCCAGCTCTTTGGCAATCGCCGGGGGGACGATGTCCGGCCGCGTCGACAGGATCTGGCCGACCTTCATGTAAAGGGGGCCCAGTCGCTCGAACGCCTCCCTCACCGCGACTGCACGTCGCTGGACGACCTCCTGTCCGTCGGCCGAGGCCCTTCGTTCGCTGACCTCACGCTTCAACAGATCGCCGACGACCCGGGTGAGCAGCCGCAGTCGTCCACTGCTCATGACATCCGGCCGCACGCTTGCCCAGCAACACACCACTCGACTTTCGCGACCCTACTTGTCACAGCGTTACTCCTTCTCGGTGCGCGCTCCCGGACGGATGTTCCCCACCACCCGGGAGCGCTCTCGTCGCCTAGGAGCGGCGGCGCTCATGAGAGGTCACTTGCCGGACTTGCCGCCTGCCGCACCGGTGGACCTGCCGCCGGAACCACTGCCGGTCGTGCTCAAGCCGCGGTCTTCGTCGGACGCGACGACTTGCCGGTCGTCACGCTCCTCGTATCGACCACTCCGGTCTCCGCTGCCCCTGTCGTACCGCAGATCGCGCTCGGAGCGCCCCTGCCGGTCATCGTCGAACTCGATGATGATCCGGCCACCGCCCTTCTCGTAGTCCCCTTCGCGTTCGAAGCGCGCCGGACGATCGGCGTCCCGTCCACGGTCCGACCTACGGCGCCGCCGGCCGTCCACCCTCACCAGTCGGACGATGCCGCGCCTCAGATCCCGTTCTGCGTCGCCTGCCCGGTCGAGGGCGTCGTCCGTCAAGTCCCGTGCGCTGTCCAGTACTTCGTTGAGGAAGCGGGTGACCGGTGTACGCCGGCCTCGTCGTCGAGTGCTCATGTCCAGCCTTTCTTCGAGTGAGCGGGATCGCGGAATGTCAGTCAGTGTTTGGATGCTCATCCGTCTGTCCGTGGCCATCCGTTCCGGCCTCTGCGGGTTGAACCTGGCACCGGAGGGGTGAAGGAGCTTGGGTGCTCTTGCCGGCCTCAGCGGTAGTGGCTTCGACTGCGTCCAGGACACTTTTCCGGATGCACCGCGCCATCTGATCCGGATCTCGAATGACCGAGGGATCGATGGTCAGTGTGAGATGGCAGCGCCCGGCGTGGGTAACCATTGCCACGGTGACTCCGCATCCCATCGTGGGAGCGACGCCGTATACCTTCGAGACGGCCACCCCTGCGAGCACTGCTGTGCGCTTTGGGCCGGGAATGCTTGTGGTGAGAAAGTCGAACGTGGCGCAGAACCTGTGGAACACCACGGGGAACCAGCTCCCTGGGATGGGGCGGATCGCCTGTGCGCCAGCGCCGAACCAGTCCCAGGAGTTGGGATTGTAGGCCCGGATCGCTCCATTGCGGGCCGCACGCACGCGGTCGGTCCAGGAGCCTGCGGCGGGCAGCCCCATCCGGATGACGAACCAGTGATTGCCCACAGGGTCGGGGTTCTGCCGGGTCAACGGCGCCCGGGCGTAGGGGGCGAGAGTGTAGAGCCTGGGCCGGTCCACGCCGATGTGCTGGTGGTAGCGGTGACAGCCGTCGGCTATGGCCGCGACGAGTGCATCCTGTTCGTTGCCTCCCCCTGCGCCGGCGGCGGCGCGCAGTGCTGTGACCGACACTTCCATACCCCAGTACCGGCGGCCGACCCCGTCTCCGTGGCCACGGGGCAGCCGGGGTGAGTCCGCCACCTGCCGGATGATCTCCGCCGCCAAGAGGCAGCGGGTGCCCCAGCGCCCCAGCCTGGAGGAACGACGCGTCCGCCGTACCTGGGCCAGCCCGGTTACCGGAGTGGTCGCGGCTGCGGACGCCGTCGTCCTGGAGGTCATGTCGCTGAGGGGGTGGCGCAGGAACATGTCCCGTAGTCGCATGCCGTCGACGATGGTGTGAGAGATCTTGAGGAGGTAGGCAGTGCGCCCGCCCTGAAGCCCGTCGATGAGGTAGGCGTCCCACGGAGGCCGGTGAGGAACAAACGGCAAAGGCGCCACAGACTCGATGAGTTGGAAGAGATCGTCTTCAGTGCCTTTGCCGTCAAGGGTGTGCTGTCGGATGTGCCGTTCGGGAGCCGAGAGTTCGTCCGGGACCCAGTAGGGGGCGGCGAACGGGTTACGTGGGGTGATCACCTTGGCTGCCATCCGGGGCACGAGACGCGCAGCCTGTCGGTGCCACGCGTACAGAGCGGGAAGATCCACGGGGCCGTCGAGCAACACGAGTAGCACGATGACCGGATACACCCGAGGGTCCTTCTCCAGGCGCCACATGAGTTGATCCTTTGGACTCATACGGTCCTTCGCCGCACGGCTTTGATGACCGGACGCGATCCGAGTGGGCATGCGAGTCCCCTTACCGGTTCGACACAGGGCATGGGCATCGGTGTGCTGAAGTGAAGAGTGCACGGGACTTGGGCCTGCCACGCTGTAAAACCATGCCCACCCTGTTGCACGTGTTGAGAGGAATCCGCAGGAACCTCGCAAGGTGGTGGCCAGCGCCGCAGAGAGTGTGCGGTTCGCCGAATCGCAGAGTCGGTCTGGGATGTCATGGTCAGTTGGGCGCCCGAGGGATCTGCTCACCTGCGGGAGGGTGACCTGCATCGGCCCTCACTCGGCTGTGGTGGGTCGTCATTCGATCACCGGCGCATGGGGAGGGTGCCGGTTGGCTGGATGCTGTGTGTCTTTACGGAGCCGGTTGAGCGCGAGAGGGCGCCAGGGCTCGCACCAGCGGGGCGAACCCCTTTCGCCGGGTGTATACCAACAGACGCCCGCTCCGCTCATGGCTGATCACGTGGACAGCTCTGCACGGTCTGAGATCCCCGTTTGTGTGGGTAGGAGTTCAGGCACTGCTGTTACGCGTGGTCGCAGCGAGGCGAGCGGTACTTGCCCTCATCCCTTCGAGTGGTGTGTGTCGTAGGAATATTCATTCCGGACACGAACCGCCATCATGAAGGCATGGACGATCCATTGTTGACGGCTGAGGTGTTTCGTCTTGCGACGCGGCCGACGATCACGTTGTCCGGGCAGCCGGTCAACACGGCGGAAATGAACGGGTATTCGCGCCGAGTGCAGTGTGCGGGCCCAGAGTCGGAGGCTCAGGGGCGCCATCGCGAGCGTCCGGGCCCCGGGGCCTCAGCGCAAGGACAAGAAGACAACGGCCAGCGCGGGTGCAGGCCGTCGTGCAGCTTCTGGGCAGTGCTCAACAGCCATTAGCTCCCGAGGCACGTAGGTGTGTTGTCCCGGGACGTTGGTGACACGCGGGGCGGGTGCTTGAACTGGGTGAGGGCCTGCTGGCTCGATGTGGATTGCGATATCCGCACCGAGACCAGAAGGCCCTCGTGCCCCACCGTGACGCCCCGTTGACCGAGACCGGACGTCTTTGTCCTGCCCGCTGTGCCGTGGACGACGGCTGGCCGCTTCGCCGGGCTGCCGAGCGATTCCAGGTCAGCCACACCACCGCGGCCCGCTGGGCCACCCGGCGCCGGCAGCTTGGCATCGCCGGGATGAGTGACCGCTCCGGCCGACCAGCCCCGGAAGACCCCGGCCGCAGTCGAAGAACACGTCCCGCGCACCGCATCGGACCCCTGCGACTCGTTGTCCGATGCGGCATCGCAGCCTCCATCGCCACGGCCTGCCACTCCTGGCAGCCCTGGTCCGGTCCACGGGTGAACCCGTGCGACGCTACGAAAGCTCCCGGCCCGGCGAACTGCTCCACATCGACGCCGCCAAGAAGCTCGGACGCATCCCGGACGGCGGCGGCGCCAGAAGGTCCTCGGCCGGGCGGCCGACAGCCCGAACAAGGACCGCCGCAACGGCGTGGGATACGCCTATCTGCATACCGCCCTGGACGACCACAGCCGCCTGGCCTACACCGAAGACCTTCCCGACGAAACCGCCGCTACCTGCACGGGCTTCCTCACCCGAGCCGTGGCCTGGTTCGCCGGCCGCGCCGTCACGTCGAGCGGATTCTGACCGACAACGCCTGCAACGCCTGGACTTACACCAAGAACACCTGGCGCCAGACCTGTCATGAGCTGGGCATCAGCCCTCACTGGACCCTGCCCTGGCGGCCGCAGACCAACGGCAAGACCCACCCCTTCCACCGCGCCCTGATCGAGGAATGGGCCTACCGACGGCCCTACACCTCAGACGCCGAACGACAGACCGCTCTCACCGAGTGGATCGACTGGTACAACTACCACCGACCGCACCCAGGCATCGCAGGCCACACACCCGCCAGCCGCGTCACCAACCTGCCCGAAAGCACACCTAGACGTACTGACCAGAGCAGCGACGGCTCCCGCAGTCCTCTGATCGCTATCGCGGCGGGCGGTCCCGGCTCCCGTTCCAAGGTGCTCAACCCGGCCGAGATGAAGCGTACTTCAGGATGCGTGGCAGGGAGGTGTACCGCCAAGCCGTGCGACGTATGCACGAGTCGTCCCTGGCGGTGAATCTCACCGGGTCGTTGACGCAGGCGAGGGCAAGGCCGGAGTGAGGGCAGGCCGCAAGCAACACGGTCGTCTCCCGTTCGTCGGCTCCCCGGAGAAGCCTTGCGCCTGGGTTCTTGCCATGTACCGGGCGAGCCGACAGGAAATCCGGGCACGAGCGGCCACGTCCAGAGATCCGGCTGCCACCAGCGCCAGATTCTCGCCGAAACTGACGGCTTCCAGACGGCCCGGTGGCGGCCTGCGTGGCCCTTCACCGGGCTCTGTGCGCGGCACACACGTTCTCCCTCACTGCCCGCAGCAGAGTTCTGACTGAAAAGTCTCCTTGGCCGGGAACCGCTTGCACCACTTCTGGACGGCGTTCCTTTCTCACCGCAGTGGCCCATCATGTCGAGGGCAAGAGCGTTGACATTTCTATCTTCCAACCGCTCGCAACTTCGTGCGTCGCAGACCTGTATGAATCGGCGGGGCCTTCGCGGGAAGACCGAACAGTCGGCCGCCTGGTCATTTCCGCTATTGCAGCAATGTTTCCTGCCGTAAACGAAAAGTCAACATGCTTTTCCGCCCAATCGGACCTCCGTGCAATCGTGACCGACCACATGGGAGCAGATCTCGCCAAATCGGGTGCCCTCTTGCCCGATGCCCGGAGGCCTGGAATTCAACAGCCTCAACAGGTGTACGGGCTTCTGCAGAACAGCATGGGAACGGGATGTGAGACGGTCTCCATCAGATTTGCTCCTCGCGAGGGCATTTCGCCGAACCGACCGACAGGAGTGATCTGATGAGCTCTTCACTTCCCTACCGTCTGGATGGATCTCGTGCCTTGGTGACCGGCGCGTCGCACGGCGTCGGTGCGGTCATCGGCCGAAGCGTTCACCGCGGCCGACGCGAAGGTAGTGCTCGCGGCGCGGATTCGGGAAGCCACTCAGCGCACGGCTGATCGGATCCAGGAGATCGCACCGGCCGGCTCCGAGGCCCATCAAGTCGCAGAGGACCTCGCCGGTTCTGCTGTGGCGCCACGGCAGAACCGGCGAGGCAGCCGATAGTCTCCGGCCCGGCGACGGTCGAGGATTGGGGGCCCGTGCTCGTGGTGAGCCTCTCGACCACGGTCGCCCTGTGCCAAGCGGCCCACCCTCGCCTGCTGGCGACTCATCCGATTGTTCCGTGACCTCAGCCCCGCAGACCACTCCAGCAATGGTGTGGAACTCGGCGATATCGTCAACAACCCCCGGGGTCGGCCTGGCCCTCAAGCGGCCCCCCTCACACCCAAGGCTGACGGGACATGAAAGGCTCGCCCGCAACGGTTACTCCGTGTTGGCCGAGGCCGCATCAGGTACCTCACTTGTACCGCTCTGGCCCGATCGCATGCTTGGCCGGAGTATTCGCCCCTGCGAGCCTCGGAACCACTAAATGAGGGGCAGTACGCCTCGCACACCTCATCGCCCGAGCTCAGATCAGTAATCCGCTATCGCGCCGTAAAGGACTGAAACTCGCCCTACACGTGTTGTCGTGGAGGACCCGTGACCGTGAAGAAGCCTGCCAACCAGTACCTGCGTGCCCTGCTCGCTGAAGCCGCCTGGACAGGCCAACAGTTTGCCCGCGCGGTCAATTCGGTGGCTGCGGAGAACGGCGTTCAGGCGCGGTACGACCGAACCTCCGTGGCCCACTGGCTTCGAGGGGTGGTCCCGCGCCCGCGGGTCCGCGTCCTGGCCGCCGAGGCATTGGGCCGCCGATTGGGCAGACTCGTAACCCCCGTCGACCTGGGCTGGGCGGCCGAGTCGCCGGACGTGTCATCGGCCGAGCAGCAAGACTGGCCTCCTGACGCCGTCACCCGTCTTACGCATTTATGCAGGGCGGATACCGATCCTCTTCAAGGCCCACGCCTGCACTGGTCGGTCTACCAGGCGATCGCTGCCGCCCCGCAACGTCATGTCCCGGTGCCCTACACGTACGAACGCGACGTCCCGTCGACTCAGTACCCAGTCGATACAGGGGCCTTGGTCCTGGGCACGGCGATCCCGTTCTTCTCCATGGCACTGGAGATCGGCGGCACACACGCCAGAATGGCCCTCGCTGCCTATCTGGGCAGTGATGTTCCCACCGGACTGCGCAAGGCCATACCACGACCCCAATCGCGTTCACTCGTCACTGATGCGGCACGCCTGCTCTACCTACTGGCCCGGATGCACAGTGACGACGCCCACGACGGTCTTGCGCAACGGTACTTTCGTGTGGCCTTCGAGCTGGCTGGCACAGTCAACGATTCGACGACGCAGGCCACCGTATTACGGGCCATGAGCAACCAGGCCGGTGCGCTGCGCCACATCGGGGCGTCTCTAGCTCTCGCCGAACACGCCTGTGAGTTGCTCCCGTCCAGTGCCCCTCCAGGGGTGCATGCCTTCGTCACATCGCAACAAGCAGTGGCTTTGGCCTTGGCCGGACAGAAGCCCGCCGCACGCACCGCTCTGCATCGAGCCGAAGCGTGGCAGCAGCAGCGGGAGTCGGCCACGCCCACCTCCCCCTGTGGATCTACGCCGGCCGACTTCTCCACCTACACGCCGGCGGCATGGTGCTTCCAGCGGGGTAGAACCCTCGTCGCTCTCGGCGAACGCACCGCCGCCGCCGCCGCATTCCGCACATCACTCGCCCACAGATCGCCACACGCCCACCGGGCGCGTGCTCTCACCCAGGCGGCACTCACCCGCCTCCTCCTGCAAACGGGCCACGTGGACGAGGCATGTGCCAGCTACCACGAACTGCTGGACATCGCCCCGTACCCACAGTCGGCGCGTGTCCGCCAAGCCCTGCTCGATTTGAAACGCATGCTGCGCCCCTTCGGTAAAAGCCCCGCTGTCCGACGGCTCTTGGAACACGCGGAACACGTGAGCAGGTAGCGAACCGGCGACTCGATGCGTGGCACGGTGCCGTGCGCCGATGCCCACCGCCAGGGTGGGGGGCCTCCTCCGCCAAGCGCTGCAGCGGAGCAATCAGGTCCTGAATGTGGGCCAGCGCCGACTGGCATGGCTCCTCCTGATTACCTGGAGCAAGAACCGCACCTGTCCGATGCCGAGTGGGAGTTCGTCCGGCCCTTGCTGCCC